>NZ_JAAMQJ010000004.1 GCF_013523125.1 Pseudomonas entomophila | reverse complement strand
TCACAAGCACCCACACGAATTGCTTGATTCAATTTGTTAAAGAGCGTTTGGCTGAGAAGCTTTCGTCTCAACCGAGGCGCGCATTCTACGCTGTCCTCGTTGTGTGTCAAGCGTTTATTTTGAAGTTTTTTTCGATCTGGTTTCTGTCGAAACTGTGATCACTTCATGTCGCGCTTGCCCCGCTGCAAGTGCATCGCTGCGGGAGGCGAATAATACGCCATTCACAGACAGCGTCAACCCCTGCATCGAAAATATTTCCAAACCTCTCACGTGGACCAGGCAACTATTTAAAGCGGCCCCGATCTGTACTTACAGTCACCTGCAGAGCGAACCGTTCATGAACGACGAACACGAAGAAAAGACCCCTGGCCTTTCGGCCGATGAAGAACAAGCAGCCACCCACAACCAACCTCCCCGTGCAGCTGTGCTGCACGAGATCATTCGCACGCAGGGCGATCACGAACTCGAGCGGACCGTGGCCGCCTTGTGGTGGTCGGCATTGGCCGCCGGCCTGAGCATGGGGCTTTCCTTCATGGCCATGGGGTTGTTCTCGGCACGTCTGCCGGAGAGCGAGAGCAGTCATGTGATCGCCAGCCTCGGCTACAGCGCGGGCTTCCTGGCCGTCATCATCGCCCGCCAGCAACTGTTCACCGAGAATACCCTTACCGCCGTACTGCCACTGATGAGCGCCCCGACCTTCACCAACCTCGGACGTCTGCTCAGACTGTGGGGCGTGGTGCTGTTCGGTAATCTGGCCGGTACGCTGCTGGTGGCCTGGGTGATGCTCGAGCTGCCGATCTTCGACGCCAAGACCGATGCGGCCTTTCTCGACATCGGGCGCAAGGTCATGGAGAACGACATCGCCCAGATGTTCGCCAAAGGCATCATCTCAGGCTGGATGATCGCCACCATGGTCTGGATGATTCCGTCCATGGAGCACGCCAAGATCTGGATCATCGTGCTGATCACCTACCTGATGGCCCTGGGCGACTTCACCCACATCGTGGTCGGCTCGGTCGAAGTCTCCTACCTGGTCTGGGCAGGCGAACAGACCTGGAGCGATTTCTGGCTGCAGTTCGCGCTGCCGACCCTGGCCGGCAACATTATTGGCGGCAGCTTCATCTTTGCACTGATCAGCCATGCCCAGGTTCGCAGCGACAGCGAACAGCCACCGTCCCGCGATCTCGACACGTCCGATGCGTCCAGGCCCGGACACCTACGCGACATGGCCAAAGGTTCGTCACGCAAGCCATGACGTGCACGTGCGGGCAGCTGCCGGATCCGGCTGCGCGCACACCCTTCTGCCGACTGCAACGCGTCACGTCACGCCCGTGCTTCCTGCCGCTGATCGGCCACCCTGGTGCGCCTTCGTATTTTTTCATATAGCCCATTCCTTGCTCGCTGCATACCGCTATCATGGGAAGGCGTGACGCACCGCCGTTCTCATCAGGTTCGTCAGGCGACGATCGTCGTCACTGGCAACGCTGCAAGATCGCGCCATGTGCTTGGTGTGCGTCGTGATCGACCGGCCCCGTACTGCCCTCAAGGTCAAGTCATTCCCTATAGATAGAAGTGCTCCTCAAACCGTTTGCCTGCAACGTGCGCCTCACTGCGCCCAGGGATTGACCTCGATCATGATCGACCACACGACCGGTAGCGGTCTTTCTTTCGTCAAACGCATTTATCGGCCACGTATCGTCGGCAAGGTGCTTGGCCTGATCGCCGTGCTCGCTGTGTTCAGCACGCTGACACTGCCCGACTGGGTCTGGGGACTGGTCCTCTTCAACGGGCTGGTCTGGCCCCATGTCGCCTACCACTGGGCCTCACGTGCACCGATGCCTTACAAGGCCGAGCGACGCAACCTGCTGATCGACTCCGTGATGACCGGGTTCTGGATCGCTTGCATGCAGTTCAATCCGCTGCCCAGCCTGACCATCCTGTCGATGGTGACCATGAACAACGTGGCCGTGGGCGGCAAGCGGCTGGTCGCGCACGGCCTGCTCGCGCAATTGATCGGCATGACGCTTGGCATCGCCTGTTTTGGCCTGAATCTGCAGCTTAACGTCACGCCTTACCAGGTCTACGCCTGCCTGCCGATGCTGACGCTCTACCCGCTGGCGCTTGGCTGGGTTTCCTATCGCCTGGCCATCACGCTGTCCGAACACAAGCAGCGCCTGGGCATCCTGAGTCGCACGGACAGCCTGACCGGCCTACTCAACCACGGTGCCTGGCAGAACCTCTTGAAGATGGCGTTCCACCGCTGCCAGACGAAGGACGAACACGCCATCATCGCGCTGATCGACGTAGACCACTTCAAGCCGATCAACGACCGCTTCGGTCATGCCGTGGGTGACGCCGTGCTGCGCCTGCTGAGCCAGGAGCTCAAGGGCAACCTGCGCCCGACCGACCGTGCCGGTCGTTATGGCGGTGACGAGTTCTGCGTCTTGCTGCGCGGCGTCACGGAGGCCCAGGCCTACCAGATCATGGACCGCGTACGGCAACGTATCGCCAGCTACCATGATCCGCTGCTGCCAGAGCTGCGCATCAGCCTGAGCATCGGACTGGCCAGCTTCCGCGCCGACCTGGCCAGTGCCGATGCCTGGCTCGAGAACGCCGACAAGGCGCTCTATACCGCCAAGCACCAAGGCCGCGACCAAGTCTTCACTCGCTCGATGCCACCGCACCTGCGCCTGGTCAGTCCAGACTGACGAGCGATGGATCGTCCTTGTGGAATGACGCACGTCAATACATCGCACGATGCCGCCGATTCGACCTGCCGTGACGGCCCGCCGCGGTGACCTGCCGACTAGAATGACCGGCATGGGGTCCGTCCTGACAACCCGCCAGGTAAGGTATGAGCATCGACATCGCAGCCGACATCGCAATTCTTGGGCGCATCACGGCGGTGCCCGCCATCCTGCAAGTCATCCACGAACAGACCGGGCTTCGCTTCGCAGCCGTGGCACGGGTGACCGAAGACAGCTGGACCGCCTGCGCCGTGCTCGACCTGCATCAGGTTGGTATCGCACCGGGCGACACGCTGGACGTGACATCGACGCTGTGTCACGACATCCGGGCGACACGCCGTACCATCGTGATCGACCATGCCCGCGAAGACGCTCGCTATTGCCACCACCAGGCCCCGCGCCTGCATGGCTTCGAAAGCTACATCTCGGTGCCGATCATCCGGGCCGATGGACGTTTCTTCGGCACCCTCTGCGCGCTCGACCCACGCCCCACCGCCCTGAAGGGCAGTGCCATCGTCCCGATGATGGAGGCCTTTGCCCGGCTCCTGTCGATCCAGATCGCCAGCGAAGAAAGCGCTCAACGCACCGAGCATGCCCTGCTCGAGGAACGCGCCATGGCCGACGTGCGTGAACACTTCATCGCCGTGCTGGGCCACGATCTGCGCAACCCGCTGTTCGCCATCAGTGCAGGCGCCGAATTGCTGGCGCAGCGCCTGAAAGAACCGCGCGACGTGACCATCGCGCGCCACATTCAGACCTGCGGCAAGCGGGCCTCACAACTGGTACGCGATGTGCTGGACTTCGCCCGCGGTCGGCTGGGCGGCGGCATCCTGCTGGACATACGGCCTTGTCCGGACCTCGACAAGGCGATCGAACACGTCGCCCTGGAACTGCACAGCGTGCATCCGCACCGGGACATTCGCCTGTGCCTGCAGGCCTTGCATGGCGTTCACTGCGATCGCGAACGGGTCATGCAGCTTTTGTCCAACCTGATCGCCAATGCCCTCAGCCATGGCGCGAGCGATGGCCCCATCACCGTGCGCGCCGAAGTCGAAGACGGCGCCCTGCACATGAGCGTGCACAACCAGGGCGAGCCGATCACCGCCGCCGTTCTGTCACACCTGTTCCAACCGTTCTCCAGCCCGGTCGATGGCAAGCCGCGACAAGGCCTGGGGTTGGGGCTGTACATCGCCAACCAGATCGCCATGGCCCATGGCGGGCGCCTGGGTGTGGTCTCGACCCGAGAGGCAGGCACCTCGTTCACCTTCACGCTGCCGCTGGCCAACGCCAGTGGCAAGCCGTCCTCGATCGACACCGAAGACCTTCACCGGTCGGAGCGATCCGCAGGCTGAGCGACCCGTACGCTGGCGGTCATGCCCGCGCTGAGCACCGTGCCTGCCGGCACCTGCTCGAGCCGGATACGCACGGGGATTCGCTGGGCCAGACGCACCCAGTTGAACGTAGGCTCGACCTCGGCCAGCAACTGGCCATCGGGCGTCGTGTTGCGGTCGTTGATGCCACGGCTGATGCTGTCGATGCGACCGGCGATGGGCGCACCCGCGCTCATCAGCCAGACCTCTACCGGGTCACCCTCGTGGACGCGCGGCAGCTTGGTTTCTTCGAAATAGGCCTGTACATAGAAGGTGGCATCGTCCACCAGCGCCATGACCGACTGCCCGGCCGTGGCGTAGTTGCCCTGCGCCAGGCGCAGGTTGGTGATGTGCCCTGCCCTGGGCGCACGCACGTCGCTGCGTGCCAGGTTGATCTTCGCCAGTTCCAGGTCGGCCTGGGCCTGATGCAGTTCGCCGCGGGCGATGGCGGCGTTGATCTGCGCGTTCTCGCGGGTCTCGGCGCTGATCGCCTCGGCCCCCAGGGCCACCCGGCGGGCGGCTTCGCGCTCGCGCAGGCGCGCCTGTTGCGCGCGCGTCTCGACCACGGCCTTGGCCTTGTCCACTGCCGCCTGGAAGCGTTCCCGGTCGATGCGCATCAACAACTCGCCAGCCTTGACCGGCTGGTTGTCCCGCACCCTGAGCTCGCTCACCCACCCCGATACATCCGGCGCGATCACGACCACGTCGGCGCGTACCCGTGCATCACGGGTCCAGGGCGTGAGCATGTAGTACTGCCACAGTTGATAACCGGCGAACAGGGCGACGATCACCACGCACAGGGTGACCAGAACACGGGCGGTCATACGCATGACAGGCTCCTCAGCGATAACTCGGCAGATGCACGATCAAGGACAACACACAGACGAACAGCGCCGTGTCGAACAACGCTTCGTGCCAGATCCAGCGTCCCAGCACCGTGGCCTGGACCAGCAGGCGCAACACACCGGTCACCGCCAGTGCCAGCACCACATCCAACAAGAAAGGGCTCAGCAGCACCCCACCCAATGCCCATTCACGCAGCTCCATGCTCGACCTCCTGCCAACGACACCACCGGGCCCAACTGGTACGCAACTGCAGGATCGCCCCTTCGGCCAGACGCACCGCATCGCTGCGCGGTTGCCGTTGCAGCGCCTCGAGCAGGTGCGTGCTGGCCGCATCGAGCCGGTCCTCGCGGTCAGGGGCCGGTCCGCTGGCCAGGACGCCGCGCACCTGTTCCAGATATTGCTGTTCGGCACCGGCCAAAGGCACCTGGGCGATGGCCAGGCACATGCGCAGATGCACCAGCTCGTCACCGATGTCCAGACCGTGCAGGCCATCGTCCCACCGACGCCGCTCGGTCTCCGGCAGATCCTGGGCATGGCGCGCCAGCAGCATCAGGCGATCGGCCATGCGTCCGCCGAACCAGCCATCGGCACTGCGCAGATCGCGCCGTGTCAGCCTGGCCAGATCGCTCTGGGTGGCCGCACGCAAGCGGCGACGCAGCCAGTTGGGATGGCGCAGGACCACCAGTTTGAAGGCCAGCACCGCTGCGCTCACCCCCATCAGCATGGCCAGGGCACTGTTGAGCATGGTTTCGACACTGAACTGCATCGCGTTGAGCGGCGCCACCAGCACGATGAAGTGCAGGCAGAAGGAGGTAGCGGTCGGGCCGGTGCGCGGGTTGGCCATGCACAACGCCCCCATGAACAAGGGCACGCCCAAGCCCAGGCACAGCAGCGCGAAGCCGCTCCACTGCGGCAGCAGGATCTGCCCGACGACAAAGGCGCTCGGAATGGCCAGGGCGATGCCGCGCAGGAAGCTCAGGCCGATCTGCGCGCCATTCTCACGGCTGGCGAACAGGCTGCAGACTACGCAGGTCAGTACCAACCCCCCGATGGCCGAGGGCCAGGCGGTGGCCAGCCAGAAGGTGCACAGGGTCAGGAAGGCCAGGGCGCTGCGTGCGCCGAACAGCAAGGCCAGTGGCGGATCGCGGTGTGCAGCCAGGCCTTCGACGGCGCCCTTGGGCATGTTGCCCGCCTCCATGTCGGTCAAGGCCTGATGAGCGGCCAGCACCTTGTCCAGCAGCAACGCCAGGCGCGCCAGGCAATAATGCTCGGTGGCGCTGGCCTGCTCGTCGTGCGCGGCATTGCGGATACGTTGGCTGAGCCAGGACAGATCCGGTGCCCGTGGCGCCAGCAGGTGTTCCCGCACCTCGTCCAGCCAGGGCGCCAGGCGCGCCGCTTCATGATCGTCGAGCTGCCGCCATTGCCGACGGACCGAGCGGGCCACCCGCAACAGCACCATCAACTGCTGGCTCAGTGCGCCGATGGCCCGTTCCCGCTGACGTCCGCGCGACCCTTCGAAGCCCGCATGCTCGCGTTGAGTGTCGATCGCCACGATACGTCCGAGGATTTCCAGCAATCCTTGCCGCGCCTGCTCGTCGCCTGCCAGGACCGCGCTGGCCGCGCGCAAGCCCGCCTCCCAGGCCTGACGCGCCTGGTCGGCCAGCTGCTGCTCGACGCGCATGGGCCAGAGCAGCGCACTGGTCAGCGTGGCGCAGACGATGCCCAGGCTGATCTCGGTGCAGCGTGCGACCGCCTGGTCGAACACCTGCAAGGGGTTCAACGTGGCCGGCAGCGCGATGATCGCCGCCGTGTAGCCAGCCAGCACGAAGGCGTAGGCCCATGCACTGCGCAATTGCGTGGAGGTGGCCGTGCAGATCGCCAACCAGGTGGCCAGGCTCAGCAGGAACAGCCAGGGCGTCTGCGCGAACAGCGCGATCAGCAGCACGGCCATGACGGTCCCAGCCACCGTCCCGGCCAGCCGCGCCAGGCCTTTCTGGATCACCATGCCAGACAACGGCTGTGCGACCACGAACGCTGTCATCAGGGCCCAGGACGGTTGTTCCAGCTCCAGGCGCATGGCCAGCCACAGGGCCAGGCCGCCGCCGAGCACGGTCTTCAGCGCGAATTTCACGGCGGTGGCACTGGGCGCGAACAGCGCCTGCAAGGTGATCGGCACGGCGGAGAACCCTGGACGTCCATGGGGAATGATCCATAGACAGCGGCGTTGCGCAGAGGGTCGATCGTCCGCCATCAGAAAACGGCACGCAAAAAAAGGGGCAACCGAAGTTGCCCTAAATGCCTTGCGTGCCCTTGAACCCGAGGCCACCGACGGCCTGACCGAGTCGGTGTACCCCGCGTGAATAGCCTGGACCGGCGACGGCTTGTCCCGTGAGCCGAAGGCGCTGTGGTCGGCGCCCGTCACCGTCCGATGGGTTGCAAAGGTAATCGATCCTCGACACGACGCCATTGATCAGGGTCAATGGTCGCGAGAGGGACAGCCGCATGCAAGACCAGGGGGGTCATCCCTTGCGCGGCTTGCCCTTGGGCTTTTTCTTCTTTTTCGACGTCGATGCGCCCAAGGGCATGGCCTGCTCGAAGGCCTGGCGCATCTCGTCCAGGCGCTTGTCGTTCAGATCATGGACACGTTTGGCGCGCTCGGCGCCGAAGTCGATGAGGTTATCCTGGCTCATGGCATGGTCGTTCTGGCGGGACAGGTGCCCATGATGAAGCGGCCTGCCGGGGCTGACCAGCCCCGACTCAGATTTCGATGTCCACCAGCAGGCCCTGTCGCGGGGCCTCGCCGGTCAGCGGCACGACCGGTACGGTGTTGTCGGCGTTGAGCTCATCGCCTGGCACGGCACTGTAGCGTTCGTCCCGCTCACGCTGACGACGCTCCTGCTGATGGCGTTGCTCCTCGCGCAGCAGGTAGGTCTGCTCATCGGGATCGCGCTGGTTCTTCAGGTCGATGGTACTGTCGCCCGCCCCTGGCTGCACGGCCACCACGGGCGCGATGGCGGGCGCCTGCCTGGGCGGGTCGAGCTGGGACGTGACCGGCACGGCGCTGAGCGGAATGATGGGTGGCAGCATGAGGGCTCTCCTGTTCACCACTGTGTCGGCCTGTGAGCCGTACACTTGAGTGTGTACCACTCACCGCACCGACGCGAGCCTTGCTCGACGCTATCCGATGAGCCGGCTCAACGGGGATCGTCGTCCTGCTCGTCGGACACGCTGCCGGTCTCGCTCCAAGGCCGTTTGTAGACCGTCTGCCAGACCTCGTCCAGGTGCGCCCGGAACACGTCCGGGGCCGACTTGAACGACGCGCTGTCGTGCCGCTCACCACCGATCGGCTCTTCGGCCGCCGGCACGATCAGCGATTCGCCGGTGATGGTGTAGCGCGTCTCGCCCTCACGCATTTCGAGGGTGAGGTCATGGGGATCGATGCCGCCCCCGCAGAAGGCATGGCTGGCCACGGTAATCTCGGCACGGCCGTTGCCGTCCAGATCGCTCACACCACTGACATCGCCATAGAAATCCACGTCCAGGTCGAGCCCGGCGCAGGTGGTCTCCTGTTCGGTCTGCCAGCTCGGCGTGAAACCTGCACCTTCATGCCGCGCGTACAGGGTCGTGCGCAGCACCACCTTGTCCACGTCCTGTTCGGTCTCGGGATCGGTGGCCTGCCCGTCCACGCGGCTCAGGACCAGCAGCCCTTCGCCATCGACGTCGCGAAAGTGCACGCTCTTGATCGGCGTCTGCACGCCCAGGACTTCCAGCTGCTCGACCGGAACCGGCTCGAGCACGTCGAAACGCTTCTGTTCGCAACCGACCAGCGACACGAGGCCGCTCAGGGCCAGCGCAAGGGGCAACGCAGCGTATGGGGCAGGCATGTCGAATCATTCCCTTTTCGATCAGCATGGCATTCGTCGATGAAGTGGCCAGAGGCTTTGGTCTGCATCGGCTATCCGTTAAGATAGTCGGCTTTTCATCGCGGGAGTCAGGCAGTATGGCGCAGCAGTATCAACCGGGGCAACGCTGGATCAGCGACAGCGAAGCCGAGCTAGGCCTAGGCACCGTCCTGGCGCAAGACGGTCGCCTGCTGACCGTGCTCTATCCGGCCACCGGCGAGACCCGTCAGTACGCCCTGCGAAACGCACCGCTGACCCGCGTGCGCTTCTCCCCCGGCGATCAGATCACCCACTTCGAGGGCTGGAAGCTGACCGTCCGCGAGGTCGAGGACCACGAGGGCCTGCTGGTCTACCACGGCCTGGACCAACAGAACCAGCCGCGCACCCTGCCAGAAACCCAGTTGTCGAACTTCATCCAGTTCCGCCTGGCCAGCGACCGCCTGTTCGCCGGTCAGATCGACCCGCTGCCCTGGTTCTCGCTGCGCTACAACACCCTCGAGCACATCAGCCGGCAGATGCAGTCCCCGCTGTGGGGCCTGGGCGGCTACCGGGCGCAGCCGATCGCCCACCAGCTGCACATCGCCCGCGAAGTGGCCGACCGGATCGCGCCGCGCGTCCTGCTGGCCGACGAAGTCGGCCTGGGCAAGACCATCGAAGCAGGCCTGGTGATCCATCGCCAACTGCTGTCGGGACGCGCCAGCCGCGTGCTGATCCTGGTCCCGGAGAACCTTCAGCACCAGTGGCTGGTGGAAATGCGCCGACGCTTCAACCTGCAGGTGGCGCTGTTCGATGCCGAACGCTTCATCGAAAGCGACGCCAGCAACCCCTTCGAGGATACCCAACTGGCGCTGGTCGCGCTGGAATGGGTAACCGAGGACGAGAAGGCGCAGGATGCCCTGTTCGCCGCCGGCTGGGACCTGATGGTGGTCGACGAGGCCCACCACTTGGTGTGGCACGAGGACCACGTCAGCCGCGAATACGCCCTGGTCGAGCAATTGGCCGAGGTCACGCCGGGTGTGCTGCTGCTGACCGCGACCCCCGAGCAGCTCGGGCAGGACAGCCACTTCGCCCGCCTGCGCCTGCTGGACCCCAACCGCTTCCATGACCTGCAGGCCTTCCGCGCCGAGAGCGCGCACTATCGCCCGGTGGCCGAGGCGGTTCAGGAGCTGCTGGACGAAGGTCGCCTGTCGCTGGCGTCCCAGGCCACCATCCATGACTTCCTCGGCGCCGAAGGCGACGCCCTGCTCGCGGCCGTGAACGCCGGCGACAGCCAGGCCAGCGCGCGCCTGATTCGCGAACTGCTCGACCGCCACGGCACTGGCCGGGTGCTGTTCCGCAACACCCGCGCGGCCATCCAGGGCTTCCCCGAGCGCGAGCTGCACGCCCACCCGCTGCCGCTGCCCGAGGCCTATGGCGATCATCCCGAGCAGGTCAGCGACGGCCTCTACCCGGAATCGGCCTTCCAGGCGCCGGAGGCCACCGACGATGCGCGCTGGTGGCGGTTCGACCCACGGGTCGAGTGGCTGGTCGACACCCTCAAGCAGCTCAAGCGCACCAAGGTCCTGGTGATCTGCGCCCACGCCGAGACCGCCATGGACCTGGAAGACGCGCTGCGCGTGCGCTCCGGCATCCCTGCCAGCGTGTTCCACGAAGGCATGAGCATCCTCGAGCGTGACCGCGCCGCCGCCTACTTCGCCGACGAAGAGTTCGGTGCGCAGGTGCTGATCTGCTCGGAAATCGGCAGCGAGGGTCGCAACTTCCAGTTCGCCCATCACCTGGTGATGTTCGACCTGCCTGCCCACCCCGACCTGCTCGAACAGCGCATCGGCCGTCTCGATCGGATCGGTCAGAAGCAGGTGATCCAGCTGCACGTGCCCTACCTGCTCGACAGCCCGCAAGCGCGGCTGTTCCAGTGGTACCACCTGGCCCTGAACGCCTTCCTGGCCACCTGCCCGACCGGCAACGCCCTGCAGCATCAGTTCGGCGAGCGCCTGCACGCGCTGCTGCAAGGTGGCGATGACAGCGACTGGGAAGCGCTGATCGAAGAGGCCCGGGGTGAGCGTGAGCGGCTCGAGGCCGAGCTGCACAGCGGCCGTGACCGCCTGCTGGAGCTCAATTCCGGCGGCGCGGGCGAAGGCGAGGCCCTGGTCGAGGCGATCCTCGAACAGGACGATCAGTTCGCTCTGCCGATCTACATGGAAACCCTGTTCGATGCATTCGGCATCGACAGCGAGGACCATTCCGACAATGCGCTGATCCTGCGGCCCAGCGAGAAGATGCTCGACGCCAGCTTCCCGCTGGGCGACGACGAAGGCGTGACCATCACCTACGACCGTGACCAGGCGCTGTCGCGCGAGGACATGCAGTTCCTCACCTGGGAACACCCCATGGTGCAGGGCGGCATGGACCTGGTGCTGTCCGGCTCCATGGGCAACACGGCCGTGGCGCTGATCAAGAACAAGGCGCTCAAACCGGGCACTGTTTTGCTCGAGCTGCTGTACGTCAGCGAAGTGGTCGCTCCGCGCAGCCTGCAGTTGGGCCGTTACCTGCCCCCTGCCGCGCTGCGCTGCCTGCTCGACGCCAACGGCAACGACCTGGGTCCGCGGGTGGCTTTCGAGACGCTCAACGACCAGCTCGAAAGCGTGCCGCGGGCCAGCGCCAACAAGTTCATCCAGGCCCAGCGCGACGTGCTGTCCAAGCGCATCGCTGCCGGCGAGGAGAAGGTGCTGCCGCGTCACGAGGCCCGCGTCGCCGAAGCGCGCCGGCGCCTGGGCGATGAGGCCGATGAAGAGCTGGCACGCCTGATCGCCCTGAAGGCCGTGAACCCCAGCGTACGCGACAGCGAGATCCAGACGCTGGGCAAGCAGCGCGACGATGGCCTGGCCATGCTGGAGAAGGCGGCGCTGCGCCTGGAGGCGATTCGCATCCTGGTGGCAGGCTAACGTGCTTTCGCCAGGCCTTGCCTCCCTCGCACGGGAGGCAAGGCCTGGCACGTACGATCGGTCGACTGTTACCGACATCGGGCTGCAATGGCCCGACTGTTACCGAGCGTCACTTAACGAGGCAGGCCGTTGCACCTGAAGTGTGCCGACGCAGCTGGCCTGGCACCACTACTGTGCATTCAACGCTGTCCCTGATTTTCCTGCACCAGCACGAAGGGTGACACGACCACGGCCCACAGCGCGGGATCCCGTTGCTGGAAATCCAGCGCCTGCTCTACCGCCAGGGGTCCGACGGTGCCGGCTTCGCGCCAGGCGGCGAATGCCGCGTGTCGGTTTTCGGCCATGGCGGCCGCGACGTCGATCAGGTCCAGCGAAGGGTCGACCCAAATCAGGTCACCTTTGGCCCAGAAGCGCTCCAACGCTTTCCACTCGATGGTGGCGGTCTCGCCGAGCAATTTGGCATAGAGGGTGCTTGTTCGATCAGTCATGACTAGGTAATCCGGCAGCGGTCCATTCGTTTCGAAGCGGAGGATTGTCCCAGAAAAACCTGGTTTCAAATACGGACGAACGGCTTTGGCGCGGTTTTACGGGGCCATACGAGGTTGGTCGGGCGGGTAATGGCGTTTTAATGTACGTTCATGTCGATCAAGCGACACCCTCGAAATTCACCCTCGAACCGCGGCTTTTCAAGCGAACGGACCCCGCTCTACACTGTACCGGTACAGTTCCGGGACATGTTCCGGGGAAGGTGGGCATAAGTGATGACATGATCATGACCTTCGTCCCGCCCGGTCTGTCACCCTGGCCGCCAGGACCATAAGAATTACAACAGAATGAGTGGAGCACCATGATCAAGATTTCCAAGCTGTTCGCTGCAATGGTATTGGCCGGTGTCGCGAGCCATTCGATGGCCGCCGACACCATCAAGATCGGCATCGCCGGCCCCAAGACCGGCCCGGTCACGCAGTACGGTGACATGCAGTTCATCGGCGCCAACCAGGCCATCAAGGACATCAACGCCAAGGGCGGCGTCGATGGCAAGATGCTCGAGGCCAAGGAATACGATGATGCCTGCGACCCCAAGCAGGCCGTGGCAGTCGCCAACAAGGTGGTCAACGACGGCGTCAAGTTCGTGATCGGCCACCTGTGCTCCAGCTCCACTCAACCGGCCTCGGACATCTACGAGGACGAAGGCGTGATCATGATCACCCCTGCGGCCACCAGCCCCGACATCACCGCGCGTGGCTACAAGCTGGTGTTCCGCACCATCGGCCTGGACAGCGCCCAGGGTCCGGCCGCCGGCAACTACATCGCCGACCACGTCAAACCCAAGGTGGTCGCAGTCCTGCACGACAAGCAGCAGTACGGTGAAGGCATCGCCACCGCCGTCAAGCAGACCCTCGAAAGCAAGAACATTAAGGTCGCAGTCTTCGAGGGCCTCAACGCGGGTGACAAGGACTTCTCCTCGATCATCCAGAAGCTCAAGCAGAACAACGTCGACTTCGTCTACTACGGCGGCTACCACCCTGAGCTGGGCCTGATCCTGCGCCAGGCCAAGGAAAAGGGTCTGAATGCCAAGTTCATGGGCCCCGAGGGCGTAGGCAACGACTCGATCTCGCAGATCGCCCAGAACGCCTCTGAAGGCCTGCTGGTCACCCTGCCGAAGTCCTTCGATGCCGATCCCGAGAACAAGGCCATCGTCGAGGCGATCAAGGCCGGCGGCAAGGACCCGAGCGGTCCGTTCGTCTTCCCGTCCTACTCGGCCGTGGAGCTGATCGCCCAGGGCATCAAGGCAGCTGGCAGCGAGGAGCCGGAAGAGGTGGCGAAGGCCCTGCACGAAGGCAGCTTCAAGACCCCGACCGGTACCCTGTCGTTCGACGACAAGGGCGACCTCAAGGACTTCAAGTTCGTGGTCTACGAGTGGCACTTCGGCAAGCCCAAGACCGAAGTTTCGCCCCAGTGATCGGTATCTGACCCGCTGACCGAAAGCCCACTGTGCGAGCAGTGGGCTTTGTTTTACGAGGTTCATGGGTCTGGCGACCGCGATCCGGCGACCGGCCCACCTGAAAATCTTAAAACCGTCACCCGCGGTTCCCTGGTTGTGCGCGTTCGAATCGGCCCCATGCCGTCGGTTGAAGCCGAGCGTGCGCCCGTGAATGCGATCAGGTTTTTAGGAGCGTTGTAATGCCCGAGATCTACCACTTCTTCCAACAGCTGATCAATGGCCTGACCATTGGCAGCACCTATGCCTTAATAGCCATTGGCTACACGATGGTGTACGGCATCATTGGAATGATCAACTTCGCCCATGGCGAGGTGTACATGATCGGTTCCTACGTGGCCTTCATCGCCCTGGCGGGGCTGGCCATGATGGGCATCGACTCGTTGCCGATCCTGATGACCGTGGCCTTCGTCGCCACCATCTTCGTCACCAGCGCCTACGGCTACAGCATCGAACGGGTCGCCTACCGGCCGCTGCGCAACAGCAACCGGCTGATCCCGCTGATTTCCGCGATCGGCATGTCGATCTTCCTGCAGAACACCGTGCTGCTGTCGCAGGACTCCAAGGACAAGTCGATCCCCAACCTGATCCCAGGGAGCTTCTCCTTCGGCCCGGGCGGCGCCGAGGAAGTCCTGGTGTCGTACATGCAGATCCTGGTGTTCGTCGTCACCCTGGTGTCGATGGTCGGCCTGACCCTGTTCATCTCGCGCTCGCGCCTGGGTCGTGCCTGCCGTGCCTGTGCCGAGGACATCAAGATGGCCAATCTGCTGGGCATCAACACCAACAACATCATCGCCCTGACCTTCGTCATCGGCGCCGCGCTGGCGGCGGTGGCGGCCGTGCTGCTGAGCATGCAGTACGGCGTGATCAACCCCAACGCCGGCTTCCTGGTGGGCCTGAAGGCCTTCACTGCAGCGGTGCTCGGCGGCATCGGCAGCATCCCGGGCGCCATGCTCGGGGGTCTGGTCCTCGGCGTCGCCGAAGCCTTCGGTGCCGACATCTTCGGTGACCAGTACAAGGACGTGGTGGCGTTCGGGCTTCTGGTCCTGGTCCTGCTGTTCCGGCCGACTGGCATTCTGGGCCGTCCGGAGGTTGAAAAAGTATGAATCGACAACTCAAACCGGCGTTCTTCAGCGCCTTGCTGGTCTGGGCCGTGGCCTTCCCCGTGCTCGGCCTGAAACTCAGCATCGACGGCATCAACCTCATCGTGCACAGTCAAGGCCCCTTCACCCTGACGGTGATCGCGGTCTGCTCGGTGCTGATGTTCCTGCGCGTGCTGTTCGACAAGCAGTGGAGCGCTGCAATGCGCAGCCGCTCGGACCGCAGGCTGATCTCCCCGGCCGTCAGCAACTTCCTGACCCTGCCGCGCACCCAGCGCTGGATCATCCTCGGGCTGATCGTGGTGGCGCTGGTCTGGCCGTTCTTCGGCTCGCGCGGGGCGGTGGACATCGCCACGCTGATCCTGATCTACGTGATGCTGGGCCTGGGCCTGAACATCGTGGTCGGCCTGGCCGGCCTGCTCGACCTGGGCTACGTGGGCTTCTACGCCGTCGGCGCCTACAGCTATGCGCTGCTGTCGCACTACTACGGCCTGAGCTTCTGGGTCTGCCTGCCGATCGCCGGGCTGATGGCTGCGACCTTCGGCTTCCTGCTGGGCTTCCCGGTGCTGCGCCTGCGGGGCGACTACCTGGCCATCGTCACCCTGGGCTTCGGCGAGATCATCCGGCTGTTCCTGCGCAACCTCACCGACCTCACCGGGGGACCCAACGGCATCAGCAACATCGAGAAGCCGACCTTCTTCGGCCTGAGCTTCGAACGCCGCGCGGCCGAGGGCATGCAGACGTTCCACGAGTACTTCGGCCTGCCCTACAACTCGATCAACAAGGTCATCTTCCTCTACCTGGTCGCCCTGCTGCTGGCGCTGCTGGCGCTGTTCGTGATCAACCGGCTGCTGCGCATGCCGATCGGTCGCGCCTGGGAAGCGCTGCGCGAGGACGAGATCGCCTGCCGTGCGCTGGGCCTCAACCCCACCGTGATCAAGCTCTCGGCCTTCACCCTCGGCGCCAGTTTCGCAGGCTTCGCCGGCAGCTTCTTCGCTGCGCGACAAGGCCTGGTCACGCCCGAATCGTTCACCTTCATCGAGTCGGCCATCATCCTCGCGATCGTGGTGCTCGGCGGCATGGGCTCGCAGCTGGGTGTGATCCTCGCGGCGATCGTCATGATCCTGCTGCCGGAGCTGATGCGTGAGTTCAGCGAATACCGGATGCTCATGTTCGGTGCGCTGATGGTGTTGATGATGATCTGGCGTCCGCAAGGCCTGCTGCCGATGCAACGCCCCCACCTGGAGCTGCGCCGATGAGCCGTGACATTCTGAAAGTCAGCGACCTGAGCATGCGCTTTGGCGGTCTGCTGGCGGTCAATGGCGTCGGCCTGACCGTCAAGGAGCGCCAGGTCGTGGCGCTGATCGGCCCCAACGGGGCCGGCAAGACCACCGTCTTCAACTGCCTGACCGGTTTCTACAGGCCCAGTGGCGGCACCATCCTGCTCGATGGCCAGCCGATCCAAGGGCTGGCCGGGCACCAGATCGCCCGCAAGGGCGTGGTGCGTACCTTCCAGAACGTGCGCCTGTTCAAGGAAATGACCGCACTGGAAAACCTGCTGATCGCCCAGCACCGCCACCTGAACACCCACTTCCTGGCGGGCCTGTTCAAGACGCCGGCGTTCCGCCGCAGCGAGCAAGAAGCCATGGAGCGGGCGCAGTACTGGCTGGAGCGGGTCAACCTGACCGAGTTCGCCAACCGCACGGCGGGCACCCTGGCCTATGGTCAGCAACGTCGCCTGGAAATCGCCCGCTGCATGATGACCCGTCCGCGGATCATCATGCTCGACGAGCCGGCGGCCGGTCTCAACCCCAAGGAAACCGAAGACCTCAAGGCCCTGATCGGCTACCTGCGCGAGGAGCATGCGGTCACGGTGCTACTGATCGAGCACGACATGAAACTGGTGATGAGCATTTCCGACCACATCGTGGTCATCAACCAGGGCACGCCCCTGGCCGACGGCACGCCCGACGCGATTCGCGGCAACCCCGAGGTGATCAAGGCCTACCTGGGGGAAGCGTGATGCTGACATTCGAGAACGTATCCACCTTCTACGGCAAGATCCAGGCGCTGCACAGCGTCAACGTGGAGATCAAGCAGGGCGAGATCGTCACCTTGATTGGCGCCAACGGCGCGGGCAAGTCCACCTTGCTGATGACCTTGTGCGGCTCGCCCCAGGCCCACGCCGGCAGCATTCGTTACCTGGGCGAGGAACTGGTCGGCCAGCCCTCGTCGCACATCATGCGCAAGAGCATTGCGGTGGTGCCTGAAGGCCGGCGGGTGTTTTCGCGGCTGACGGTGGAAGAGAACCTGGCCATGGGCGGGTTCTTCACCGACAAGGGCGACTACCAGGCACAGCTGGACAAGGTGCTGCACCTGTTCCCGCGCCTGAAGGAACGCTATGCCCAGCGTGGCGGGACCATGTCCGGGGGCGAACAGCAGATGCTGGCGATCGGTCGGGCGTTGATGAGCAAGCCCAAGCTGTTGTTGCTCGACGAACCGTCGCTGGGGCTGGCACCGATCATCATCCAGCAGATCTTCGACATCATCGAGCAGTTGCGCCAGGACGGTGTGACGGTGTTTCTGGTGGAGCAGAACGCCAACCAGGCGCTGAAGATCGCAGACCGGGCCTATGTGTTGGAAAACGGCCATGTGGTGATGCAAGGGTCCGGGGAAGCGTTACTGATCGATCCGAAGGTGCGGGAGGCGTACCTGGGAGGGTGAGGCCGGCAATAACGTGCGTTCTGGCCTGATGCCTGACTAACGTCGTTCACGACGAATCAGGCATCGGGCAGACTTAGGAGAACGGGTGGTAGGCAACCTGCGGTTCCCACTCGCGGCACAGGAGTCCATGTCCATCCAGGCCCCTATCGGTGGCGTCCTGTGGAGACCACTTCCCGACCCTTCGAGCACCTGCGCTTCCTCTCCCCCTTGAGATCGGTCGTCAGCCTGCGTAACGTGACCGCCCTCTTTCGCACGTTCCCGGAGCTTGCCCGCATGCGCGTCACCCCTTTGCTGCTCGCCGCCCTGCTGCCCTTGTTCGCCGGTTGCCAGATGTTTTCGCAACCGCCCAGCAATCCGAACCTCGGCACCACCCGTCTCCAGGGTGAGGTCAGCGACAACGGCAGCCAGTTGCTGTTTCAGCCCTGTGGCGACAGCCGACGCTTCCTGCTCAACGACGCTACCGACCTCGGGCTGTCCCAAGATGTGAAGAACCTGCCGGACAGCACGCCAGGCAAGGTATTCGCCGACCTGCGCGGCACATTGGGCGGCACCCGTACCGCCACGGGCGATGGCACCCTGGACGTGACCCGCGTCTATCGCCTGGAGGCTGCATCCGGTACCTGTGATGACCCAGCCTTCAAACGCCTGACGGTCCACGCCAGCGGCCAGAGCCCCGCCTGGGACCTCAAGGCCAGTGGCAAGGGCATGGTCCTGACCCGTGACGGCCAACCCCCGCTGGCGTTGCCCTTCCTGGAGGAGCAGATTCCGGGCGGCAGCCTCAACCTGTCGACCGAAGCCAACCATCAGCAGATTCAGGTCTGGCTGGCGCCACAACGCTGCGTCGACCCGCAGAGCGGTGCGATCCGGCACCTGCACGCCGAGCTGCGCATCGATGGCCAGACCCTGCAGGGGTGCGGTTATTACGGCGGCGCACGGGACAACTGATCACTGGTGACGTTTCTCCTGCCAGTCTGGGTGACGAAAGGCTTATAATCGGCGGTTTACGTAAAGCCACCGGCCGTTCGAGGCCGGGATACCGGACTCCGCCATGCTACGAATCACCGAACTGAAGCTGCCCCTGGACCATCCTGACGAGGCGCTGCGCGAAGCCATCCTGCAGCGTCTGGGCATCACCGACGAACAGCTGACGGGCTTCACCCTGTTCAAACGCAGCTACGATGCGCGCAAGAAGAACAGCGAGCTGCTGTTCATCTACACCATCGACCTGGAAGCGACCAACGAGGCCGAGCTGCTGCGCCGCTTCGCCGATGATCGCAACGTCAGCGTGGCGCCGGACACCACCTACCGCTTCGTCGGCCATGCCAGCCAGGCACCCGAGCAACGCCCCCTGGTGGTCGGGTTCGGCCCGTGCGGCATCTTCGCCGGCCTGCTGCTGGCGCAGATGGGCTTGCGCCCGATCATCCTCGAACGCGGCAAGGACGTGCGCCAGCGCACCAAAGACACCTGGGGCCTGTGGCGCAAGAGCGAGCTCAACCCGGAGTCGAACGTGCAGTTCGGCGAGGGCGGTGCGGGCACCTTCTCCGACGGCAAACTGTACAGCCAGATCAAGGACCCGCAGCACCATGGGCGCAAGGTCCTGGAAGAGTTCGTCAAGGCTGGTGCGCCTGAGGAAATCCTCTACATCAACAAGCCGCACATCGGGACCTTCCGCCTGACCGGGATGGTCGAGCGCATGCGCGAAGAGATCATCGCCCTGGGCGGCGAAGTGCGCTTCGAGCAGAAAGTCACCGACCTGCTGATCGACAACGATCAACTGCAGGGCGTCGTGCTGCACAGTGGCGAGCAGTTGCACGCACGTCACGTGGTACTGGCGCTGGGCCATAGCGCGCGGGACACCTTCCGCATGCTGCACGGCAAGGGTGTATACATGGAGGCCAAGCCGTTCTCCGTGGGCTTCCGCATCGAGCATCCGCAGTCACTGATCGACCAGGCGCGCCTGGGCAAGTACGCCGGCCACCCGAAGCTGGGCGCTGCCGACTACAAGCTGGTCTACCACGCCAGCAACGGACGCTCGGTGTACAGCTTCTGCATGTGCCCAGGCGGTACCGTGGTCGCAGCCACCAGCGAACCGGGCCGTGTGGTGACCAACGGCATGAGCCAGTATTCGCGCAACGAGCGCAACGCCAACTCGGGCATCGTGGTCGGGATCGATCCCGAGCGGGATTACCCAGGCAGCCCGCTGGCCGGTATCGAGCTGCAGGAACGCCTGGAAGCGCACGCCTACGTGATGGGCGGCAGCAACTACCAGGCGCCTGCGCAACTGGTCGGTGACTTCGTCGCCGGTCGTCCGTCCACGGCGCTGGGCAGCGTCGAGCCGTCCTACAAGCCGGGCGTGACCCTCGGGGACCTGGCCCCCAGCCTGCCCGCCTTCGCCATCGAGGCGATCCGCGAAGCGCTGCCGGCCTTCGACCGCCAGATCAAGGGTTACAACCTGCCGGATGCGATCCTGACCGGCATCGAGACCCGCACTTCGTCGCCGCTGCGCATCACCCGTGACGACAGCTACCAGAGCTTGAACCTCAGGGGTCTGTTCCCGGCCGGTGAAGGCGCCGGTTACGCCGGTGGCATCCTCTCGGCCGGGGTCGATGGCATCCGCGTGGCCGAGGCGGTGGCGCGCGACATGCTGGGCCTCACGGCCTGAGCCGAACGCCCATGAAAACGCCCCGGGCAGCGAGGCTGGCCGGGGCGTTCGGGTAACGCTGGACTCAGTGCGACACGCGGCTGGTACCGTCCACGGTCATGATGCGCACGCGCTCGCCGACCCGGAAGATCTCGTTCGACTGCACGGCCTGGACGTAGGCGCGGGTGCTGCCGTCGTCCTCACGCACGGTGATCTCCACGCCCTGGGTACGGGTGATGCCTTCCTCGGCTGCCGAACCGGCCAGGCCACCGGCGACTGCACCGATCACCGCGGCGACGAGGCTGCCGCGTCCGCCGCCGATGGCGCTGCCTGCCACCCCACCGACGATGGCGCCTGCGCCACCACCGATGGGCGTCTTGGTGCCTTCGATCTTCACCGGGCGCAAGGCCTCGATGGTGCCCATGCGCACCGTCTGGACGCGCCGGGCCTCATCGCGAGAGTAGGTATCGCCCGCCAGGTTCGAGGCACAGCCGCCAAGCAACAGTGAACAGGCGGTGAAGCTCGCTACCAGCAATCCGGATCTACGCATGGGAAGTTCTCCAATAATCGAGTGTCCATTAGACCCCGTGCACGCAGGGCTGTCACGGGGCCAGAGGTTAAATCGTTTTTCATCCAGGCCTGGCGACGGCTGTCGCACACGGTGCGGTTACCTATGGGACCACGCCTGGCGGCAATGAATCCGTCACGCTGCGCCAGTCTGGGCTATAGGGCGGGTCTGACAGACCGGCGTCATGCTGGCGATACAGGCGGAGATGGACCAGACGCCATCGCGGGCAAGCCCGCACACAGTACCGCAACCGCCTGTACCACGGCGGTGCAGCTCGTTGTGGGAGCGGGCTTGCCCGCGATGCAGGCGGTGACGAACGTCAGGGGGCGAGGCGCTCGCGCTGCCAGTGCCCGTTCACTGTACGGTAGTTCAGGCGGTCGTGCAGGCGGCTGGGGCGCCCTTGCCAGAACTCGATGCGATCCGGCACCAGTCGATAGCCACCCCAATGCTCGGGGCAATGGGGGGCCATGTCCTTGAACCGTGTCTGCGTGGCCTGCACCAGACCTTCCAGCTCCTCGCGTCCCGAGATCACACGGCTCTGCGGCGAGGCCCACGCCCCCAGGCGGCTGCCCAGAGGGCGTACCTGGTAGTAGGCGTCGGACTCTTGTGCAGTCACCCGCTCCACACGCCCCTCGATCCGCACCTGACGCTCCAGCGCCGGCCAGAAGAAGGTGATGGCGGCGAAGGGGTTGGCCTGCAGCTGCTCGCCCTTGGCGCTGTCGTAGTTGCTGAAGAAGGTGAACCCTCGCGCGTCCAACCCCTTGAGCAACAAGACCCGGCAGTGCGGCCGGCCGTCGGCATCGACGGTGGCGAGGGTCATGGCATTGGCCTCGACGGGCACCTGCTCGGTCTGCACGGCGTCGTCGAACCACTGGTGGAACAGCGCGAACGGCTCGTCCGGCGCCTGCGCTTCGGCCAGGCCATCGCGGGTGTAATCGCGCCGCATGTCAGCCAGGGTCTGGGTCATCTCGAGCTTCCTTGACGATCAGTTGGTCTTGTTGGCCGCAACCTTCTTGTCCACCGCTGTCTTCTTGGCGACAGGCTTGGCAGCCGCCTTTTTCGCAGCGGGCTTGGCCTTGGCCTTGGCCACGGTCTTCTTGGCAGCCGGCTTGGCAGCGGCCTTAGCGGCCGGCTTGCTGGCCGCCGCCTTGACCACAGGGGCCTTGGCATCCTGAGTGGCGACCATGGCCGCCGGCGCGACCACCGGGGTCGCCTGCTGGTACTTGGCCAGCAGGGCGACCATGGTGTTCTGCGGCGTCAGCAGCATTTCGACGCGGCGGTTCAAGGCACGGCCTTCAGCACTGTCGTTGGCCGCACGCGGCATCACCGAACCCATGCCCTTGAGGATCAGGCGGTCACGCTGCAGGCCGCTGAGACGGAAAATCGCCGAGACCGAAGCCGCCCGCTCCAGGCTGAGCTTCTGGTTGGCCGCTGCGGCCCCGGTGCTGTCGGCATGGCCCAGGACCAGCACGGCGGTCTTCGGGTCGCTTTCCACAGCCTTGGCCACACGGGTGATCGGGCCCAGTGTGACGGGCAGCAGCATGTTCGGACGGTCCGGGTTGTAGTTGCCATCGACCGGCAGGGTCACGGCCAGCAGGTCATCGCGCCGCTCGACCTGCAGGTTGGTGCCCTTCACCGCCTCGCGCAATTTCGGCTCGTAGTCGTCCAGCCAGGCCTGGGTGGCCTTCTGGTCGATCTTCGGCACCACCGGCTGGGCCTGGGCGGTCTGTTTGTCTTCACCCCCGAACGGCCACCACCAGCGGCTGCCGCTTTCGGACTTGGCATCGGCCTTGGCGACCTTTTCGGTCACCGCGTCCTTGACCTCCTGGTCGGCGACCTGGTCGGAGCCGAACGGCCACCAGTGACGGCTGGTCTGGGCAGAGCCGTCTTGAGCGTGCTGGGCGCAGCCGGTCATGGCCAGGCACAGGGCGAGTGCTAAGGTTTTTTGTGAAGACATCAGCGATACACCATGAATTAGAAGAGGTTTTGCCCAGCCGTGGAGGGGCGTTGGCGTTGAGGATAGACAAAGCCTGCGATCAATACTCGTACAACCCGATCAAAGGCAACCGGCCAAGGCGCGGACCAATGCCTGGGCGCGTGGGTCCATCAGGACGTACGGCCCCAGGGTGTGAGTGACGAAGCCGAACGCGACGTCGTGCCCAGGATCGGCGAAACCGACCGAGCCACCGGCACCCGGATGACCGAAGGCCTTGGCGCCTAGCCCGAAGGTGGCATTGGGCTGATCGGGCTGATCGAGCATGCAGCCCAGGCCGAAGCGCGTCGGCGTGAGCAGCGTCAGGTCATGACCACAACTGTGCTCACGGGTCATTTCATCCAGCAGCTCGGCCTCCAGCAGGCTGCCATCGAGCAAGCCGGCATAGAAGCCGGCCAGGGCACGCGCCGTACCGTGTCCGTTCGCCGCCGGTTGCTGCATCCGGCGCCAGGCCGGCTTGTTGGTACTGGTCAGCATGCCCGGCGGGTTGGTGAAGGCGCGTGTGGACAGTGCCTCGGGTTCGCGCAGGGTCACGTGCAACAGGCGCTGCGCAGCAGCGTCCCCGGCATTGCCTTTGGCCCGGGCCAGGTGCGCGACGCGAGAGAAATCCTCGTCATGCAGCCCGATGTGGAAGTCCAGGCCCAGCGGCCTGGCGGTACGGGCGACGATCGCGTCACCCGGCATACGGCCATCGACACGGCGGATCAACTCGCCCACCAGCCAGCCATAGGTGATGGCCGCATAGCCGTGTGCCGTGCCCGGTGTCCACCAGGGTGCTTCGGCCGCCAGCGTCTCGACCATGCGCTGCCAGTCGTAGAACGCTTCGGCCGGCAGCAGGCCGTGGATGGCCGGCACACCGGCACGGTGGCTGAGCAGCTGGCGAACAGTCACCCCCTGCTTGCCGGCCTGGGCGAACTCCGGCCAGTAGCGCGCCACCGGGGCGTCCAGGGCCAGCTTGCCCTCGCCCACCAGCTGCAGGGCCGTGACGGCGGTGAAGGCCTTGGTGCAGGAGAACAGGTTGACCAACGTGTCGCTGTGCCAGGCCTCGGTGCCATCCTTGTCGGCCGTCCCGGCCCACAGGTCGATCACCACTTCGCCGCCGACCTGGATGCACAGCGCCGCGCCGCGTTCTTGAGGATCGTCGAAGAGTGCGGCGAATGCCTCGCGCACGGCTTCGAACTTCAGCTCGTAATGACCCTGGATCTGCACCTGCCTGCCCTCGTTCACCGATGTCGCAAAGGCGTGCATTGTTTCAGTAGTTGAGCGGTTTGCATACACCGGCTGGTCACGCGAAGGCGCACTGGAGGCCGCAGGCGCCCGTGAAGACACGGGGTGGCAGCGGCACAGCGCTTTACGGTGCCTGGGTGGGCGCCGCGACGCTCGCCTGCTCGCGCAGCGCGGCGTGGGCGTGCGCATGGCTCTTGCTCACCGCCTCGACGAACCCCGACCAGGGCACATCGGTAATCGCTACCAGCCCCAGGTGACCGTTCTCGCCATCGAGCAGACGTCCGCTGGCCGGCTGATCGAGGTACTGGAACCAGTGCGCGCCCACGATCAGCGGCTGCGCCAGGGCGGCGTCGATGAAAGCGGCATAGGCCGGCCCACGCGCCTCCTCACGCGGCACCTCCACCGGCCCGGGCCAGAACGGGCCACGGTCGCGCGAGCCGAACTGGAACTCCGAGACCAGCACCGGCTTGTCCAGCTCGGCCAGACGAGCGAAGTCGTGACCGTCCTCGGGCGCGAGGGTATAGAAGTTGAAGCTCAGCACGTCGCAGAACTCGGCGCAGGCCTGGACCGCCTCGGGCGTGCTGACGGCGAAGCGTCCGCCGAGCAGCAGGTGATTGGGCGCGTGCCAGTCCAGCGCGTCGGCGATGGTCTTGAAGTAGGTCTGGGCGAACACCGCCTGGAAATGCTGGTAGTCCCGCTCGATCTCCGGGTGCGCCGGGTCGGGCAGTGGCGCCTCGAAGCCAGGGTCCTCCATCAGCTCCCAGGCCGGCAGCTGGATCCCCCAGGCCTTCGACAGCCCTTCCTGGTTGCGGTACTTGTCGCGCAACTGCTTGAGGAAGGCTCGCTTGGCCGGCACGTCGGTGGTCAGGCGCAGGGTGCCGAACGCCAGGCCGTAGCGCGCCCTGGGGTCGTCGCCCGGCGCGGCCCAGGCCAGCTCGTTGTCGGCGAAGTAGCCGATCAGCCAGGGGTCGTCGCGGTGGTCGCGCGCGGCGATGGCCACGGCGCGCTCGGTGGCCATGGCGAAGCGCGGATCGAACGGATCGGGCATGCGCCCCCACCAGTCCATGCCGGTGCTGATGCTGGCGTAGTCGCCGACGATCGACAGCGGCAATGTGTAGGGCATTCGCGCCGCCTGTCCGAGCGCCGGGTCGCTCCAGTTGCCGAGGGTATTGAAGCCCCAGGCCTGGAGTCGGTCCAGCGTATGGGCCTGCCAGCGTGAGGCATCGACTTGCGAAACCGGGCAGGTCGCCTCAGGCGTGTTGGCCGCCGCAGCGCAAGGGGCAGACGCGGTACGCGCCAGGTTGGCGGCATAGAAGTCGAACCAGCGCCCTTGCTTGTAGCCGCGCCCCCGCGAGGAGGCATTGCCGTCATCGTTGTTGCCCTCACCATAGAACGCGGCCAAGGGCTCGCCCTCCCCGGGAAGTTGCGTGAACATGCCCTCCCGGCCTGCCACGTAGGTGCGCCCGCCGTCGCGGGCCACGGCATTCACGCCCAGCGAAAAGAACGGGTGGCCCTCTGGCGTGATCAGGTACCAGCGCCCCTCGCGTTTTTCAGTGTGGAAGAACCCGGTGGCCTCGAACGCCTGACCGCCGGTGACGCCCCCGTAGGTATCCAGCGCCTGCTGGTCCCGCGCCTGCAATGCGGCCTGCAAACGCTGCTGCTCGCGCGCGGCCCCGGCCTGAAGCTGCGCGTCGCTGTCGATCTTGTCCGGCCAGTGCCCACGGGTCGCCTGCCCATAGCTATCGATCAGGCGAGCATATGCCGCGTCGATGGCCCGGGTATCGTCCTGCACCGCTACCTTTTCGATCAGCAGACTTTGCGCCACGGCGGGCCGGGGAATGCTCAGGGTGATCAAGGCCACCTGGGCCAGGTCGAGTTCGCCACTGCTGGCGACCACCAGCAGACGCTGGCCTTCATGCATCCAGGGCATGGGGGGCCCGGCGCGCATGCCTTCGTTCAGCGGGGCATGGGCCTGCAAGGGAATCCAGACCGTCTGGGCGGGGCCGGCCGGCAGATCGATGCGACTGGTCAGGCGCTGTCCGGCCGTGTCCTGCACCGTCACCTCGACGGTCAGGGCCCAGTCCATGCCGCTTTGCAGGCGCAGAGTCAGTGCCCGCTGGGCCGACCAGTCCCAGACGCCTTGCTGGGGCGCCAGGCGCAACCAGGGGCTGGCCGCCGGATTGAAGACCACCCGCCGCAGCACTTCGCCAGCGAGGGTCTGCTCGGCATTGGACTGCGGCAGCCCGGCGTCGCCCGTCGTGACCGCGACCACCGAGGCCGGGCGCACGAAACTGAACAGGGTCTGCTGCGCGGCCAGGGCCGGTGAAGCCAGGGCCGCGCTCAACGCGGCGGCCAGCAGGTGACGGATCATGACGCAGGTTCTCCTTGAAAGCGCGAGCCCCTCGCAAGGGGCCCGGGTCAACCGACCGTGGCGCCTGACGTCGAGGCTCAGCCGATCTCTCGCCGGAAAGGCGGCAGCGCATTGAGGATAGCCTTTCCGTAGCGCTGGGTGACCACGCGCCGGTCCAGCAAAGTGATGGTGCCGCGGTCCTGCTCGGTGCGCAGCAGCCGTCCGCAGGCCTGGATCAGGCGCAGCGAGGCATCGGGCACGGCGATCTCCATGAACGGGTTGCCCCCGCGTGCCTCGATCCACTCGGCCAGGGCCGCTTCCACCGGATCGTCGGGGACGGCAAACGGGATCTTGGCGATCACCACGTGCTCGCAGTAGGCGCCCGGCAGGTCGACGCCCTCGGCGAAGCTGGCCAGCCCGAACAGCACGCTGGACTGCCCGTCGTCCACCCGGGCCTTGTGCTTGTTGAGGGTTTCCTGCTTGGACAGGTTGCCCTGGATCAGCACGACCTTGCGCCAGTCGCGGTCCAGCCCGTCGAACACGTCCTGCATCTGCTTGCGCGACGAGAACAGCACCAGCGAACCGCGCGAGCCTTCGACCAGGTCGGGCAGGTCACGGACGATGGCCGCCGTGTGCGACGGCACGTCACGCGGGTCGGCGCGCAGGTCGGGCACCCGCAGCACGCCGGCATCGGCATGGTGGAACGGGCTGGGCACCACGCAGGTGATCGCATCGCGCGGCACGCCGGAGCGCATGCGAAAGCGATCGAACTTGCCCAGCGCGGTCAGTGTGGCCGAGGTCACCAAGGCGCCATGGGCCACGTTCCACAGGCTGCGCCGCAGCATGTCGGCGGCCAGGATCGGGCTGGCGTTAACCTCGATGTCGAACAGCGCGCCACCCTCGACCAGCGTCAGCCAGCGCGCCATGGGCGGATTGTCCTCCGGGTCTTCGGCGGTGAACGCGCCCCACAGCTCCCAGTTGCCCTGGGCCCGGGTCACCAGGGTGCCGAACAGCGGGTACCACTCCTCGGCCTGATGGCTGGCGATGCCGATGTTCTTCTCGCCGTCCATGCCTTCCTTGAGCAGGTCGGCCAGACGCGTGAAGAGGTCGTTCAGCTGGCCGAACCCTTTCTTCAGCTCCAGGCCTGCCTCGCGCATGGCCTCGGGCACCACGCCGCCCTCGAAGCGGTAACGCGGTCGCTCGCGGCCTTCGACGTCTTCGCCCGGGCGGAAATCGGCGATCTGCTCGCACAGGGTGAAC
Source organism: Pseudomonas entomophila (assembly GCF_013523125.1). Classification (GTDB taxonomy): domain Bacteria; phylum Pseudomonadota; class Gammaproteobacteria; order Pseudomonadales; family Pseudomonadaceae; genus Aquipseudomonas; species Aquipseudomonas entomophila_B. The sequence goes on along the minus strand of NZ_JAAMQJ010000004.1, from coordinate 177,381 downwards.
ATGAACTGCTGCTGGGTGCGCAGCGCGCGCGCCAGCTCCGGCACCTGTTCGATCAGCCGACCCAGGTCGCCGGGCAGCGGGTGCTGGGCCAGCAGCTTGGTGAGGTTCTTGGCGGTCTGCTCCAGCCAGTCGGCGGTGGAGCGCAGCCGTGAATAATGGGCGAAGTGGCCGATGGCCTTGTCCGGCAGGTGATGGCCTTCGTCGAACACGTAGACCGTGTCGCGTGGGTCGGGCAGCACGGCACCGCCGCCCAGCGCCAGGTCGGCCAGGACCATGTCGTGGTTGGTGACGATGACGTCCACCTTGCCCATGCCTTCGCGAGCCTTGTAGAACACGCACTGCTGGAAGTTCGGGCAGTGCCGACCGGTGCACTGGCCATGGTCGGTGGTCAGCCGGGCCCAGGCCTGGTCGTCCACGGCCTCGGGCCAGCTGTCGCGGTCGCCGTCCCAGCGGTTGCCGGCCAGGCGCTCGATCATGGTGTTGAAGAGTTTCTGACTGGCCTCGTCGACCTCGATGTGGAAGCCCTCTTCCTCGAACAGCTGCGCGGTGGCCGAATGGGCGTTGCCTTCCTGCAGCAACAGGTCGAGCTTGGACAGGCACAGGTAGCGGCCGCGACCCTTGGCCAGGGCGAAGCTGAAGTTCAGCCCGCTGTTGCGCATCAGGTCGGGCAAGTCCTTGAAGACGATCTGCTCCTGCAGGGCCACGGTCGCGGTGGCGATCACCAGCCGCTTGCCGGCCGCCTTGGCCGCCGGGATGGCCGCCAGGCTGTAGGCGACGGTCTTGCCGGTACCGGTGCCTGCCTCGACCGCGACCACGGCCGGCTCGCCGGCGCGACGGCCTTCGTCGTCACAGGGGATGTCGCCGAGGACCTTGGCCACTTCGGCGATCATCAGCCGCTGGCCGTAACGGGGGCGCAGGCCCTTGGCCTCGAGGAAACGCGAGTAGGCGCCCTGGATGGTGCTCTTGAGTTCGGTGCTGATCATGGTCTGGGCGCGCCCGGAGGGCTGTATGGATTTTCAGTGTTTCGCATGGGTCGCTATCATACCCGGCTCGCGCGTCGATTGCCCCCCGGAGATCCACATGACTGCCCTTGCCCTGCCCGACCTGCTGCATGTTGCCGCCACTGCGATCTGGCTGTGCGGCCTGGGCTACCTATGGTGGACGCTACGCCTGGCGCCGGTCGCGACCGTCGATCGGCCGGCACGGCTGCAGCGCTGGAGCGACCTTTTCCGACACCGTTTCGGACGGGTCTGGCTGGTGCTGGTGATGCTTTCGGCCAGCGGCTTCAGCCTGATGCACGCCAGCGGCCTGACCCTGGACACGGCGCCACGTCCGGTCCAAGTGATGATCGGCGGCGCCATCGCCAGCTTCGCCCTGTGCCTGCGGATCCGCTCGCTGCTCGGTCCGGAGCTGGACGCGGCGATCGCCGCGCAGGATTGGGCCACCGGCGCCTGGGTGCTGGCCAGGATCCGACGAATGGTCGGCGCCTGCCTGCTCATCGGCATGGCCGTGGCCGGTGTAGCGTTGTGGCGGCTGTCCTGGTGATGAGTACGCGCCTTGCCCGGTAGAAACGCAGGGGCGATCAGTCGACGGTGCGACGACGCGACATGGAGATGATGTGGAAGATCCCCGTCAGCAGGATCTGCAAGCGGTCGAACACGCGGTGACGGCGCCCGCGCAGGCGGGCATTGAACCACAGCATCTCCAGCACGTGCAGGCCCAGCAACAGGCATCCGGCTGCCGCGATCAGCAGGTTGAACGGCCTGGCGGCAGGCATCAGTACGTTCCACAACACCACCCACCAGAATGCGATGGTCAGCAGTTTGCCCACGGCGGTCACCCCACCCATGTTGGCCTCCTTTCATTCGATGATCGATCCCGTACGCCCCCAACGTCCTGCCGTTGGCTCACGCGACCTTGCCCCGTGCAGTAAAGCCTTCCGGCGAGTCTCCTGCCAGCCAGATGCTGGCCGTCCGCACGCCCGCCCTCTATGCCACAGGCCTGCAACCCCGTTACGCTTGCCGCTTCAGCACGAGGACTGGTCATGCGCGACGGATTTTCTCAACGAACGCCCCAACAGGCCCTCGCGGCCCTGCTCGAGCGGGTTTCACCCCAGCGCCTGCTGCTGGTCGGCAGCCGCTTCCCGGCGCTCGACGCCTTCGCCGAAGCCCACCCCCATGTACAGATCACGACAGCGCCGCCTGGGCCATTGCCGGAGGCGCTGGCCGCCACTCGCTTCGACCTGGCCGTGCTGGTCGATTGCCTGGAGCACCTGCCCAAGCGCGACGGCCTGCAACTACTGGGCGGCATCCGCAACCTCAACGCCAGCCGTGTGGCAGTGCTGGCGGACCTGGCCGCCTGCGGTTGGCACGCCACGGACTTCTTCGCCCTGGCCTTGTCGGAAAGCGAACGCTTTGGCCGCGAGGCGCAGGTACTGCGCCTGTTCACCTACGACCTGCACGATTACAAGCAGGTGCCGGACTGGCTCAACGCACGGTTCTGGGCCAACCCGGAGCTGTTCGGAAAGTATTGGTGGTGACCCTGCCTGGATGCTTGCGGTCCTGGCGTCTGTCGCTGACACTGTCATCCACCCGCCATCGAACCTTGAGGCCGTCCATGAACGCACCCACACCCGACCTGTCCGTGCGCCTGCCGCTTGAGGGCATGCGATGAGTGTCGCGGTCTGCCCCTGTGGCAGCGGCAACCTGCTCGACGCCTGCTGTGGTCACCTGCATGCCGGCACGCCCGCACCGGATGCGCAGTCGCTGATGCGTTCGCGCTACAGCGCCTACGTGCTCGGCCTGGTCGACTACCTGGTAGACACGACGCTGCCCGTGCAGCGCGAGGGCCTGGATCGCGCAGGCATCGCGGCCTGGAGCGCCGAGAGCACCTGGCTCGGCCTGGAGGTCGAGGGGGCCGAGGTCTTCGGCGGTCAACCGGAGCATGCCTTCGTCACCTTCACGGTCCGCTGGCACGACACGGCGGGCGACCACCAGCATCGCGAGCGCTCGGCCTTCGTCCAGCACGCCGGCCGTTGGTACTTCATCGACCCCACCGTCGGCCTCAAGGCCGGGCGCAACGACCCTTGCCCCTGTGCGAGCGGGCAGAAATTCAAGAAGTGCTGCTCCAGTTACCTGGACCACTGAGATGAGCGCTCTCTTGCGTGCGCTGACACTCGGGATCGCCCTGGTGCTGCTCAGCGGCTGCGTGAGCTGGGGGGCGGACACCTGGAAAGCGCCCGAACTGCACCTGGTCAAGGTCCGCAAGGTCAAGGCAGGTCTGCACCAGCAGGAATTCGTGCTGTACGTGCGCGTGGTCAACCCGAACGACAGCCGCCTGTTCATTCGTCACCTGGACTATTCGGTGCGCCTGGGCGGCCTGCTGCTGGCGGACGCCGACGAACGCCTGTGGCGCAGCGTCGGGGCGCATGAGCAACGCACCTTCCAGATCACCGCACGGACCAACCTGTGGAAACAATTGCGCCCCCTGGCTCGCCTGCTCAAGCGCCACGAGGCGTTGCCGTACCAGCTGGAGGTGGACGTGGCCAGCGGATTATTCTTCTGGCACGACCTGCACTTGTCGCGCAGGGGTGAGATAATGCCCGGTGATCTCACACCGGAGTAACCGCAATGACCCAGCAACCTCACGTTCACGGCCCTGACTGCAACCACGATCATGACCATCATCACGACCATGACCATGGCCACGTGCATGGCCCGCACTGCAACCACGCCCCGCAAGAGCCGGTGCGCAACGCGCTGAAGGACGTGGGCCGCAACGACCCGTGCCCCTGCGGCAGCGAGAAGAAATTCAAGAAATGCCACGGGGCTTGAGTTAGCTGCAAGCTGCAAGCTGCAAGCTGCAAGCTGCAAGCTGCAAGCTGCAAGCTGCAAGCTGCAAGCTGCAAGCTGCAAGCTGCAAGCTGCAAGCTGCAAGCTGCAAGTCAGAGCGTCAGCGCCGTATCAATGTCCTGTCAACACCTGACAGACCGCACTGCCGTCCGCTTGTAGCTTGCCGCTTGCCGCTTGTAGCTTGCCACTTGCCGCTTGCCGCTTGCCCCCCTTTTCTTTCCCAGGAGCCTGGCCATGGCCGTCCTTCGTTTTCCTTCCTCGCGCCCACGCCTGCGTGCGGCGGCGATGCTGTGCGGCGTGCTCGGCCTGGCCGGCTGTCAGACAGTTTCCCAGCAGTCCACCTTGCCTCCGAGCGCAGGTGTACAGCCGCTCAAGGGCCTGGCCCAGAACGTCTCGGTGCGGCGCAATCCGCAGGGCATGCCGTTGATCGAGAGCAGCACGTTCCACGACGCGCTGTTCAGCCTCGGCTACCTGCATGCCGTCGACCGCATCGAGCAGATGGTCACCTTGCGCCTGCTGGCGCAGGGCCGGTTGGCCGAGCTGGAAGGGCCGCAGGCGCTGAACACCGACCGCTTGATGCGCGCCGCCAACCTGCGGCGCAGCGCCGACCAGCTGTACGCCGATGCCTCCCCACGCCTGAAGCGCTTCTTCGAGGTCTATGCCCGGGGCGTCAACGCCTACCTGTTCCGCTTCCGTGACGCCCTGCCGGGTACGCTGGCCAAGGCCAGTTACCGGCCCGCCTACTGGAAGCCCGAAGACTCGGCCCTGCTGTTCAGCCTGTACGCCTTCAGTCAGTCGGTGAACCTGCAGGAGGAGCTCGCCGGCCTGACCCTCGCACAAAAGGTCGGCGTCGACCGCCTGGCCTGGCTGCTGCCCAGCGCCGCCGACGAGCCGTTGCCCGACACCGAGGCGGCCAAGCTCCAGGGTCTGGACCTGACCCACGGGTTACCAGGGCTCGGTGCGCTGAATGCCGCCAGTCAGCGCCTGGCGGCCTTCGACTTGCTGGGCAGCCCCGGCTCGGCCAGCTGGGTGCTGGGGCCACAGCGCAGCCAGAGCGGCCGCAGTCTGCTCGCCAGCGACAGCCGTGCGGCCTGGGCGTTGTCCCCGGTGCAGATCCACACGGGCAAGTACCAGGCTGCCGGCTTGACCCTGCCTGGGCTGCCGCTGATCCTGGCCGGCTTCAACGGCAAACTGGCCTGGAGCAGCAGCGCGGTGATGGCCGACAACCAGGACCTCTACCTGGAAAAACTGCGGCGCCAGGGCAACCTGCTGACCTACCTGGCCGACGGTACGTGGCAGCCCGCACGCGGGCGCACCGAAACCTTCCAGGTCCGCGGCCAGCGTCCGCAGCGCGAGGTCATGTACGAAACGCGCCACGGCACGCTGCTCGGACAACCGGGTAACGAGGCCTTGGGCCTGGCCTTGCAACTGCCGACGCTGCAGGGCGATCGCAGCCTGGATGCGCTGTTCGACCTGACCCGCGCCAGCACCCTGGAGCGGGCGTCCGACAGCGCACGTGCCATTGGCGCCGCCGCGCTCAACCTGGTCTTCGCCGATGCCCAGCACATCGGCTGGCAGGTCACCGGTCGCTACCCGAACCGGCGCGACGGGCAAGGCCTGCTGCCCTCGCCAGGCTGGGACGGACGCTACGACTGGGATGGCTACGCCGACCCGATGCTGCACCCCTACGACCAGGACCCGGCCCGTGGCTGGATCGGCCACGCCAACCAGCGCAGCCTGGCACGCGGCTATGGCATGCAGTTGTCCAACACCTGGGACTACCCCGAGCGTGCCGAACGTCTGGCGCAACTGATCGGTACCGGGCGTCACGACGTGCGCAGCCTGGCGGCCATGCAGAACGATCAGCTCACGCCCCTGGCCGGCAAGCTCAAGCAGATGCTCGACGCGCCTGGCATGGCCTCGGCGCTGCCACGGGCCATCGACGCCCTGCCGGCGGCGCAACGCGACCTGGCCCGTCAGGCCCTGGCTCGCCTGAAGGCCTTCGACGGTCGCCTGAGCGCCCAGTCGGCGGACGCGGCCCTGTATGCGCTGTTCTTGCACCAGGTCGCGCGGCAGACGTTCCTCGACGAGCTGGGCCCGGAGTCGAGCGAGGCCTGGCAGACCTTCGTCGCCAACGCGCGCCTGTCCTACTCGGCCCAGGCCGACCATCTGCTGGGGCGTGACGACAGCCCGTTCTGGGACGACCGTTCGACCCCGCAGCACGAAGACAAACCGACCCTCCTGGCACGCAGCCTGGCGGCCGCGATGGAGGCCGGCCGGGCGCAGCTGGGCAACGATCCGCGCACCTGGCAATGGGGCCGCCTGCATGCCTACCGCTGGCCGATGTCGACCTGGCAGGGGTTGGGCGATGGCGTGGCGCGCCCCTCGCGCGCTGCCGGTGGCGACTTCAGCACCCTGGCGCTCACGCCCTACGCCTGGGGCCGCGATTTCGACACGCAGTTGCCACCGTCGGCACGCCTGATCGTCGATTTCGGCCAGGCCGAGCCGCTGCGCGTGCTGACCAGTACCGCCCCGTCCGGCCATCCGGCCAGCGCCCACGCGAATGACAACCTCCAGGACTGGTTCGCAGGCCGCTTCACCACCCTGCCGCTGCAGCCGCAGCACTTCACCCAAGGGTATGGCACCCAGCGCCTGAGCCTGGTCCCCGAGCGCTAGCCACGACCGGGTCGGGGCCCGACGCAGGTCAGTGTCCCCACCCGCTGTCAACGCGCCCGGTCACTCGCGACCGGGCCACCCCAATCCCCTCGAACTCCCCGGCAGAGCGTGACTCCTACTTTGTAACTCCCCTGCCAGTGGCCTGCCCATGGACCTCGTCATCGCCCGCCCCGAAGGGCTGTACTGCCCGCCCGGTGATTTCTACATCGATCCGTGGCGCCCGGTGGAACGCGCGGTCATCACCCATGGCCATGGCGATCACTCGCGGCCCGGCAACACCCATTACCTGACCGCCGAGCCTGGCGCCGGCGTGCTGCGCAGTCGACTGGGCGAGGACATTCGCTTGCAGACCCTGCCCTATGGAGAGCGCCTCGACCACCACGGCGTGACGCTGAGCTTCCATCCGGCCGGACACGTGCTGGGCTCGGCCCAGGTACGCCTGGAGTACCAGGGCGAAGTCTGGGTGGCCTCGGGCGACTACAAGGTCGAGCCGGACGGTACCTGTACCCCGTTCGAACCGGTGCGCTGCCATACCTTCATCACCGAATCGACCTTTGGGTTGCCCATCTACCGCTGGCCGTCCCAGGCCGAGGTGTTCGCCGAGATCAACGCCTGGTGGCGTACCAACCGCGAACAGGGCAAGGCCAGCGTGCTGTTCAGCTACGCCTTCGGCAAGGCCCAGCGCATCCTCCACGGGCTCGACGCCGGGATTGGCCCGATCCTGGTGCACGGCGCCGTCGAACCGCTCAACCGGGTGTACCGCGAGGCCGGCGTGGCCTTGCCGCCGACGGTGTACGCCGGCGACGTACCGCGCAATGACCCGATGATGCGCGAGGCCTTGATCATGGCACCGCCCTCGGCCTCGGGCAGCAGCTGGATGAAACGCTTCGGCGACTACAGTGACGCCTTCGCCAGTGGCTGGATGCTGTTGCGCGGGACCCGTCGGCGGCGCGGCGTGGACCGGGGCTTCGTGCTGTCCGACCACGCCGACTGGCCGGGGCTGCTGTGGGCCATCGAGCAGACCGGCGCGGAGCGGGTGATGGTCACCCACGGCTCGGTCGGCGTGCTGGTGCGTTACCTCAACGAACTGGGGCTCGACGCACGGGCATTCGTCACCGAATACGGCGATGAGGACGACGCCCAGGCCACGGCGGAGGCATCGGCATGAAGGCCTTCGCCGAGCTCTACCTGCGCTTGGACGCCACCACCTCGAGCAACGCCAAGCTGCGTGCGTTGCAGGACTATTTTGCCGAGGCGGCGCCCCATGAAGCGGCCTGGGCCGTGTACTTCCTGGCCGGCGGCCGTCCCCGGCAGTTGGTGCCCACACGCCTGTTGCGCGAACTGACCATCGAGCTGACAGGCTTGCCCGACTGGCTGTTCGAGGAAAGCTACCAGTCGGTGGGCGACCTGGCCGAGGCCATTTCGCTGCTGTTGCCCCCGTCCGAGCAGACCAGTGACGAGGATCTGGCACAGTGGGTCGAGGTGCACCTGCTACCCCTGCGCGGCCAGGCGCCCGAGCAGATCAAGGAGCAATTGCCCGCGCTGTGGGCACGCCTGGACCGGCCCAGCCTGATGCTCTGCCTCAAGCTGATCACCGGCAGCTTCCGGGTCGGGGTGTCGAAGCTGCTGGTCACCCGCGCCCTCGCGCAACTGGCCGGACTGGACGCCAAGCGCGTCGCCCAGCGTCTGGTCGGCTACACCGACCTCTCGCATCGGCCGACGGCGGCCAGCTATCAGACGCTGATCGCGCCGGAGTCGGCCGATGAGCATGCCCAGCGCGGTGGACAGCCCTACCCGTTCTTCCTGGCCCATGCCCTGCAAGCGCCCACCGAGCAGTTCGACGCGCTGCTCGGGCCGACCGGCGACTGGCAGGCGGAATGGAAGTGGGACGGCATTCGTGCCCAGGTGGTCAGGCGCGACGGGCAGTTGTGGATCTGGTCACGGGGCGAGGAGCTGGTCACCGACCGTTTCCCGGAGCTGCACAGCCTGGTCGACAGTCTGCCGGACGGGGTCGTGCTCGATGGCGAGATCCTGGTCTGGAAGGCGCCCGACGCCGGGCAGGAAGCGACGGTTCAGCCTTTCGCCCTGCTGCAACAGCGACTGGGGCGCAAGACCTTGGGCAAGAAACTGTTGGCCGATGTCCCGGTGGTGCTGCAAGCCTACGACCTGCTCGAATGGGAAGGGGAAGATTGGCGCACGCGCCCTCAGCATGCACGGCGCGCCCAGCTCGAACGCCTGGTCGAGACTCACCCCTCGGCCCCGGTGCTGCTCTCGCCGCTGCTCACGGGCAAGGACTGGGCCGATCTTGCCGAACAGCGCGAGCAATCGCGGGCCCTGGGCGTCGAAGGGCTGATGCTCAAACAGCGCGAGGCGTTGTATGGCGTCGGGCGCACCAAGGACATGGGCCTGTGGTGGAAGTGGAAGATCGACCCGTTCAGCGTGGACGCCGTGCTGATCTACGCACAACGAGGCCACGGGCGCCGCGCCAGCCTGTACAGCGACTACACCTTTGCTGTCTGGGACGGTCCGCCCGGCGCGCCGGACCGCACCTTGGTGCCATTCGCCAAGGCCTATTCGGGCCTGACCGATGCCGAGATGCGCCAGGTCGACGCCATCGTGCGCAAGACCACCGTCGACACCTTCGGGCCGGTGCGCAGCGTGACGCCGACCCTGGTGTTCGAACTGGGGTTCGAAGGCATCGCCCTGTCCAAGCGTCACAAGAGCGGTATCGCCGTGCGCTTTCCACGCATGCTGCGCTGGCGTCACGACAAACCGGTGGACGAGGCCGATGACCTGGCGACCCTGCAGGACCTGCTGGCCTGAACGGATGGGGCGATCATGTGCTGCGCGCGCCCGTGACCTGTGATTGTATAGGCCTGTGACAGCGCCTTTTTCTCTCGCCGATCCAGGAGTCCCATGCGACACGTGATCCATGACCTGTTCGGGCCCACGCCCGGCAGCGTCCGTCAACTGCACAGCTTCCACTATGGCCCGCGCACCGGCGGCAAGGTCTACATCCAGGCTTCGCTGCACGCCGACGAGCTGCCGGGCATGCTGGTGGCCTGGCACTTGAAGCGCCGGCTGGCCGCCCTCGACGCCGAAGGCCGGCTGCTGCATGAAATCGTGCTGGTGCCGGTGGCCAATCCGGCGGGTCTGGAGCAGGTCGTGCTCGATGCGCCGCTGGGGCGTTTCGAGCTGCACAGTGGCGAGAACTTCAACCGTCATTTCGTCGATCTCTCCGACACGATCGGCGATCAGGTCGAAGGCCTGCTCGGCCAGGACCCGGAGCTGAACCAGGAGCTGATCCGCGATCATCTGCGCCGCAACCTGCAGGCCCATCCGGCCCATACGCCCTTGCAGGCCCAGCGCCTGATCTTGCAGCGCCTGGCCTGCGACGCCGACCTGATCCTCGACCTGCACTGCGACTTCGAGGCGGTCGAGCACCTCTACACCACGCCCGACGCCTGGCCCCAGGTCGAGCCCCTGGCCGGCTACCTGGGCGCCCAGGCCAGCCTGTTGGCCACCGACTCGGGCGGTCAGTCGTTCGATGAGTGTTTCAGCCTGCTGTGGCTGCAGCTCCAGCAACGGTTCGCCAGACGCTTCCCGATGCCTGCGGGCAGCGTCTCGGTGACCCTCGAGTTGCGCGGACAGGCCGATGTCAGTCATGGGCTGGCCGAACGGGACTGCCAGGCGATTCTCGACTACCTGACGTTCAGGGGCGCCATTGCGGGTCAGGCGCCGCCCCCGCCGGCCCTGCTGTATCCGGCGACGCCCTTGGCAGCTGTCGAGCTGCTGGTGGCGCCACACGGTGGCGTGCTGGTCTTCCAGGCCGAGCCAGGGCAGTACCTAGAGGCCGGCCAGGTGGTTGCCGAGGTCATCGATCCGCTCACCGACCACGTCACCCCCGTGCCCACCCAGCAGGCCGGGCTGCTCTACGCGCGCAGCGGTCGACGCCTGGCGACCCACGGCATGGCCATCGCCCATGTGGCTGGCGAGCGCGTCTGCCGCTCAGGCTATTTGCTGGCGCCCTGAGCGAGTAAAACCAACCGGGCCTAGCGGCGGTCTGTAGAGCACACCCTCCAGAACGGTCCGCCGCATGCCGCCAGCTTCCGACCTCGCCAGTCAATGGTTCAGCGCCCAGGGCTGGAAGCCCTTTGCCTTCCAGCGCAGCGTCTGGGCCGCCGTCTCGCGAGGCGAGTCCGGGCTGTTGCATGCCAACACCGGCGCGGGCAAGACCTATGCGGTGTGGTTCGCCGCGCTGCGCGCGTTTCGCGTGCCCAAAGCCCGTCAGCCGGCGCCGATCCAGGTGCTCTGGATCACCCCGATGCGTGCCCTGGCGGCGGACACGGCCAAGGCCCTGCAAGCGCCCCTGGCCGACCTGGAACTGGACTGGAGCGTCGGCGTGCGCAGCGGCGACACCGGCGCGGCCGAGCGTGCGCGTCAGGCCCGCCGCCTGCCCAGCGTGCTGATCACCACCCCCGAGAGCCTGACCCTGCTGCTCACCCGCGAACATGCCGAGGAAGAATTCAAGACCTTGCGCATGGTAGTGGTCGATGAGTGGCACGAATTGCTCGGCAGCAAGCGCGGCGTGCAGTTGCAACTGGCGCTGGCTCGGCTACGACGCTGGCGTCCAGACCTGGTGACCTGGGGGCTGTCGGCCACGCTGGGCAACCTCGAACACGCCCGTGACGTGCTGTTGCCCGAGGGCGGCGCGCTGGTCAAGGGCCGCCAGGACAAACGCATCGAGGTCGACAGCCTGCTGCCACCGGCCCTCGAGCGCTTTCCGTGGGCCGGTCAGATGGGCCTGAAGATGCTGGGTCAGGTCCGCGACGAAATCGAGGCCAGTGTCAGCTGCCTGGTCTTCACCAACACTCGTGCACAGGCCGAACTCTGGTACCAAGCGCTGCTCGATGCACGCCCCGACTGGGTCGGCCTGATCGCGCTGCACCATTCATCGCTGGCCCGTGCGACCCGCGACTGGGTCGAGCGCAGCCTGAAGGAAGGCGCGCTGAAGGCGGTGATCTGTACCTCGAGTCTCGATCTGGGCGTGGACTTCCTGCCCGTGGAGCGGGTACTGCAGATCGGTTCGCCCAAGGGCGTGGCGCGGCTGCTGCAACGGGCCGGGCGTTCCGGCCATGCGCCGGGACGTGCCTCGCGCATTACCTTGGTGCCGACCCATAGCATGGAGCTGGTCGAGGCAGCTGCGGTGCGTCAGGCGCTCGCGGCCGGCCATATCGAGGCACGGCAATCGCCACGCCTGTGCATGGATGTGCTGGTGCAGCACCTGGTGAGCATGGCCTTGGGCAGTGGCTTCGTTCCCGACCAATTGCTGGCCGAGGTGCGCAGCACCTGGGCGTTCAAGGACCTGCGCGACAGTCAGTGGGCCTGGGCGCTGGCCTTCGTGCGCAATGGCGGCGATTCGCTGAGCGCCTACCCCGACTATCAACGGGTGGAGGTTCACCCCGACGGTGTCTGGCGCGTGGCCAGCCAACGCCTGGCGCGTCGGCATCGGATGGGCATCGGCACCATCGTCAGCGAAGCGCAGTTGCAGCTCAAGTTCTGGAGCAAGGGCAGCGGTGGGCGCTCGCTGGGCAGCGTCGAGGAAGGCTTCATCTCGCGGCTGCGTCCTGGCGACACGTTGGTGTTCGGCGGGCGCATTCTCGAGCTGGTACGGGTCGAGAACATGACCGCCTACGTGCGCCGCAGCACCCAGCGCAAGGCAGCGGTGGCGCGCTGGAGCGGTTCGCGGCTGCCGCTGTCCAGCGAGTTGGCCGAGGCCATGGTGGATCAGCTGGACACGGCCAGCCGGGGGCGCTTTACCGGGCCGGAAATGCGCGCGGTACGCCCGCTGCTGGACATCCAGGCGCACTGGTCCGCTCTACCCGCGCGCGACACGCTGCTGGTCGAGACCCTCGATTCGCGGCAAGGCTCGCACCTGTTCGTCTACCCGTTCGCCGGGCGCATGGCGAACCTTGGCCTGGCCAACCTGATCGCCTGGCGGATCAGCCAGACCCAGCCGCTGAGCATCTCCATCGCCGTGAACGACTACGGCTTCGAACTGCTCAGCCCCAGCCACGTCGCCTGGGCCGACCTGCTGCCGGCGGCAATGAAAGCAGACGGGCTGCTGGAAGATGTTCTGCACAGCCTGAACGCGGGTGAAATGGCGCTACGGCGCTTTCGCGAGATCGCCCGGATTTCCGGCCTGGTGTTCGGCGGTTATCCGGCCGCGCAGAAGAGCATGCGACAGATACAAGCCTCCAGTGGCCTGTTCTACGAAGTCTTCCGCAAGCACGATGCCGATAACCTGCTGCTGGGGCAGGCCCGCGACGAAGTCCTGCGCGAGGAACTTGAAATCGAACGGCTGCAGCGCCAACTGGTGCGTATCAACCAGTTGCGCCTGGACGTGCATGCGCTGGCGCGTCCGGGCCCCTTGGCCTTTGCCCTGATCGTCGAGGGCCTGCGCGAAACCATGACCAGCGAGAAGCTCGCCGACCGTATCGCGCGCATGGTCGCCGATCTGGAAAAAGCCGCCGGAGGCCCTTGGCCGTGAGTGAGCACCACGTCATCGAACATCGAGGGGAAACGTTGTGGTTGCTGGTGGACAAGGCGCTGTATTGGCCTCGGGAGAAAACCCTGCTGATCGCCGACCTGCACCTGGGCAAGGCCGCCAGCTACCGGGCTCTGCACCAGCCAGTGCCGCGCGGCACCACCGAGTTGAACCTGTCGCGCCTGGACGCCTTGCTGGCTGCGCACGACTGCGAACGCCTGGTCGTGCTCGGCGACTTCCTGCATGCCAAGACGGCGCGCTCGCCTGCCGTCATGGCACGGCTGGAGGCCTGGCGCGCGCGTCATCCTGCCTTGGACATCGTACTGATCCGCGGCAACCACGACCAGCATGCCGGCGATCCGCCTGCCAGCCTAGGCATGCAGGTGGTCGACGAGCCCTGGTTGCTGGGGCCCTTCGCCCTGCGCCATGAGCCCGAGCCGCACCCGACCCATGCCGTACTGGCAGGGCACGTGCATCCGGTCTACGTGTTGCGCGGACGTGGTCGGCAACGGTTACGCCTGCCCTGCTATGTCGTAGAGGACGGGGTTAGCCTGCTGCCGGCCTTCGGGGAGTTCACAGGCGGCTGGGAGGTCACGCCCACCGGGGCCGCTAGGGTCTACCTGACGGGCGGCGAGCGGGTCTGGGCCGTGCCGTGACTCACGCCTGCGGCGCGGGTGGAGGCTCGTCAGGCACGGTCGGTACACCTGCGGGCTCCGTATCCGGCTCGGTCGGTTGAGGGAAATCGGGATCAGGTTGTCCGGGCATGCCGCCGGCCTGCAAAGGAGAACGCGGCTGGGCCAGCAGTGACCATGCCAACAGCCCGATCTGGTTGGGCTGCAGCACGGCCAGCTTTGCATTGATGACGGGGTCTAGTTTCATAGGGGACTCCTGGCGAGCGCCCGGCCCTCTTGATGAGTGCCGGGACTGTTCACTGGTTTGGAGCCTCGATCGGCAAACTAATTCCCGCGCTTCGTCGGCTCAGGTGCGTGGCAGGGTGACACCACGCTGGCCCTGGTACTTGCCACCGCGGTCCTTGTACGAGACTTCGCAAGCTTCGTCCGATTCGAGGAACAGCATCTGCGCCACGCCCTCGTTGGCGTAGATCTTGGCCGGCAAGGTGGTGGTGTTGGAGAATTCCAGGGTGACGTGGCCCTCCCACTCCGGCTCGAGCGGCGTCACGTTGACGATGATGCCGCAGCGAGCGTAGGTGCTCTTGCCCAGGCAGATGGTCAGCACGTTGCGCGGAATGCGGAAGTACTCGACGGTGCGGGCCAGGGCGAAGGAGTTGGGCGGAATGATGCAGACATCGCTCTTGATGTCGACGAAGCTGCCGGCGTCGAAGTTCTTCGGGTCGACGGTCGCCGAATTGATGTTGGTGAACACCTTGAATTCGTCGGCGCAGCGCACGTCGTAGCCGTAGCTCGAGACGCCGAAGGAGATGACCCGGCTGTCCTGCTCGCCGCGCACCTGGCGCTCGACGAACGGTTCGATCATGCCGTGTTCCTGCGCCATGCGGCGAATCCACTTGTCCGATTTGATGCTCATGGCCGGTGTCCTGAAAGTGCGATGTGAAAAACCTGGACGCATCTTACCGGTCCGGGCGCCAGCGGCAAAGTTTCCCGCCGCAATCCCGCGCCATCCGTGACGTGCGGCTGCCATCGATCCGAATTCCAACAAAGGGGGCATTGACCATTGGCAGGCCGCGCAAAGTGGGGTAAGGTGACGCCACTGTGCTGCACGTGACACCGAGAATCTCTGTTTGATGCACGATTACCATCGGCCCATCGCTGAATTTTCCTGCTCTTTGCACTCAGTCCCGGCCGGGGCGTTTCCCGCGCCGAAATCAACTTTGTCCAAGGAGACAGACACATGTCCAATCGCCAATCCGGTACCGTCAAGTGGTTCAACGATGAGAAGGGCTACGGCTTCATCACCCCTCAGTCGGGTGACGACCTGTTCGTACACTTCAAGGCCATCCAGGCTGACGGCTTCAAAACCCTGAAAGAAGGCCAGGCTGTTACTTTCGTCGCTACCCGCGGCCAGAAAGGCATGCAGGCTGAAGAAGTGCAGATCGCCTAAGTCGATCTCGCTTTGGAAAAAACCCGCCAATGGCGGGTTTTTTCATGCCTGTACGAAAGAGGCAGGCATCGCCGACCGGTCGGGTCGACGGTGCCCGCCTGGCTCAGGCGTCGGTGATGGTGATGCTCGGCATCGCGGCCGAGGCCGCCTCTTCGAGGACGATACGCGCGCCGACTTGCCGCGCCAGCTCTTGGTAGACCAGGGCGATCTGGCCGTCAGGGTCGGCGACGACCGTAGGCTGGCCGTTGTCAGCCTGCTCGCGAATGGTCATCGACAGCGGCAACGAGGCCAGCAGTTCGACGCCATAACGAGCGGCGAGCTTTTCACCGCCCCCCTCGCCGAACAGGTGCTCGGCATGCCCGCAGTTCGAGCACACGTGCACGGCCATGTTCTCGACCACCCCCAGGACCGGAATGTTGACCTTGCGGAACATCTCCACGCCCTTGCGCGCATCCAGCAACGCCAGGTCCTGGGGCGTGGTGACGATCACCGAGCCGGCGACCGGGACTTTCTGCGCCAGGGTCAGCTGGATGTCGCCGGTGCCTGGCGGCATGTCGATCACCAGGTAGTCCAGATCGTCCCAGGCCGTCTGCGTGACCAGCTGCAGCAAGGCACCGGAGACCATCGGCCCACGCCAGACCATCGGGGTGTTGTCATCGGTCAGGAATGCCATCGACATGACGTCCACGCCGTGGGCCCTGATCGGCACGAACCACTTCTGTTCGCGTATCTGCGGCCGTGTGCCTTCGGGGATGCCGAACATGATGCCCTGACTGGGTCCGTAGATGTCCGCATCGAGGATACCGACCCGCGCACCCTCGCGCGCCAAGGCCAGGGCCAGGTTGGCGGCGGTGGTGGACTTGCCGACACCGCCCTTGCCCGACGCCACGGCGATGACGTTCTTCACGTTGGCCAGGCCCGGCACCTGCGCCTGGGCCTTGTGTGGCGCGATCACGCTGTCGACGGTCACACGTGCAGCCTCGACGCCGTCGAGGCCTTCGAGCGCGGTACGCAGCACCTGCGCCCAACCGTTCACGAACAGACCGGCGGCATAGCCGATGCGCAACCGCACGTCGACCTGATCGCCCTGCACCTCGATGTGCTCGACGCACCCGGCCGTGACGGGGTCCTGGTTCAGGTAAGGATCGGTGTACTGGCGAAGGACGGCTTCGACGGCGGCGCGTGTGACGGCACTCATGGGATCTCCCGTGGCGGAACTGACGTGGTGGACGAGTGCCTATGCTAACCCGTCAACCCTCGACAGTTACGCCAATGGGGTGAAATATCTTCGCCGGCGCTTTATAGTGGCCGATCATCTTCACGTCATCACGCCGTCAAACAAGTAGCCGAGCCACCATGTCCGAGCCACGCCAGATTCTCGTTACCAGCGCCCTGCCCTATGCCAATGGCTCCATCCACCTTGGCCACATGCTGGAATACATCCAGACGGACATGTGGGTTCGCTTCCAGAAGCTGCGCGGCCACCAGTGCGTCTACGTCTGCGCGGACGATGCGCACGGCTCGGCCATCATGCTGCGTGCCGAGAAGGAAGGCGTCACGCCCGAGCAGTTGATCGCGGCGGTGCAGGCCGAGCACAGCGCCGACTTCGCCGACTTTCTGGTGAACTTCGACAACTTCCACTCGACCCACAGCGAAGAGAACCGCGCGCTGTCCGCCGAGATCTACCGACGCCTGCGCGACGCCGGGCACATCGCCAGCCGTGCGGTCACGCAGTACTTCGACCCGGAAAAAGGCATGTTCCTGGCCGACCGCTTCATCAAGGGCACCTGCCCCAAGTGCGCGGCCGAAGACCAGTACGGCGACAACTGCGAGAAATGCGGCGCGACCTATTCGCCGACCGAGCTGAAAGACCCGCGCTCGGCCATCTCAGGCGCCACGCCCGTGCTGCGTGATTCCAAGCATTTCTTCTTCAAGCTGCCGGACTTCCAGACCATGCTGCAAGGCTGGACCCGCAGCGGCACCCTGCAGGAGCCGGTGGCCAACAAGATCGCCGAATGGCTCGATGCAGGCCTGCAGGAATGGGACATCTCGCGCGACGCGCCGTACTTCGGCTTCGAGATCCCCGATGAGCCGGGCAAGTATTTCTACGTCTGGCTGGATGCGCCGATCGGCTACATGGCCAGCTTCAAGAACCTCTGCGCACGACGTCCCGAGCTGGACTTCGATGCGTTCTGGCACAAGGATTCCACCGCCGAGCTGTACCACTTCATCGGCAAGGACATCGTCAACTTCCACGCCCTGTTCTGGCCGGCCATGCTCGAAGGCGCCGGTCTGCGCAAGCCGACCGCGATCAACGTGCACGGCTACCTGACGGTCAACGGCGCGAAGATGTCGAAGTCCCGCGGCACCTTCATCAAGGCCCGCACCTACCTCGATCACCTGTCGCCGGAGTACCTGCGCTACTACTACGCGTCCAAGCTGGGCCGTGGCGTGGACGATCTGGACCTCAACCTTGAGGACTTCGTGCAGAAGGTCAATTCCGACCTGGTCGGCAAGGTGGTCAACATCGCCAGCCGCTGCGCCGGTTTCATCCACAAGGGCAACCAGGGCGTGCTGGTGGCGGGTGACGCCGAGCCTGCGCTGACCGACGCCTTCCTGGCCGCCGCCCCCGGCATTGCCGAGGCTTACGAGGCACGCGACTTCGCCCGCGCCATGCGCGAGATCATGGCCCTGGCCGACCGCGCCAATGCCTGGATCGCCGACAAGGCGCCCTGGTCGCTGGCCAAGCAGGACGGCAAGCAGGACGAGGTCCAGGCCATCTGCGCGCAGGGCATCAATCTGTTCCGCAGCCTGGTGATCTTCCTCAAGCCGGTGCTGCCACTGCTGGCCGCCGAGGCCGAGACGTTCCTGAACGTGCCACCGCTACGCTGGGAGGATCATGCCACGCGCCTGGAGAATCATCGCCTGGAAGCCTTCAAGCCGTTGATGAGTCGAATCGAACCGGCCAAGATCGAGGCCATCGTCACGGCCAGCCAGCAGGACCTGGTCGCGTCCAATGCGAGCGAGCCGCAGGTGCCGGCCGGCAATGGCGAATTGACCAAGGAGCCATTGGCCGACCAGATCGAGTTCGACGCATTCGCGGCCGTCGACCTGCGCGTGGCCCTCATCGTCAAGGCCGAGGCCGTGGACGGTGCCGACAAGCTGCTGCGGCTGACGCTCGATATCGGTGATGAACGACGCAACGTGTTCTCGGGCATCAAGTCGGCTTACCCTGACCCTGCGCAACTGGAAGGCCGCCTGACGATGATGGTCGCCAACCTCAAGCCTCGCAAGATGCGTTTCGGCGTGTCCGAAGGCATGGTCATGGCGGCCGGCCCTGGTGGCGAAGAGATCTACCTGCTCAGCCCGGACAGCGGCGCCAAGCCAGGCCAGCGTATCAAGTGATCGCTTGCGCTCCGGTACGCCGGAGCGGCTCAGCAACGAGGCCCGTCAGCGGCGGACCGGTGCCTGTGGTTTCAGGCACCTGAAGCGCAGGCCCGGGCCGATGTCGGCGCCTGGAGACCTTACGAGTATGAATGCTGCCAAACGCCTGGAAATCTTCCGTCGGCTGCACGAAGACAATCCCGAACCCAGGACGGAGCTGGCCTATGCCACGCCGTTCGAGCTGCTGATCGCCGTCATCCTGTCTGCTCAGGCTACCGATGTCGGCGTCAACAAGGCCACGGCACGCCTGTTTCCCGTGGCCAACACGCCCGAAGCGATCCATGCGCTGGGCGTCGAGGGCCTGAGCGATTACATCAAGACCATCGGCTTGTACAACGCCAAGGCACGCAACGTCATCGAGACCTGTCGTCTGCTGCTCGAGCGTCATGGCGGTCAGGTGCCCGACGAGCGCGAAGCGCTGGAAGCGCTGCCAGGGGTGGGACGCAAGACTGCCAACGTGGTACTCAACACCGCGTTCAGGCAACTGACCATGGCGGTGGACACGCATATCTTTCGCGTCAGCAACCGCACGAACATCGCGCCTGGGAAAAACGTTCTGGAGGTCGAGCACAAGCTGCTGAAATTCGTGCCGCACGATTACCTGCTGGACGCTCACCATTGGTTGATCCTGCATGGCCGGTACGTCTGTCAGGCGCGCAAGCCACGCTGTGGCAGTTGCCGTATCGAAGACCTGTGCGAATACAAGGCCAAGACCTCGGACGATTGAGTCGATTTGAAAAACCACTCGCTTCGATTGAAAAAATCTTTTTTACGGGTTTCACGAATCCCGTTATAAGGTCGCCCATGGCTCTAGGCTTGGAGTGACACATGGGTAGTGAAAAAGAAGACCTCGTTCTGGACGATGATTTCGGTAGCAGCGCTGAAGACGACACAGAGCAGGCGCCGGTAAGCCTCAAGGCCGACCTGAGCAAGCGTCGCACCATCGACAACCTGCTGGAAGAGCGCCGGTTGAAACGCCAATTGTCCGAATACGATTACGACCTCTAGCGAGTGCCTGAACCGGCCATGGCCTGGCCGTCACGTCAGGCCGTGACGATTGGCAAGCTCGATCAGGTCGACCAGCGAACGGGCATTGAGCTTGTGCAGCAACCGGGTCTTGTAGGTGCTGACGGTCTTGTTGCTGAGGAACATGCTGTCGGCGATCTCTTTGTTGCTACGCCCCTTGGCCAGTTGCTGCAGCACCATCATCTCCCGACCGGACAGACGCTCGACCATCTCGGTTTCGGTCCCCCCATTGAGTACGCAGCGCGCCTTGTGCAATGCCTGGTTCGGGAAGTAGCTATAACCGGAGAGCACCGCCTTGATGGCACTGAGCAGCTCGGTCAGTTCCTGTTGCTTGCAGACGTAGCCCGCAGCGCCCGCCTGCATGCAGCGCATCGAGAAGTGCCCCGGCGCCTGAGAGGTGAGTACCAGCACCCGGGTATTGGGGTTGCACATGGCAAGGCGCGTGATGACTTCGAGGCCATCGAGCTTGGGAATACCGATGTCCAGGATCACGATGTCAGGACGGTGCTCCTTCGCCAATTGCAATGCATCCACGCCGTTGTCCGTTTCCGCTACCACATCGTAGCCATGCCGCTCCATCAACATACGCACTGCCAGCCGGATGACCGGATGGTCATCTACGATCAACACTTTATTCATGCGTTATCCAACTTTCCGTTGTTCTAGTTTTGAAGCGCCACAATAACCGAGACCGCCATGAAATTGCGTGTCGCCTCCCTGCTCATTCGATGGCAAAGATAAGACTTACATCAACTAGCGAAACTTCCTACATCTAGAAAAAATCTGATTCATATAGGGTGCTCAAGATAAACGCATCTCGAATGCCACCTTACCAAACCAATAGAAGAACCCAGCGTAGGGAACGTCGGCTTCACGAGCAGACAAAGACATCGGATCGATGGGAAATTGCACACCCTCAAGATCGTTCGCCTCAGCAAGACTTCCTGCTGAAGAAGCACCTCGCATCCGATGCAACGTGTGGGCCGTGACACCTCCACGTGCACTGTCCTGACAGGCGGCTCGCCATGAATGAAATGCAACCGATCAATCCGCTTACCGTGATCGCAATCTTCGCAGGCGTCATCGAAGCCTCTGCACTCGCGTCATTGCCTTTTCTGAGCGAGCGCAGCCAGATCGTCTACACCTGGTTCCTGGTAGGCTTTCCCTTTTTCCTGACTCTGCTGTTCTTCCTGACGCTCAACTTCAACTACAGGTCGCTGTATGTGCCTGCCGAGCCCGCCAAGCCGGACGCACCAGCCCGCACGCGCACGCCGAATGACGACTCCAGCGCCAGTGCCGATACACAAACCTTGGTGATTTCAGGACCGCAGGCGAAGCACGCGATCGAGCAGCACGTGGTACGTGTGGTCACCACCACGCCAGCCGTGCACTGCAAATGGATCATCTACGACATGGAGCACCACGCCTGCGTGCGCCTGGCGGTGGAGCCCCTGTCGACCCGACAGGCGATACCCGGTCCGATGACATGACGCCAGTGCAGAACGGGAGGCGCCATGATGCGTTCGTCGGGCCAGAACGGACCGACGGGAGGGCCCGCCCCGTACCTGGACGTCGCCGTCAGGCACAAGGCGGGATCGACGCCTTCAGAGCAAGGAGCGACCTTTGTTGGCCGCGATGCGCATGCGCAGGGCATTGAGTTTGATGAAGCCGGCGGCGTCGGCCTGGTTGTAGGCACCCCCGTCCTCTTCGAACGTCGCGATGTTGGCATCGAACAGCGAATCGTCGGACTTGCGGCCCACGACCACGATGTTGCCCTTGTACAGCTTCAGGCGCACCACGCCATTGACGCTGGCCTGAGAGGCATCGATCATCTGCTGGAGCATCAGGCGCTCCGGGCTCCACCAGTAGCCGGTGTAGATCAGGCTGGCGTACTTGGGCATCAGCTCGTCTTTCAGATGAGCCACTTCGCGGTCCAGGGTGATCGACTCGATGGCGCGGTGCGCCTTGAGCATGATGCTGCCGCCCGGGGTTTCGTAGCAGCCACGCGACTTCATGCCGACGTAGCGGTTCTCGACGATGTCCAGGCGCCCGATGCCATTCGCGCCGCCGATGCGGTTGAGCTCGGCCAGCACGGTGGCCGGGCTCATCTCGACGCCGTCGATGGCCACGATGTCGCCATTGCGGTAGGTCAGCTCGAGGTAGGTCGCCTGGTCGGGCGCGTTCTCGGGCGAGACGCTCCAGCGCCACATGTCCTCTTCGTGCTCGGTCCAGGTGTCTTCCAGCACCCCGCCCTCATAGGAGATGTGCAGCAGGTTGGCATCCATCGAGTAAGGCGACTTCTTCTTGCCGTGACGCTCGATCGGAATGCCGTGCTTCTCGGCATAGTCCATCAGCTTCTCGCGGGACAGCAGGTCCCACTCGCGCCACGGCGCGATGACCTTGACGCCGGGCTTGAGCGCATAGGCACCCAGCTCGAAACGGACCTGATCGTTGCCCTTGCCGGTAGCACCATGGGAAATGGCATCGGCGCCGGTTTCGTTGGCGATTTCGATCAGGCGCTTGGCGATCAGCGGACGGGCGATGGAGGTACCGAGCAGGTACTCACCCTCGTAGACGGTGTTGGCACGGAACATCGGGAAGACGAAATCACGCACGAATTCTTCGCGCAGGTCGTCGATGTAGATTTCCTTGACACCCATCGCCTGCGCCTTGGCGCGTGCAGGCTCGACTTCCTCGCCCTGACCCAGGTCGGCGGTGAAGGTCACCACTTCGCAGTCATAGGTGTCTTGCAGCCACTTGAGAATCACCGAAGTATCGAGGCCGCCGGAATACGCCAGTACGACCTTTTTTACGTCCGCCATGCCATCACTCCACGGGGTTGTGCGAAAAGCCCACGATTCTACCGGGCTTGGCACGAGATTTACAGTGGGGCGACAGCTTGTGACGGCCAAGCGACACGCGCCGGTGAGCGAGGGGGCCTATTCCCTGGCTTAAGGCTTGGCGGGCGTCGGCGCAGGCGTCGCGACGTTCGAGGTCGTCGGGGCTGGCGCCGCCGGTGCAGACGCCGCCGGTGCCTGGCTGGCGGCAGAAGCCGCCGGCGCGGCGGGCTCACTGGCCGGTGCGGGTGATTCGAGCGCCGCACCCCGCTCCAGCTGAATGCTGACGCGCCGGTTGCGGGCCCGGTTGGACGCATTGTTGTTGCGCACCAGCGGGTAGCGCTCGCCATGGAAGCGGACGGTGATCTGTGCGTCGGTGAAACCATGGGCCTTGAAGTAGTCCGCCACGGCCAAGGCACGCCGTCGGGACAGCTCGCGGTTGGTCAGGCGGTTGCCACTGTTGTCGGAATGGCCATCGAGCTCGATGCGGTTGACGGTCGGATCGGCCTTCATGTAATCGAGCAGCACGTCCAGGCGTGCCTTGGCGGCGGCATCCAGGTCCGTGCCGTCACGGGCCGGGAAGCCGACCTGGGTCTGGCGGATCTGGTCGTAGTTCATCGGCAGCAGACGGCTGGCGCACACCTGGTAGTCCGTGTAGGCCTTGGCGAAGCTGACGGGCAGTACCCGCACGTCCATCGTCCGGCCGCCTTCCCCGGCGCGGTTACGCACCACCGCGCTGCGCCCGTCGAGCAAACCATTGATCAGGCGGCTGGCCTGCCCCTGGGAAGAACTGAACAGCACGCCTGTACGCCCCAGGCGCACGCTGCCCAGGTCGATGTCGGCACGCCCTGGCTGCCAGGGCGCCGCAGCGGCCAGCAAGGTCGCCGGCCCGGCCCCCAAGGCATTGGCGGACGAGCGCAGCTGGAACGTCGCGGCCTCGCCTGCACGGCGCACGAATTCACCGCTGCCGAAGCCCTCCACGGGCTGGACCAGCCGACACTCGAAGACATCGCCCTCGACCTTCCAGGCGACGTTCTCCATGCGTGTCTGGAACGTCAGCGCCATCGCCGGCAGGCTGGCAAACATACTGAACAAGGCAAGGTAACGCTGGCGCACGGCGGGCTCCACGGATGATCACGGCTCACGTCAGCGTATCGGTCGCTGCGCGGCAAACTTGATAGCCCGTGCCCGAGAAGGGCTTTTCCGGTAGCATTGCGCCTTGAGTTCGACCCGCCTGGAATCCCCAATGTCCGATCGCCTGACCCTTCTGCGTCCCGATGACTGGCATATTCACCTGCGCGATGGCGCGGTGTTGCCGCATACCGTCGGCGACGTGGCGCGTACCTTCGCCCGCGCCATCATCATGCCCAACCTGGTCCCGCCCGTGCGCACCGCTTCCGAGGCCAGCGCCTACCGTGAGCGCATCCTGGCGGCCCGACCGACCGGCAGCCGCTTCGAGCCGCTGATGGTGCTGTACCTCACCGACCGGACCACCGCGCAGGACATCGCCGAGGCCAAGGCCAGCGGCCTGGTGTACGCCGCCAAGCTGTACCCGGCCGGCGCGACCACCAATTCCGATTCCGGCGTCACGCGCATCGACAACATTTTCCCGGCGCTGGAGGCACTGGCCGAGGCCGGCCTGCCTCTGCTGGTGCACGGCGAGGTGACGCGCGCGGAGATCGACGTGTTCGACCGTGAGAAGCGTTTCATCGACGAGCACCTGCGCGGCGTGGTCGAACGCTTCCCGACCCTCAAGGTGGTCTTCGAGCACATCACCACCGCCGATGCCGCGCAGTTCGTCACCGAAGCGCCCGATAACGTCGGTGCGACCATCACCGCGCAGCACCTGCTGTACAACCGCAACCACATGCTGGTGGGCGGTATCCGTCCACACTTCTACTGCCTGCCGATCCTCAAGCGCAACACGCACCAGGAAGCATTGCTCGACGCCGCCACCCGCGGCAACCGCAAGTTCTTCCTGGGCACCGATTCGGCGCCCCATGCGCGTCACGCCAAGGAATCGGCCTGCGGCTGTGCAGGCTGCTACACCGCCTATGCGGCGATCGAACTGTACGCCGAAGCTTTCGAAAGCCGTAACGCACTGGACAAGCTGGAAGGCTTCGCCAGCCTGCATGGCCCGGCGTTCTACGGCCTGCCGGCCAACACCGACACCATCACCCTGGTCCGCGAGGCCTGGACCGCGCCCGAGAGCCTGCCTTTCGGCGAGCAGACGGTGATACCGCTACGCGCCGGCGAAACGCTGCGCTGGCGCCTGCTGGAGGACCACGCGTGAGCGACGATCTGTACGACGACGACCAGGACGGTCAATCGGCCACCCTGCGCCACCCCATGGCCGAACGTTTCCGCGGTTACCTGCCGGTGGTCGTGGACGTCGAAACGGGTGGCTTCAACAGCGCTACCGACGCCCTGCTGGAGATCGCCGCGGTCACCATCGGCATGGACGAGAAGGGCTTCCTGTTCCCGGAGCACACCTACTTCCATCGGGTCGAGCCGTTCGCCGGCGCCAACATCGAGCAGGCTGCCCTGGAGTTCACCGGCATCAAGCTCGATCATCCGCTGCGCATGGCCGTCAGCGAGGAAACCGCGCTGACCGACATCTTCCGCGGCGTGCGCAAGGCCTTGAAGGCCAACGGCTGCAAGCGCGCCATCCTGGTCGGCCACAACAGCAGCTTCGACCTGGGCTTCCTCAACGCCGCCGTGGCGCGAGGCGACCTCAAGCGCAACCCGTTCCACCCGTTCTCCAGCTTCGACACGGCGACCCTGGCCGGCCTGGCCTACGGTCAGACGGTGCTGGCGCGGGCGTGCCAGAGCGCCGACATCGACTTCGATGGCCGCGAGGCCCACTCGGCCCGTTACGACACGGAGAAGACCGCCGAGCTGTTCTGCGCCATCGTCAACCGCTGGAAGGACATGGGCGGCTGGCGTCACTTCGACGACTGAACGCCCCTGACAGCGCAAGGCCGTCCAGGCATGCACCTGGACGGCCTCGAACGCCAGCTCGCCACCGCTGGCCGTCATCGACCGGATCGATTACGAACTGGCCCGACGCTTACAGCTTGCCGGCGTTCTCGCTCAGGTACGCCGCAACGCCTTCAGGCGAGGCCGTCATGCCCTTGTCGCCTTTCTTCCAGTTGGCAGGGCAGACTTCACCGTGCTCTTCGTGGAACTGCAGGGCATCGACCAGGCGCAGCAGCTCGTCCATGTTACGGCCCAGTGGCAGGTCGTTGACGAGCTGCGAGCGCACCAGGCCGTTCTGGTCGATCAGGAATGCGCCACGGAAGGCCACGCCGCCCTCGGACTCGACGTCGTAGGCCTTGCAGATCTCGTGGGAGATGTCAGCTGCCAGGGTGTACCTGACCTGGCCGATCCCGCCCTTCTCGACCGGCGTGTTGCGCCAGGCATTGTGGGTGAAGTGGGAGTCGATGGAGACGCCGATCACTTCCACGCCACGCGCCTGGAAATCAGGCATACGGTTGTCTAGGGCGATCAGCTCCGACGGGCAGACGAAGGTGAAGTCCAGCGGGTAGAAGAAGACCAGGCCGTACTTGCCCTTGATGGCCGAAGCCAGGTTGAAGCTATCGACGATCTCGCCATTGCCCAGCACGGCAGCGACGGTGAAATCCGGGGCTTGTTTACCAACGAGTACGCTCATTCTCATCTCCTGACAGGTAGGCGTCATGCGCGGCCCGCGCAGGCAGGCTGCGCAGTCCGCAAGGGGCGCCCATCATACATGGCATCCCGTGGCAGGCCGACCCTGACCGCCGGTCAGGACACGCGAACGCCGTGCTTCCGTGTTTTGACAAGCATTCTCATTAGCATTACTCTCTTGACCATCCAGCCGCCACTGACGATGGGCCGACTATGTACGTGTGTCTTTGTGTAGGTGTCACCGACGGACAGATCCGCGACGCGATCTATGAAGGATGCTGCAGCTACAAGGAGGTCCGGGCCGCCACGAACGTGGGTACCCAGTGCGGCAAGTGCGCGTGCCTGGCCAAGGAGGTGGTCCGTGATACCCTCGCCGATCTGCAGGTCGGCCAACAGGCCGCCTTGCCCTACCCGGTGGAATTTACCGCTGCGTGAAACGCCGATTTTCAGAGAACCAGGCCCTGGCCTGGTTTTTTTATGCCTTCAATTCAAACAGTTAGTCGTCAGACGCAGTTTTGAAACATTCGTATTCTTATTGATTTTCATAGTGTATTCAATTACTTAAGTTTGACACCTGCTCGGCACCGTCGCACACTTCGCGCATTGCACTTATTGAATGGCAGGCACCCGACATGAAAGGCGACATCAGCGTCATCCAGCACCTCAACAAAATTCTCGGAAACGAGCTGGTCGCGATCAACCAATACTTCCTGCATGCGCGCATGTATGAAGACTGGGGCCTGCATGCGATTGGCAAGCACGAATACAAAGCCTCGATCCATGCGATGAAATACGCCGACACCCTGATCAAGCGCATCCTGTTTCTCGAAGGCATTCCCAACGTGCAGGACCTGGGCAAGCTGCTGATCGGCGAGCATACCCGCGAGATGATCGAGTGCGATCTGCGTGTCGAACAGAAAGGCTTGCTCGACCTCAAGGCCGCCATTGCCCACTGCGAGACGGCAGGCGATTTCGGTAGCCGGGATCAGCTCGAAGACATTCTCGAAGGCAAGGAAGAACAGATCGACTGGCTGGAAACTCAACTGGGGCTGATCGACAAGATCAGTATCGAGAACTACATGCAGTCGCAGATGGGCGAAGAGTAAGCCCTCCACGGCGTCATGCTCGCCCTCGACGCGCCGCCCAGGGGGCGACGCGTCGGTGCATCAGGCTTCGGAGGCCTTGGCTTTGGCCGCCGCGTCCTTGATCAAGGTCTGCAGCTCACCCTTCTCGTACATTTCCAGCAGGATGTCGCTACCGCCGACCAGTTCGCCGCCGACCCACAGCTGGGGGAACGTCGGCCAGTTGGCGTACTTGGGCAGGTTGGCGCGGATTTCAGGATTCTGCAGGATATCGACGTAGGCGAACTTCTCGCCACATCCCATCACCGCCTGCGACGCGCGAGCGGAAAACCCACACTGCGGCGCGTTCGGCGAGCCTTTCATGTACAGCAGAACGGTATTGTTGGCAATCTGCTCTTTGATTGTTTCGATGATATCCATGGAGCACCTCGGCTTAACTTTCCGACACATCGCCGGCACGGTAGCGCAGTGTAACGGAAAGCCGGGCGACTTGTCCGGTCGACTGGCATGCCTGCCCTTTTTCAGGGCCGGAAGCGGAAGAGGCCAGGCCGCGGGACGGCACTCATCGCGTCGTGTGCGACAGGCGTTTGCCAAGCCCGCCAGAGACCGTGTACAAACGGAGCGTTCCTGAACGTCACGCGAGCCTCCGGCCGGAAACGCCTTGTGACAGCCTTGCGTCACACCCTCTTGGTTTCAGGCGACATTTAATTATAGTATTGCGCCCTTCCCATTCTCGTCGCTTGGTGCGGCATACGCCGCAGGTCACACCCGTTGCCGTTCGAAAACGCCGGAACTGACCTGCCTTCGTTGCAGATAAGGTAGTCACTCATGAACGCTAGGCACTTCCTCTCCCTGATGGATCTCACCGCTGACGAACTGCTCGGCGTGATTCGTCGCGGCATCGAGCTGAAGGACCTGCGTCAGCGCGGCGTCGTGTTCGAACCGTTGAAGAACCGTGTACTGGGCATGATCTTCGAGAAGTCGTCCACGCGCACACGGGTCTCGTTCGAAGCCGGCATGATCCAGCTCGGTGGCCAGGCCATCTTCCTTTCGCCGCGCGATACGCAGCTGGGCCGGGGCGAGCCGATCGCCGACAGCGCCATCGTCATGTCGAGCATGCTCGACGCCGTGATGATCCGGACCTTCGCCCATGCCACGCTCACCGAATTCGCTGCCCACTCCCGCGTGCCGGTCATCAACGGCCTGTCCGACGACCTGCACCCCTGCCAGTTGCTGGCCGACATGCAGACGTTCGTCGAGCATCGCGGTTCCATCCAGGGCAAGACCGTGGCCTGGATCGGCGATGGCAACAACATGTGCAACAGCTACGTGGAGGCGGCCCGGCAGTTCGACTTCCAACTGCGCATTGCCTGCCCCGAAGGCTACGAGCCTGATCCGCGCTTCCTGGCCGAGGCGGGCGAGCGCGTGCAGGTTCTGCGCGACCCCCGTGAAGCCGTGCTCGGCGCACACCTGGTGAGCACCGATGTCTGGACTTCCATGGGCCAGGAGGAGGAAACTGCACGGCGCCTGGCGCACTTCGCGCCTTACCAGGTCAACGCGGCACTGCTCGACCTGGCGGCACCCGATGCCCTGTTCATGCATTGCCTGCCTGCCCACCGGGGCGAGGAAATCAGCCTGGACCTGCTCGACGACCCGCGTTCGGTCGCCTGGGCCCAGGCCGAAAACCGCTTGCATGCACAGAAGGCGCTTCTCGAATTCCTGGTAGAACCGGCATATCACCACGCATGAGCCCTTCCTTACTGCTGTCGTTGCGCGATCTCGCCTGCGGCTACGGCGACCAGCGTGTCGTCCAGAACCTCAACCTGCACCTCAACGCGGGCGACATCGGTTGCCTGCTGGGGTCGTCAGGCTGCGGCAAGACCACCACCCTGCGCGCCATCGCCGGGTTCGAGCCGGTGCATGCCGGTGAGATTCGCCTGGCGGACGAGGTCATTTCCCGGGCCGATTTCACACTGGCGCCCGAGAAGCGTCGCATCGGCATGGTGTTCCAGGACTATGCGCTGTTCCCGCACCTGACCGTGGCACAGAACATCGCCTTCGGCATCGGCAAGCACCCACGACAGCGCAGCGTGATCGACGAGATGCTCGAACTGGTCAAGCTCGACGGCCTGGGTGGACGCTACCCACACGAACTCTCGGGAGGGCAGCAGCAGCGTGTCGCCCTGGCACGGGCCCTGGCGCCAGAGCCCCAGTTGCTCTTGCTGGACGAGCCGTTCTCCAACCTCGACGTCGAGCTGCGTCGCCGCCTCAGCCATGAAGTGCGCGACATTCTCAAGCACCGAGGCACCAGTGCCATCCTGGTGACCCACGATCAGGAAGAAGCGTTCGCGGTGAGCGATCATGTCGGCGTCTTCAAGGCCGGTCGCCTGGAACAGTGGGATACGCCCTACAACCTCTATCACGAGCCTCAGACACCGTTCGTGGCCAGTTTCATCGGCCAGGGCTACTTCATTCGCGGCCAGCTGACCAGCCATGAATCGGTCAGCACCGAGCTGGGCGAGCTGCGCGGCAACCGGGCCTACAGCATGGCGCCTGGCAGTGCGGTGGACGTACTGCTGCGGCCGGACGACATCGTCCACTCGCCGAACAGCCCCCTGCGCCCGCGCATCGTCGGCAAGAGCTTTCAAGGGGCCTCGACCCTGTATCGCCTCGAGCTGGCCACCGGCAGCCAACTCGAGGCGATCTTCCCCAGCCATGTCGACCACCAGGTCGGCGAAGCGGTGGGCGTGGCCGTCAAGGCGGATCACCTGGTGGTGTTCCCGGCGCAAGGCAGCGTCGCCGCGCAACTGTCCAATGCCCGCGTTCGGCGCCACAGCACGCCGCACTGACCGGCTCGAAGCAGGCAGCGCCCTGGCTGCCTTTCTTCACCCTCGCCCGATATCGGCGAACGTGGCCTGGGTCATCGCCGACAAGGCATCGGCGGTGAGTTCGACTTCGAGACCGCGCCGTCCGGCACTCACATGCACGGTCGCCAGGCCCTGCGCAGACGCATCGATGAACGTACGCAAGCGTTTCTTCTGGCCCAAGGGGCTGATCCCGCCGACCAGATAGCCTGTCGAACGCTGCGCGACGGCCGGGTCGGCCATCTCGCATTTCTTCGCTTCAGCCGCCTGGGCCAGGCCCTTGAGGTCCAAGGTGCCCGTCACCGGCACCACGGCCACCAGCAGCTCGCCCTTCTCGGTGCTGGCCAGCAGGGTCTTGAACACCTGACGTGCGTCCAGGCCGAGCTTTTCGGCAGCCTCCAGCCCATACGAGGCGGCTTTCGGATCATGTGCATAGCTGTGCACGCGGTGCTCGACGCGTGCCTTCTTGAGCAGGGCCAAGGCTGGAGTCATGGGCAGTTCCAAGGGTGGGCGATCAATGGCCACTGTAGGCCAAAACCCTGACCTGGGCCAGATCAGGCACGCCTTCTCCACGCCTTGAAGCAGGACGACCTTCAGGTGACCAGTCACTAAATGGCTGACCGTTCGGTTTCGACCTTTGACATTAGTATTTCTTGTCTATATTTTTTCGTTTCTGAAGAAACCCTGCCTCATCAGGGTGCATCTTGATTCAAACGCCCAGCTTCAGTGCGGATCGAAGCGGGGCCTTGCTGTCGAGCGCAGCCGCGCCTCACAACAACAAGAACGAGGTCATACATGACGAACACCGCTCCTACCCTACGGGCTCAGTGCCTGGCCGAGTTTCTCGGTACTGCCCTGCTCATCTTCTTCGGCACCGGCTGCGTGGCCGCCATGAAAGTCGCCGGTGCCGGCTTCGGACTCTGGGAAATCAGCATCGTCTGGGGCATCGGCGTGAGCATGGGCATCTACCTGACCGCCGGCATTTCCGGCGCCCACCTGAACCCGGCCGTCAGCATCGCGCTGTGGCTGTTCGCCGGTTTCGAGCGGCGCAAGGTACCGTTCTACATCGTCGCGCAGGTGCTGGGCGCCTTCTGTTCGGCTGCGCTGGTGTACACCTTGTACAGCAACCTGTTTTTCGAATTCGAACAAAACCACGGCCTGGTACGCGGCAGCGTGGAAAGCCTCGAACTGGCGTCGGTGTTCTCCACCTACCCCAACGCCGCCTTGGGCGTGGGTCAGGCCTTCCTGGTCGAGGTGGTCATCACGGCCATCCTGATGGGGGTGATCATGGCCCTGACCGATGACAACAACGGGCTGCGCCGCGGGCCGATGGCGCCCCTGCTGATCGGCCTGCTGATCGCGGTGATCGGCAGCGCCATGGGGCCACTGACCGGCTTCGCCATGAACCCGGCACGGGACTTCGGCCCCAAGCTGATGACGTTCCTGGCAGGCTGGGGCGAGGTGAGCCTGACCGGCGGCCGCGACATTCCCTATTTCCTGATACCGATCGTCGCGCCGATTCTCGGTGCCTGCCTGGGGGCCGCCGCCTACCGTGGCATGATTGCACGCCACTTGCCGAGCGTGGCCCTCGACCCTGTGCAGGCCGATGCGGCCCGCGTGGACACCCCCGTTTCCTGAGCGTCGGCTGCGAGCTCCGCCCAGCCCAGCCGCCCCTCCCTATTTTGCAAGGTCACCGACATGACAGACAGCCTCGACAAACAGTACATCATCGCCCTGGACCAGGGCACGACCAGTTCGCGAGCCATCATTTTCGACCGTGACGCCAACGTGGTCTGCACCTCCCAGCGCGAGTTCGCCCAGCACTACCCACAGGCGGGCTGGGTCGAGCACGATCCGATGGAGATCTTCGCCACCCAGAGCGCCACCATGGTCGAAGCGCTGGCCCAGGCCAACATCAGCCATGCGCAGGTCGCGGCGCTGGGGATCACCAACCAGCGTGAGACCACCGTGGTCTGGGACCGGGAAACCGGCCGCCCGGTGTACAACGCCATCGTCTGGCAATGCCGCCGCAGCACCGGCATCTGCGAGCAGCTCAAGCTCGACGGGCACGAGGACTACATCCGCCAGACCACCGGCCTGGTCATCGACCCCTACTTCTCCGGCACCAAGCTCAAGTGGATTCTGGACAACGTGGAAGGCGTGCGTGAGCGTGCCGAACGCGGCGAACTGATGTTCGGTACCGTCGATACCTGGCTGATCTGGAAATTCTCCGGCGGCAAGATCCACGTCACCGACTACACCAACGCCTCGCGCACCTTGATGTTCAACATCCATACCCTGACCTGGGACGCGAAGATGCTGGACCTGCTCGGCATTCCGGCGAGCCTGCTGCCAGAGGTTCGCAGTTCCTCGGAGGTCTACGGCCATACCAAGAGCGGCATCGCCATCGCCGGTATCGCCGGTGATCAGCAGTCGGCCCTGTTCGGGCAGATGTGCGTGGAACCCGGCCAGGCCAAGAACACCTACGGCACCGGCTGCTTCCTGCTGATGAACACCGGCAGCGAGCCGGTGAGCTCGTCCCATGGCCTGCTGACCACCATCGCCTGCGGCCCGCGCGGCGAGGTGGCCTATGCGCTGGAAGGCGCGGTGTTCAACGGCGGCTCGACCGTGCAATGGCTGCGTGACGAGCTGAAGATCGTCAACGACGCGCTCGACACCGAATATTTCGCCAGCAAGGTCAAGGACAGCAACGGTGTCTACCTGGTCCCGGCCTTCACCGGCCTGGGCGCGCCCTACTGGGACCCCTACGCACGTGGTGCGCTGTTTGGCCTGACCCGCGGCGTGAAGGTCGATCACATCATCCGCGCGGCCTTGGAGTCCATCGCCTACCAGACTCGCGACGTGCTCGACGCCATGCAGCAGGACTGCGGCCAACGCCTCAGCGAACTGCGCGTGGACGGCGGCGCCGTGGCCAACAACTTCCTCATGCAGTTCCAGGCCGATATCCTCGGCACCTGCGTCGAGCGCCCGCAGATGCGCGAGACCACCGCCTTGGGCGCCGCCTACCTGGCAGGCCTGGCCTGCGGCTTCTGGAGTGGCCTGGACGAGCTGCGTGGCAAGGCCGTGATCGAACGCGAGTTCACCCCACGCCTGGAAGAGGCCGAGAAAGAAAAGCTGTACGACGGCTGGAAGAAGGCCATCGAACGTACCCGCGACTGGGAGGCCTGAAGGCGGCAAGCTGCAAGCTGCAAGCTGCAAGCTGCAAGCTGCGTTGGGTGATCCCTTTCTTTCAAGGTTCACCTTTTGCATCGACGACTCGAGTTCTGGGGCCGCCTTGCGGCCCCTGCCGATGCACCGGACTGCCAGCACCCGGTGATCCTCCCCCATCAGTCACACCACCCATCAGCCTCAAGCCATGGACCAGCCACACCGCCCAGCTTGCAGCTGTAGCTCGTAGCTTGCAGCTCAACCCCCCAGCTTGTACCGTCTGGGCTTTTGCTGGCCGCTTGAAGGAAGCCCATGAACCTGCCCCCCCGACAACAACAGATCCTCGAGCTGGTACGCGAACGCGGCTACGTCAGCATCGAGGAGATGGCGCAGCTGTTCGTCATGACCCCGCAAACCATTCGCCGCGACATCAACCAACTGGCCGAAGCCAACCTGTTGCGTCGTTACCATGGGGGCGCCGCCTACGATTCGAGCATCGAAAACACCGCCTATGCCATGCGTGCCGATCAGATGCGTGACGAGAAGCAGCGGATCGCCGACGCCGTGGCCCGACAGATCCCCGATCACGCGTCGCTGTTCATCAACATCGGCACCACCACGGAGTTCATCGCCCGGGCCCTGCTCAATCACGCCCAACTGAAGGTCATCACCAACAACCTGCACGTGGCCTCGATCCTCAGTGCCAAGGACGATTTCGACGTACTGGTGGCAGGGGGCAAGGTACGCCGCGATGGCGGGGTCGTTGGCCAGGCGAGTGTCGATTTCATCGACCAGTTCAAGGTGGATTTTGCCGTGGTCGGGATCAGCGGCATCGACGAGGACGGTAGCCTGCTCGATTTCGACTATCAAGAAGTGCGCGTGTCGCAGTCGATCATCGGCAACGCTCGCCAGGTAATCCTGGCCGCCGACTCGAGCAAGTTCGGACGCAACGCCATGGTCAGACTGGGCTCGATCAGCCTGGTCGACTGCCTGGTGACCGATCGCACCCCCTCGCCCGCCCTGGCCGAGCTGCTCGGCCAGCACAAGGTGCGTCTCGAGGTGGTGTGAGGACAGGCGGTAGGGTGCGCAGACGCATGGCGCGCTGAACGTGCAGGTTCTGCAGTGCCGCAGTCGAGTCGGTCCGGCGCCTTGGAAGGAAATGTGGGGACAGTCCCAGCGCAGAGATGCCTGATACAGCATGGGCGGATTTTGTGGGCCCTGCGGGCCAGGCCTTTCAACGTCTTTGGAAAAAGCCCCAGGATAGGATCATTTTTTGCGCCCATAGCTTCACCGGCATGATACAGGCAAGCGCAGCCCTCCTGTGGGAGCGGGCTTGCCCGCGACAGCGTCCGGGCCATCACCGCCTGCATCGCGGGCAAGCCCGCTCCCACACAGAGGGTGAACCGCTCTGCCAGATCAGCAATGCGGTTCACATTGTGTTAGGCAAAGACGTTGAAAGGCCTGGCCCTTTGGGCCCATGAAATCAATGATACCTGCCTGCCAGGCCATCCACGACTGCTTAGCCCGAGAAAGAGCACGGCATCTTCTCCGCCTACGATGTTCGCAAATGTTCGAACCGTCACCCCCATCGATTTTTTCTATGGCAATCACCCTGGTGAAGCCACCGTTATTGCGCTAGTATTTTCGCAAACGAACATTGATGTTCGCATTCGATGCGAACGATCATCAGGAGGCCGTGCCGTGTCCCATCCCGCTTCTTCCCAGACAACGCTCGACGACTGCTACGATCTGGCCGTGATCGGAGGCGGGATCAATGGCGTGGGCATCGCTGCCGATGCCGCCGGCCGTGGCCTCAAGGTCTTCCTGTGCGAAAAGGATGACCTGGCCAGCCATACCTCGTCGGCCAGCAGCAAGCTGATCCACGGCGGGCTGCGCTACCTGGAGCACTACGAATTCCGCCTGGTGCGCGAAGCACTGGCCGAACGTGAAGTCCTGCTGGCCAAGGCACCGCACATCGTCAAGCCGATGCGCTTCGTCTTGCCTCACCGCCCGCATCTGCGCCCGGCCTGGATGATTCGTGCCGGTCTGTTCCTCTACGATCACCTGGGCAAGCGCAAGCGCCTGGGTGCCTCGCGCAGCCTGCGATTCGGTGCGGACAGTGCGCTCAAACCCGCCATCACCCATGGTTTCGAATACGCCGACTGCTGGGTGGACGACGCTCGCCTGGTCGCTCTCAATGCCATGAGCGCGCGTGAACAGGGTGCCGACATCCGCACCCGTACCCGCTGCCTGAGTGCCCAGCGCGTGGACGACGTGTGGCACGTGGAGCTCCAGCAGGCCGACGGGACCCGGCAGTCGCTGCGCGCGCGCGCGCTGGTCAATGCCGGTGGCCCTTGGGTCTCGAGCTTCATCAAGGACGACCTGCGTCTCGAGGCGCCCTATGGCATCCGCCTGATCCAGGGCAGTCACTTGATCGTGCCACGCCTGTACGAAGGCGAACATGCCCATATCCTGCAGAACGAAGACCAGCGCATCGTCTTCGCCATCCCGTACCTGGATCGCTTCACCCTGATCGGGACCACCGACCGTGAATACACCGGCGACCCGGCCAAGGTGCGCATCACCGATGAGGAAACCGACTATATCCTCAAGGTGGTCAACGCCCATTTCAATCGCCAGCTCAGCCAGGACGATATCCTGCACACCTATTCGGGCGTACGCCCCCTGTGCAACGACGAGTCCGACAATCCATCGGCCGTGACCCGCGACTACACCTTGGCATTGTCCGCCTCGGCAGGTCAGGCACCCTTGCTGTCGGTGTTTGGCGGCAAGCTCACCACCTACCGCAAGCTGGCCGAGTCGGCGATGGCCGAGCTCAAGCCGTTCTTCAGCCAGATGCGCGGCAGCTGGACCGCCACCTCGCCCCTGCCGGGTGGCGAGGACATGCAGACGCCGGCGCAACTGGCCGAAGCGTTGGTGGCACGCCATACCTGGCTGCCGAGCGAGACCGCACAGCGTTGGGCCGTCACCTATGGCAGCCGTGCCTGGCGCCTGCTGGACGACGCACAAGGGCTTCAGGACATGGGGCGACCGCTCGGTGCCGGCCTTTACACCCGCGAAGTGGACTACCTGTGCCGCGAAGAATGGGCCCTGGAGGCAGATGACATCCTGTGGCGGCGCACCAAACTGGGCCTGTTCCTCACGGAGTCCGAACAGCAGGCCTTGCGTGATTATCTGGCGCGCACGCGCAAGCAACAGGCGGCCTGAAGGGTGACAGAGGTGGGGCAAGGCGCACCTTGACGGTGCAGGCGTGTAGCCTTTGACCCACTGTCTTGAGGCGACGATGCGCACCTGACCAATGCCCGTTCGGTTTCCCGAACGGGCATTTTGCGTCTGTTCGGCCAGCCGGACGAAGAGTGGCTTTTTGCCCTCTATCCATTGGATTAATCCCTCTTGTTTCCAAGACCTTGTGCCAGGCACAGTGGATTGGCACGACTCATGCTCTACACTGTTTATCCGAACGCAACGCCACTGGCCGGCGTTCGTTGAACGAAAAATCCGCCAACGGCTTCATAAGAAAAACAACGTCGAGGAATTATTGATGCGTATCGTTCGTCATTTGCTGGGTGCCGCCATTGCCGCTTCCCTGATCGCTTCCCCGGTCATGGCCGATGAGCTCACCGGCACCCTGAAGAAGATCAAGGACTCGGGCACCATCACCCTGGGGCACCGCGACTCCTCCATCCCCTTCTCCTACCTGGCCGGCAAGCCAGAGCCCGTCGGCTACTCCCACGACATCCAGCTGGCCGTCGTCGAGGCCCTCAAGAAGCAGCTCGATGCACCTGACCTGAAGGTGCGCTACAACCTCGTCACTTCGCAGACCCGTATCCCATTGGTGCAGAACGGCACCGTCGACCTGGAGTGCGGTTCCACCACCAATAACGTCGAGCGCCAGCAGCAGGTCGGCTTCTCGGTCGGCATCTTCGAAGTCGGTACTCGTCTGCTGACCAAGGCCAAGGACGGGCAGCCCGCCTACAAGGACTTCGAGGACCTGAAGGGCAAGAACGTGGTGACCACCGCCGGCACGACCTCCGAGCGTCTGCTCAAGGCGATGAACGCCGACAAGCAGATGGGCATGAACGTGATCTCCGCCAAGGACCATGGCGAGTCGTTCAACATGCTCGAAAGCGGCCGTGCCGTCGCCTTCATGATGGACGACGCCCTGCTGGCCGGTGAAATGGCCAAGGCGCGCAAGCCGTCGGACTGGGTCATCACCGGTACGCCGCAGTCCTATGAAATCTATGGCTGCATGGTGCGCAAGGGCGACGAGCCGTTCAAGAAAGCGGTGGACGACGCCATCGTCGGCTACTTCAAGTCGGGTGAAGTCAACAAGAGCTACGAGAAGTGGTTCCAGCAGCCGATCCCGCCAAAGGGCCTGAACCTGCAATTCCCGATGAGCGACGAGCTCAAGAAACTGATCGCCGAGCCGACCGACAAGGCTGCGGACGAGAAGCAGTCCTGACCTGACCCGCGGCCCGTCGCCCACCCTGGGCAAGGCGTCATCCGACGGGCCGCCCATAAGTGTCTAACCTTTCATCCAGGGGCGCCTGCGCCTCTGGGTGCTGGAAGTTGTCCGTGAAACGACCGTTCGAGGGGAAATCCCGATGAATTACAACTGGGACTGGGGCGTGTTCTTCAAGTCCACCGGCGTGGGCAGCGAGATCTATCTGGACTGGTACGTCACCGGTCTGGGCTGGACCATCGCCATCGCCATCTGCGCATGGATCATCGCATTGCTGCTCGGCTCGATCCTGGGCGTGATGCGCACCGTGCAAAACCGGCTGGTATCGGGAATCGCCACTGCCTACGTGGAGCTGTTCCGCAACGTGCCACTGCTGGTGCAGCTGTTCCTCTGGTACTTCCTGGTACCGGACTTGTTGCCCGAAGGCCTGCAGGAATGGTTCAAGCAGGACCTGAACCCGACGACCTCGGCCCTGATCAGCGTGATCATCTGCCTGGGCCTGTTCACCGCCGCGCGCGTCTGCGAGCAGGTCCGTACTGGCATCCAGGCATTGCCGCGCGGCCAGGAATCCGCCGCACGGGCCATGGGCTTTCGGACTTCGCAGATCTACACCACCGTATTGCTGCCCCAGGCCTACCGGATCATCATTCCGCCGCTCACCTCGGAGTTCCTGAACGTGTTCAAGAACTCGTCGGTGGCCTCGCTGATCGGCCTGATGGAGCTGCTGGCACAGACCAAGCAGACCGCCGAGTTCTCCGCCAACCTGTTCGAAGCCTTCACCCTCGCCACGCTGATCTACTTCACCCTGAACATGGGCCTGATGTTGCTCATGCGCCTGATCGAGAAGAAAGTCGCGGTGCCTGGCCTGATCTCCGTGGGAGGCAAGTAAATGGAACTGGATTTCAGTGAAATCATACCGGCCCTGCCGGCGCTCTGGGACGGCATGCTGCTGACCCTGGAGCTCATGATCATGGGCGTGATCGGCGGTATCGTGCTGGGTACCCTGCTGGCTCTGATGCGACTGTCGTCGAACAAGCTGATGTCGAGGGTGGCGGGCGCCTACGTCAACTACTTCCGCTCGATTCCCCTGCTGCTGGTGATCACCTGGTTCTACCTGGCGGTGCCCTTCGTGCTGCGCTGGATCACCGGCGAGGATACCCCGATCGGCGCCTTCACCTCGTGCGTGGTCGCCTTCATGATGTTCGAGGCGGCCTACTTCTGCGAAATCGTGCGCGCCGGCGTGCAATCCATCGCCAAAGGCCAGATGGGCGCCGCCCAGGCGCTGGGCATGACCTATGGCCAGACCATGCGCCTGATCATCCTGCCTCAGGCCTTCCGCAAGATGACCCCGCTGCTGCTGCAGCAGAGCATCATCCTGTTCCAGGACACCTCGCTGGTCTATACCGTGGGCCTGGTCGACTTCCTCAACGCGTCGCGCGCCAACGGGGACATCATCGGACGCTCCCACGAGTTCCTGATCTTCGCCGGTGTCGTGTACTTCATCATCAGTTTCTCCGCTTCCTGGCTGGTCAAGCGCCTGCAAAAAAGGATCACCGTATGATTTCCATCAAGAACGTCAACAAATGGTACGGCGACTTCCAGGTGCTGACCGATTGCAGCACCGAGGTGAAGAAAGGCGAAGTCGTGGTGGTCTGCGGGCCGTCCGGTTCGGGCAAGTCGACCCTGATCAAGTGCGTCAACGCGCTGGAACCCTTCCAGAAGGGTGACATCGTCGTCGATGGCACCTCCATCGCCGACCCGAAGACCAACCTGCCCAAGCTGCGCTCCCGGGTCGGCATGGTGTTCCAGCACTTCGAGCTGTTCCCGCACCTGTCGATCACCGAAAACCTCACCATCGCCCAGCGCAAGGTGCTCGGCCGCAGCGAGGCGGAGGCCAACAAGAAGGGCCTGGCCCTGCTCGATCGTGTGGGCCTGAGCGCGCACGCCAAGAAGCATCCTGGGCAATTGTCCGGCGGCCAGCAACAGCGTGTGGCGATCGCCCGCGCCCTGTCCATGGACCCGATCGTGATGCTGTTCGACGAACCGACCTCGGCGCTGGACCCGGAAATGGTCAACGAAGTGCTGGACGTCATGGTCGAACTGGCCCACGAGGGCATGACCATGATGTGCGTGACCCACGAAATGGGCTTCGCGCGCAAGGTCGCCAATCGGGTGATCTTCATGGACAAGGGCAGCATCATCGAGGACTGCCAGAAGGAAGATTTCTTCGGCAACCCGAGCGCACGCCACGAACGTACTCAGCAATTCCTCAGCAAGATCCTGCAACACTGAGGCTGAAGGCGCCCATTGTTCGCCTGGACGGGCAATGGGCGCTGGTGACGGCGAGGGCACTGTGATGAAATGCGACCCCGCCCTGCCCTTGTCCGATACGCCTGCCTTTGCCGTGAAATCCCGTCTGATCCGCCAAATGCTGCTGCCGCCCCTGATCGTCCTGCTGATGGTCGGCCTGGGCTGCGTGGCGTTCATGCTGAGCGAGCGCAGCGGCATCCGCAGCCTGAGCGAAAACGGCGAACGCCAGCTCGAATTGCACGCCCGTACCGTCGAAAGCGAGATCAGCAAGTACACCTACCTGCCCAGCTTGCTGGAGCTGGAAGACAGTGTGTCGACCCTGCTCGAAAGCTCGGAGGGTGAGGGACGCCAGGCCGTCAACGACTACCTCGAAGGCCTGAACCGGCGCAGCCGCAGCAAGGCCATCTTCATCCTCGACACCAGCGGGCGCGTCCAGGCCACCAGCAATTGGCGCGATGCCAACTCGTTCCTGGGCGAAGACCTGTCGTTTCGTGCCTACTTCCAGGATGCGGTGCGCGGCCGGCCAGGGCGCTTCTATGGCATCGGCAGCACCACCGGCGACCCCGGCTACTACCTGGCCCATGGGTTGGAGGAGCACGGCCGGATCAAGGGCGTGGCGGTGATCAAGGTCGGCCTGGACACCCTGGAGGAACGCTGGCAGCGCGCGCGCCTGGAGGCTTTCGTCAGCGACGAGAATGGCGTGATCATCCTGTCCAGCGATCCGGCGCGGCGCCTCAAGTCGGTCTGGCCATTGACGCCGGAGGTCAAGGAACGCCTGGCGCGCAGCCTGCAATACTACTGGTGGCCGATCAACGAACTGCAGCCCCTGGACCGTGAGGTGCTGGGCGATGGGACCGAGCTGCTGACCTTCCCGGCCCTCGAACAGACCGAGGGCGAAGACGCGCAGCGCCGTGCCGTGACCTACCTGGCCCAGACACGCCGCCTGGCCGACACGCCCTGGCGCCTGACCTTGCTCACGCCGCTGCACGAGCTCAAGCGCGAGGCGATGATCCAGGGCGTGCTGGCCGGGTTCTTCTTCGCCTTGCTGACCATCGTACTGATCGCCTGGAACGAGCGGCGCAAGGTGCTGGCCACGCGCCTGGCGGCCCGCGAGGCGCTGGAGCAGGCCAACAGTCACCTGGAGCGACGCATCGCCGAACGCACGGCCGACCTGCGCGCCAGCAACGAGCGGCTCAAGGGTCAGATCCGTGAGCGCCGTCAGGCCGAACAAACACTGCGCCAGGCCCAGGACGAACTGGTGCAGGCCGGCAAACTGGCCGCCATCGGGCAGATGTCCACCAGCATCGCCCATGAACTGAACCAGCCGCTGGCCGCCTTGCGCACCCTGTCCGGCAACACCGTGCGCTTCCTGGAACGCGGCGCCATGGACACCGCCAGCGCCAACCTGCTGACCATGAACGACCTGATCGACCGCATGGGGCGCATCACCGCCAGCCTGCGCTCGTTCGCCCGGCGCAGCGACGACAGTGGCCAAGCCTCGCTGAACAAGGCGATCGAAGCGGTGCTGCAAGTGCTGGCGCCGCGTATCGCCGCGTGCGGGCTGCAGGTGCACCTGGGGGTCGACGACGCGCGCCTGGCCATCGACCAGACCCGGCTCGAGCAGATCCTGACCAACCTCATCGGCAATGCCCTGGACGCCATGGCTCACCAGCCCACGCCCGAATTGTGGCTGGAGGGCACGTTCGACGAAGGCCGCCATCGCCTGCTCGTCCGTGACAACGGCCATGGCATCGACGACGAGACCCGCAAGCATCTGTTCGAACCCTTCTTCACCACCAAGCCGGGCGAGCATGGCCTAGGCCTGGGCCTGACCCTGTCGGCCAGCCTGGCCGCCGCCGCGAAGGGCACGCTCAGCGTCGAGCATCCCACCCATGGCGGTACGGCCTTCGTGCTCATGCTGCCCTTGGCCACACCTCAAGGAACCGGTAGCGCACCATGAACCCCGAGTCTCTTACCGTTTTGATCGTCGAAGACGATCCCCACGTGCTGCTGGGTTGCCAACAAGCCTTGGCGCTGGAGGACATCGTCAGCGAAGGGGTCGGCAGTGCCGAGCAGGCGCTCGAGCGCATCGACGACAACTTCGCTGGCATCGTGGTCAGCGACATCCGCCTGCCCGGCATCGACGGCCTCGAACTGCTCAAGCAGCTCAAGGCCCGTGATCGCAGCCTGCCAGTCGTGCTGATCACCGGCCACGGCGACATCAGCATGGCGGTCGGGGCCATGCGCAGCGGCGCCTATGACTTCATGGAAAAGCCCTTCTCGCCCGAACGGCTGGTCGATGTGGTACGCCGTGCGCTGGAGCAGCGCAGCCTGTCCCGCGAGGTGACCACCCTCAGACGCCAGTTGGCCAGCCAGGGTTCGTTGGAATCACGCATCATCGGGCGTTCGCCAGCGATGCAGCAACTGCGCGAGCTGATCGCCAATGTCGGCGACACCTCGGCCAACGTGCTCATCGAAGGTG
The DNA here is from genome assembly GCF_013523125.1 of Pseudomonas entomophila. Lineage (GTDB taxonomy): Bacteria > Pseudomonadota > Gammaproteobacteria > Pseudomonadales > Pseudomonadaceae > Aquipseudomonas > Aquipseudomonas entomophila_B. The sequence goes on along the minus strand of NZ_JAAMQJ010000004.1, from coordinate 134,863 downwards.
AGACCGGCACCGGCAAGGAACTGGTCGCTCGCTGCCTGCATGACTTCAGCCGTCGCCACGACCGGCCGTTCGTGGCGCTCAATTGCGGCGGCCTGCCGGAAAACCTCTTCGAGAGCGAGATCTTCGGCCATGAGGCCAACGCCTTCACCGGCGCCGGCAAGCGTCGCATCGGCAAGATCGAGCATGCCAACGGCGGCACGCTGTTCCTCGACGAAGTGGAGAGCATGCCGATCAACCTGCAGATCAAGCTGCTGCGTGTCCTGCAGGAACGTACCCTGGAGCGGCTGGGTTCGAACCAGAGCATCGCCGTGGACTGCCGGGTGATCGCGGCGACCAAGGCCGACCTGGCCGAACTGGGCCAGCGCGGCGAGTTTCGCAGCGACCTGTATTACCGCTTGAACGTGGTGTCGCTGGAACTGCCTGCGCTACGCGAACGACGCGAAGACATCCTCCAGCTGTTCGAGCATTTTCTCGAGCAGGCGGCCCTGCGTTTCGACCGCCCGACCCCGGAGATCGACAGCCAGACGCTGTCGCGGCTCATGGGCCATGATTGGCCCGGCAACGTGCGGGAGCTACGCAACGTCGCCGAACGCCACGCGCTGGGGCTCCCGGCGTTCAAGAAGCACGACGCCAGTACCGGCCAGACCCTGGGCTTCGCCGAGGCGGTCGAGGCCTTCGAGCGGCACTTGCTGAGCGATGCCTTGCAGCGCAGTGGCGGCAACCTGAGCCAGGCCAGCCAGGAACTGGGCATGGCCAAGACCACCTTGTTCGACAAGGTCAAGAAATACGGCCTCGGCTGATCGATCACTCGCACGGACTCCAAGACATGGACCTGATCTTCAAAGCCGCCATCGGCGCCGGCGTGGTGGTGCTGCTGGCCATCCTGTCGAAAACCCGCAACTACTACATCGCCGGCCTGGTGCCGCTGTTTCCGACGTTCGCGCTGATCGCCCACTACATCGTCGGCAAAGGGCGTTCGCTGGCCGACCTGAAGACCACCATCGTGTTCGGCATGTGGTCGATCCTGCCGTATTTCGTCTACCTGGCAGCGTTGTACCTCCTGGTCGACCGGCTGCGCCTGGAGGCCGCACTCGCCACTGCGGCGCTCGCCTGGCTGCTTGCCGCCGCGGTGCTGGTGACGGCCTGGGTTCGATTGCACTGAGACCGTTCGACCGGGCGCGCTGGCCTTTCGTCCTGGCGCCCTGGCCACCAGCTCTATCTACCGCCTTCGGTCATCCCCGCTTTCTTTCAATCCCCAGGCCCTATTCAGTCACCTGATCGGATTGATGACATGAGCGAACTGACGACGACCGAACCGACGCCTACCCTGCGTCCAACGCACCTGAGACCCGCCCCGCCGACCTCGAACAAGGCCTCGACGGCCCATGCACGCCTGATCGAGCTCGCTACGCCTTTCCATGAGCTGATCAAGGGCGCTCCCACGCTGTCCCGCGTGGTCGGCGAACGGATAATGCAGCAGCTGGCGCTCGACGCCCAGGCCACGGGCCTGGCGTTCACACACGAAGGCACGACGAATTTCGTCAGCCTGGCTCACCTGTGTGTCTTTGCCCACCAGCATCCGCTCTCGGTCACCTCTCTGCCTGACGGCGTCCGCCTTGTCCACGGCAGAGACGGTCGAACAGTGGCCGGCACGACGGTCGAACAGCTGTTGAGCCAGCTGCCGGCGCTGGACCTGCATGGGGCGCTGGTCAAGGCCTGGTACCGTTACTGGAACGCGTGCCAACCCGACACCGCGTCGACGCGAAGCGCACATGCGCAGGCGCTTTACCAACAGCATGTCCTGGCCTCGCTGCAAGCCAGTCAGCCTCGGCTGTCCGACGATGCAGTGGCCTCGGCGCTGGTCGAGGCCGCTCTGGCCCAGACGCCCTCCACCCTGGCCGGCGACCGGCCGGTGGTCGTCCGAAGCACCTTCGCCAGCCCAGGTGCCTTGGTCTTCAGCCTGGAGGCCGAGGGCGCCACGCTGCTGTACCGGCCCGACCGCTTCCCCGCCATCACCGTGCACGCGACGGATGCCGCGCTCTGGCTCGAGCTGACCGGCCACCCTGACGCAGCGGTGCCCTTGCAACGTCTGGAGCACGTCAAGGCCGGGTTCACCCTCTGGCATGACCTGCTGTTCCAACGCCTGGCCGCCACGCTCGAGCAAGCACCGGGCGACGATCTCTGGCGCGACGCCCCCCGGGCGCTGGAGGCTGCGCAGCGGCTCAGCACCGAATGGCACGGCACGCCCTTGCTGGCCATGCCTTCGGCCGAGGATCAGCAACCGATGGCAGCAGACCCGCTGCCCTCGCTGTTCGATCTGGGCGGTTTGCAACTCGATGTACCGCCTCAGGAAAGAACGGCCCAGATCAGTCAACAGCTGGAGCGCGTCTCGCGGGCAGTCGAGCAGGATCCTGAGGCGTTGGCGGACTGCCAGGCCGCGCTGGTCGCGGCGCAACAGGCGGCCTTGCCGGAGATCGAGGCCCATCTGCATTCGCCCCATTGGCATTCCGATGCCGCGCCGCTCGTCTTCAGCGCCGCGCTGATCGAGGCGCACCGTCAGGGCCTGCTCGCCCATGCGCGGCTCAAGCGGCTGATGGGCGAACTCGATGACCTTGACGTGAGGTGCCTGGAAACAGTTGCTACAGCGGCCGATCCGCAGGCCTCATCCCACGCCTTGCGACTGAGTCACCCTGTGCTCCTGCAAGCGCCGCCCCCGGAGGGAAACGACGTGGTGCAGGCACACACGTTGAGCGATGCCATCGTCATCACCCGTACGGCCTCCGACGGTGTGGCAACGATGGGCGACCTGTTGTTCTACTGGCTGGGTGAGCACGGTGGGCTGCTGCGCTGCCGCGATCACGCCGAGCTCGAGCACTGCCTGGGCATCCACCCCGAACATGGACAGTCGCTGGCCTACGTGCCGGTATCCGGCACGGTGTTCGAAGCGCTTCTTCGAGGCGTGATAGCCCATGGACAGCAGTTGCGCCAGCAGATCCAGGACGAAGGGGGCCTGGCTGCCGTCGCGCAGGCGCTACCCGAACTGCACGAGTGCATGGCCCAGCGGCTTCAGGTTCCACGGCATGCCGCACGAGACGCGGCCTTGCACCTGCTCGAACAGCAGCAGCGTGCCCTCGACATCGCGCGTGCGGTGCCGGCGTGGCTCACCAGGCTCTCGCTCGAATCGCGTATGGCCCTGAATACGGTCGTCGAGGCCTACGTGCTCGCGTCCCAGCAAGCCCATGCCCTGGTGGTGCGCGACCTGCCCGTGCGCGCCGTCTATTGCCGCGCGCGGGTCGCACAGCGCTTGCGGCAGGACTTTCCAGCCTACGACGGTCGTCCCGTGACGATCGATGTGCCGGTCAGCACGACGTGGCAGGACGATCCGATCGCAGGCAGTGGCGCACCTGGCGTGCCCGTCAAGCAAAGGCTGGTGCCCAGCGCAGCGCGCGTGAGCCTCGCGCTCGAGGACCTGCTGCTGAACAATGTCGACGACGCCATGCTGCTGCGGTTGCGCTTCCTGAGCGTCCAGATCGACACTCAGGATTTGGGCTTGCGCCAGGCGCTCGACGCAGGCCTCACCTTCACCTCTCTACAGGCACTCGCGCGGGAGCTGGACCTGGCGCACGCTTACGAGAACGTGATCCTCAACACCTACCGGGGTCTGCAGGAAAACACCTGCGCCATGCAATGGCGTCGGGCGTGCCTGACACGTCCATTGCGCCTGATGCTCGAGATCCAGGGGATACTGCTGCAAGGGCGAGGCACCCTGGATGGCGTCGGCCATGACCTGCTCAAGGCGGCCTTGAACGCCCGCACTCAAGCGGATGGCCAGGCCACGGGTCATGACATCCGCTTGCTGCCGGCTCTGCTCACCACTGGAGGTCCTGACACCGACGACAGGGCCACGACCTTGTCCGGTGTGACGTTCATCGAAGATCGGATCAGTGGCGTTACCCTACTGTGTCAGCCCGAACACCCCCATCTGCCATTGAGCCAGTACAACGACCTGGAAAGCGCGCGCTGGGCGTTGTACCAGTCGATCGTGTCGGAAAGCGACGTCACCTACCTGGCGTCACGCGCCTTGCAGGGAGACCCGCGTGCACACCGCTCACGCCTGCAACAGGCTCGCCTCCGAGGATTCGACGGCATCATCGGCATCGGTACTGCGTGGCCTGCCCACCTATCGCTGCCAGCGCTGCTGCTCGAAGCCCAGTTGGGCAAAGTCATCGCCGCGCACCGGGCCAGTTCGCGCTCGAACGACGATCTGTGGCTGGAAAGCTTCACCCGCCAGAGCGGCATGATCTTCGACTACCTCAAAATGGCGCTGAGCGTCATGCCGTTCATAGGCAGTGCGATCGCGGCCTACGACTTTGCACATGCCTCCGCCCGCGCCGCCGAAGCGTTCATCGAAGGCGAGATGGCGCAGGGTGTCAACGAAGTCAACAATGCCTTGCTGGCCCTGATCGACGTGGTTCTGGATCTGGTGAGCGGTGTCGCCATCAATGTCAGCCTCATCCGCCAGGCGTCGCGCCAACGTCAACTGCGGCAGCTGCACGCGGGCATCGGTACGGGCTGGCGAACCGAGCCTTCCAGGCAGCGGGGACGTTCCACGCTCGACGGGTATGCGTACGCGCGTCCTTTGTCGCTGCAGGGCGTCAAGGTGGGGACGGAGGGCCGCTACACGGGCATCTATCGGCATGCCGAGGGTGATTTCATCCTGGTCGAGGGGCGACCTTTCGAAGTGACCTGGGATGCCGCCGCCCATACCTGGCGACTCAAAGGCACGCCTGGGCATCACTGGCAGCGTGCCGTGGCGCTTGACGAACGGGGCCGATGGGACACGCATTTTTCGCTGTATGGCGTGCACCTGTATGGGGGCGGTGCCGGAGGCGGCCAGACGCTCGGACGTGTGGCCGATCAGCTGGAGCCCTATTGGCCTGCCGCGATTCGCGATCGGCTGCCCCGCTTCCTCGTCGATCGACATTACCGCCGTCAGCGGATGCTGCAAACCCAGTGCTACAACGAAGAAGCGCAGTTGCAACGGTCCTTGGCGCACAGCAATCAGTTGTTCATGCCGTTCAACGAGGCGTCGCCAGCCGATCAGGTGGCCCAGGTGCCTGCGTTGATCGAAGTCACCCAGGCCGATCTGCGCCTGGCGAAGCAGCTGTATCGCTCATGGGACGACTATCTGCGCCTCAGCGCCGGGCGCAATCGCCGCGTACCGTTGCAGCAAAAAGCCCAGGTGGCCCGCGTCATCTGCGATCGCCTGCTCAATCAGATCCAGCTCCATGTCACCTTGAGTCGGCAGAGCCTCACCAGCAGCATGCTGGTCCAGCTCAGGTTGAACGAAATCCACGGCCTGGTCGACCAGGCGCCTCTATTGCGTGAGGCGCGCAAGCTCGCGCTTGCCCAATTGGGGCACCGTGAACGGCTGTTCAAGACCCTGGACGACATCGAAACCTGGTACCCGCTGGCCGAACGGTCCACGGCCCTGCGCCAGAGCGTCGAAACCACCCGGGCGGCCCTCAGCAGTGAGTTCAAGGCCTTCTATCAGACTCAACACCTGATGATAGCGTCGCAACGCTACACCACCGTATCGGTGGTCGCGGAGTTCTTGCTCGAGAACCTGCAGGAACTGGAATCCGACGTGCTGAGCGTACGCAGCACGTTGCTCGACCTTCGAGACGTGGGCGCCAGCGTCGCTCAACGGCGGCAGATCCATCACCAGGCCCGCGAGACGTTCGCGCGTTACAAGCGGCAGCTGCAGTCCACCGAGGCCAGCATGCCGGCGCTGTTCGACGCGAGTCATCTTCAGCAACTCCATGACAACCTGGACACCCTGCTCACCCTGATCGAGCGCAAGTTGCGCCGGCTGCCCGCGTTGTCCGCTGGTCGCGGCGGCCCGGCGAGCAGCCCTCGGCTGTTCCTCGACACCGAGAACCGGCTGCACGTTGGCGATTTCGTCGCAGCCACCGCACACGGCCCGGAACAGATGGTCATGCGAGGCGACGATGGCCTGGTCCTCAAGCGTTTCCTGCGCGCCCAGGGCGACCGTTGGCAGCCACAGGTGTCCGCCTCAAGCCGTGCGCGCGAGCTGCGCGACGTGCAGCACATCGCCAGCGAGCTGCTGGGGGGACTGACGCCCTACCGTGCGAAGGTCCAGCAGTATCAGCGCCACGGCATGCTGGCCGTCGACCTCGAACACATGATGCACATCAAGGCCGAGGACTTGGAACGCTGCGCCCGGCACCTGCGGCGACTGCACCCTGAAGCGAACGAACTGCCGCGCCTGACGAACCAGGCACAGGCCTTGCGCGAAGAAGGCAGAGCCCTGCGGATCGCTCAGACCAAGCGTACCGAAAGGCCGGATACCGGCCACCTGGCATACCTGATGGAGCAAAACGAAGCTTCGATCCGACGCATGGGGGATCGTCAGGCACTGGGCGCTCAGGACTACCTGCAGGAATACGCGATCATCGACTCGACGAGCGAGGGCCAGCCCGTGCTGTGGTATGCGCATTTCCACTACCGCACGCCCGATGCCCCCTTCACGTCGTTCACGGCAGCGCACCTGAAGCGAGCGGTCGACCGGTACCTGAGCCATGAGCAGCCCGATCTGTGGCGTGGCACGATCAGCCCGCAGGTGGCCAATCGACTCTTCGCTCCTCTCTGAAGACGACGGGCGGAGCCCAGCGGCTCCGCCCTTTTTCAGCATCCTTTGCATGACAGGCACGCCAGCATGAGACACACTCATGCGCTTCCTGCTTTTGTTCAAGCGTTGCTGCGAGAGTCGTCGTGCTGGAAATCCGTCACCTGAAAACCCTTCATGCCCTGCGCGAGGCCGACAGCCTCGTCGAGGCGGCCGAACGCCTGCACCTGACCCAATCGGCCCTGTCGCATCAGTTCAAGGAACTCGAAGAGCGCCTGGGCATGCAGCTGTTCGTGCGCAAGACCAAGCCCATTCGCTTCACCAGCGCCGGCCTGCGTCTGTTGCAGCTGGCCGATGCCACCCTGCCGCTGTTGCGCGGCGCCGAGCGCGACATCGCGCGCTTGGCCGGCGGTACCGCCGGGCGCCTGCACATGGCGATCGAATGCCACAGCTGCTTCCAGTGGCTGATGCCGACCATCGACCAGTTTCGCGATGCCTGGCCGGAAGTCGAACTCGACCTGGCCTCGGGCTTCGCCTTCGCGCCGCTGCCGGCCCTGGCACGGGGCGACCTGGACCTGGTCGTCACCTCCGATCCGCTGGACCTGTCCGGGATCACCTACGTGCCCCTGTTCACCTACGAGGCCATGCTGGCAGTGGCCAACCAGCACGCGCTTGCCGGCAAGCCCTACATCGTGCCCTCGGACCTGCTCGACCAGACCTTGATCACCTACCCGGTCGAACGTGATCGACTGGACATCTTCACGCGTTTTCTCGAGCCGGCGGACATCGAGCCTGCCGCGATCCGCACCTCGGAGCTGACGGTGATGATGATGCAGCTGGTGGCCAGCGGTCGGGGCGTCTGCGGCATGCCGCACTGGGCCCTGCACGAGTACAGTGCCCGTGGCTACGTGAAAGCAAAGCGCCTGGGCGAGAAAGGCCTGTTCGCCACCTTGTACGCCGCCGTGCGCACCGACATGCTCGATGCGCCCTACATGCGCGACTTCCTGCTGACGGCCAAGGACATCTCGTTCGCCACCCTCGATGGGGTCAGTGCGGTGCGCTGAGTAACCCGCGGTACAGAGGCAGGATCACCTCGCGCGTCAGGGGCGCCAGCACCAGGTCGGGCGTCTCGTCGGCGCGTACCCAGGCCAGGGCCTCGATCTCCGCAGCGGCCTGGGGCCTCTCGGCGGTATCGACACGAAACAGCTCGGCCTGCACCTGACAACCAGGCTCGTTGGCCGCCGCTGCCTGGAACCTGCCCAGGTACACAGGGGCCTCTGCGTGTACCTGCAGGCCCAGCTCTTCGTGCAGCTCACGCACCAGCGCCATGCGTGCCGACTCGCCTTCATCGATCTTGCCGCCTGGCTGCATGAACGCCTGGGTGCCGCGCTTGCGGACCAGCAAGGTTCGTCCGTCAGGATCGATCAACACGGCTGCTGCAATGCGAATGAGGGGGGGTGAAACGGTGATCATCAAGGAGGTTCCTTCCATCAGGGCCGCTCAGTGTAAGGCCAACGCCGCGCATCCGCCCGTCCGGTGTCACGCTTGCCCGCGTCGTCAGACTGACCGCAGAGGTCCTGTCTAAATACCGCTTGCCAGCGCGGCCAGGGTCGCGCATAACCGCTCGATGACTCTTTTCACACAGGCACCGTCGGCGCTCGCTGGCTTCCACCCCGCGGTCGCGACCTGGTTCACCCAGCAATTCGGGCGCGTCACGATTGCGCAGGCGCGCACCTGGCCGCTGATCCAAGAGGGGCAGTCCGTCCTGCTGGCGGCGCCGACCGGTTCCGGCAAGACCTTGAGCGCATTCCTCGCGGTGCTCGACGAGCTGGTGCGCCAGGGGCTGGCAGCCGAGGACGGGCTGCCTGACCGCACTCAGGTGGTCTATGTCTCGCCGCTCAAGGCCTTGTCCAACGATATCCAGCTGAACCTGCAACGCCCACTGGAAGGCATCGCCCGGGTGCTGGAAGCGCAAGGCCTGGCGGCGCCTCGCATCACCACCGCCGTGCGCACGGGCGATACGCCCCAGCACGTGCGAGCGGCCATGCGCCGCAAGGCGCCGCACATCCTGGTGACCACGCCGGAATCCTTGTACGTGCTGCTGGGCTCTGCCTCCGGCCGCGCCGGTCTGGCCGACGTGCACACGGTGATCGTCGACGAGATCCATGCGGTGGCCGGTAACAAGCGGGGGTGTCATCTGGCGTTGACCCTGGAGCGGCTCGAGGCGTTGTGCGACCGGCCCTTGCGGCGGATCGGCCTGTCGGCGACCCAGCGCCCGGTCGAGCGGGTGGCGCGCCTGCTGGTCGGCCACGCGCGCGCCTGCGCCATCGTCGACATCGGCCATGCACGGCCACGCGATCTGGCGTTGGAGCTGCCGCCGGTGCCGCTGGGGGCAGTGCTGTCCAGTGAAGACTGGGGGCTGGTCTACGACCGACTGGCCGAACTGGCGCGCCAGCACAGCACTACCCTGGTGTTCGTCAACACGCGACGCCTCGCCGAGCGCCTGGCGCGGCACCTGGGCGAACGCCTGGGGGTGACGCAGGTCGCGGCGCACCACGGCAGCCTGGCCAGGACCCACCGGCTGGAGGTCGAACAGCGCCTCAAGCGTGGCGACCTGCAGATGCTGGTGGCCACCGCCTCGCTGGAACTGGGCATCGACATCGGCGACGTCGACCTGGTCTGCCAGATCGCCTCGCCCGGCTCGATCGCGGCCTTCCTGCAACGGGTCGGGCGTGCCGGGCACCAGGTCGATGGCACGTCGAAGGGGCGGCTGTTCGTCACGTCACGGGACGACCTGGTCGAGTGCGTGGCCCTGCTCGACTGCGTGCGGCGCGGCGAGCTGGACGTCCTGCACATCCCCCAGGCGCCGCTGGACGTCCTGGCGCAGCAGATCGTCGCCGAGGTCAGCAACCAGGCCTGGACCGAGCCTGCCCTGCTCGCTTGCCTGCGTCGCGCCGAGCCCTATGCCGCACTCGAAGAGGAGGATTACCAGGCCGTGCTGCGCATGCTCGCCGAAGGCCACGTCTCGCCCCAGGGCGTGCGGGGTGCCTACGTGCAGCGCGATGCCGTCAGCGGCGAGTTGCGCGGCCGTCGTGGCAGCCAATTGGCGGCGCTCACCAGTGGCGGCACCCTGCCGGACAGCGCCGACTATGCCGTGGTCCTCGAACCCCAGGCCTTGAACATCGGCAGCGTCAACGAAGAGTTCGCGGTGGAGAGCACCGCGGGCGACATCGTCCAGCTGGGCAATGCGTCGTACCGCATCCTGCGGGTCGAGCCGGGTCGGGTGCGGGTCGAGGACGCCCACGGCCTGCCGCCGACCATTCCGTTCTGGATCGGCGAGACACCCGGACGCAGCACCGAGCTGTCGGCGGCCGTGGCACGGGTCCAGGCAGCGCTCGACCGGCAGTTGACGGACTGCGCAGGTGATCGGGACCAGGCCTTGGCCTGGCTGCGCGAGCATTATCAACTCGAAACGGACGCCGCCACGCAGGTGTTCGACTACCTGGGGCGCGCCTGGGCCGTCCTGGGTGGGCTGCCGTCCCAGGACACCCTGGTGCTGGAACGCTTTATCGACGCCGTGGGCGACCCCCAGATGATCCTGCATGCGCCCTTCGGCAGCCGCGTCAACCGGGCGTGGGGGCTGGCGTTGCGGGCACGCCTCGGACGCCTTTTCGACATCGACCTGCACGTGGCTGCCGGCGAGGACGCACTGGTCTTCGCGCTGCCCGCCGCGGCGCACCTCGCGCTGGCCGACCTCTGGCAGTGCCTGCCCAGTGCCACGGCCGAGTCGGTCCTGGTCCAGGCGGTACTCGACGCGCCGCTGTTCGACGTGCGCTGGCGCTGGAACGCGGCGGTGGCCATGGCGCTGCCGCGGATGATCGCCGGCCGCAAGGTCGCGCCTCAGGTCCAGCGCCTGAAAAGCCAGGCGCTGGTCGAGGCCGTGTTCCCTGACCTGGCCGAGCCCCTGGCGCCCTCCGCCGAGCGCCCGTTGCCGGACCACCCGCTGGTCCGGCAGACGCTGGACGACTGCCTGCACGAGGCCCTGGACAGCACGGGCTGGCTGGCCCGGCTACGGCGCATCGAGCGGGCCGAACTGCGCCTGATCGACCTCGACCTGGCAACGCCCTCGCCGCTCGCCCTGGCCAGGCTCGACGCCAGGCCCTATGCGCTGGTCGACAACGCGCCAGTGGCGGAACGGCGCGCCCAGGCGCTCTCGAGCCGTCGCTGGCAAGCACCTGCTTCGGTCGACACCCTGGGTCTGCTGGATCCCGCAGCCATCCAGGCGGTGCGTGCACAGGCCTGGCCCAGCCCGCGCACGGCCGACGAGTTGCACGATGCCTTGATGACGCTGGGCGCGATCACCGAACAGGAAGCGCTGGGGTCGCCTGACTGGGGCCCGCTGCTCGACACGCTGGTCCAGGCTGGGCGCGTCGTCTGCCTGCACGCCGACGGTCTGCGTCTGTGGTTCGCCCGTGAACGCCTGCGCCTGGGCCAGGCCGTGTATCCCCAGGCCGACACACAACCGCCCCTCTCGCCGCTGCCTGGCTTCGATCCTCCGCCGACGCATGCCAGTGCGGTGTCCGACTTGCTACGTGCGCGGCTCGGCGGCCTCGGCCCTGTGACGCTGGAGCAATTGCGCGCGCCGCTGGGGCTGTCGGTCGCAGCCACCGAACACGCCCTGGCGCAGCTGGAGGCCGAAGGGCATGTGCTGCACGGCACATTCACACCCGGCACGCCAGCGCGCCAGTGGTGCGAGCGGCACCTGCTGGGACGCATTCATCGCGACACGATCAAACGCCTGCGCCGCGAGATCGAGCCGGTCGGCGTGCAGGATTACCTGCGCTTTTTGCTCGACTGGCAGCATCTGAGCGACGACACGCGACTGCGCGGGCCACAGGCCGTCGACCAGGCGCTCGGCCGACTCGAGGGATTTCCCTGTGCCGCAGCGGCCTGGGAAACGGAGCTGTTGCCGATGCGGGTCGGCGCCTATGCCACGCACAGGCTCGATCAGGCCTGTCAGGAGGGCCGCTGGGCCTGGTGCCGGCTGGCGACCCAGACCGCCGCCAGCCTGGTGCCCAGCACGCCGCTGCTGCTGGTGCCACGTCCGGCGCTGACGCTCTGGCAACGTCTTGGGCAGGCGCCGGCCTTGGATCGGCTGGGCGCACGTGCGCAGAAGGTACACAGCGTGTTGCAGGCCCAGGGTCCGCTGCGTTTCGATGAACTGCTCCGGTACGCCCGGTTGCTGCCTAGTGAACTGGAGACCGCGCTGCAAGCCCTGGTCGGCAGCGGCCTGGCGAACGCGGACAGCTTCATCGGCCTGCGCGGCCTGATCATACCGGCGTCCAAGCGCACGTCCCGCCACCGGGGTCGCGGGTTGGCGCCCTGGTCGAGCAGCCTGGACCAGGCAGGCCGCTGGACGTTGATGGACGTGACAGACAGCGAGCGCCATTCATCAGCCCAGGTCGAGCACATCGCCTGGACATTGTTACGGCGCTATGGCGTGGTGTGCTGGCGGCTGTTGGCGCGCGAGAGCGAGGCACTGCCACCCTGGCGCGAGCTGCTGCGCTGCTATCACCGCCTGGAGGCCCGTGGCGAGATTCGCGGCGGACGCTTCATCGACGACCTGGCCGGCGAGCAGTTCGCCCTGCCCGAGGCGCTGGCGGCCCTGCGCCAGGTGCGTCAGCGCGCGCTGGACGGTCGTCTGATCGTCGTGAGCGCCAGCGATCCGCTCAACCTGATAGGCAGCGTGTTGCCCGGTGCCAAGGTGCCGGCCGTGGGCAGCAATCGATTGCTGTACCGCGATGGACTGCCGGTGGCAGTCCGGGTGAACAACCGCTACCGGGCGCTGGTGGACGCCGATCCCGACACACAGCGGTGCTGGCAGGAACGTCTGCTCAAGCCGGTGTCCTGGTTCGACTGACGCCGGTCACCCACGTCACCCTCCTTGGCATGCGCCTTCTGTCTTCGATAGACGCCTTCAACTGGCGGTCGAGGTCGTGCTGGAGAACCCCGCAAAACGCTTGTTGAACCCGGCCACACGGCCCTCGGCCTGGGTCTGACGCTGCTTGCCGGTGTAGACCGGGTGCGAGGCGCTGGAGACGTCGAGCGCGACATAGGGGTACGTCACACCGTCGGTGTGCTGTTGGGTCCGGTCGGTGTCCATGGTCGAGCCGATGACGAAGAACACGTCGGCCGCGGTGTCGTGGAACAGGACCGAGCGGTACGCAGGATGGATATCAGGTTTCATGGGGCTCACCTTGCTGAGTATTGATACTATATAACATACACAATGCATCCCTATCGTTCCAGCGCTCTTCGTTTTCAACGCACGCGCTCAGCGCTTCATCGCCGTTCTGTCAGCAAACGGGTACCCGAACGAGGCCTCTAGCATGGGCATCCAGGGACACTTCTGGCTTTTCACAAAATTTTCATCGAACTCCCCCACCGTCTACGCTTCAGACAGGCAGGCGAAAACAAGACGGGTTGAGCGAACGACTATGGGTGTGTTGTGGCAATCGGAACCAACCAGGGCGGATACCGGCGAGGCACGTCCTGACGCGGCCTCCCCGCCTCCGGCACCGCCGCGTCGTCGACGCCGGGTATGGCTGTGGTCGTTCGTGCTGGTGATGGGCGCAGGGCTGGTGATCGTAGGCCTGGCCGTGCATGACGAGGTCCAGACCTCGAAGCTGCAATCGCGCGCGTTCAGCCGCCTGGCTTCGACCCTGACCTACACGCTGCAACCGGGCCCCAGCGAGGCCATCGTCTATCCCGGAGAGGGGCCGTTCGACAAGCGCCTGGGCTACAGTGCCCTGGGCGAGTTCCTGCCGCGGCTGCTCAAGCGCGACTACCTGATCAGCCAGCAGGTGCGTTTTTCGCCGGCGCTGATGCGCTATGTCGATCACGGTCTGTTCGTACCCTACCGAGAGAAGAGCCAGGCTGGGCTGTCCATCACCGACTGCCGCGGCGACACGCTGTATCAGTACACCTACCCCCAGCACGTGTACCCCGATTACGCGGCCATTCCACCGCTGATGGTCAAGAGCCTGCTGTTCATCGAGAACCGCGACCTGCTGGACCCGAGCGATCCGCGCAGCAACCCGGCCGTGGACTGGCCTCGCTTCGCCAAGGCGGCCTATTCCCAGGTGGCCAAGTACCTGGCCCTGCCTGGGCAGTCGGCAGGCGGCAGCACCCTGGCGACGCAGCTCGAGAAGTACCGTCACTCGCCCGATGGCCTGACCGCCTCGGGCATGGAAAAACTCCGGCAGATGTTCTCGGCCAGCGTACGCGCCTACCAGGACGGCCCGGACACCACCGAAGCACGCCAGCGCATCGTGCGCGACTACCTCAACAGCGTCCCCCTGTCCGCGGTGCCGGGGCATGGCGAGGTGCATGGCATGGCTGAAGGGCTGCGGGTCTGGTACGGCGCCGACTTCGAGCAGGTCAACGCGACCTTGTCGTCCACCGCCCAGGATGCCGACAGCCTGGCGGCACGAGGCCTTGCGCTGCGCCAGGTGCTGTCGCTGATGATCGCGCAGCGCCGACCGTCGTACTACCTCTCCAAAGGACGCGTGGAGCTGGCCGAACTGGCCGATGCCCACATCCGCCTGCTGGCCGGCAGCGCCCTCATCGATCGGCCCCTGGCCGACGCCGCGCTGGCCAGCAAGGCCGTGTACCGCGACTGGGTCGCGCAGCCGACGATCCAGCCGATCGTCACCAACAAGGGCATCAGCCTGGCGCGCAACCGTCTGGCGGGCATGCTGGACCGCCCGTTGTACGACCTCGATCGCCTCGACCTGTCGGCCACCAGCACCTTGAAGGCCGACCTGCAATGGCAGGTCAGCCAGTACCTGCGCGACCTGGCCGATCCGGCCTTCGCCGAACGGGTCGGGCTGATCGGGCATCGTCTGCTCACCTCGCGCACCACCGACCAGGTGCGCTACAGCTTCACGCTGTTCGAGCGCACTGCCGACGGGTCGCGCGTACGGGTGCAGACCGACAGCACCGACCAGCCGTTCGACATCAACGAAGGTAGCAAGCTGGAGCTCGGCTCCACCGCCAAGCTGCGGGTCATGACCACCTACCTGGAAATCATCGCCGAGCTGCACGATGCCCATGCCGGCAAGCCGGTGGCCGAACTGCGCAAGGTCCCGGTGGCCGATCTGGACGCGCTCAGCCGCTGGTCGCTCGACTGGCTGATCCGCAATCAGAAGGACCAGAACCTGGCCGCCATGCTCGACGCCGCCCTGGAACGCAGGTATTCGGCAAGCCCAGGGGAAGCCTTCTTCACCGGCGGCGGCCTGCACCGCTTCAACAACTTCCGTTCCCAGGACAACGGCCGCAACCCGACGCTCAAGGAGGCCCTGCGCGAGTCGATCAACCTGCCGTTCATTCGCCTGATGCGCGATGTGGTGCGTTATGTGACCTATCAACAGCCCTACAACCGCGAGCCGCTGCTCAAAGACGACAGCGACCCGCGCCGCCAGGAGTACCTGGCGCGCTTCGCCGACCGCGAAGGCACGCACTACCTGATGCGGTTCTGGAAGAAGTACCAGCGCAAGACCTCGCAGCAACGCCTGGACACGTTCCTGGACGGCATGCGCGTGACGCCACAGCGGCTCGCGGCCGTGCACCGCTACTTGTTCCCCGAGGCGCGCCAGGCGACGTTCGACGCCTTCGTGCGCACGCACAGCCAAGACAATCGCGCCGCCCTGGCCAAGCTGACCGACGACCGCCTGGTCACGCTTTATGACAACTATGGACCCGGCAAGTACGACCTGCCCGATCAAGGCTACATCGCCAAGGTGCACCCACTGGACCTGTGGCTGCTGGGCTACCTGCTGAAGAACCCGGGCGCGTCGCAACGCGAGGCGATCAACGCCAGTCGCTTCGAGCGTCAGGAGGTCTATGGCTGGCTGTTCAAGAGCCGTCACCAGGGCGCTCGGGACAGCCGCATCCGTACCATGGTCGAGATCGAAGCCTTCCTCGACATCCACCAGCGCTGGAAGCGGGTCGGCTATCCCTTCGACCACCTGGTGCCGTCGCTGGCCACCGCCATCGGCAGTTCGGGTGACCGCCCCGCTGCACTGTCGGAGCTGATCGGGATCATCCAGAACGAGGGCGTGCGCCTACCGACCCTGCGCATCGACACCCTGCACTTCGCTGCCAACACGCCCTACGAGACGCAGCTGGTCAGCGACCCGGACCGTGGTCGCCGCATCCTGCCGGTTGAAGTGGCGCATGCCTTGCGCGACGCGCTGTCTCAGGTGGTGGATGCCGGGACCGCACGCCGGGTCTCGGGCAGCTTCAAGCTGCAGGACGGCTCGGCGCTGGTGATGGGCGGCAAGACCGGCACCGGCGACAACCGCATCGAGAGCTTCGGTGCCGGTGGCCGGCTGATCGGCTCACGCTCGCTGAACCGGACCGCCACGTTCGTGTTCTTCCTCGGCGATCACCACTTCGGCACCCTGACCGCCTTCGTGCCGGGCCGTGCAGCGGAGACCTTCACCTTCACCTCGGCCTTGCCGGTACAGGTCCTCAAGGGCATGGCGCCGATCCTGATGCCGTACCTGGAGCCAGGCGAGGCGACCCAGTGCGCTGCGCCGGCCGTGGCGGCGCGCTAGACGGGCGCGCTTCTAGTCGAGGCCGGGTGCTGCCGAACGACGCGCGCCCAGCCGACGATCGAGCCACAGCAGGAGCGTGCCGATGCCCAGAAAACTGGCGAGCACGGCGCTGGCGTTGAGCATCACCCGGGGGTAGCCGAGTGTCGCGACGTCGACGAACGGGTAGGGATAGACGCCGATTTCGTGCCCGCGCCACAGCACGAACAGAAAGTAGATCGCCGGATACAGGCACCCTGCGACCAGGTGCCAGGGCCGCAACGTCCCCTTGGGCACGACGCGCCACCAGTACAGGACGAACAGCACCGGCAGGATGTCGTGCAGCAGTTCGTCAGCCACCCACTGCCATCCCGTGGGCGTCCAGAGCTGGCGCAGCAGCAGGCTGTAGGTCAGCGCCACCAGCACGATGCTCGCCGCGATGCAGGTGCTGACGCCCGGTGACAGGAAGAAGCGACGCGCAGGGCCTGGGCGACCGAACGCGGCATGGCTCAACGTCGTGGCGACGAGGGTGTTGGTGAGCACGGTGAAATAGCTGAACACGCTGATCAGCCCACCCACCAGGCTGGCCTGCTGCTCCCAGCGCGCCAGCAACACCAGGTACACCTGCACCACCAGGCCGAACCAGCCCAGCCAGGCGCCGAGTGTCAGCCAGGGGTGTCGGGGCATCAGCGTGCCGTGCACAGGTCGACGTACAACTGCTCGACCTTTTCCCGTGCCCACGGCGTCTTGCGCAGGAACGTCAGGCTCGACTTCAGGCTGGGGTCGCTCTTGAAGCACCGAACATCGATGCGTTGAGCCAGGCCCTCCCACTGGTAGTGCTCGACCAGCGTGGTCAGGATCTGTGCCAGGGTCTTGCCGTGCAGTGCAGCGTGCTGAGCGGTGCCCATGCGTGTCTCCAATGAGTCAAAGCACGCCACGATACACCAGTCGATGCACACGTGAGGCAGTGCGGCATGGACACGTCGGAGAAAGCACGTTCGAGAACGCGGGCCTGTAACAATGTAACTAATTCTTACAAATAGGATGTTATAGTGTAACGGAACGTTCACTTTTCCAGGATTGCTCCCTTCCATGTCCGCTTCCCCTTTGCGCCTGTCGCCCCTTGCCGCTGCACTGTGCATGATGTCGTTGTCCGCCCAGGCGATCGAACTCGCTCCTCAGGTCATCACGGCCAACCCCTTGGGCAATCACCCACTGGCAAGCCCCAGTACCGTGCTCGACGGTGAGGACTTGACCCGACAGCAGCATGGCAGCCTCGGCGAAACGCTCAACCGCCAGCCCGGCATTGCCTCCACCTGGTTCGGGCCTGGCGCCAGTCGTCCGGTCATTCGCGGCCTCGACGGCGACCGCATTCGCCTCTTGCGCAACGGCGTGGGCGCCCTGGACGCCTCGTCGCTGTCCTACGACCATGCCGTGCCGCTGGACCCGAACACGGTCGAGCGCATCGAGGTGGTACGCGGGCCGGCGGCCTTGCTGTATGGCGGCAGCGCCATCGGCGGCGTGATCAACACCTTCGACAATCGCATTCCCGACGCCCCCATCGAGGGCATCCAGGGCTCGGGCGAACTGCGCTACGGCGGCGCCGGCACGACCCGCAGCCGCGCGGGCAAACTGGAAGCTGGGGATGGCACCTTCGCGTTGCACATCGATGCCAACAGCCGTCAGTTCGATGACCTGCGCATTCCCGGCCATGCCCGCAGCGCCCACGTGCGCACCGACGAAGTCCCCGGCAGTCGGCACCGGCTGGACAACAGCGATGGGCGGCAGGACGGCGGGGCCGTCGGCGGGGCCTACCACTGGGACCATGGCTACGCCGGGCTGTCCTACAGTCGCTACGACGGCAACTACGGCTCGGTAGCCGAGCCCGGTGTGCGCCTGGACATGGAACAGGACCACTACGCCTTCGCCTCGGAACTCCGCGACCTCGAAGGCGTGTTCAGCTCGGTCAAGTTCGATGCCGGCTACACCGACTACCAGCACCGCGAGATCGAAGACGGTGAGGTCAACACCACCTTCAAGAACAAGGGCTACGAGGCCCGTGTCGAGGCACGGCACCGACCGTTCGGTCCGGTGGAAGGCGTGATCGGCGCGCAGGTCGCACGCAGCGAGTTCTCCGCGCTGGGCGAAGAAGCCTTCGTGCCGCATACCGACACCGACACCGCCGCGCTCTTTCTGCTCGAACAGTGGAAAGCGACCGAACGCCTGGACCTGAGCCTCGGCGCGCGCCTGGAACACACACGGGTCGACCCGGACGCCCAAGGCAACGACACCTTCGCCGCGCTCGACACGGCCAGCCGCTTCACCACGGGCAGCCTGTCCTCGGGCGCGGTCTATCAGCTCGACCCGGTCTGGTCGCTGGCCGCCAACCTGGCCTACACCGAGCGCGCACCGACCTTCTACGAGCTGTACGCCAACGGTGCGCACGTGGCCACCGGCGCCTATGAACTCGGCGATGCCGACCTGGGCAAGGAGCGCGCCGTCTCGGCCGACCTGGCGCTGCGCTTCGACAATGGCACCCATGTGGGCAGTGTGGGCGTTTTCTACAGCCACTTTGGCAACTACATCGGGCTGATCGGCACGGGCAACCTGCGCGAGGGGGAGGACGATGAAGACCTGCCTGAATATGCGTATGAAGGCGTGCGTGCGCGCTTCTATGGTGTCGAGGCGCAGGATCGCTGGCAGTTGCTGGAAAACCGCTACGGCCGCTTCGCCCTGGAACTCTCCGGCGACTATACGCGCGCGCAGAACCTCGACACCGACGAGCCGCTGCCACGCATCGCGCCGCTTCGCGTGAACAGCGGCCTGCTCTGGTCGCTGGACCGCTGGCAGGCGCGGGTCGACGTGCAGCATGCCGCCGCCCAGCATCGCACGCCGGCCAACGACACCTCGACCGACGGCTACACCACGCTCGGCGCCAGCCTCGGGTACCGGTTCGAGGTCGGCCAGAGTCAGTGGCTGGCCTTCGTGCGGGGTGAGAACCTCACCGACCAGACCGTACGCTACGCCAGCTCGATCCTGCGTGACATCGCGCCGGCCCCCGGCCGCAGCGTCGAGGTCGGTCTGCGCACCTCGTTCTGACGCCTTTCCCCTGCGCCGGAATACCTGACATTCCGGCGTCCTTCTCCCCTCGACTGGCCCTTCCTTACATCCGCTGCTAGCGTCATGACAAGGAACAATTTGTTTAAATTGGTTGCCAGAAACGAAACAGGCTGTAGGCTTGCCCACCTTTCGTTTCACCCATTCCTTTCAACGTCATGCCCACCCCCGGGCCGATGGAGACAATCGACGATGAGCACTGCGAGTGCCAAACCTGAAACCCTATGGCTACCGCGCCTGCTAGGCGTGCTGCTGCTACTGATGGGCCTGGCCCTGGTGGCGGGCGGCCTGACCCTCGTCCAGCTGGACGGGTCGCTGTATTACCTGCTGGGGGGCGCCGGTCTGGCGCTCTCGGGCATCCTGCTGTTGGCCCGCCGCCGTCTCGGCCTGGGCCTGTATGGCGTGTTCCTGCTGGCCAGTACCGTCTGGGCGCTGTGGGAAGTGGGCCTGGACTGGTGGCAACTGGTGCCGCGCCTGTCGCTCTGGTTCGTGTTCGGCGTGCTGCTGTTGCTGCCGTGGGCACGTCGCCCACTGGTCGGCTCCTCGGCCAAGGCCAACGTGGCCGTGCTCAGCGTGGCGGTCATCGCCTCCGGTGCATCGGCAATCGGTAGCCAGTTCACCCACCCTGGCGAGATCCAGGGCGAGCTGGGCCGCGACACCAGCGAGATGGCCAGCGCCGCGCCGTCGATGCCCGAGGGCGACTGGCAGGCCTATGGCCGGACCGAACATGGCGATCGCTACTCGCCACTGCGCCAGATCACGCCGCAGAACGTGTCCCGCCTGGAAGAAGCCTGGCGCATCCGCACCGGCGACATGCCGCGTGACGACGATCCGGTGGAGATCACCAACGAGAACACCCCGCTGAAGGTCAACGGCAAGCTGTATGCCTGCACCGCGCATAGCCAGGTGCTGGCGCTGGACCCGGACACCGGCAAGGAACTCTGGCGCTACGACCCGCACCTCAAGAGCCCGGTCGGCTTCAAGGGCTTCGCCCACATGACCTGCCGTGGCGTCTCCTACTACGACGAGAACAACTACGTCAGCCGTGATGGCAGCCCGGCCCCGCAGATCTCTGCCGCAGGTCAGGACGTCGCACGTGCCTGTCCTCGCCGCCTGTACCTGCCGACCGCCGACGCGCGTCTGATCGCCCTCAACGCCGACACCGGCAAGGTCTGCGAAGGCTTCGCCAACCAGGGCGTGGTCGACCTCAAGCAAGGCATCGGTCCGTTCACCCCGGGTGGGTACTACTCCACCTCGCCGGTTGCCATCACCCGTAACCTGGTGATCATCGGCGGCCACGTCACCGACAACGAGTCGACCGACGAGCCATCGGGCGTGATTCGTGCCTATGACGTGCACGACGGCCACTTGGTCTGGAACTGGGACAGCAACAACCCGGACGACACCAGCCCGCTGCCCGCCGGCCAGACCTACAGCCGCAACTCGGCGAACATGTGGTCCTTGGCCAGCGTCGACGAGACCCTGGGCATGGTCTACCTGCCCCTGGGCAATCAGATGCCCGACCAGTGGGGCGGCGACCGTACCCCGGGCGCCGAGCGCTTCAGCGCCGGCATCGTCGCGCTGAACCTGGCCGACGGCAAAGTTCGCTGGAACTACCAGTTCACGCACCACGACCTGTGGGACATGGACGTGGGCAGCCAGCCGACGCTGGTGCACCTGAAGACCGACGACGGCATCAAGCCGGCGATCATCGCACCGACCAAGCAGGGCAGCCTGTATGTGCTCGACCGCCGCGACGGTACGCCGATCGTGCCGATTCGCGAGATCCCCGTGCCGCAAGGCGCTGTCGAGGGTGATCACACCGCACCGACCCAGGCCCGTTCAGACCTGAACCTGCTGGGCCCTGAGCTGAACGAACGCGCGATGTGGGGTGCCACCCCGTTCGACCAGATGTTGTGCCGGATCCAGTTCCGCCAGCTGCGCTACGAAGGCCAGTACACCCCGCCGTCCGAGCAGGGCTCGCTGGTCTACCCAGGCAACGTTGGGGTGTTCAACTGGGGCGGTGTGTCGGTCGATCCGGTGCGCCAGCTGCTGTTCACCTCGCCGAACTACATGGCCTTCGTCTCCAAGATGGTGCCACGTGACAAGGTCGAAGCCGGTAGCCATCGCGAAAGCGAGACCAGCGGCGTGCAGCCCAACACCGGCGCACCGTATGCGGTGATCATGCACCCGTTCCTGTCGCCGTTCGGCCTGCCCTGCCAGGCACCGGCCTGGGGCTATGTGGCCGCCATCGACCTGTTCACCCACAAAGTGGTCTGGAAGCACAAGAACGGCACCACCCGTGACAGCACCCCGGTGCCGATCGGACTGCCGGTCGGCGTGCCGAGCATGGGCGGCTCGATCGTCACCGCCGGTGGCGTGGCGTTCCTCAGCGGCACGCTGGACCAGTACCTGCGCGCCTATGACGTGAACAACGGCAAAGAGCTGTGGAAAGGCCGTCTGCCAGCAGGCGGCCAGGCCACCCCGATGACCTACACCGGCAAGGACGGCGCGCAGTACGTGCTGATCACCGCCGGCGGCCACGGATCGCTGGGTACGCGCATGGGCGACTATATCATCGCCTACAAGCTGCGCTGAAACCTTCGAGGGCGGGCCGCACGGCTCGCTCTTCGCACGATCGCGCGCCGTTCGGGAGTCGGGTGCACGCTTGCACCCGCCTCGTCGACTGGATGACCTCCATCGCTGGCAAGCCAGCTCCCACCCCGGGCCAAGTCTTCTTCTGAAAACGCCCTAACCCCAAGCCGATTCGCGTTCCGAGCGTGCATTGTCGGCCCTGCCTGTGGGAGCTGGCTTGCCAGCGATGAGGCCTGCGCCGACGCCGAGGAAAAGTGCAGACCACAGGCTGACGGTCATTCACCTCCCGACGTGGCGAAACTTGAAACCCACCCCCGATCCCCCCATCTAAGCACCATAGCCATTCACGCAGGTGCCCCATGAGCGACCAGCAGGACTACCCGGATCATCCCGAAGAACACGAAGTCGAACACATTGATGCCCAGGACGTCTCGGGGCAGCACCTGGCCCTGCCCGGCCAGCAGTTGCCGGACAAGGTCTATGTGATTCCGATCCACAATCGTCCGTTCTTCCCCGCGCAAGTGCTGCCGGTCATCGTCAACGAAGAGCCCTGGGCCGAAACGCTCGACCTGGTCGCCAAGACGCCGCACCACTCGCTGGCATTGTTCTTCATGGACACGCCGCCGGAAGATCATCGCCACTTCGACACCTCCGCGCTCCCCGAGTACGGCACCCTGGTCAAGGTGCACCACGCCAGCCGCGAGAACGGCAAGCTGCAGTTCGTCGCCCAGGGCCTGACCCGCGTGCGCATCCGCACCTGGCTCAAGCACCACCGTCCGCCCTATCTGGTGGAGGTCGAATACCCACGCCAGTTGTCCGAGCCGACCGACGAGATCAAGGCCTACGGCATGGCCCTGATCAACGCGATCAAGGAGCTGCTGCCGCTCAACCCGCTCTACAGCGAAGAGCTGAAGAACTACCTCAACCGCTTCAGCCCCAACGACCCTTCCCCGCTGACCGACTTCGCCGCCGCCCTGACCTCGGCCACCGGCCTGCAACTGCAGGAAGTGCTCGACTGCGTGCCGATGCTCAAGCGCATGGAGAAAGTCCTGCCGATGCTGCGCAAGGAGGTCGAGGTCGCGCACCTGCAGAACGAGATCTCCGCCGAGGTCAACCGGCAGATCGGCGAGCACCAGCGCCAGTTCTTCCTCAAGGAGCAGCTCAAGGTCATCCAGCAGGAGCTGGGCCTGACCAAGGACGACCGCAGCGCCGACCTCGAGCAGTTCGAGCAGCGCCTGGAAGGCAAGACCCTGCCGCCGGCCGCGCAGAAGCGCATCGACGAAGAGATGGGCAAGCTCGCCATTCTCGAGACCGGCTCGCCGGAGTACGCCGTCACCCGCAACTACCTGGACTGGGCCACCGCGTTGCCGTGGGGGGTGTACGGCAAGGACAAGCTGGACCTCAAGCACGCGCGCAAGGTGCTCGACCAGCACCATGCCGGGCTGAACGACATCAAGGACCGCATCCTCGAGTTCCTCGCCGTCGGCGCCTGGAAAGGCGAGATCAGCGGCTCCATCGTGCTACTGGTCGGCCCGCCGGGCGTGGGCAAGACCAGCATCGGCAAGTCCATCGCCGAGTCCCTGGGCCGACCGTTCTACCGGTTCAGCGTCGGCGGCATGCGCGACGAGGCCGAGATCAAGGGGCACCGGCGTACCTACATCGGTGCCCAGCCGGGCAAGCTGGTGCAGGCGCTGAAGGACGTCGAAGTGATGAACCCGGTCATCATGCTCGACGAGATCGACAAGATGGGCCAGAGCTACCAGGGCGACCCAGCCTCGGCCCTGCTCGAGACCCTCGATCCGGAGCAGAACGTCGACTTTCTCGACCATTACCTGGACCTGCGCCTGGACCTGTCCAAGGTGCTGTTCGTCTGCACGGCCAACACCCTCGACTCGATCCCCGGTCCGCTGCTCGACCGCATGGAAGTGATACGCCTGTCCGGCTACATCACCGAAGAGAAGCTGGCCATCGCCAAGCGTCACCTGTGGCCCAAGCAACTGGCCAAGGCCGGCGTCGCCAAGTCCAGCCTGAGCATCAGCGACAGTGCCTTGCGCCTGGTGATCGACGGCTATGCCCGCGAGGCCGGCGTGCGCCAGCTCGAGAAGCAGCTGGGCAAGCTGGTGCGCAAGGCCGTGCTCAAACTGCTGGAAGACCCCAAGGCCAAGCTGAAGATCGGTCCGAAGGACCTGGAAGCCGCGCTCGGCATCCCGGTGTTCCGCAGCGAGCAGGTGCTGGAAGGCAAGGGCGTGATCACCGGCCTGGCCTGGACCAGCATGGGCGGGGCTACCCTGCCGATCGAAGCCAACCGGGTGCACACCCTCAACCGCGGCTTCAAGTTGACCGGCAAGCTCGGCGACGTGATGAAGGAGTCGGCCGAAATCGCCTACAGCTATGTCAGCTCGAACCTCACGCAGTTCGGCGGCGATCCGGCGTTCTTCGACGAGGCGTTCATTCACCTGCACGTACCGGAAGGCGCGACGCCCAAGGACGGCCCGAGCGCGGGCATCACCATGGC
This sequence comes from Pseudomonas entomophila, assembly GCF_013523125.1. Classification (GTDB taxonomy): domain Bacteria; phylum Pseudomonadota; class Gammaproteobacteria; order Pseudomonadales; family Pseudomonadaceae; genus Aquipseudomonas; species Aquipseudomonas entomophila_B. The sequence continues at coordinate 110,391 of NZ_JAAMQJ010000004.1, read as the reverse complement.
CAGCGCGCTGTTGTCGCTGGCCCGTGACCAGGCGCCCAAGCGCGGCGTGGCCATGACCGGCGAACTGACCCTGACCGGGCAGGTACTGCCGATCGGCGGCGTGCGCGAGAAGGTCATCGCGGCCCGTCGGCAGAAGCTCTTCGAGCTGATCCTGCCGGACGCCAACCGCGGGGATTTCGAAGAGCTGCCGGATTACCTGCGCGAAGGCCTGACCGTGCATTTCGCCAAGCGCTACGGTGATGTGGCCAAAGTGTTGTTTGCCTGAGTGAAGCTGCGAGCTACAAGCTACAAGCTACAAGCTACAAGCCGACACCGTTCAGCTTGAGGCTTGAAGCTTGTGGCTCCAAGCTCCCCCCAACCGATGCACGGCAAGGGCGCTTCGGCTAGAATGCCGCCCTTTTCCCGATTCACTCTGGAACCGCCGTGAGCCAAGACCCCGATCGCCTCTTTGCCCAACCCTTGGAGCAAGTGCCCGACTTCGTGTTCAACGAGGACGTGGTGCGGGTGTTCCCGGACATGATCAAGCGCTCCGTGCCTGGCTACCCGACCATCGTGGAAAACCTCGGCGTGGTCGCCGCGCGTTTCGCCCAGCCGGGCACGGCGCTGTACGACCTGGGTGCATCCCTCGGCGCGGTCACCCAGGCATTGCGCCGGCACGTCCGTGTCGAGGGTTGCCGGGTGGTGGCCGTGGACAATTCGGCCGCCATGGTCGAACGCTGCCGCCAGTACCTGACAGCGCAGGACTCGATGTTCCAGGAGCTGCTGCCGGTCCAGGTGCTGGAGGCCGACATCCTGGCCCTGCCGCTGGAGCCGGCGTCGGTGGTAGCGATGAACTTCACCTTGCAGTTCATCGCCCCCGACGAGCGTCTGGCCCTGCTGAGCCGCATCCGTCAGGCCCTGCTGCCCGGCGGGGCGCTGATCCTGTCCGAGAAGCTGCGCTTCGAAGACGCCCAGACCCAGGCGCTGCTCGGCGACCTGCACCTGGACTTCAAGCGCGCCAATGGCTACAGCGATCTGGAAATCGCCCAGAAGCGCAGCGCCATCGAACACGTGATGAAACCGGACAGCCTCGAGATCCACCGCGAGCGCCTGCTGGCGGCGGGCTTCTCCCACGTCGTGCCCTGGTTCCAGTGCCTCAACTTCGCCTCCCTGATTGCCTTGCCATGATCGATCTCTCGCCGCTGATCCAACGCCTCGCTTCGACACCCCTGGCCCACTGGGCTACCACCCTGCCCGCCCAGCTAGAGGCCAAACTGCAGAAAGGTCACGGTGACCTGGCGCGCTGGCAGGCCGCTGTCGATGCCCTCCCCGACCTGCACCCGAGCGCCGTCGACCTGATCGACGGCGTGCGCCTGGACGCTGCCTGCGACGAGGCCACCCGCCAGCAGGTGCAGGCTGCATTGATGGGCCTGTCGCCCTGGCGCAAGGGGCCGTTCGACCTGTTCGGGGTGCACGTGGACACCGAGTGGCGCTCGGACTGGAAATGGTCGCGCGTGGCGCCACACCTGGACCTGGTCGGCAAACGCGTACTGGACGTCGGTTGTGGTAACGGCTACTACCAGTGGCGCATGCTCGGCGCAGGCGCCGACCTGGTCGTCGGCATCGACCCCAACTGGCTGTTCTTCTGCCAGTTCCAGGCCGTCCAGCGCTACCTGCCGCACCATCCTGCCTGGCACCTGCCCTTCGCGCTCGAAGAACTGCCCGCGCAACTGGAAGGCTTCGACACCGTGTTCTCCATGGGCGTGTTCTATCACCGCCGCTCGCCCATCGAGCATCTGCTGGCGCTGAGGGACTGCCTGGTCAAAGGCGGTGAGCTGGTGCTGGAAACTCTGGTCATCGAAGGCGACGAACAGCAGATGCTGGTGCCGGAAGACCGCTACGCGCAGATGCGCAACGTCTGGTTCCTACCGTCGGTGCCGGCGCTGGCACGCCTGATGCGCCGGGCCGGGTTCAGTGACGTGCGCTGCGTGGACGTCAGCGTCACCCCGGTCGAGGAGCAGCGCAGCACGCCCTGGATGCGTTACCAGTCGCTCAGCGACTTCCTCGACCCGAACGACCCGACCCGCACGGTCGAAGGCCTGCCAGCGCCACGCCGTGCGGTGATGGTGGCGCGCAAGTGACGCGCGCCCGGCGCCGTTAACGTGCCGCCGCGACGATCAGGGCCTTCATCTCGGCCACGGCCGCCTTGAAGCCGACGAACAGAGCATGGGCCACCAGGGCATGCCCGATGTTCAGCTCGTTGATGCCACGGATCGCCGCCACGGCCTCGACGTTGTGGTAATGCAGGCCGTGCCCGGCATTGACGATCAAGCCCTGCTCCACGCCCTTGGCCACACCCTGGGCGATGCGCTCGAGTTCGGCCGCCACCTCGGTCGGGGTCTGTGCGTCGGCATACCGCCCGGTGTGCAACTCGATCGCCGGCGCGCCCACGCGACGGGCCGCTTCGATCTGCCGGGCATCGGCGTCGATGAACAACGAGACCTCGGCGCCGGTTCGCGCCAGACGCTCGACGGCAGCCTGGATACGCGCTTCCTGGCCAGCCACATCCAGCCCACCCTCGGTGGTCAGTTCCTGACGGGTTTCGGGGACCAGGCAGACATGCGCCGGGCGAATGCGCTCGGCGAAGGCGATCATCTCCTCGGTGACCCCCATCTCGAAGTTCATGCGCGTCTGCAGGACGTCCTTGAGCAGCAGCACGTCGCGATCCTGGATGTGCCGACGGTCTTCACGCAGGTGCACGGTGATGCCGTCGGCGCCCGCCTCTTCGGCGTCCAGCGCGGCCTTGACCGGGTCGGGGTAGCGCGTGCCCCGCGCCTGACGCAGGGTCGCGACGTGGTCGATGTTGACGCCAAGAAGGATGCGGTTGCTGTGAGTCACGAAGGGCGCTCCTGAAAGTTGAGCCCCACAGCATACGACGTGCTCAGCGCTTGCGAAACAGTTCGCGGCTGACCAGCGGCTTGGCGCCCAGATGCACGGCCAGGGCCTGGCGCATCAGGCGCTTGGCGGCCAGCAGACTGCCAGGCGCCTCCCAATCGGCGTCGGCCAGGGCCAGCAGATCGGCACCGGCGAACAGACCGGGCTGGGCCAGCTCCACCCGCTCGAGGCCGGCATCGACCTGCAGCCGATACAGCGCACCGGGCTCGATCACCTCGCCCTGGACATCCTGGCTCAACGAGAAGGCATAGCCCAACTCGTCCAGCAGACGCCATTCGAAGGCCCGCAGCAACGGTTCCAGCGCTCGCCCCTGGGCCAGCGCCTGCAAGGTCAGCCCGTAGTGCTCGAACAGCACCGGGTGCGGCACCTCGGGCGCCAGCAGGCGTACCAGCAGTTCGTTGAGGTAAAGCCCGCTGAACAGGGCATCACCGTGCAGCCAGGGCGCGTTGCCGACACCCTCCAGCCGCCCGACGGTCTTGAGTTCGCCACGCCCGCGCAGCTCGACCTCGAGCAGCGCGAAAGGCCGCATGACGCTGCCGCTCTTGCCTCGCGCGCGGCGCAGCACGCCGCGTACGCAACCTTGCGGCGTGAAGAAGTCCACCAGGGCACTGGCTTCACGATAGGCCCGGCTGTGCAGCACGTAGGCCGGTTGTCCGACAGCTTGCTGCATCAGGCATCGTTCCTGGAGGGAGCGGCCTGCCGGAAGGCAGGCCAGGGGGTGTTACAGATCGCCGTAGCCGAGCGAGCGCAGGGCACGCTCGTCGTCGGACCAGCCGCCCTTGACCTTGACCCAGAGGTTGAGCATGACCTTGGCGTCGAACAGGGTTTCCATGTCCTTGCGGGCATCGGAGCCGATGCGCTTGATGCGCTCGCCCTTGTCGCCGATGATGATCTTCTTCTGCCCGTCACGCTCGACCAGGATCAGCGCATGGATGTGCAGAACATGGCCCTGCTGCTTGAATTCTTCGATCTCGACGGTGATCTGGTACGGCAGCTCGGCCCCGAGCTGGCGCATGATCTTCTCGCGCACCAGTTCGGCAGCCAGGAAGCGGCTGCTGCGGTCGGTGATCTGGTCTTCCGGGAAGAAGTGCTCGTTCTCCGGCAGGTGCTTGGCGATCAGCCCCTCGAGCGCCTCGAGGTTGTGGCCCTGCTGGGCGGAGATCGGCACGATCTCGGCCGACGGCAGCTGGGTCTGCAACCATTGCAGGTGCGGAATCAGCTCGGCCTTCTCGTCCAGGCGGTCGGTCTTGTTGACCGCAAGGATCACCGGCCCCTCGACGTACTGGACGCGCTCGAGCACCAGCTGGTCCTCGTCGGTCCAGCGTGCGCGGTCGACCACGAAGATCACCACGTCGACGTCCTTCAGGGCCGCCGAGGCGTTGCGGTTCATGTAGCGGTTCAGGGCCTTGTCGTTGGCCTTATGCATGCCAGGGGTGTCGACGTAGATGGCCTGCACGTCGCCTTCGGTCTTGATCCCGAGCATGTTGTGCCGGGTGGTCTGCGGCTTGCGCGAGGTGATCGCCAGCTTCTGCCCGAGAATGTGGTTGAGCAAGGTCGACTTGCCCACGTTCGGGCGGCCCACGATAGCCACGTAGCCGCAGCGGGTCGAAGTGTTCTCAGTCATTGCCATTCTCCACGCCCAGGGCGATCAGTGCGGACGCCGCGGCGACCTGTTCAGCGATGCGCCGGCTCACGCCCTGGCCACGGCTCTTGTTGTTGAGCAGCACCACTTCGCATTCGACGAGGAAGGTGCGGCAGTGGGGTTCGCCCTGGATGTCCACCACTTCGTAGCGGGGCAGCTCGCAGCCACGCGACTGCAGGAATTCCTGCAAGCGGGTCTTGGGGTCCTTGTTGGTGTCGACCAGGGTCAGGCCCTCGAATTCGTCGACCAGCCAAGCCAGGATGCGCTCGCGCGCCGCGTCCATGCCGGCATCCAGGTAGATCGCGCCGATCAGCGCTTCCAGGGCATCGGCCAGGATCGACTCACGGCGGAAACCGCCGCTCTTGAGCTCGCCCGAGCCCAGGCGCAGGTACTCGCCCAGGTCGAAGCCACGGGCCAGCCGCGCCAGGGTCTCGCCCTTGACCAGGCGTGCGCGCAGCCGCGACAGCTGGCCTTCGCGCGCCTGCGGGAAGCGCTCGAACAGCGCCTCGCCGGCCACGAAGTTGAGGATCGCATCGCCCAGGAACTCCAGGCGCTCGTTGTTGCGGCCGGCGAAGCTACGATGGGTCAGGGCCAGCACCATCTGGTCCTGGTCCTTGAAGGTGTAACCCAGCTTGCGCTCGAGACGACTCAGTGGCGCGCTCATGCCGCCACCTGACGGACGAGGCCGCTCTTTTTGTTCGGCGTCTCACGAAGGAGCGCCGTCATGTTCAACACAGTGTTCAAATCAACATCCTGGAAAGACTGTTTGGCTGTGCGCCCGTTCGGGCGTGGCCGGTGCATTCGACCGTCTTGGACACAGCCTATGCCATAAATGCATTCGGCGCCGTCTTGCGACAGCGCCGATTGGGTATTACCGGATCAGGCCGACCCGTGACAGCGTGGGCAAGTGGCTGAGCTTGGGCTCGGGCCAGCTCATCCACACGGCGAATGCTTTGCCGACGATGTTGCGGTCGGGCACCATGCCGTGCAGCGGCTGCGGGATGTTGGGATCGTCCCAGAAGCGGCTGTCGTTGGAGTTGTCGCGGTTGTCGCCCATCATGAAGTAGTGGCCGGCCGGCACGGTCCATTGCTGGTCCGGCATGACACGGCTACGTCGCATTTCCTTGCGGATCAGGTGCTCCGCAGCGCCCAGTTGCTCCTTGTACCGCTGGGCGCTGCCCAGGGTGCCAGGCTCGGCACCGATCAATTGCTCGGCGATCGGCTGGTCATTGACGTACAGGCGCTTGTCGGCGGTGTAACGCACCGTGTCGCCGGGCACGCCCACCACACGCTTGATGTAGTTGACGTTCGGGTCGCTCGGGTAACGGAAGACCATCACGTCACCGCGCTGGGGGTTGCCCACTTCGATGATCTTCTTGTCGAGCACCGGCAGGCGAATGCCATAGGAGAACTTGTTCACCAGAATGAAATCGCCCACTTCCAGGGTCGGCTTCATCGACCCTGACGGGATCTGGAACGGCTCGACCAGGAACGAACGCAGCACCAGCACGATGAACAGCACCGGGAAGAACGACTTGCCGTACTCGACCAGCAACGGCTCCTTGTCCAGTCGCTCGACCACGGCCATGTCTGGCTGGCTGACACTGTTCTGGTAGTTGGCGATGGCTGCCCGCCGACGCGGTGCGAGCAGCACCAGGTCGATCAGGGCCAACGCACCACAGACGGCAACGGCGATGACGAGCAACAGCGGAAAATTTAGCGACATAGGACCTAGCTATCCAACTTGAGCACGGCGAGGAAGGCTTCTTGTGGAATCTCCACGTTGCCCACCTGCTTCATGCGTTTCTTACCGGCCTTCTGCTTCTCGAGCAGCTTACGCTTACGGCTCACGTCGCCACCGTAGCATTTGGCCAGAACGTTTTTCCTGAGGGCCTTGACGGTCGTCCGGGCCACGATCTGACCACCGATGGCAGCCTGGATCGCGACGTCGAACATCTGCCGAGGAATCAGCTCTTTCATCTTCTCGGTCAGGGCACGCCCTTTGTAGTGCGCATTGTCCCGGTGCACGATCAGTGCCAGGGCATCGACCTTGTCACCGTTGATCAGCACGTCCAGCTTGACCAGATTGGCCGACTGGTAGCGGTCGAAATGGTAGTCCAGCGATGCATAGCCACGGCTGGTGGACTTCAGGCGATCGAAGAAGTCCAGCACCACCTCGTTCATCGGCAGGTCGTAGCGTACCTGCACCTGTGCGCCCAGGAACTGCATGTCGCGCTGGACGCCACGCTTCTCGATGCACAGGGTAATGACGTTGCCCAGGTGCTCCTGAGGCACAAGGATGGTGGCCGAGACGATCGGCTCACGGAAATCTTCGACCGAGGATACGTCCGGAAGCTTGGACGGGTTGTCGACGTAGAGGGTTTCACCGGTCTTGAGCTTGACCTCGAAGATCACGCTTGGCGCCGTGGTGATCAGGTCCAGGTCGTACTCGCGCTCCAGGCGCTCCTGGATGATCTCCATGTGCAGCATGCCGAGGAAGCCACAACGGAAGCCGAAGCCCAGGGCATCGGAGCTTTCCGGCAGGTACTGCAGCGACGAGTCGTTCAGGGTCAGCTTCTGCAGGGCGTCGCGGAAGTCCTCGAAGTCGTCGGAGCTGACCGGGAACAGGCCGGCGTAGACCTGGGGCTGGATCTTCTTGAAGCCCGAGAGCACTTCGACTTCCGGCGTCGAGGACAGGGTCAGGGTATCGCCCACCGGTGCGCCATGGATGTCCTTGATGCTGGCGATGATGAAGCCGACTTCACCGGCCTTCAGGTCAGGCATCTGGGTGTGCTTGGGGTTGAAGACGCCGACGCTGTCGACCAGGTGCACCTTGCCGGTGGACTTGACCAGGATCTTGTCGCCCTTCTTGACCCGGCCCTGGCGCACGCGCACCAGCGAGACCACGCCCAGGTAGTTGTCGAACCAGGAGTCGATGATCAGCGCTTGCAGAGGCGCTTCGATCTCGCCTTCCGGCGCCGGGATGGTCTGCACCAGGCGCTCGAGCACCTCGTCCACGCCCATGCCGCTCTTGGCGCTGCAGGCGACCGCGTCAGTGGCGTCGATGCCGATGATCTTCTCGATCTCGTCCTTGACGCGGTCCGGATCGGCCTGGGGCAGGTCCATCTTGTTCAGCACGGGCATGACTTCCAGGCCCTGCTCGATGGCGGTGTAGCAGTTGGCCACGGACTGGGCCTCGACACCTTGCCCCGCATCGACCACCAGCAAGGCGCCTTCACAAGCCGCCAGCGAACGGCTGACCTCGTAGGTGAAGTCGACGTGGCCTGGGGTGTCGATGAAGTTCAGCTGGTAGGTCTTGCCGTCGCGCGCCTTGTAATGCAGCGTCACGCTGTGGGCCTTGATGGTGATCCCGCGCTCGCGCTCCAGGTCCATCGAATCAAGTACCTGGGCTTCCATCTCGCGCGCCGTCAGGCCGCCGCACAGTTGGATGAACCGGTCGGCCAGCGTCGACTTGCCATGGTCGATGTGGGCGATGATGGAGAAATTGCGGATATGACTCAAATCACTCACGGGTCAACACTCGATAAGGCTGCGAGCCGGACGCCCGCGGAAAATAGCCGGGAATTGTACTGGAAAGAGGGGGGGTCGGCTACCTGGGTGAGTGGCAAGGGGCGAGCGGCAAGCTGCAAGCTGCAAGCTGCAAGCTGCAAGCTGCAAGCTGCACGGTGGAGCTGGGAAGCCCCCTAAAGGTGCAGACATCGTGATAGCTGCCCCTGGAAAGCTTCGGCCCCGCTAAACACAAGGCCAGTGTGCGGAACGAATCCCCACACTGGCCCTGCTGTGACTTGCCGCTTGCAGCTCACGTCTTGCCGCTGCTGTTACTCCGCCAGCTTGAAGGTGATGAAGCTGGCGCGGCCCTGACGCAGCACGCGCATCGACACGGAGCGGTTCTTCGGCAGGTCCTTGGCGATTTCGGTGAACTGCTTGGTCGAGGTGATCGCCTGGTTGTTCAGATGACTGATGACGTCACCCGGACGCAGACCGATCAAGGCAGCCGGGCCGTCCTGCACGTCCTTGATGACCACGCCGCCCTTGAGCTCCAGCGACTTCTTCTGTTCGGCGCTCAACTCGGCCACGGACACGCCCAGGCGATTGCTGCTGCGCTCGGCGCCCGCCTGACCGCCGGTACCGATATCGGCATCGTCTTCAGGCAGCGCGCCGACGGTCACGTCGAGGTTCTGGCGCTTGCCGTTGCGGATGATCTCCAACTTGGCGGTGGCGCCGTCCTTCAGGCTACCGACCAGGTGTGGCAGATCGGCAGACATGACGATCGGCTGGCCGTTCATGCTGAGGATCACGTCGCCGACCTGCAGGCCGCTCTTGGCCGCCGGGCCGTCTTCGAGCACCTGGGCCACCAGGGCGCCTGCCGGACGCTCGAGGCCGAAGGATTCGGCCAGGTCCTTGTTGACCTCCTGGATGACCACGCCCAGCCAGCCGCGGCTGACCTTGCCGTCCTTCTTCAGCTGGTTGGACACATCCAGCGCGACGTCGATCGGGATGGCGAAGGACAGGCCCATGAAGCCGCCGGAACGGGTGAAGATCTGCGAGTTGATGCCGACCACCTCACCATTCATGTTGAACAGCGGACCACCGGAGTTGCCAGGGTTGATGGCCACGTCGGTCTGGATGAACGGCACATAGGTGTCGTTCGGCAGGGTACGTCCCTTGGCGCTGACGATGCCCTTGGTCACCGAGTGATCGAAGCCGAACGGCGAACCGATGGCCAGCACCCACTCACCCACCTTGAGTTTCTCGGAGTCGCCCAGCTTGACGGTCGGCAGGTTCTTGCCCTCGACCTTCAGCAAGGCCACGTCGGTGCGCGGGTCGGTACCGACCAGCTTGGCCTGCAGCTCGCTACGGTCGGACAGGCGCACGATGATCTCGTCGGCGTCGGCGATCACGTGGTTGTTGGTCAGCACGTAGCCGTCGCTGGAAATGATAAAGCCCGAGCCCAGCGACTGGGCCTCGCGCTGGCGGTCACCGCGGGGCGAACGTGGCTGCTGGGGCAGGCCGCGCTCGAAGAATTCGCGGAACATCGGCGGCAACCCTTCCAGGTCGGGCATCTGCCCTTGGGCAATGCGCCTGGCGGGCAGCTTCTGCTTGGTACTGATGTTCACCACGGCAGGCGAGGCCTGCTCGACCAAGGTGGTGAAGTCAGGCAAGGCTTCCTGCGCCTGGGCGACCGCCAGTTGGCCGAGCATGAACACGGCGGCGAACATCGAGAGGTAGGATTTGAAACGAGGTAGTGACATACGGCTCCCGTCAAAACGAGCGTAGTTGGCAATGAGGCCTCTGCAACGCAGGAGAGGTCAGGCGTCGAAGAGCCTGACCTATAAGAAATCCGCGCGCTTTTTGCAAATGACAAAACGTTAATTTCGTTTCAAGCCGTGACCCGAAGGCCCCGGCTCACGGGCGCTCGGCGCGTACCTGCGGCCGCATGGACAGCGCCACGCGCTCGGCCGTGCCCAGCGGCACCTCGCCGACCACCGTGATCATGAACGCGCCTTCGGCCGTGTTCAGCTGCCTGGAAACGGCCACGGTCGGCCCTACGGCCAGGCGCATGTCCTTGACCTGCGTGTCGTCGACCTTCTCGAGGAACACGGAGAAGCGCGCCAGGCCATCGTCGTACAACAGGCTTTCAACCTGGCTGTTGCGTCGAGGGTCACGACGTACGCTGCTGTCGGTCAATTCGAATCCAGGCGGCAACCAGTCGGCACGCCAGGCAGGGGCCTCATCGACGCCCGCCGCCGGGACAGGCTTGACGGCGCGGCAGTCTGCACCTGGACGCAACTGGGCGTCGGTCGGCGGTGTCGTGTCCAGGCGGTTCATCTGGAAGCGTTCCAGCAATTGCCCCTTGTCGTTGGTCATCAGCGAACGCAGCAGCAACCCGGTCTTGCGATCGAGATGATACTCGAAGCCGTAACGATGGGTATCGCGGGGTGCCAGACTGATCACCACGGCGTCACGACCGGCCACGCGCGAGCGTCCGGTGACCGTGAGGTCGTACCAGCTCATCAGCTTGAGGGGGTCGAGGATGGGCGCGGTCTGGCTGGCCGGTGTCAGGGCATCGTTGCCCAGCGCGCCACTGACGCATTGGACCTTGCCGTTGACACGAACGATTTCCTGGGGAGCGTCATCGAGCTGCGACAGACGTTCGCTGACCTTCCCCGCCTGGACCCGACGCCAGATCTCGTGGGAAGAGAAGCTGCCGTTGCGCTCGTAAACGAAGGAACCTTGGTAACTCTGTCCTTGCTCGGCGTGGGCCAGCCTGCTCAGCCAGTCATTCGCCTCCGGCGAAGAACTGGCTGCCAGTGCAGGCGCCGCCATCAAGCCGCTGAAGACCAGCGGCCACAGTGGTAGCGCGCGCATGAACGTCCTTGATCAGTGGTTGTCCATGCTGGCGGCACGGGCATAAGGCAGTGCGCCGTCATTGCCTTTCAGGGCAGAGTCCTGGGCATGCTGGCGCAGATAGCCTGGCAGGCGCTTGTCCCAATTGCCTGGATTCTGCATGACGCCATTGGTAACCGGCGCTGCGGTCTGCTCGGCACCTTCGGTGTAGCCTGCCAGAACGGCCGGACCCTGGGCCTGTGGTGCAACCACGCCCTGCTGGACAGGCTGCTGCGCAGCCAGCTGGTTGCCTGCGATGTCATCCTGGTTGTACAGGCGCACACCGGCCAGCACGGCGAAGGTGACCGACGCTGCCACGGCCAGACGGCCCAGACCACGCCATGCACCGCGCTTGGCAGGCGCAGGCGCCTCTTCTTCGGCCAAGGCTGCGGAGACCGCCGAGGCGATGTCCAGCTTTGGCAGCAGCAGTTCTTTGTGCATCGCTGCACGTGCGACCTGGTAGCGTACCCACGTGGCACGGGCTTCGGCGTCGTTCGTGGCGTTGAGCACACGACGCAGTTCCAGTTCGTCCGCTTCGTTGTCCATCACCGCGGACAGCGATTCCTGCAAAGCTTCACGACTCATGGCGGTTCCTCTCTCGGCTGTAGCCGCTGTCTCAGGTTTCATGCAACAAGGGTTGCAAGGCTTTATCGATGGCCTCCCGAGCGCGGAAAATCCTGGAACGCACGGTACCCACCGGACATTGCATGACGCTGGCAATGTCCTCGTAACTCAGACCGTCGAACTCGCGCAGCGTCAGGGCCGTGCGCAAATCTTCGGGCAATTGCTGGATGGTCCGATGGACGGTGCCTTCGATCTCATCCCGCAACAACGAACGCTCAGGGGACTCAAGATCCTTGAGACCATGATCGCCGTCGTAGAACTCCGCATCCTCGGAGTTGACATCGCTGTCTGGTGGCCGCCGACCGCGGGACACCAGGTAGTTCTTCGCCGTGTTGATGGCGATGCGGTACAGCCACGTGTAGAACGCGCTGTCGCCGCGGAAGTTGCCAAGCGCTCGGTACGCCTTGATGAAGGCTTCCTGAGCCACGTCCTGGGCTTCGTGGGTATCGTGCACGAACCGCACGATCAACCCGAGAATCTTGTGCTGATACTTGAGCACCAACAGATCAAATGCTCGCCTGTCGCCCCGCTGTACGCGCTCGACAAGCTGCTGATCCTCTTCCTGGGTTAGCATGAACACTCCTCAGTGATCTTGAAGGAGCGTTGCAACGGCCATCGCTCAGGCTTGCAACCATAGACTCGGGCTTCGCGCAAAAGTTCTCCCCCTTCAAGCAAGTTTCCTGCGACCTCTGACGGCTCGCATGGAAGACGCAGCGCGCTCACGGCCTGCCACGTCGATAGTCTGGTTTCGATACACAAGCTGCCCGGGTTGGACGCTTCGCTTGTGTCGCCGCGGCAATCATGACGTGTGGGCAGCCTTCTATGGAGAGGCTTCCCGTGCAGAAAGTTCCCGGAAAGATTGGCCTTCCCGACGGCGCCCATGGAAATCGGGCGGGCGTGGCTGCTATAAAGACAGCCGGTCTGGATTCACGATGGTTTCACAATGCCACCTGCGCGTGACTATTGTGCCGCGCCCCTCCCAAAGAATACTAGTGCCCTGACATGAGCCAACACCTTCAACACGATGTTCTGGTTATCGGCAGCGGTGCCGCCGGCCTTAGTCTGGCCCTGAACCTTCCCCCGCACCTGCGCATCGCGGTGCTGAGCAAGGGCGACCTGGCCAATGGCTCCACGTTCTGGGCCCAGGGCGGCGTCGCGGCCGTGCTGGATGACGCCGACACGGTCCAGTCCCATGTCGAGGACACCCTCGATGCCGGCGGCGGCCTGTGCAACGAGGCCGCCGTGCGCTTCACGGTCGAGCACAGCCGCGAGGCCATCGAATGGCTGATCGAGCAAGGGGTGCCCTTCACCCGGGACGCCGACACCGAACGCGCCGACCGCGGCTTCCAGTTCCACCTCACCCGCGAGGGCGGACACAGTCATCGGCGCATCATCCATGCCGCCGACGCCACCGGCGCGGCGATCTTCGCCACCCTGCTGGAACAGGCTCGTCAGCGGCCGAACATCGAGTTGCTCGAACAGCGGGTCGCGGTCGACCTGATCACCGAGCAGCGCCTGGGTCTGGATGGCGAGCGCTGCCTGGGCGCCTATGTGCTCGACCGCGCGACGGGCGAAGTCGACACCTTCGCCGCGCGCTTCACCGTGCTCGCCACCGGCGGCGCGGCCAAGGTCTACCTCTACACCAGCAACCCCGACGGCGCCTGTGGCGATGGCATCGCCATGGCCTGGCGGGCCGGCTGCCGGGTGGCGAACCTGGAATTCAACCAGTTCCACCCCACCTGCCTGTATCACCCCCAGGCCAAGAGCTTCCTGATCACCGAAGCGTTGCGCGGCGAGGGTGCGCTGCTGCGCCTGCCCGACGGTGAGCGGTTCATGCCGCGTTTCGATGCCCGTGAAGAGCTCGCCCCCCGCGACATCGTCGCCCGCGCCATCGACCATGAGATGAAACGCTTAGGGATAGACTGCGTATACCTGGACATCACCCACAAGTCCGCCGCGTTCATCAAGCGCCACTTCCCCACGGTCTACGAACGCTGCCTGGCCTTCGGCATCGACATCACCCGCCAGCCCATCCCCGTGGTGCCGGCGGCCCACTACACCTGTGGCGGCGTGCTGGTGGATGAACACGGCCTGACCGACGTGCCGAACCTGTACGCGATCGGCGAGACCAGCTGCACCGGCCTGCACGGCGCCAACCGCATGGCCAGCAACTCGCTGCTGGAGTGTTTCGTCTATGGTCGCTCGGCCGCGCTGGACATCCAGACTCGCCTGGACCAGGTCGAACACCCTCGCGCCCTGCCCTGCTGGGACGCCAGTCAGGTGACCGATTCGGACGAGGACGTGATCATCGCGCACAACTGGGACGAGCTGCGGCGGTTCATGTGGGACTACGTGGGGATCGTGCGCACCAGCAAGCGCCTGCAGCGCGCCGAGCACCGGGTGCGCCTGCTGCTCGACGAGATCGACGAGTTCTACAGCAACTACAAGGTCAGCCGCGACCTCATCGAGCTGCGCAACCTGGCGCAAGTGGCCGAGCTGATGATCCGCTCGGCCATGGCGCGGCGCGAGTCTCGGGGGCTGCACTACACGCTCGACTACCCGACCCTGCTACCCGAAGCGTTCGACACTATTCTGCAGCCGCCCAACGCCGTCGACTGAAGGTCAGCCGCACCCGCAGGCGACGGTGCGCGTCCGGGGGCAGCGCATCGAAGGGGATGCACTGGCTGCGCCCCAGGCGTGCGCCCTGGGGCACGTAGCGCAGCACCACCAGACGTGGCAGCGCCACGCTGTCACGGCACAGGCGCACCGGCTGCCAACCGCGTGCGCGCGTGTACAAGCGCCAGCCGCTGGGGTCGTGGCGCACGCCGGTGACGGCGTGGGGATGGGTGAGCAGGATCCGTCGTGGCAAGGCCCAGAGCGCATGCCCCAGGCAGGCGAGCAGCGCCACCACGACCAGCCAGCCCGGCAGGGCGGTCAGGGTGAGCGTCCCCAGGGCCAGGACCTGACCGAGCAGGTAGGCCACCAGCAGCAGGCGTGAGCCTTGCCAGTGGCACTCGAAGCGTTCACTTGGGCTGGACACGGTCCAGGATGATGCGGACCATGCGCTGCAGCTCCGGGTCTTCGGACTCGTTGCGTTCCATGAACCAGCCGAACATGTCCTGGTCCTCGCAGCTCAACAGACGACGGTACAGGGCACGGTCCTCTTCGCTCAGGGTGGCATAGACCTCCTGGGTAAAGGGCACCAGCAGCACGTCCAGCTCGAGCATGCCACGGCGGCTGTGCCAGAACAGGCGGTTGAGTTCAGTTTGTTCGACCATGGGACCCTCCTCGAATGGCCGGCCAGTATACAGGCCCGTCCGACCCGCGACACGCGGCATTGGTCGCACGCGCCTGTCAGGCGCTTCGGCACCCTTGCCGTCCGGCCAGGCCGAGCACCTACCTATTTTGCCCGTGGCCCTCTATCATGACTGCAGACTTTACCAACTGCGATGACCCATGGCCGACTCCGCGTTCTACTGCCCCCTCAGCCACGAAGGCATTCTTGCCGTCCTCGGCTCCGATGCCGGCAAGTTCCTTCAGGGACAACTGACCTGCAACCTCACGTACCTCGACCCTGCGCACTCCAGCCTCGGTGCCCGCTGCACGCCCAAGGGCCGCATGCAGTCGAGCTTCCGCATCGTGCCATACGACACGGGCTTCCTGTTGGCCATGACCCAGGAACTGCTGGCGCCGCAACTGGCGGACCTGAAGAAATACGCCGTGTTTTCCAAGGCCACCCTGAGCGATGCCAGCGCCCACTGGGTGCGTTACGGCCTGCAGCAGGGCGAGTCACTGCTCGCGGCATTGGGCCTGGTGCTACCGGAGGACGCGGGCGGGCTCTGCACGCACGAGGGCTTGATCGCCATCAACGTCTCGCCGCAGCGCGCCGAGCTGTGGGTGCCGGCCGAGCAGCACGACGCCGTGCTGGCGCGGCTGCGTGAAGCCCTGCCCGAAGCGCCGCTGGATCGCTGGCTGCTCGGTCAGGTCCGTGCCGGCCTGGGCCAGGTCATGGCCCAGACCCGCGAACTGTTCATCCCGCAGATGATCAACCTGCAGGCCGTCGGTGGCGTGAGCTTCAAGAAGGGCTGCTACACCGGCCAGGAGATCGTCGCGCGCATGCAGTACCTGGGCAAGCTCAAGCGTCGCCAGTATCGTCTGCTGCTGGACGACGGTCAGGCGCCTGCGCCGGGCACCGGCGTGTTCTCCCCGGTGCATGGATCCTCGGTCGGCGAGGTAGTGCTGGCCGCGCCCACGGGCGAGGGCGGCTGCGAGCTGCTGGCGGTGGTGGCCGCGGACGCCATCGAGTCCGGGCAACTGCACCTGGGCAGCCCCGAAGGGCCGCGCCTGACCCTGGCGAGCCTGCCGTACGAACTGGATCGCGACCGAGAGATCCAGCGTTGACCTGCCTGCCCCGTGTGTCGAGCGGGGCAGCCTTCTTTTGCGGTAGCTTTTGATGAATACATTGGCTGAGACGGTCAAGGCGCAACTGGTGGTCGCCATCGAGAATGACGACCTGGTGCTGCCGACCCTGCCCGAAGTGGCGCTGAGCATCCGTGAAGCCGCCGAGGACAGCGAGATCAGCGTCGCGGCGCTGAGCAAGGTCATCGGGCGCGACGCTGCGCTGGCGGCGCGCCTGATCAAGGTGGTCAACAGCCCGCTGCTGCGGGCGACCGTGGAGGTCACCGACCTGCACACGGCCATCACGCGCCTGGGCGTCAACTACAGCTGCAACCTGGCGATCGGCCTGGTCATCGAACAGATCTTCCATGCCCGCGAGCCGGCGGTGGAACAGAAGCTGCGGGCGATCTGGACCAGCAGCCTGGAAGTGGCCGGTATCAGCTACGAGCTGTGCCGCCGCTACACCCGGCTCACGCCGGATCAGGCCGCGCTGGGCGGGCTGGTACACCAGATCGGCGCCCTGCCGATCCTGATCCATGCCCAGGAACACAACGAACTGCTCTCCGACCCGGTCTGCCTGGATCATGTCATCGAACAGATCCAGCCGGCGCTGGGCGACAAGATCCTCAGTGCCTGGGAGTTTCCCGAGCAGCTGGTGCGATTGCCGGGACAGATCCAGGACCTGGATCGCCACACCGCACGCATCGACTACATCGACATCGTGCAACTGGCCCGGCACGTGAGCCAGGGCGAGCCGGGACGCGCGCTCGACACCCTGCCCGCCTACCGTCACCTGAGCCTGCCGGCCGGCACCCGGCTGGAGGCGGCCGAGCTGCTGCACGCACGCGGCCTGCTGCGCTGAAGGTCAGTCGGCGATGAAGCTGACGCGCACCTTCAGCCCGCCGTTCTCGCCGTCGTGCAGGGTGATCTGCGCCAGGTGCGCGCGGCAGATCTCGCCCACGATCGCCAGGCCCAGCCCGGTGCCCTGCGGGCCGCGCCGGTAGAAACGCTCGAAAACGCGTTCGCGTTCGCTTTCCGGGATACCCGGTCCATCGTCCTCGACCTCGAGCACCGCTGGCGCCAGCACCCGAAGCACCACGTCGCCGCCGGAAGGCGTGTGGGCCAGGGCGTTGTCCACCAGGTTGCTGAGCAACTCGTTGAGCAGGGTCGGTTCGCCCTTGAGCCAGACCGGGGCCTGCGCCTCCAGGGCCAAGGAGATACCACGGGCGTGGGCCAGCGGTGCCATGGCCATGCCCAGTTCACGGGTCAGCTGACTGAGATCCAGGCGCTGGGCACCGCCCTCGGCGATCGCCCGGGCACCGTTCTCCACCCGCGCCAGCGAGAGCAGCTGGTTGGCCAGGTGGGTCAGGCGATCGGTGCCCTGCACGGCCGATTCCAGCGTCTGCCGCCAGATCTCCGGGTCCTCGGCGCGCAGGCCCAGCTCGACCCGTGCCTTGAGCACCGCCAGGGGCGTGCGCAGTTCATGGGCCGCCTCGGCGATGAACTGCGCCTGGCGCTGGAACTGGCCCCGCAGCCGTTCGGTGAAGTGATCCAGCGCACGCACGAGCGGCTCCAGTTCGCGCTGCACCTGCACCACCGGCAGGGCCCGCAGGTCGTCCGGCTGGCGCTCCTCGACCGCCGTGCGCAGACGTTCCAGCGGGCGCAAGGCCGCGCTCACCGCGAACCAGACCATCAGCAGCGCGCCCAACGCCAGCATCCCCAGGCGCAGCAACGTATCGGCCATCAGGCTGCGGGCCATGCTGACGCGCGCCTCCTCGGTCTCGGCCACGCGGATCTCCGCCATGCCATTCATGTTCGGCTCGCTGACAGCCTTGAGCAGGCTGACCACACGGACGTTCTCGCCCAGGTACCGGGCGTTGTAGAACCGTGCCAGGGCGGGGTAGTCGTCGGTGCGCGGGGTATCGGCGGGCGGCGCGGGCAGGTGCTCGTAACCCGAGATCAGCCGCTGGTGGATGTCCAGCACCTGGTAGTAGATCCGCCCGGCGCTGTCGTAGGCGAAGGTGTCCAGGGCCACGTAGGGCACGTCGGCGCTGAGCGTGCCGTCACGCTGGGACAGGCCGGCGGCGATGGTCCGCGCCGAGGCCAGCAGGGTCCGGTCATAGGCGGTATCGGCCGCCTCGCGCCCGTTCCAGTAGGCACTCAGGCCGCTGGCGGTCATCAGCACCACCAGCAGCAGCGCCAGGTTCCACAGCAAGCGCCCACGCAGGCTGCCGGTGTCACGCATCGCGGTGCTCGAGCAGATAACCCAGGCCGCGGAAGGTGACGATGGCCACCGGCTGGCCGTCGAGCTTCTTGCGCAGGCGGTGGACGTAGATCTCGATGGCGTCGGGGCTGGCCTCCTGGTCCAGGCCGAAGACCTGGGCGGCCAGCTGCTCCTTGCTCATCACCCGACCTGGCCGGGCGATCAGCGCTTCGAGCACGCTCTGCTCGCGCGAGGTCAGGGCCAGGGTCTCCTCGCCCAGACTGAAACGGCGGGTATCGAGGTCGTAGACCAGGGGGCCGCAGCGCTGCTGACGCTCGCCGCCGAGTACGCTGCGCCGCAGCAGCGCCTTGACCCGCGCCTCCAGCTCGCTCAGCTCGAAGGGCTTGGCCAGGTAGTCATCGGCGCCCAGGTTGAGCCCATGGACCCGATCCTTGACGTCGCTACGCGCGGTGAGCATCAGCACCGGCAGGTTGCGTCCCCGCCCACGCAGGCGCGCCAGCACCTCGAAACCGTCCATGCGCGGCAGGCCGACGTCCAATACCGCCACCGCATAATCCTCGCTGGCCAGGGCCAGGTCCGCGGCAACGCCGTCGTGCAGCACATCGACCGTCAGTCCCGTGCTCTTGAGGGCCTGGGCCACGCTTTCAGCCAGTTGCAGGTGGTCTTCGACCAGCAGCACACGCATCGTTGTCTCCCCTCGCCAATCGGTGGATGGCGCGGAGTGTACCCTGCCGGCGCGGTCGTGAAGCCCCTTGTAACAATCCTTTCAAATTGAAAGCTTGGTGAAAGGTTCATTTCCTAGCATCGCACCACGGCACAGCAAAGATGCCGGTTCTGCACCTCGACTGTGCGTCCAATAAGAACAAGAAATGGAGTCATCGATATGCTGCCACCGCAGCCCTCGGCGCGTGCGCCACACCGATCCTGTTCCGCCCGTCCCTCGGCCATCACCTGTGCCCTGGCGTTCGCCAGCGTAGCGCCCGTGAGTCAGGCTGCCTTTTTCGAGGACAGCAAGGCGACCCTCGAAACCCGCAACATGTACTTCAATCGTGACTTTCGCGATGGCACCAGCCGTCAGCAGTCCAAGCGCGACGAATGGGCCCAGGGGTTCATGCTCAACGTCCAGTCCGGCTACACCGACGGCACGGTCGGCTTCGGCGTGGACGCGCTCGGCATGCTGGGGGTCAAGCTCGACTCCAGCCCGGACCGCACCGGTACCGGCCTGTTGCCGACCCATGACGACGGACGTGCCGCGGACGAGTACTCCAAGCTGGGCCTGACCGGCAAGGTGCGCATCTCCAAAACCGAGCTCAAGGTCGGTACGCTGATCCCGGACCTGCCGACCGTGCAGCCCAACGACGGGCGCATCCTGCCGCAGACGTTCGAAGGCGCCCTGGTCAGTTCCGAGGACCTGGAACGCTTCACGCTCATCGGCGGCCGCCTGGAGAAAGCCAAGGACCGCGACAACACCAACCGTGAAGACATCGCGATCAACAACAAGAACAACCGTTTCGGCGCGACCGTGGCCGGCGAACATTTCGACCTGGCCGGCTTCGACTATGCGTTCACCGACCGCATCAGCGGCAGCTACCACTTCGCCCAGCTGGACGAGGTCTACCGCCAGCATTTCCTCGGCCTGGTGATCAACCAGCCGCTGGGGTCGGGCATCCTGGGTGCCGACCTGCGCCTGTCGACCAGCGACGAGCAGGGCCAGGCCCGTGCCGGGCGCATCGACAACACCACCTTCAACGGTCTGGTCAGCTATGGCCTGAACGGCCACAAGTTCAGCGGCGCCTACCAGCAGCTGTCCGGCGACAGCGCCTTCCCCTACCTCGACGGCGCCGACCCCTACCTGGTCAACTTCGTCCAGATCAACGACTTCGCCAACGCCGACGAGCGCTCCTGGCAGCTGCGCTACGACTATGACCTGGGCAAGCTCGGCATTCCCGGCCTGACCTTCATGACCCGCTACCTGAGCGGTGACAACGTCAGCCGCGCCGCCGGTGGCGAAGGCCGCGAGTGGGAACGTGACACCGAACTCAAGTACGTGGTGCAGAACGGGCCGTTGAAGAACGTCGCCGTGCGCCTGCGCAATGCCAGCTTCCGCTCGAACTTCGCCCGTGACGCCGATGAGATGCGCGTGCTGGTGAGTTACAGCGTGGCCCTGTGGTAATCCGACAACAACAACGCTCACGGAGACCGACCATGACCCCAACCCTACGCCGTCTCGTCCTCGCCACCGGCTGCCTGCTGCTGGCCGGCCAGGCGCTGGCCGCCGAACCCAAGCGCCCCGAATGCATCGCCCCGGCCTCGCCGGGCGGTGGTTTCGATCTGACCTGCAAGCTGGTGCAGAGCGCGCTGGTCAACGAGAAGATCCTCAGCAAGCCCATGCGCGTGACCTACATGCCCGGCGGCGTCGGGGCGGTGGCCTACAACGCGGTGGTCGCCCAGCGGCCGGGCGATGCCGGCACCCTGGTGGCCTGGTCCAGCGGCTCGCTGCTGAACCTGGCCCAGGGCAAGTTCGGCCGTTTCGACGAGAACGCGGTGAAGTGGCTGGCCGCCGTCGGCACCAGCTACGGCGCCATCGCGGTCAAGAACGACTCGCCCTACAAGACTTTGGACGACCTGGTCGCGGCCCTGAAGAAGGACCCGAGCAAGGTGGTGATCGGCTCGGGCGGCACCGTGGGCAGCCAGGACTGGATGCAGACCGCGCTGATCGCCAAGGCCGCCGGGATCAACCCGCGCGACCTGCGCTACGTGGCGCTCGAAGGCGGCGGTGAAATCGCCACCGCGCTGCTGGGCGGGCACATCCAGGTCGGCTCGACCGACATCTCCGACTCCATGCCGCACATCCAGAGCGGCAACATGCGCATCCTGGCCGTGTTCTCGGAAAATCGCCTGGACGAGCCCGAGATGAAGGACATCCCCACCGCCAAGGAGCAGGGCTACGACATCGTCTGGCCGGTGGTGCGCGGCTTCTACCTCGGGCCGAAGGTCAGCGACGAGGACTACGCCTGGTGGAAGGCCTCGTTCGACACGCTGCTGGCTTCGGAAGACTTCGCCAAGCTGCGTGACCAGCGCGAGCTGTTCCCCTTCGCCATGACCGGCGAAGAACTCGATGGCTACGTGAAGAAGCAGGTCGCCGACTACA
Source organism: Pseudomonas entomophila (assembly GCF_013523125.1). Classification (GTDB taxonomy): domain Bacteria; phylum Pseudomonadota; class Gammaproteobacteria; order Pseudomonadales; family Pseudomonadaceae; genus Aquipseudomonas; species Aquipseudomonas entomophila_B. Next base: position 89,010 of record NZ_JAAMQJ010000004.1, on the reverse strand, counting down.
AGGCATTGGCCCGGGAATTCGGCCTGATCCAGTAACCGCCCCGGAGCGGCGTGGCCCTGCCTCGGTTCGCGTGCGAACGCAGGCGCGCGGGGCACGCCGTCAGCCTCATCCTTTTCGAGGATTTTCCCATGATCCTGCAACGCCTCTTCGCGCTGGTGCTGCTGGCGGTGTGCGCCGCGCTGGCGGTGATGGCCTGGCCCTACCAGGCCGCCTTTTCCTACGAGCCCGTCGGGCCCCGCGCCTACCCGCTGCTCATGCTCGGGCTGATGGGCCTGGGCCTGTTGTACCTGGCCATTCGTCCGACGCCGATCGTCCACAAGGACGACGAGCCGCCGCTGGACCGTGAAACCCTGATCAAGATCGCCTGCTGCGTGGGCCTGCTGCTCATCTTCGCCGCGACCTTCGAACCGCTGGGCTTCATCCTCAGCGCCATTCTCACCGGCCTGCCCATGGCGCGCCTCTACGGAGGGCGCTGGTTGCACAGCGCCGTGGTGGTGATCGGCATGAGCCTGTTCCTGTACTGGCTGTTCGACCGCGTGATGGATGTACCGCTGCCCCTGGGCCTGCTCGACGTGCTGGAGAACTGACACATGGATACCTTGAGTTATCTCGGCCAGGGCTTCGGCGTCGCGCTGACCCCGTACAACCTGGTCACTGCCCTGTCCGGCACCCTCATCGGCACGGTCGTCGGCCTGCTGCCGGGCCTGGGGCCGATCAACGGCGTCGCCCTGCTGATCCCGATCGCCTTTGCCCTGGGCCTGCCGCCGGAATCGGCGCTGATCCTGCTGGCGGCGGTATACCTGGGCTGCGAGTACGGCGGACGCATCAGCTCGATCCTGCTCAACATCCCCGGCGAAGCCTCGACGGTGATGACCACCCTGGACGGCTACCCCATGGCCCGCAAAGGCCTGGCGGGTGTGGCCCTGTCGCTGTCGGCCTGGAGTTCGTTCATCGGCGCCTTCATCGCCACCTGCGGCATGGTGCTGTTCGCGCCGTTGCTGGCCAAGTGGGCGATCGCCTTCGGACCGGCCGAGTACTTCGTGCTGATGGTGTTCGCCATCGTCGCGCTGGGCGGCATGGCGGGCGACAAGCCGCTGAAGACCTTCATTGCGGCCCTGATCGGCCTGTTCCTGTCGGCCGTCGGCATCGATGCCAATAGCGGCGTCTACCGCTTCACCGGTGACAGCGTGCACCTGGCCGACGGCATCCAGTTCGTCGTGATGGTGCTGGGCCTGTTCTCGATCAGCGAGATCCTGTTGCTGCTGGAGAAGACCCACCACGGCCACCAGGCGGTCCAGGCCACCGGGCGCATGCTGTTCAACGTCAAGGAAGCGGCCTCGGTGTTCGCGGTCAACATCCGCTGCGGCCTGCTCGGTTTCGTCATGGGCGTGCTGCCGGGCGCTGGCGCGACGCTGGCCAGTGCCGTGGCCTACATGACCGAGAAGCGCATGGCCGGTGAGAGCGGCACGTTCGGCAAGGGCGACGCCCGTGGCCTGGCCGCGCCGGAAACCGCCATCGGTGCCTCGTGCTGTGGCGCCCTAGTGCCGATGCTGACGCTCGGCGTACCGGGTTCGGGGACCACCGCCGTAATGATCGGCGCCCTGACGCTGTACAACATCACCCCAGGCCCGATGCTGTTCGAGCAGCAGCCGGACATCGTCTGGGGCCTGATCGCCTCGCTGTTCATCGCCAACATCATGCTGGTGATCCTGAACATCCCGATGATCCGCATCTTCACCCGCATCCTCGCCGTGCCGAACTGGGCCCTGGTGCCGGTGATCGCGATCATCACCGGGATCGGCGTATACGCCGTGCACGCCACCACCTTCGACCTGTTCCTGATGGTCGGCATCGGCATCATGGGCTACATCCTGCGCAAGCTGGACTTCCCGCTGTCGCCGATCCTGCTCGGCTTCATCCTGGGTGGGCTGATGGAGCAGAACCTGCGTCGCGCGCTGTCGATCTCCAACGGCGAGCTGGGCATCCTGTGGTCGAGCCCGATCAGCCTGGGGGTGTGGGTGCTGACCCTGTGCATGCTGGCCTTGCCCCTGCTGCGCATCTGGCGTCGCCGTGCCCGTCAGCGCCAGGCGGCGGCCGGTGCCTGATCGCACCCTCCCGCTGTACTGGGCCACCGGTCTGGTCGGTCTGGCCGGTGGCCTGCTCGCCAGCCAGATCGGCTGGCCACTGCCCTGGATGGTCGGCTCGTTGCTGGCGATCATCCTGGTGCGCTGCCTGACCCCCTGGCAGTTGCCGGAGATCCCCAACGGCCGCAAGTGCGGCCAGTGGCTCATCGGCATCGGCATCGGCCTGCACTTCACCCCCGAGGTGATCGAGCAGGTCGCCAGCCACTTCCTCCTGATTCTGTTCGGCGCGCTGCTGGTCACGGTCTCGAGCGTGGTCGGCGTCTGGCTGCTCAGGCGCGGCGGCGAAGACCCGGCCACGGCGTTCTTCGCCAGCATGCCGGGCGGCTCGGGCGAGATGGTCAACCTCGGTGCCCGCAATGGCGCTGCGCTCGGCCAGGTGGCCGCGGCGCAGAGTCTGCGGGTGCTGGCGGTGGTGCTGTGCGTGCCTGCGCTGTTCAAGTTTCTGCTGGGTGACGGCGTGCCCGTGGCCCATGCCGGTCAGGTAAGCTGGGGCTGGCTGGCGCTAGTCGGCCCCCTTGGCTTGCTGGCGGCCTGGCTCTGGCAACGCCTGCGTCAACCCAACCCCTGGCTGTTCGGGCCGCTGCTGGTGGCCGCCAGCGTCAGCCTGGCCGCCGACCTGCGCATCGGCCTGCCGGACGGTGGCAGCCAGATCGGCCAGTGGTTGATCGGCAGCGGCCTGGCCTGTCACTTCAACCGCGCGTTCTTCCGTCGGGCCCCGGCGTTTCTCGGGCGCACCCTGCTGGCCACCGCATTGAGCATGTCGATCGCCGGTGCGGCCGCCTGGGCGCTCAGCTACCTGACGCACCTGGACGTTCGTTCGCTCACGCTGGGCATGATGCCAGGCGGGATCGCCGAGATGAGCCTGACGGCCGAGACCCTGCAGCTGTCCGTGCCCCTGGTGACGGCGATGCAGGTGATGCGGCTGCTGTTCGTGCTGTTTCTGGCCGAGCCGTTGTTTCGGCGCTGGGCCAGACGTGGGGGTGCCTGAGCCCTCCTACGGCGTCTGGACGACCGTATCGCGGGCAAGCCCGCTCCCACAGGGGACCAACAGCCTGCAGCATCGCGGCTAGGGGTTGTGGGAGCAACTGTCTTCTTCTACTTGGCACATGCCTGACCGCATGGACTGATGTGTGGGCTTACCCGCGACGCAGGCGGCGCCTGACAGGGCCCTATCGCTGGCAAGCCAGCTCTCATCAAACATAAAATAAACCCTTGTTTCATAAGCAAAAAAATCAAGCGACTTTGCTCAGTTCCAGCCCCAGCTTCCGGGCCTTGCGCAGCAAGGCTCGAAGCTGCCTGTCCCTACTTCGCTCTTCAAATGCCTCGATCCTCTGCTCAACATACGGCTGACCCTTGGTCAACATTGCGTAGATCAGCCGCGCAAGCTGGTGGGCCGTTGCCTTGATGGCGCAACTGGTATCCATCCGTGATAGACGAGCACGGTGGCTGGCACCGATGAAGCTCTTGTCATTTCGGGCATTGGATGCGGCCTGCTTCAGTGCTTGTGCCGCGCGGTTGAGTACTTTCGGGCCGACTCCCGACAACTGCCGGCCTCCGGAGATTCGAGTAGGGGGTGCCAGGCCTAGCCAGGAGCAAAAGTGCTGTGAACTTGCAAACCGGCCCAGATCCGGCCCGATTTCGCTGGCAAGCACCAAGGCTGTATCGACACCGATGGTGGGGATAGCCGTCAGATCTACGCCCATCATCCTCCACAGTGCCTGATGCAAGGCAGCTTGATCGGCCGTGGAGCGGTGTGGGCTACGCAGTGCCTTGCGTGAGGGCTTGGGCGCATCTTCTCGCACCGGCAGTTGCTCCAAGGCACATGCAATGGCCTTGTCATTTCCAGCAATCTGCTGCTCCAGAAAATCGTAAGCTTCCACTTCCTGCTCAAGCATATGAAGATGCTCCAGACGCCAGTTGCCGTGCAGGCTGCGCGCAACGGTTTCCTGAGGGGCTTTTATTCGACGATCAATCATTCCGGCCAGCTTTTGTGGATCGCGCTCGCCGGCGATGATAGCTCGCAGGATCCGCATCCCCGTGACGCCTGAAATGTCACTGATGACGTTGGCCAACTGGATGTTCATCTGAACAAGCGCTTTCTGGATTCGGTTCAATGTCTGAGCTTGGTCGCGAACTTTGTTCGCTCGCTGACGAACCAGCGCCCGGATGGAACAAATCGCATCCGAGGGGCGGAAGGCTCCCCGCAACAGACCGTGGCTCATCAGCTGCCAGATCCACTGACAGTCGAGCACATCCGACTTGCGCCCAGAGATCTGTCGCGTTGCTCGCGAGTTGACCAGGTAAACCTTGAAGCCACGCGCGTCGAGCAACTCGAAAAGCGGGATCCAGTAAACGCCGGTTGCCTCCATGGCAACGACTTCGATTTTCAGCTCAGCGAGCCAGTCTGCAAGCTGATGGAGGTCATGCGTGAACGTTGCAAAACTGCGAACACAGGGCGCGTGATCGACACTGGCGGCAACCCAGTGCTCACGGCTACCGATGTCGATGCCTGCACAGTGCGGATGAACGAGCTCAAAACGTTGCTTGGCTTGCTTGCGCGCCATAGGAATTCCTCGCAGGATAGAGGGGCGCGGGGCACACGGCGGCGAAAGGGGTTCACTCTCTCATACGTGGTCACCACCTTGCGGTGGTGCCGACAGGGACTCCACGCCGATGCCGTGCGGGCCACTCTCCCACGCGGGTGCTGACACACCAATGCGGTCTACGGCCTCTGTCCCGCGCACTCAAGATCGTAGCAAAGCAAAAGGCGGCTGCCCCTACGGGTCAGCCGCCTTTTGCTTTTCGCCCTGCTTATCACCGCGGAAGATCAACCATGCATGGCCCAGTTTGCTGCGCGACAGCGCGGCGCTTGGCGGCGGGCGGACTCCCACCCAGACCTCTCCAGCCGCCGGTGTAGGCATGGCTGCGCAAGCAGCTTGTGGGAGCGGGCTTGCCCGCGATTGGCGGCGGCACCTCCTGACTGTAGAGAAACCGCCTGCCGACCCATCAGCGCAGGCCCTGCCTTCTTAACCCACCGTTTCCGGCAACGACCAATCGATCGGCTTCATGCCCCGCTGCTCGAGGAAGGCGTTGGTCCGGCTGAAATGCCCACAGCCGATGAACCCGCGGTAGGCCGACAGCGGCGAGGGGTGCACCGACTTGAGGATCAGGTGCTTGGTGCCGTCGATCAGCTTCTGCTTGCTCTGCGCATGCGCGCCCCACAGCAGGAACACCACGTGCTCGCACTGCTCGCTGACCACCTGGATGATCCGGTCGGTGAAGTACTCCCAGCCTTTCTTGGCATGGGACGCCGCGTTGCCGCGCTCGACCGTCATGGTGGTGTTGAGCAGCAACACGCCCTGGTCCGCCCAGCTCTGCAGGTAGCCGTGGTTCGGGATCGGCAGGTTCAGGTCGCGGTGCAGTTCCTTGAAGATGTTGACCAGCGACGGCGGCGTCGGCACGCCTGGCTGGACCGAGAAGCACAGCCCATGCGCCTGGTTGGGGCCGTGGTAAGGGTCCTGCCCGAGAATGACCACCTTGACCTGGTCCAGCGGCGTGGAGTTGAGCGCGTTGAAGATCAGCGGCCCCGGTGGGTAGATCTGCTTGCCTGCGGCATACTCGTGGCGCAGGAACTCACGCAACTGATGCATGTAGGGCTGGTCGAACTCGGCACGCAGCGCGGCTTTCCAGCTGGGTTCGAGCTTGATGCGATCGTCGTCGGTCATAGGTTCATCCGTTGGCAAGGTGGCGCGACGGTAGGAAAGCCATCGTGCCTTGTCAATCAGTCCGACCACGGCCAGGCGCGTTCGCTCCGACCAGCCATACTGGAGGCGGTCTTGAAGAGGGAACACCATGTCCATTCAGTGTGAAGTGCATACCGGCGCCTATGGCGCCCGCATTGGTATTGCGACGCTCGACGCGCCCAGGTCGCTCAATGCCTTGAACCTGCCGATGATCGAAACGCTCGACGAGCATCTGCGGGCCTGGGCCGAGGATCCGAAGGTGGCCTGCGTGCTGCTGCGCGGCAATGGCCCGAAGGCGTTCTGCGCCGGGGGCGACGTGCGCAGCCTGGTCCAGGCCTGCCGTGAGCAGCCCGGCAGCGCGCCACCGTTGGCTGCACGGTTCTTCGCCACCGAGTACCGGCTCGACCACCGCCTGCACACCTATCCCAAGCCCGTGCTCTGCTGGGGTCACGGGCACGTGCTCGGCGGTGGCATGGGCCTGCTGCAAGGGGCGTCCATCCGGATCGTCACGCCCAGCAGCCAGCTGGCGATGCCCGAGATCAGCATCGGCCTTTATCCGGACGTCGGTGCCAGCTGGTACCTGAGCCGTCTGCCCGGCCGTCTGGGCCTGTTCCTCGGCCTGACGGGCGCACCGATCAACGCCCGCGATGCCCTGGACCTGGGCCTGGCCGATCGCTTCCTCAACGACGCGCAGCAGGACGCGCTGATCGACGAGCTACTGCAGCTCGACTGGGACGAGCACGTCGACCTGCAGCTCAACAGCCTGCTCAAGGCCGAGCAGCGGTGCGCGGTCGATGCGCTGCCCGAGGCCCAGTGGCTACCGCGCCGGGCGCGGATCGATGCGCTGCTGGACGTCGCCGACCCCGTCGCGGCCTGGCAGGCCGTGTCGGCATTGCGCCACGACGCCGACCCCCTGCTGGCGGCTGCTGGTCAGCGGCTGCACGAAGGCTGTCCGCTGACGGCGCGCCTGGTCTGGGAGCAGCTCAGGCGCGCACGTCATCAATCGCTCGCCCAGGCGTTGCGCATGGAATACACCTTGAGCCTGAACTGTTGCCGCTACCCCGAATTCAGCGAAGGCGTTCGTGCACGCTTGCTGGAGAAGGACAACGCCCCGCGCTGGCACTGGCCCGACATCGCCCGTGTGCCGGACGCCGTGGTGGCGGCGCATTTCCAGGAGGACCGACAGGCCCCTCACCCGCTGGAAGATCTGGTCTGATCAGCGCTGCCAGCCGCGTGGCCCCCACCCTGGGGAATGCGCGCCCGGCACGCCACGCTGATCGAACGCACGCCGCTGCTCCTGGTAGCGGCGGTCGTACAGGCGACGATCCCGGTCACGACCGTAGTCGTGCCGGTGTCGCTGCCCGATGAACCGCCGGTCCTGCACGTCGCGGTCTCGCCAGTGCGGGTTCAGGCCGGGCGGCGGGTAGGGCACAAAGCGCGGTGGGCCGGCATGCCGGTGGTACGGCCTGGGTGGCACCGCGTAATACCCAGAGGGCGTCACCACCTGATAGCGTTCCACCTGATAATAGGTCGGATAGACAGGGCGGTCGGTGCTGTAGTACTGGGTAGTATAGGAACCGACGTAGGGTGTACATGCCGTGGTCAACAGCCCCAACCAGGCAATCAGCAGCAGTCGTCTGTACATGGCGGCCTCCCGGACCGCTGAGGATTCCGGCCAGCGACGCTGGCAGGCGCGATCGCCACACGGGGATCGACCCTGAATCAGACTGATGAACAGGCGTGCAGTGCCCTTTCTGCAATGAATTGAAACAAAGCTTTACACCACTCACATATTCGACTCATTTCGCCACGATCGCTCTAAACTGGCGCCACAGGCACACATCACAGGAAGATCATGCCGTCACGTTCCGTTCTGCTTTCGCAACGCTCGCTGATCTTCACGCTCTTGCTCTTGCTGGCCTGTGGCTTTCTCGCGACCTCCTTCCTGAGCTATTTCGCCTCACGCAGTGCGCTGCGCGACAACCTGCTGAACACCGAGCTGCCGCTGACCTCGGAGCGGGTATACGCCGAGATCCAGAAGGACCTGGTGCATCCCATCCTGGTCGCCAAGATGATGGCGCGCGATACCTTTCTGCGCGACTGGATTCTCGAGGGCGAACAGGAGCCGCAGAGCATCACCCGTTACCTGGAAGAGATCGTCAGCGAACAGGCGACCTGCACGGCCTTTTTCGTCTCCGACCGCAGCCAGCGCTACTACCAGGCCAAGGGTGTGCTCAAGCAGGTCTCGCCCACGGCCTGGCGCGATGCCTGGTATTTCAGGCTCAAGAACGCCAAGACGCCCTACGAGATCAACGTCGACCTGGACATGGCCAACGGGGATGCGCTCACGGTGTTCGTCAACTACCGCGTGCTCGATTACCAGCAGCGCTTCATCGGTGCCGCCGGTGTCGGCCTGAGCGTCGACGCAGTGGTCGAGCTGATCGATGAGTACCAGCAACGCTATCAACATTCGGTGTTCTTCACCGATGCGCAAGGGCGCGTGCTGTTGACCGGTTCCGAGGGCGGCCCCCATGGCCTGCGCGCCGGCCAGGCGCTGGACAGGCAACCGCCCTGGAAAACGCTGCTGGCCGACCGGCCCATTCCCGATGAAGGCAGCCACGAATACCGCGATGCGGCCGGCCAGCGCCACTTCGTGAACGTGCGCCTGATCCCTGAGCTGGACTGGTACCTGATGGTCGACAAGCGCGAGAACGGAGCCCTGGACCGCATTCGCCAGTCGCTGTACCTCAACCTGGCGATCTGCGCCATGATCACCCTGGTAGTGCTTTCGCTGCTGCATGCCATGCTCAAGCGCCACCAGCACGACACCGAAGCGCTGGCCGGCCTGGACAGCCTCACCGGCCTGCCGAACCGTCGCAGCTTCGACCGCACGGCAGGTCAGGCCCTGGACGATGCCCAGCGCGAGCACGAGCCCCTGGTCGCCCTGCTGATCGACCTGGACCACTTCAAGGCGCTCAACGACACCCATGGCCACCTGGCCGGTGATGAAGTGCTGCGCGAGTTCGCCCTGGTGCTGCGCAGCAGTCTGCGGCAGACGGACATCCTGTGCCGCTGGGGCGGTGAGGAGTTCATCGTGCTGCTGCGCGACGTCGAGCCGGCGCGGGCGTACGAGGTGGCCGAGAAGATCCGCCGTCGCACCGAACAGCTGGCCTTCGCCTTCACCGACCATCCGTTGCGCCTGACCACCAGCATCGGCTTGAGTTACCGGCGGCCCGACGATACCCTGCACAGCCTGATCAGCCGCGCCGACGACGCGCTCTATCATGCCAAGCAGCGCGGACGCAACCGGGTCTGCGCCGAACCGAGCGACCCCTGACCCGACCATGACCGACACCCGACGCTGCCCTGCCTGCGCAAGCCTCAACGATTGCGCCCTGGCCAACCCGGCCAACGCCACGCAGGCCTGTTGGTGCTTCAACGTGAAGATCGACCCGGCTGCGCTTCAGGCCATCGCCGCCGACCTGCGCGACCGTGCCTGCCTGTGTCCACGCTGTGCACAAGGCCTCGATCCGGTGGTGGACGACGCGCCAGCGGCTTGACCCTTTCTTTTCCGCGATCGGACTGATCCATGCGCCTGGACCGTTTCCTCGGCAACCTGCCGTGCTTCAACCGCCAGCAGGTGCGCCTGTCGCTGGCCCAGCGTCGCGTGCGCGTCAACGGCCACGCGGTCGACGATCCCCGCCATGACGTCAGCGTCTTCGACCGGATCGAAGTCGATGCGCGCGTGGTACAGGCCGGCGAGCCGGCGCGGTACTGGATGCTGCACAAGCCGGCAGGCTGCGTCAGCGCCACCACCGACCCGGATCACCGTACCGTGATCGACCTGCTGCCAGCCGACGTGGGCCATGGCCTGCACATCGCCGGTCGGCTCGACTACAACACCACCGGGCTGATGATCCTGACCAACGACGGGCAGTGGTCACGCCGCCTGACCCAACCGGTCACCAAGCTGCCGAAGGTGTACCGGGTCGAGACGCAGGACGAGATCACCGCACAGTATGCAGCGCAGTTCCGCCAAGGCATCTACTTCGCCTTCGAGGACCTCACCACCCTCCCCGCCGAGCTGGTCGTGCTGGGCCCGCGCCTGGCCCGGCTGAGCATCGTCGAGGGGCGTTATCATCAGGTGAAACGGATGTTCGGCTACTTCGACAACAAGGTGATCGGGCTGCACCGGGAGCGGATGGGGGGTATCGTGCTGGATGAACGGCTGGCGCCGGGGGAGTACCGGGCCTTGACTGCAGCGGAGATCGCGCTGGTCTGAAACGCGGTGATTTCAGTTTTTTTGAGTCCCAGGCTTCTCATCAAGCACAGGTTCTGGTAAAACGTTCAGCTCCGAAGCGGGTGCTGGTCATAACCAGGCGGCATAAGGCAAGACGCGGCGGATCGCTCGACACGCGGGTATAGTTTAGTGGCAAAACGAAAGCTTCCCAAGCTTTAGTTGAGGGTTCGATTCCCTCTACCCGCTCCATATCTCCCCTCCCTCCGAAAAACACCGAAAACGTCCGTCGAGCTTCCCAAGCCGGCGAAGACGAACGGTTTCACCTGATTCGATTCCATCGGCCTTTGGCGACATCGTTAGCGTTTTAGAACACAGCTGCCTGATTCTTAGCGTTTTTGAGTCCTCGTTAAAGGATTTCATCACGTAGGCCGTTTTCAAGAGCCTTGCTGCACAGCCCGACATCGCACTGACGCAATTCTTTACGCGTCCGCTTCATGACCGGCGCAAGGTGCATGAACCGTGCAGCGGTCATCTTTGCATCACATATGGATACACGATGCCCTTGGCGCATCGCTTGACCGACGTTTTGATGACAATAATTATCATTAACTGATCATCGGTCCAGGTCATCCCCCGTGATTCAGTCCCGCTTCAATGCCTTCTTCCTCACCCACCGCACGCCCCTGCTGCGCACCCTGCAGCGCCTGGTCGACAGCCCCAGCACCGCCGAGGACCTGCTTCAGGAGACCTACCTGCGCGTGGCCCGGGCCCTGCGCGAACGCCCTGTCGAGCACCTGGAACCCTTCGTGTTCCAGGTGGCACGCAACCTGGCGCTGGATCATCTGCGGGCGCGCAGGCTGCAGAGGCGTACGCTGCTCGACGACGTGCCCGAACGGGTGTTGCACAACGTGCCCGCACCGATCGGCACCTGTGAGGAGGCCGCCCATGCCGAGCAGCTGCTGCGACGCCTGGGCACGCGCCTGACGCTGACCCCGCGTCAGCGGCGCATCTTCACACTCAGCCGCCTCCAAGGCGCCAGCTACCTGGAGATCGCTGCGCGCTTGCAGGTCTCGCCCAGCACCGTGCAGAAGGAGCTGAAGCTGATCAAAGGCCTCTGCCAGGAGGTCGCCGGGCGCTGGCGGTAGGTGTTGGAGACAGTGGCCATGGCGAGGCCGCCCCCACCGATCCGAGCAGGCGCCCTGCGGGTGATCGCTTCATCCTGTTGGCACACCTTGCCGACCGCGATACGCATGGGTCGGGGCTTCGACGGTTTTTTTACGCGATTCCACAGGCTCATGCGTCTTGTTATAGCCAATGCAACTGATTTCCATTCATTCACGGGATCGGTCACTGCCTCTAACGATTCGCGCGACAGGGAGCGCCTCGATGTTCACAGGTCCACTTCACCCCTCCACGACTCCACGCCGCCTGAGCCAGCTGTCCTTGTTGACACTGGCGATGCTGACCAGTGGTCTCTACGGCCCCGCCGTCATGGCCGAGCCGCGCGCCCAGGCAAGCCCGTCCTCCGCCGACCCGACTGCGTTCACCCTCGATCAACGCCCTCTGGTCTCGGCGCTCGAGGCTTTCATGCAGGTCACAGGCTGGCAGGTCGATTATCCGACGGCACTGGTGGCCGACGTGTCGTCGCCAGGCGTACACGGCACCTTGCCGGCCGAGCAGACGTTGCAGCGCCTGCTGCAAGGCACCGGGCTGCGCTTCCGGCCGCTCAGCCACGGCCATGTGGTGCTCGAGCGCGAACAGGCCGACTCCGTCATCGCTTTGCAACAGCTGACCGTCAGCGCCACGCGCACGCCACAGGACGTCGCCTCGGTACCGAGCACGGTCAGCGTGCAGACCCGCGAGCAGCTGGACCGGCAGAACGTCAACGACATCAAGCAACTGGTGCGCCATGAGCCAGGCGTCATCGTCGGCGGTGTCGGCCAGCGCAGCGGTCTGAACGGCTACAACATCCGTGGCATCGACGGTGAGCGGATCCTCACGCAAATCGATGGCGTGACGGTTCCCGACGGTTTCTTCTACGGGCCTTACGCGCAAACCCAACGCAACTACGTCGACCCGGAGATCATCAAGCGTGTCGAGATCCTGCGCGGGCCGGCTTCGGTGCTCTATGGCAGCAACGCAATCGGCGGCGCGGTCAGCTATTTCACCCTCGATCCCGACGACATCATCAAGCCAGGCCAAGACGTCGGCGCGCGCCTCAAGACCGGCTACAGCTCGGCCGATGACAGCTGGCTGACCTCGGCCACCGTGGCCGGCCGTCAGGGCGATGTCGAAGGCCTGCTGCACCTGAGCCAGCGCAACGGCCACGAGACCGAGTCCTATGGGCGGCATGGTGGAACCGGCGTGGCACGCACGCAGGCCAACCCCCAGGACGTGCGTACCACCAACGTGCTCGCCAAGCTGGGCTGGCACCTGGACGAGGATGCGCGTCTGGGGCTGACCTACGAGCGCTACAAGGACGATCGCGACCAGAACCAGCTCAGCGCCGTAGGTGGCCCGTTCAACGATGGCCGTCCGTTGGGCCTGTACCGTAGTCGGCTCGGCAACGACACCATCACCCGTGAGCGCGTCGGCATCGACAACCAGTTCGGCCTCGATACACCCATGGCCGACCAGGTCAAATGGAGCCTGAATTACCAGCTGGCCAAGACCGACCAGTCCACCGAAGAAGACTACTTCCCGTTCAGCTATCGGGTACTGCGTACGCGGCACACCACGTACAAGAATCGTCAGTGGGTCTATGACATGCAGCTGGACAAGGCCTTCGACCTGGCCGCGACGCAGCACCAGGTGACCTATGGCGCAACCTGGCGTCACGAGCGGATTACCGGTTCGCGCAGCGGCACGGCGACCTGCCTGGCCGTCGGGTCGAAGCGCCCCCGTGTAGGCGCCGACCGGCCGGACAGCGCGCAGCCGCAGGTCAGCGACTTCCCGGACCCGACTTACGACACCTACAGCCTGTTCGTGCAGGACGAGATTCGCTGGAACGACTGGACCTTCCTGCCTGGGCTGCGCTACGACTACACGCACCTCGAACCGAAGATGACCGACGCCTACCTGCGCTCGCTGCAAGGCAGCAACGGGATGCCGAGCCGTGTCGACGACTCGTCCAAGACCTGGCACCGCCTGTCGCCCAAGCTGGGCCTGACCTATGCACTCGATGAGCAGAACACCTGGTATGCCCAGTATGCCGAGGGTTTCCGCACGCCCATGGCCAAATCGCTGTACGGGCGTTTCGAAAACATCGGCGATGGTTACGTGGTCCAGCCAAACCCTGGCCTGAGACCAGAAACCAGCAAAGGCCTGGAGACAGGCGTGCGTGGCCACTACGACACCGGGGAGTTCTCCGTGGCGGCCTTCTATAACCGGTACCGCGACTTCATCGACGAGAACGGCGTGCAGTCGGCCAACCTGGAGACCACCTTCCAGGCCAACAACATCAAGCGTGCCACCATCCAGGGGGCCGAGCTCAAAGGCCGCCTGAACCTCGACCGCTTCGGTGGCTTCGACGGGCTCTACTCGCTGGCGTCGGTGGCCTACCAGCATGGCCGCAACGACGATACCGGTCAGCCGCTGAACAGCGTCGCGCCGCTGACCGGTGTTCTGGGTCTGGGCTATGAACGGGCCAGGCATGGCGCGCAGTTGAGCTGGACCCTGGTGAAACGCAAGAGCCGTGTGGACGACACGCAGTTCTACGCGCCCGATGGCAGTAGCACCGGCTTCAGGACCGCAGGTTATGGCGTACTCGACCTCACGGGCTTCTACAAGCTCACCGACGACCTGACGCTCAATGCAGGCTTGTACAACCTGACGGACAAGCAGTATCGCCAATGGGAAGACGTGCGCAAGTACGCCTCGGTGGGCAGCAATGGCCAGAGCGAAGCGGCCGTGACCCAACCCGCCAATCTGGATCGCCTGACGGCACCAGGGCGTAACGTCGCCATCAACCTGGTGTGGGACATCTGACCAAGCGACATGACCGTGGACCAGAGCGATCGTTACGTATGCGAACGCTCTGGTTCGTCTTTATTGAGTGCTCTTCACTTCGCCTCGAGAGGCTGCCATGACCCAAACCTCATCCGTTGAACGCCCCCTCCTGCGCTCGCAGCGCCTGAACCACGTCACCCACGCCCCGCACAGCGTTCTGGACGCGTTGGTCAAAAGCCACGCGCCGTTCGACGACCGAGCGCGTTTCGCTCGCTTCGTCGCCGCTCAGTACCTGTTCCAGTCAGAGCTGCGACCGCTGTATGGCGATCCACGTCTGGTGGCGTTGTTTCCCGACTTGCCGCAACGCTGCCGCGCCGAGGAGGCGCGCCTGGATCTGGTCGATCTGGGTCTGCCCCTTCCGGCGGCCGTCGCAGGTGCGCCGACCGCGCTCGACCTGGGTAGCGCACTGGGCTGGATCTTCGTCTCGGAAGGCTCCAAACTGGGCGCTGCGTTCCTGATCAAGCGCGCCGAAGCCCTGGGCTTGTCGGCGCACTTCGGGGCACGCCACCTGAGCGAACCCGAAGGCGGCCGCGCCGATGGCTGGAAACGCTTCGTTCGGGCGCTCGATGCGGTAACCTTGAGCGCCGAACAGGACGTCGCTGCCGACCACGGCGCGGTCGCAGCCTTCGAACGCTTCACCGTTCTGCTCCAGCATGCCTACGCGAACGAGACGGCATGCGCCTGACCCGTACTCGACCGCCGCTGCTGGCGGTCGAACCACCGTTGCGCGAGACCATGACCCAGCCCGCCCGATCCAAGCTGTCCCGCCTGCTCTACGCGCTCCTGGCCTACACCAGCCTGGGGATCGGCCTGATCGCGATCGTCATCCCCGGGCTGCCGACCACCGAGTTCATCCTGCTCGCGGCCTGGGCAGCGACGCGCAGCTCGCCCAGGCTCAGCGCCTGGTTGGAAACGCACCGGGTGTTCGGGCCGATCCTGCACAACTGGCGCAACGGCAAGGTCATCCAGCGTCGGGCCAAGGTCAGCGCCACCGTGAGCATGCTCGTCTGCGCGGTCGTGATGCTGGTCTGGCTCGAGCATCGCTGGCCGGTGTTCCTGGCCATCGGCGGCATGGCGCTGGGCAACCTGTGGATCTGGTCGCGGCCTGAACGGGTCGTCCTGTCGCCGTCCCCGGCGAGCCCTTCGGAGGACCGCAAGTCGCAAGGGGGTTGACCTGTGCGGCAAGCTGTCATGCACTGCCTGCCAGAAGGGCACACCCTTCGCCACCCCAGCCCTGAGGAGATCGACATGGCCCGTTTCGTACCTGGTCACCTGCACATCGAGCGTCATGCGTTGAACAAGGACGATCACAGCTACGAGCTGAGCCTGGACTACGAGGTCGCCCAGGATCCACGGGAGGGTCAGGGCATGCAGTTCCGCTTGCACGGCACGGTCCAGGGCACGGCCCTGGACGAGACGTTCTTCCTGCCCAAGGACCAGGCGTTCGACTTCGCCCGCCACGCCACCCGCATCGCGCACCGTCATGGGCTGCCCAGCGATGCCGGCATCGTTTCGGCACACGCTTGCTACGATGCGATGTTCGAAGACGTGCGTGCCCAGCTGGACGTGCATTCGGGCGACCCGGTCAAGCCGGAGCATCTGGTGTAGCGCGAAGACCGGAGAGGTGGCACGGCCCTTCCACGGCAGCCACCGGGCCGACCTCGACGAGGCCTGCCAACCCCCATGCGTTCGGCAACCTGGCCGTTCGCCAGCGTGAATCGCCAGCGGATCTGTCGCCTTTGCCTGCCACCCGCCGATTCTTTCGCACCGTCGCCAGTCCCCAGGCATACTGCGCGCTTCTACCCTGCGGCCCTCCTCCATGCGCATCCATGTCAGCTTCATCGACCGCGTCGGCATCACCCAGGAAGTCCTGGCCTTGCTCGGTGCACGCCACCTCAACCTCGATGCCGTGGAGATGGTTCCGCCCAACGTCTACATCGACGCCCCGACCCTGAGCCCGTCGGTACTCGAAGAGTTGCACGACGCCCTGTTCGAGGTGAACGGCGTGCAGGCCGTGGAAGTGGTCGACATCCTGCCAGGACAACGCCGCCATCTGCAGCTCGATGCCTTGTTGGCGGCCATGAGCGACCCGGTGCTGGCAGTCGATCGCGCCGGCCAGGTGCTGCTCGCCAACCCGGCGTTCATCGCGCTGTGCGGACGCGAATCGGCCGGGCGCTCGATCGGCGAGCTGTTCGGCGACCCGGCCTTGCACCAAGCGCTGCTGGACAACAACTTTCGCCTGCCGATGCGCGAGGTGCAGCTCGATGGCCAGAGCCTGCTGCTCGACGCTACGCCGATCACCGACGCCGGCGGTCTGCTGACGCTGTATCCGCCGCAGCGCATGGGCGAGCGGCTGTCGGCCCTGCACCATGGTCATGCCGAGGGGTTCGACGCCTTGCTGGGCGAATCGCCCGCCATCCGGACCCTCAAGGCACGGGCACTGCGGGTGGCCGGGCTGGAGGCGCCCTTGCTGGTGCAAGGCGAGACGGGGACCGGCAAAGAGCTGGTGGCCCGTGGTTGCCATGCCGCCAGCAGTCGACGCAACGGGCCTTTCCTGGCACTCAACTGCGCGGCGCTGCCGGAAAGCCTCGCCGAAAGCGAGCTGTTCGGCTACGCACCCGGCGCCTTCACCGGCGCCCAGCGCGGCGGCAAGCCGGGGTTGATGGAGCTGGCCAACCACGGCACGGTGTTTCTCGATGAAATCGGCGAGATGTCGCCCTACCTGCAGGCCAAGCTGCTGCGCTTTCTCAGCGACGGCACGTTTCGCCGGGTGGGGGGTGACCGCGAGATCAAGGTCGATGTGCGCATCATCAGTGCGACCCACCGTGACCTGGAAGCCATGGTCGCCCAAGGCAGCTTTCGCGAAGACCTGTTCTATCGCTTGAACGTGCTGAACCTTCAGGTACCGCCCCTGCGCGAGCGCGGCCAGGACATCCTGCTGCTGGCGCACATGTTCATGCAGCAGGCTTGCGCCCAGATCCAGCGCCCGGCCTGTCGCCTGGCCACGGCCACCCATGCGGCACTGGCGGCCAATCCCTGGCCGGGCAACGTGCGCCAGTTGCAGAACGTGATCTTTCGTGCCGCCGCCATCTGTGAGGGTCCCTGGGTAGGGATCGACGATCTCGATATCGCCGGCACCTCGGTGGGCGGCAGACAGGACAGCGAAATAGTCAGCCTCGAGCAGGCCGTGGAGGCCTTCGAGCGCGACCTGCTGCAAAAACTCTATGTCAGCTTCCCTTCAACACGTCTGTTGGCGACTCGCCTGGAGACATCGCACACGGCAATTGCCCATCGTCTGCGCAAGTACGGCATCCGCAACCTGAGCTGATCGGAACGATATCGATACGACGTAGCGATATCGTTACATACGCATAGAAGCAAGCATTCCAGCCTTAGATCCAGATGGTACCCAGGATAGCCAAGACGCACCTCCGTGAGACTGGAACGATTTCGCTACAGACAACGCAGGTGTACCCGTACTCAAGCGCTTGGTCCAAGCCTTCTATCGCGCCTGCACCGTGAGGAAGGAGAAAACACACCCATTCTTTCAGGTCGATACCGGGTTATGGCTCGATGTACTGAAGGGTCTCCACAGGTTGGCCGCGTTATTGCTACGCAGAGCGTCGAGCTCGTCAAAGCAGCACGACGCACCGCCCTCCTGACCCGTGGGCTCCTTCGGGCGCCGTGCGCTTCACCGAACGATCACCACAGGTCGAGGTTAACTGCACCATGTCCCATACACTTGGCACCGCCAACGAATTCGTCAGCCGTCACATCGGCCCTGACCACGACGACGAGCAGGTCATGCTCCAGACCCTGGGCTTCGACTCGCTCGACGCACTGACCGACGCCGTCATTCCGGCGAGCATCAAGGGCAGCAGCGTGCTGCCCGCAGGCGATGGGCAAAGCGAAGCCCATGCCCTGGCCGCACTCAAGGCCATCGCCGAGCGCAACCAACTGTTCAGGAGTTTCATCGGCCAGGGTTACCACAACTGCCATACGCCTGCGCCGATCCTGCGCAATCTGCTGGAAAACCCGGCCTGGTACACCGCCTACACACCCTATCAGCCCGAGATTTCCCAAGGCCGTCTGGAGGCATTGCTCAACTTCCAGACGCTGATCAGCGACCTCACCGGTCTGCCCATCGCCAACGCCTCGCTGCTCGACGAAGCCACGGCGGCGGCCGAGGCCATGACCTTCTGCAAGCGTCTGTCGAAGAACAAGGCCAGCGATGCGTTCTTCGTCTCCTGCCATTGCCACCCGCAGACCATGGACGTGCTGCGCACCCGTGCCGCACCGCTGGGCATCGAGATCGTGGTGGGCGACGAGCAGGCCTGGCCGACCGACACCACGTTCTTCGGCGCCTTGCTGCAATACCCGGCCAGCCAGGGCGATGTGGTCGATCATCGCGCCCTGGTAGAGCGTCTGCACCAGGCCAACACCTTGGTGGTGATCGCCGCCGACCTGCTGGCCCTGACCCTGCTGACGCCACCGGGCGAATTCGGTGCCGACGTGGCCATCGGCACGGCACAGCGCTTCGGCGTGCCCCTGGGGTTCGGCGGCCCCCATGCGGCCTATTTCGCCACCCGCGACGCGTTCAAGCGCGACATGCCCGGGCGCCTGGTCGGCGTGTCGGTCGACCGCTTCGGCGCACCGGCGCTGCGCCTGGCCATGCAGACCCGCGAGCAGCACATCCGGCGTGAGAAGGCCACCAGCAACATCTGCACGGCGCAGGTCCTGCTGGCCAACATCGCCAGCATGTACGCGGTGTACCACGGTCCGGTCGGCCTGACGCGCATCGCCCAGCGCACGCACACGCTGACCAGCATCCTGGCGGCCGGGCTGCGCCAGCTGGGCGTGAAGGTCGTGACCCAAGCGTGGTTCGACACCCTGACCCTGGCCACCGGCGGCGCCACGATGCAGGTGCACGAGCGCGCCCGGTCGCAGCGGATCAACCTGCGCGCGATCGATGCGCAGCACCTGGGCCTGTCGCTGGATGAAACCACCACGCCCGCCGACGTCGAGGCGCTCTGGGCCTTGTTCGCCGAGCAACAACCGTGTCCGGATTTCGAGGCCCTGGCCGAGGCGACCCTCTCCCCGCTGCCGACGTCCCTGCTGCGCCAATCGGCCTTCCTGCGGCACCCGGTGTTCAACCGTCACCACAGCGAAACCGAACTGATGCGCTACCTGCGGCGCCTGGCCGACAAGGACCTGGCCCTGGACCGCAGCATGATCCCGCTGGGCTCCTGCACCATGAAGCTCAATGCCGCCAGCGAGATGATCCCGGTCACCTGGCCGGCGTTCGCCAACGTGCACCCGTTCGTGCCCGCCGAGCAGAGCCAGGGGTACCGTCAGCTCACCGACGAACTCGAGGCCATGCTCTGCGCCGCGACCGGCTACGACGCCGTCTCGTTGCAGCCCAACGCCGGCTCGCAAGGCGAATATGCCGGCCTGCTGGCGATTCGCGCCTACCACCGCAGCCGGGGCGAGGCGCACCGCGACGTCTGCCTGATCCCGTCCTCGGCCCACGGCACCAACCCGGCCACCGCGCACATGGCCGGCATGCGCGTGGTGGTGACCGCCTGCGATGCGCGGGGCAACGTCGACCTGGCCGACTTGCGGGCCAAGGCCGAACAGCATGGCGCGAACCTGGCCGCGCTGATGATCACCTACCCGTCCACCCACGGCGTGTTCGAGGAGGCGATCAAGGACATCTGCGCCATCATCCATGCCCAGGGCGGCCAGGTGTACATCGACGGCGCCAACATGAACGCGATGGTCGGGCTATGCGCACCAGGCCAGTTCGGCGGCGACGTCTCCCACCTCAACCTGCACAAGACCTTCTGCATTCCCCACGGGGGCGGTGGGCCAGGTGTCGGGCCGATCGGCGTCAAGGCGCACCTGGCGCCGTTCCTGCCCGGGCATGCGCGCCTGGGCAATGCCGACGGCGTGGTCTGCGCCGCACCGTTCGGCAGTGCCAGCATCCTGCCGATCACCTGGATGTACATCCGCATGATGGGCGGCAGCGGCCTGAAGCGTGCGTCGCAGGTCGCCATCCTCAACGCCAACTACATCGCCCGCCGCCTGGAGGCGCATTACCCGGTGCTGTACGCTGGCAGCAATGGGCTGGTGGCGCACGAGTGCATCCTCGACCTGCGACCTCTGAAAGAGACCAGCGGCATCACGGTGGACGATGTGGCCAAGCGCCTGATCGACTTCGGCTTCCATGCCCCGACCATGTCGTTCCCGGTGGCGGGCACCCTGATGATCGAGCCCACCGAAAGCGAATCGCTGCACGAGCTGGAGCGCTTCTGCGAAGCGATGATCCGCATCCGCGAGGAAATCCGCGCCATCGAGACCGGTCAGGCGGACCGTGAGGACAACCCTTTGAAAAACGCCCCGCACACGGCCGCCGAACTGGTGGGTGACTGGCCGCATGGCTACGGACGCGAGCAGGCCGTGTACCCCGTGCCGAGCCTGGTGCAGGACAAGTACTGGCCGCCGGTGGGCCGGGTCGACAACGTCTTCGGCGATCGCAACCTGGTGTGCGCCTGCCCGTCGGTCGAACACTATCAGGACGCCTGAGGAATCCGCATGAGCGACACATTACGCAAGACCCCGCTGCACGCCTTGCACCTCGAGCTGGGCGCACGCCTGGTGCCGTTCGCCGGCTACGAGATGCCGGTGCAGTATCCGCTGGGCGTGCTCAAGGAGCACCTGCATACCCGGGCGCAGGCCGGGCTGTTCGACGTTTCGCACATGGGGCAGATCCTGCTGGTGGGCGAGCAGGCCGCCGCGGCGCTGGAGGCCCTGGTGCCGGTGGACCTCATCGACCTGCCGGAGGGGATGCAACGCTACGCGCTGTTCACCGATTCGAACGGTGGCATCCTCGACGACCTGATGGTGGCCAGGCTGAGCCCGGACCGGTTGCTGCTGGTGGTCAACGCCGCCTGCAAGGATCAGGACCTGGCGCACCTGCGCCGCCACCTGGAGGGGCAGTGCGACATCCATGCGCTGTTCGAAGAGCGCGCGCTGCTGGCCCTGCAAGGGCCGGCCGCCGTGCAGGTCCTGCAAGACCTGGCACCCGAGGTGGCCTCGATGACCTTCATGCAGGTCCGTGAAGTGCGCCTGCTGGGGGAGAACTGCATCGTCAGCCGTTCGGGCTACACCGGTGAGGACGGCTTCGAGATCTCGGTCCCCACTCCCGTGGCCGAAGCGCTCGCTCGGCGCCTGCTGACCTATCCGCAGGTCGAGGCCATCGGCCTGGGTGCGCGCGACTCGTTGCGTCTGGAGGCCGGCCTGTGCCTGTACGGGCATGACATGAGTGTCGGCACCACGCCTCTGGAGGCGGGGCTGGGCTGGGCGATTTCCAAGGCCCGTCGTACGGGTGGCGCGCGCGCCGGTGGCTTTCCTGGGGCCGAGCGCGTGCTTGCGCAGTGTACGCAAGGCGTCGAACGCAAACGGACGGGGCTGTTGGTCCAGGAGCGCACCCCCGTGCGCGAAGGTGCCGAGATCGTCGACGGCCAGGGGCACGTGGTCGGCACGGTGTGCAGTGGTGGGTATGGCCCGACGCGCAGTGCGCCGGTGGCCATGGCCTATCTCGACACACAGGCGCCACTCGACACGCGGCGCTTGTTCGCCGTCGTGCGTGGTAAGCACATACCGGTGATACCGAGCGCCCTGCCCTTCGTGGAGACGCGTTACTACCGAGGCCGATAAAGCCGACAGGGCAATGCGGCATGTTCGTTTTCGAACCTGCCGCCTGTCTGCTCGGCAGGTCTTCAGCCCAGACGCCACGCGGCGTTGGGCTCCTGTCGAGAGGTCGGCGAAAGGGGGTTGGAGAGGGCTTGTATTTGCCGCCGAAGTTGGCGTAGAGTCGAATCACTGTGTTTGCGTGGGTCGCAACAGTTCGTGACCTGGGCCAGTAGCCATAGCCTGCTACAACCCGTTCGTCGTCCTACTTTCCGCAACCCGGCCCAGTGCACTTTCATCCCTGCATGAAAGCAACTGTCATCTCATTCAAGTTTCATAGGAAATAAGACAATGGCTAACCGTCAGAACGGTACCGTCAAGTGGTTCAACGACGAGAAAGGTTACGGCTTCATCACCCCAGAATCCGGTGCAGACCTGTTCGTGCACTTCCGTGCCATCGAAGGTAACGGCTTCAAGAGCCTGAAAGAAGGCCAGAAGGTCACCTTCGAAGCCGTGCAGGGCCAGAAAGGCATGCAGGCCGACAAAGTCCAAGTCGCCGAGTAATCGCGACGCGTCGAAAGAACCCTCGCCCTGGGCGGGGGTTTTTTTCGTCTTCACGAATCCTTCCCCCACGAGAGTATCCGCCATGGCCTGCCCGCCCCTGCGACCTTCCGGCGATTTCCCGCCTGCGGGGCTCGGCGTACGCCTGGCGGCCCTGCTTTACGACAGCCTGTTGTGCCTCGCCCTGCTGATGGTGACCACAGGCCTCTATACGCTGGCGCGCCTGGCGATCATAGGGGACGCGCGTTTGCGGGTGCTGAGCGAAAGCGGAGCCCTGGATGGCGATCCGTGGCTGAGGCTCGTGTTGCTGGGCGTGCTGTTCGGGTTCTTCGCGCTGTTCTGGACGCGAGAAGGACAGACCTTGGGCATGCAGGTATGGCGGGTGCGGGTGGAGAACCAGGGAGGCGGTGCGCTCAGCCTGGGCCAGGCTGCGGTACGCTTTGTGGTCGCGATCTTTTCGTGGGGGTGTCTTGGGCTTGGGTTCGTCTGGGCACTGCGCGATGGACAGCGGCGCGGCTGGCACGACCTGTGTTCTGGCAGCCGACTGGTGCGGTTGCCCAAGCGCCAGGCGTGAAGCTCATCGGGAGAATCGATTTGCCTGCTGGACATCGAGGGTTCAGGTTACCTTCGAGGGCCCTATCGCGGGCAAGCCCGCTCCCACAGGAGGGCTGCGCTTGCCTGGGGCAACGTCCCCGCGCAATGCGGTGCTTGTAGACCTTGCGATCCCGAACATCAGGCAGAACTGCCCTGAAACCCCGTACCTGTGGGAGCGGGCTTGCCCGCGATAGGTCGTGCAGGGCTGCACGGCCCGGCAAGCGGCCGTAGAGGCTGCTTGCCGGATGCCGCCGCTTAGCCCGCCCGACGCAACAGCCACACCCCGGCCAGGGCGCAGATACCGGCCGGCAACAGCACGGCCAGCAAGGGTGGGAAGCCGAACA
The DNA here is from genome assembly GCF_013523125.1 of Pseudomonas entomophila. Classification (GTDB taxonomy): domain Bacteria; phylum Pseudomonadota; class Gammaproteobacteria; order Pseudomonadales; family Pseudomonadaceae; genus Aquipseudomonas; species Aquipseudomonas entomophila_B. The sequence continues at coordinate 65,684 of NZ_JAAMQJ010000004.1, read as the reverse complement.
CCTGGCTCGACGGGCCGAGCAGGTCCTGGGCGATGCGGAACACGAAGCCCACCAGCACGCCGGTGAACACCCGCTGCCCCAGCGTCACCGAGCGCAGCGGCCCGAAGATGAACGAGATCGCCATCAGTACTAGGGCTGCCGTCACCGCCGGCTGCAGGATCTTGGTCCAGAACGCCAGCCAGTAGCGTGCGTTGTTCAAGCCCTGGTCGCCGAGGTAGTGGATGTAGTCCCACAGCCCGGTGATGGACAGCGACTCCGGCGCCAGGATCACGGTGTTGAGCAGCTCGGGCGTGACCGACACGTCCCAGCGCTCTTCGTCGGCTTTGACCACTTCGGTGTGATCGCCGCGGAACCAGGTCGTGCTGACCTCGTTGAGCCTCCAGTGATCGGTCGCGTAGGTGGCACGGCGCGCGAAACTGGCGCTGAGAATCTTGCGCTGGTCATCGAAGCGGTAACGCGTCACGCCCAGCAACAGCCCGTTGGGCTGGACCGAGTTGATGTGCACGAACTCCTCACCCTGACGGTGCCACATGCCGTGCTTGGAGCTTTGCGATTCGCCCGCGCCCTGGGCCAGCGAGCGCCGGGCCTGTGCGGCGTTCTCGGTGGCTGGCGCCACGTACTCGCCGATCAGCAGACCGGCCAGCATCAGCACCAGCATCGGCTTCATGACCGCCCAGACGATCCGCCCGATCGACACGCCCGCGGCGCGCATGATGGTCAGTTCGCTGCTGCTGGCCAGCGTGCCCAGGCCGATCAGGCAGCCGATCAGCGCGGCCATCGGCAGCATGTCGTACAACCGCCGTGGCGCGGTCAGCAGCACGTACCAGCCGGCCTCCCACAGCGTGTAGGTGTCGCTCAGGTCGCCCATCTCGTCGATGAAGGCGAACAGCGAGGCCAGGCCAAGGATGATGCCCAGCACCGCCAGGATGGCCAGCAGCACGCTGGAGCCGATGTAGCGATCCAGCTTGGTCATTGGGCCACCCCCGCACGGCGGGCGGCACGCTTGAGCTTGAGCGGCTCCCAGTACAGCAGCGCCAGGCCGATCAGCAGGAATATGCCATGGACCCACCACATGCCCAGGCCGATGGGCAGCTTGCCCTTCTCCAGGGCGCCACGCACGGAAATCAACATCGTCAGGTAGGCCATGTACAGAAGAATCGCCGGCAGCAGCTTGAGGAAGCGGCCTTGACGTGGATTGACCCGCGACAGCGGCACGGCCATCAGGGTCACGATGAATACCAGGATCGGCAACGACAGGCGCCACTGCAGCTCGGCCCGCTCGCGCAGCCCGTCCTGACCGAGCAGTTGCATCGTCGGGATCGCTTCGCGCTCGGTGACTTCCTCGCTGACTTCCGGCTTGGGCAGCAGCACGCCATAGGTGTCGTACTGGATGGCGCGGTAGTCGGCCTCGCCCGGGTTACCGTCGTACCGGTAGCCGTTCTCCAGGATCAGGTAGCGATTGCCGTCGGGACGCACTTCCTGGTGACCCCGCTCGGCGACCAGCACCGACGGGCCCCGCTCCTTGGTCTTGTCCTGATTCAGGCGTTTTTCGGAAATGAACACGCCACCGAGGTTTGCGCGGTCATCGGACAGCTCCTCGGTGTAGGTCACCCGCGTGCCGTCGCGCAAGGTCTGGAAGCGGCCCGGCACCAGGGTGTCGAACTCGGTCAGCGCGTCCTGCTGACTGATGATCTTCTGCACCTGCGCCACGCCGACCGGCGCCAGGCTCAGGCTCAGCCAGGCCACCAGCACGGCGATCAGCGCCGCCGGCGCCAGGGTCAGTGCCAGCAGGCGCTGCTGACTCATGCCGGTGGCCGAGAGCACAGTCATCTCGCTTTCCAGGTACAACCGCCCATAAGCCAGCAGGATGCCGAGAAACAGCCCCAGCGGCAGGATCAGTTGCAGGAAGCCGGGCAGACGGAAGCCCATGATCAGGAACAGCACGCCAGGATCGAGCGCGCCCTGGGCCGCCTGGGCCAAGTACTTGATGAAGCGCCCGCTCATGATGATCACCAGCAGCACGGCGCTGACGGCGCTCAAGGTCACCAGGACCTCGCGGGAGAGATAACGGAAGACGATCAAACCAGACACTCCTGGGTTGTCAGGGACGAACAGCCGGACAATGGGTACAGACAGCGGCTACCAAGGCCGGTTCGCCAGCGGCGGGCCGCCTCGTGAAGTGCGCGCATTATCCTGTGATTGACCGCGCCTGTCACTGCACGACGCGCGACCTGTCATGCCGGGGTTGTCAGCGCGCCCGCCGCAGGCTCAAACTGGCAGCTTTTCGACTGGCCTGCGTTCGCGCGGCCAGCTCCGCCGGGCAGGCGCGAACACGCCGCCCACAGATCGAACATTCGGGGATCCTGACATGGAACTGGTTGTAAAGAGCGCAGCGGCTGCATCGGTGAAAACCGCCACCCTGGTCCTGGCGATCGGCGAAGGCCAGGTCCTGGGCCGTAGCGCCCAGGCCATCGACGTGGCCAGTGGTGGCGAGCTCGGCCGCGTGCTGGCCCGTGGCGACCTGGCCGGCAAGCCGGGCCAGACCCTGCTGCTGCAAGGCCTGTCCGGGGTCAAGGCCGAGCGCGTGCTGCTGGTCGGGCATGGCAAGGAAGAGGCGCTCGGCGATCGCGCCTGGCGCAAGCTGGTCACGGCCGTGGCCGGTGCCCTGAAGCACCTGGCCGGCAGCGACGCGACCCTGGCCTTCGACGACCTGCGTGTCGAGGGCCGCGAAGGTCACTACGGCAAATACCGCCTGCTGGCCGAGACCCTGCTCGACAGCGAGTACGTGTTCGACCGCTTCAAGCTCACCAAGGCCGAGCCACGCGCCCTGAAGAAGCTCGCCCTGCTGGTCGACGAGGTGGCCGTGGCCGAGGCCGAGCGTGCCGTGCGTCACGCTCGCGCCATCGCCGGTGGCATGGCGTACACCCGCGACCTGGGCAACCTGCCGCCGAACATCTGCCACCCCAGCTTCCTCGCCGAACAGGCCAAGGACCTGGGCAAGGCCCACAAGAAGCTCAAGGTCGAGATCCTCGACGAGAAGAAGATCAAGGACCTGGGCATGGGCGCCTTCTACGCCGTCGGCCAGGGCAGCGACCAGCCACCACGCCTGATCGTGCTCAACTACCAGGGCGCGAAGAAGTCCGAGCAGCCGTTCGTGCTGGTGGGCAAGGGCATCACCTTCGACACCGGCGGCATCAGCCTCAAGCCAGGCGCCGGCATGGACGAGATGAAGTACGACATGGGCGGTGCTGCCAGCGTCTTCGGTACCCTGCGTGCGGTCCTGGAGCTGGAGCTGCCGATCAACCTGGTGTGCCTGCTGGCCTGCGCCGAAAACATGCCCAGCGGCGGCGCCACCCGCCCGGGCGACATCGTCACCACCATGAGCGGCCAGACCGTCGAAATCCTCAACACCGACGCCGAAGGCCGCCTGGTGCTGTGCGACACCCTGACCTACGCCGAGCGCTTCAAGCCTCGTGCGGTAATCGACATCGCCACGCTGACGGGTGCCTGCATCGTGGCGCTGGGCAGCCATGTATCGGGCCTGATGGGCAACGACGATGCGCTGGTCGAGCAGTTGCTGTCCGCCGGCAAGCGCGCCGACGACCGCGCCTGGCAACTGCCGCTGTTCGACGAGTACCAGGAGCAGCTGGACAGCCCGTTCGCCGACATCGCCAACATCGGCGGCCCCAAGGCCGGCTCCATCACCGCGGGCTGCTTCCTGTCGCGCTTTGCCAAGACCTACGCCTGGGCGCACCTGGACATCGCCGGGACCGCCTGGATCAGTGGTGGCAAGGACAAGGGCGCCAGCGGCCGTCCCGTGCCCCTGCTGACCCAGTACCTGCTCGACCGCATCGAGGCCTGAGGCCGAACGCCGACACCCTCACCCGGTGTCGGCCTGCCCTGTTCCCATGAGCCAAGTCGATTTCTACGTGCTGCCCACCTCCGCCTTGTCGGCGCGGCTGGCGTTCGCCTGCAAGCTCTGCGAGAAAGCCTGGCGGCTCGGCCACCCGGTGTACCTGCACTGCCAGGACGCCGAGCAGCGTGATGCCCTGGATGAGCAGCTCTGGCAGTTCAAGGGCGAGGCGTTCGTGCCCCACGACCAGGCCGAGGAGAACGCCGACGGTCCGGTGGTGCTGGGCCTCGGTGCCGAGGTCGGGCCGCGCGGTGGTCTGCTGATCAACCTGGGCGCCGAGGTCCCGGCCTTCGTCGGCCAGTTCGAGCGCATCGCCGAGATCGTCGTCGAAGAGCCGGGCAGTCGCCAGGCGGCGCGAGAACGGTTCCGTTTCTACCGTGAACAGGGCTATGCTCTGCACAACCACCGCCTACAACGACTCTGACGCCGATGGACAAGCCTGCGCACCTGCCCCGCTCCACGCACCTGCTGGACGACCTGGAATCGATTCGCCAGTTGCTCGGCGACCATGACCTCCAGCCGCCGCTGCTGACCGAGACCGTCGAGCACGCCGTGCCTGCGCCCCTTGCCGTGGTCGATGAATCCGCCGTCACCGACCTCGTCCCGGTCAGCGCCCCGCCTGCCGCCGACACGGCCCAGGCCCGTCGTCAGGACATCCTGCTGCACCTGGACGCCGACCTGCGTGCCGCGGCCCGGCAGATCATGCAGGACGTGATCAACGACTTCACCCCGCACATCGAAACCGAAATCAAGCGCCGTCTCGATGCGCGCCTGGAGCGCCTGCTCAAACGGTCGGAGTGAGCCGTGAGCCGCAAGCCGCAAGCCGCAAGCCGCAAGCCGCAAGCCGCAAGCCGCAAGCCGCAAGCCAGAGCATCAGCACCGCCTTCACGTCCGGTCAACACCTGACATACCGCACTACCGTCAGCTTGTAGCTTGTCGCTTGTCGCTTGTCGCTTGTCGCTTGTAGCTTGTCGCTTGTAGCTTGTAGCTTGTCGCTTGCAGCTCGCCCCCACCGCCTGTGGCCTGCCCCACCCCCCTCCGCTATACTGCCCGGCTTTTCCCGGACAAATGCCATAGGGTCCCGCCGCGCATGGATAAGACCTACCAGCCGCACGCCATCGAAACTTCCTGGTACAACACCTGGGAGTCGGAAAACTACTTCGCCCCACAAGGTGCAGGTGAGCCGTACACCATCATGATCCCGCCGCCGAACGTCACCGGCAGCCTGCACATGGGTCACGGCTTCAACAACGCGATCATGGACGCCCTGATCCGTTTCCGCCGCATGCAGGGCCGCGACACGCTGTGGCAGCCGGGCACCGACCACGCCGGGATCGCGACCCAGATGCTGGTCGAGCGCCAGCTCGAGGCCAAGGGCCAGAACCGTCATGACCTGGGGCGCGAGCAGTTCCTGGACAAGATCTGGGAGTGGAAAGCCGAATCCGGTGGCAACATCAGCCGGCAGATCCGCCGCCTGGGCTCCTCGGTGGACTGGAGCCGTGAGCGCTTCACCATGGACGACGGCCTGTCCGAAGCGGTCAAGGAAGCCTTCGTGCGCCTGCACGAGGACGGCCTGATCTACCGCGGCAAGCGTCTGGTCAACTGGGACACCAAGCTGCACACCGCCATCTCCGACCTCGAAGTGGAAAACCACGACGAGAAGGGCCACCTGTGGAACCTGCGCTACCCGTTGGCCGACGGCGCCACCACGGCCGAGGGCCAGGATCACCTGGTGGTCGCCACCACGCGTCCGGAAACCCTGCTGGGCGATGCCGCCGTCGCGGTCAACCCCAACGACGAGCGCTACAAGGCCCTGATCGGCCAGTTCGTCGAACTGCCGCTGGTCGGTCGCCGCATTCCGATCATCGCCGACGACTACTGCGACCCTGAGTTCGGGACCGGCTGCGTCAAGATCACCCCGGCCCACGACTTCAACGACTACGAAGTCGGCAAGCGCCACGCCCTGCCGCTGCTGAACATCTTCGACAAGAACGCCAGGGTGCTGGCCAATGCCCAGGCGTTCAACCTCGACGGCTCGCTCAACGAGGCCTTCGACACCACCCTGCCGGCCCAGTACGCCGGTCTGGACCGCTTCGCCGCGCGCAAGCAGATCGTCGCCGACCTCGACGCCGCCGGCCTGTTGGTCAGCATCGACGACCATGCCCTGAAGGTGCCCAAGGGCGACCGTTCCGGCACCGTCATCGAGCCGTGGCTGACCGACCAGTGGTACGTGTCGACCAAGCCCCTGGCCGAGCCGGCCATCGCCGCCGTCGAGAACGGGCAGATCCAGTTCGTGCCCAAGCAGTACGAGAACATGTACTTCTCCTGGATGCGCGACATCCAGGACTGGTGCATCAGCCGCCAGCTGTGGTGGGGTCATCGCATCCCGGCCTGGTACGACGAGGCCGGCCAGGTCTATGTCGGCCGCAGCGAGCAGGACGTCCGCACGCGTCACGGCCTGGGCGATGATGTCGCGCTGCGTCAGGACGACGACGTGCTCGACACCTGGTTCAGCTCCGGGCTGTGGACCTTCTCCACGCTCGGCTGGCCCGAGCAGACCGAGTTCCTGAAGAAATTCCACTCCACCGACGTGCTGGTGACCGGCTTCGACATCATCTTCTTCTGGGTCGCGCGCATGATCATGCTGACCCTGCACCTGGTGAAGAACGAGGACGGCACCCCGCAGGTACCGTTCAAGACCGTGTACGTCCACGGCCTGGTGCGCGACGGTCAGGGCCAGAAGATGTCCAAGTCCAAGGGCAACGTCCTGGACCCGCTGGACATCGTCGACGGCATCACCCTCGACGCGCTGCTCGAGAAGCGCACCAGCGGCCTGATGCAGCCCAAGCTGGCCGACAAGATCGCCAAGCAGACCAAGGCCGAGTTCCCCGAGGGCATCGCCAGCTACGGCACCGACGCCCTGCGCTTCACCTTCTGCTCGCTGGCCTCGACCGGTCGTGACATCAAGTTCGACATGGGCCGCGTCGAAGGCTACCGCAACTTCTGCAACAAGATCTGGAACGCCGCTCGCTACGTGCTGGACAAGGGCGAGGACTGCGGCCAGAACGGCGAGCCGGTCGAGCTGTCGCTGGCCGATCGCTGGATCATCTCGCAGCTGCAGCGCACCGAAGCCGAAGTCACGCGCCAGCTCGAGCAGTTCCGCTTCGACCTGGCCAGTCAGGCGCTCTACGAGTTCATCTGGAACCAATACTGCGACTGGTATCTGGAGCTGTCCAAGCCTGTGCTGTGGGACGAGCACGCCCCGGTCGAACGTGCCCGAGGCACGCGTCGCACCCTGGTGCGAGTCCTGGAAGTGGCATTGCGCCTGGCGCACCCGTTCATGCCGTTCATCACCGAAGAGATCTGGCAGCGTATCGCGCCGCTGGCCGGCGTGCAGGGCAAGACCCTGATGCTGCAACCGTGGCCGGTGGCCAACGAGCGCCGCATCGACAGCGCCGCCGAAGGCGACATCGAGTGGCTCAAGGAACTGATGGTCGGCCTGCGCAACATCCGCGCCGAGATGAACATCGGCCCCGGCAAGCCGCTGCCGCTGTTCCTCAAGAACGCCAGTGCCGACGACCAGCGTCGCCTGCAAGAGAACGAAGCCCTGCTCAAGAAGCTGGCCAAGGTCGAATCCTTCACGGTGCTGGGCGAACAGGACGAGGCGCCGCTGTCGGCCACGGCCCTGGTCGGCGACCTGCAGGTGCTGGTACCGATGGCCGGGCTGATCGACAAGGACGCCGAACTGGCGCGCCTGAACAAGGAAATCCAGCGCCTGCAAGGCGAAGTGCAGCGCGTCGGCGGCAAGCTGTCCAACGCGGCCTTCGTCGACAAGGCGCCACCGGCGGTGATCGACAAGGAGCGCGCCAAGCTGGCAGAAGCCGAGCAGGCGCTGGCGAACTTCACCGAACAGCACGCCCGGATCGCGGCCTTGTAAGGTGACGACACGCGACCTGGTCTGACTGGAGGGGCTGCCTGGCAGCCCCTTCGTCGTCTCCGCTCCGCCTCCGGCAGGCCACGCTTCCTCAGGATCCTCCCTTGACTCAGAAACCGACCCTTCACCCGCGCAACCGCCACACCGGCCGATACGACTTCCCCCGCCTCATCGCCGCGCACCCGGACCTGTCCCGCTTCACCCTGGTCAACCCGTACGGCAACCCGAGCATCGACTTCGCCAACCCCGAGGCGGTGCGGGTCTTCAACCGTGCGCTGCTCAAGGCCCAGTACGGCATCGAGCACTGGGACATTCCGGCCGACTACCTTTGCCCGCCGATTCCCGGTCGCGCCGACTACGTGCATGTGCTGGCCGACCTGCTCGCCGAGGACAACGGCGGTGACATCCCGCGTGGCGCGCAGGTTCGCGTCCTGGACGTCGGGGTCGGCGCCAACTGCATCTACCCCCTGCTCGGCAACGCCGACTACCGCTGGCGCTTCATCGGTTCGGACATCGACCCGGTCGCGCTGGCTGCCGCCGGAACCATCGTCCAGGCCAACGGGCTGGGCAGGTTCATCGAGCTGCGCCAGCAGACCGAACGCCGCCACATCCTGCAGGGGCTGCTCAAGCCCGAGGAGCGCCTGGACCTGACCCTGTGCAATCCGCCCTTCCATGCGTCACGGGAAGAAGCGACGCGTGGCAGCCAGCGCAAGTGGAAGAACCTCGGCAAACAGGACCCCAAGCGCGTCCTGCCGGTCCTGAATTTCGGCGGGCAGAACAACGAGCTGTGGTGCGAGGGAGGCGAGATACGTTTCGTCACCCAGCTGATCGGCGAAAGCGTGTCGGTGGGCCAGCAGGTGCTGTGGTTCTCCAGCCTGGTGTCCAAGGCCAGCAACCTGCCCGGCCTCGAGGCAGCGCTGAACAAGGCCGGCGTGGCGGCACGGCGGGTCATCGAGATGGGGCAGGGGCAGAAGCAGAGTCGCGTGGTGGCCTGGAGCTTCCAGGACGAGGCTGGACGCCGCGCCTGGCAGGCGGGCCGCACCGGCAAATCCCAGGCATGAAAAAGCCGCGCCGGGGTTCACCCGACGCGGCTTTCAGTCACGCCTCGACAATTACTTGTTGACGGCGTCGGTCAGGCCTTTGGCCGGCACGAACTTGACGACTTTCTTGGCAGCGATTTCGATGGCAGCGCCAGTCGAAGGGTTGCGGCCGGTACGGGCAGGACGCTCGGAAACTTTCAGCTTGCCGATGCCAGGCAGGGTGATCTCGGCGCCGTTTTCCAGCTGATCAGCGACGATCTGGCCCAGTTGCTCCAGAGCGTTGCGCGCGGTGTTCTTCGGCGCATCGATCGCTTCGGCGATGTCGGCAATCAGTTGGTCTTTGGTCAATGCCATGGTGGTGTTCCTTCCCTATCAATTCAGAGGTTATGCAACGTTCTACATGGGTCATCGAGCCAGGCCCCTCAGGCCCCGGCGTACCGCGTCGTTCGCGTATGTAGATACGCAAACCCGCGTTTGGTTCGACCTCATGCGAGCACGCTGCCAGCAATGCGCTACCCGAAGGACGCAAGACCGGGCAAAGCTACCACAGCAGCGCATAAATATCCGCAGGCGCCGCGCTTTTGTGCAGGTTTTTCGGGGGTTTGCGGGGAAAAAACCAGCCATTCGTACAAAAAACGAGCAACTCCCCAGTGCCCGACCATCGCCCTGCCGAGACCGGCGCAGGGTGCGGTAAACTGGGCCCTTTGCCGCGCTCAACCCAGTCGAGATTTCCATGCCCATTCGTCACTGCATCGTCCACCTGATCGACAAGAAGCCCGACGGCAGTCCGGCCGTGCTGCATGCACGCGATTCGGAGCTGACCGAGTCCGACGCCATCGAACACCTGCTGGCCGACCTGAACGACAGCTACAACGCCAAGCAAGGCAAGGCGTGGGGGCTGTTTCATGGCGAGTCCGGTGCCTACCCCTTCAGCGGCTGGCTAAAACAGTACCTGGAGGGGCAGCAGGACTTCACCGCCTTCAGCAAGCAGGCGGTCGAGCACCTGCAGGCGCTCATGGAAGAGTCCAACCTCTCCACCGGCGGCCACGTGCTGTTCGCCCACTACCAGCAGGGCATGACCGACTACCTGGCCATCGCGCTGCTGCACCACAGCGACGGCGTGGCCGTCAGCGACACGCTCGACGTGACGCCGTCACGCCACCTGGACCTGGGGCAACTGCACCTGGCGGCGCGCATCAATTTGTCCGAGTGGCAAAACAACCCGCAATCCAAGCAGTACATCTCGTTCATCAAGGGCCGCAACGGCAAGAAGGTCTCGGAGTACTTCCGCGACTTCATCGGCTGCCAGGAAGGGGTCGACGGCCCTGGGGAAACCCGTACCCTGCTCAAGGCCTTCAGCGACTTCGTCGAGCAGGAGGACCTGCCTGAAGAAACGGCGCGAGAGAAGACCCAGACGCTGGTCGACTATGCCACCAGCCAGACCAAGCGCGGCGAGCCGGTGACGCTGGAAGAGCTGTCCAGCCTGATCGACGAAGACCGGCCCAAGGCGTTCTTCGACCACATCCGCAACCAGGACTACGGGCTCTCGCCGGAAATCCCGGCGGACAAGCGCACCCTGAACCAGTTCAAGCGCTTCACCGGGCGTGCCGAAGGGTTGTCGATCAGTTTCGAGTCGCACCTGCTGGGCTCGAAGATCGAATACGACGAAGAGGCCGGGACGCTGGTGATCAAAGGGCTACCGACTCAGTTGGTCGACCAGCTGAAGCGGCGCAAGGACTAGGCATCTGGCGGGGCAGCCTGAAGCCACACAAGTGTGTTGCCAGTGGACGTTGGCCTGAACCCATGGGTGTGACTGGCTCCATGGGCCCTGTGGGCCCATGAAATCCGCAACGCCGTCTCTCGGATGCCCCTTCACGTGCAACACAACAGCCGCTCAGTCGCCTCGTTCGATCTCACCGGTATACGTGCGCACCAACGTCTCCTTGGCCGACTTGCGCAGTTTCTTCACCAGCCGCTCCTGGCGCAAGGCCTCGGACTTGTCCGGCCAGCGCTCGACGTACACCAGCGCCTGCGCCGGGCTGGTCTTGAAGTAGCGCGCGCCTTGCCCTTTGCAGTGGGCCAGGAAGCGCCGTTGCGGATCGTCGCTGATCCCGCAGTACAACGAGCCATTGGCGGCCCGCACCAGGTAGACGTACCACGGCTTGCCGATCGCAGTCGTCTGTGCGGCCTGATCGATCCACCCGGCGTCCATCGTCTGCGTAGGCACGTGATCGACCTTCGGCTTCATCGACGCCACCGCCTCACACCCGCTCGCTGGCGACCTGCACATGCAACGCCCGCCCGGCCTTGAGGCCGAACAGCACCGCACCGATCCCCAGGGCGCCGAACACCCAGCCCAACGCCGTCCAGCCGCCCGTCAGGTCATGCAGCACCCCCACCGCAAAAGGCCCCATCGAGGCCAGCGTGTAGCCGACCCCCTGCGCCATGCTCGACAGGTTGGCCGCCACGTGCGCGTCCTTCGAGCGCAGTACGATCAGGGTCAGGGCCAGTGCGAAGGTGCCGCCCTGCCCCAATCCCAGCAGGATGGCCCAGCCCCACAAGCCCTGCAGCGGCGCGTAGAGGCAGCCGAACAAACCCAGCAGCGTGGTCGACATGGCCGCGACGATGATCAGGCGCTGGTCCTTGCTGCGCGAGGCGAGCCATGGCAGGCCCAGGGAACTGACCAGTTGCGTCACCACCGAGCCGGACAGCACCAGCCCGGCCTCGGTCGGCGTCAACCCGCGGCCGATGAGGATCGACGGCAGCCAGCCGAAGACGATGTACGCCAGCGACGACTGCATACCCATGTATAGCGTGACCTGCCAGGCCAGGCGATCACGCCACAGGCCGCGTACCCGGTACACCGCCCGATGAGCGCCATGCCCCTGGCGGGCCTGGGGCACCCAGACCAGCATCGCCAGCACGGCCGGAATGGCCCAGCAACCCAGCCCGATTTCCCAGCTGTCGCCAAAGCGCTGGCTGATGGGCACCGTGGCGCCGGCCGCCAGCGCCGCCCCCAGGCACAGGGCCATGGTGTAGACACCGGTCAGGGTGCCGGCCTGCTGCGGAAAATCACGTTTGACGATGCCCGGTAGCAGGACGCCGATGATGCCGATGCTGGCGCCCGCCAGGAGACTGCCGAGAAACACGCCCACGACCCCGAGGCTGCTGCGCAGCAGAATGCCGCCTGCCAGTACCAGCAGGATCCCCAGTATCACGCGCTCGGCCCCGAACCGACGGGCCAGCACCGGCGCCAAGGGCGCGAACAACCCCAGGCACAGGACTGGCAAGGTCGTCAGCAGCCCGGCCTGGGACGCATTGAGCCCCAGGCTGTCGGACACTTGACCGAGCATGGGCGCCAGGCTCGACAGCGCCGGGCGCAGGTTCAGCGCCACCAGCACCAGACCCAGCAGCAAGAGCCAGGGCCTGACGGCAGGCACGGGCGCAGCCTGGGGCTGGTCGTCTTCGGCGTCGATCAGCAGGGTGTCGAGCTGGGGCGGCGTGGCGGGGTTCGGGTCTTTCATGGTCATCGAAGCTCACGGTTCTGTCGAGGCACACCGGGTCGGCGGCCTGAAAGGCGCCGGGGCCGCATAGCGGCCCCGGCGTCAGGGATCACGGTTCGACCCGCGATCAGTCCAGCGCGTTCAGCAAGGCCTGGTTCTGCTCGGGCGTGCCGATGGTGATGCGCAGGTACTGGGCGATACGCGCCTGCTTGAAGTGACGCACGATCACCCCTTGGGCGCGCAGGCGAGTCGCCAGCTCGGCGGCGTCCTGCTGCGGATGGCGGGCGAAGATGAAGTTCGCCGCCGACGGCAGCACCTCGAACCCCCGCGCGACCAGGGCGTCCACCAGGGCTTCGCGGCTCTCGATCACCTGGCGGCACGTCTGCTCGAAATAGGCACGGTCCTCGAAGGCCGCCGCCGCTCCGACGATCGCCAGGCGGTCGAGCGGGTAGGAGTTGAAGCTGTTCTTGATCCGCTCCAGCGCCTCGATCAGGTCCGGGTGGCCGACCGCCAGACCGACCCGCAAGCCGGCCAGCGAGCGCGACTTGGACAGGGTCTGGGTCACCAGCAGGTTGTCGTAGCGATCGATCAGGCTGATCGCGGTCTGGCCGCCGAAATCGATGTAGGCCTCGTCCACCACCACCACCGAGTCGCGGTTGTGCTGCAGCAACTGCTCGATCGCCTCCAGCGGCAGCAGGACCCCGGTCGGTGCGTTGGGGTTGGGGAAGATGATGCCGGCATTGGCCGTGCGGTAGTCCTCGATGCGGATGCGGAACTGCTCGTCCAGCGCCACCGGTTCGAAGGGAATGCCGTACAGCCCGCAGTAGACCGGGTAGAAGCTGTAGCTGATGTCCGGGAACAGCAAGGGCCCTTCATGCTGGAACAGCCCGTGGAAGATGTGCGCCAGCACCTCGTCCGAACCGTTGCCGAGAAACACCTGATTGGCCGCGATGCCGTAGTGCGCGGCCACGGCGTGCTTGAGCACGTCGCTGTTCGGGTCGGGGTACAGGCGCAACCCCTCCCCCAGCTCGGCACGCATCGCCTCCAGGGCCTTCGGCGAAGGGCCATAGGGGTTTTCGTTGGTGTTGAGCTTGACCAGCCGGGCCAGCTTGGGTTGTTCACCTGGCACGTAGGGCACCAGGTCCTTGACGAACGGGCTCCAGAATCGACTCATGCTCACTCCCCCTGCCGCGCGTCGCGGATCCGGTATTCGGCGCTGCGGGCGTGGGCCGTCAGCGATTCGCCACGGGCCAGCACCGAGGCGGTCTTGCCCAGCTCGGAGGCACCGGCCTCGGAGCAGAAGATGATCGACGAACGCTTCTGGAAGTCGTACACGCCGAGCGGCGACGAGAAGCGCGCAGTGCCCGAGGTGGGCAGCACATGGTTCGGGCCGGCGCAGTAGTCACCCAGCGCCTCGCTGGTGTGACGCCCCATGAAGATCGCGCCGGCATGGCGGATCTGCGGCAGCCAGGCCTGCGGGTCGGCGACCGACAGCTCAAGGTGTTCCGGCGCGATCCGGTTGGCCACCTCGATGGCCTGCTGCATGTCGCGCACCTGGATCAGGGCGCCGCGGCCGTTGATCGATTTTTCGGCGATCTCGGCACGTTCCAGGGTCGGCAGCAACCTTTCGATGCTGGCGGCGACCCGGTCGAGGAAGGCGGCGTCCGGGCTGACCAGGATGGCTTGCGCGTCTTCGTCGTGCTCGGCCTGGGAGAACAGGTCCATGGCGATCCAGTCCGGATCGGTCTGCCCGTCGCACACCACCAGGATCTCCGAGGGCCCGGCGATCATGTCGATGCCCACCTGGCCGAACACATGGCGCTTGGCGGTGGCGACATAGATGTTGCCGGGGCCGACGATCTTGTCCACCGGCGGCACGCTCTCGGTGCCGTACGCCAGCGCCGCGATGGCCTGGGCGCCTCCGAGGGTGAAGACCCGATCGACCCCGGCGATGCACGCCGCTGCCAGCACCAGTTCGTTGATCTCGCCACGCGGCGTCGGCACCACCATGACCACTTCGGCCACGCCGGCGACCTTGGCCGGCAGCGCGTTCATCAGCACCGAGGACGGGTAGGACGCCTTGCCACCCGGCACGTAGAGCCCGGCGCGGTCCAGTGGAGTGACCTTCTGCCCCAGCACGGTGCCGTCGGCCTCGGTGTACTGCCAGGAGTCCTGCTTCTGCCGCTCGTGGTAGACCCGCACGCGCTCGGCGGCGGTCTCGAGGGCCTGGCGCTGGGCCGGTGTGATCCGCGTCAGCGCCAGCTCTAGGCGCGCACGGTCGAGGATCAGGTCGTCGATGGTCGTGGCCTGCACGCCGTCGAAGCGCTGGGTGAATTCCACCAGCGCCGCATCGCCGCGCTCGCGCACGGCCTTGATGATGTCCAGCACGCGCTGATTGACCGCATCGTCGGACACGCTCTCCCAGCTCAGCAGATGGTCCAGATGTCGGGCGAAATCCGGATCAGCGGCATTGAGACGAGCGATTGCAGTGGGCAGAGTCATGACGAGGGCCTCGATGATTGGCGAATGCTCAGGCGCCCAGGGCTACCGATCGATCCGCGCGGGCACCCGAGAAAAAGGCTGTGACGCGGAAGGACGGGCGCGACGGTGGACGTCGCGCGC
Organism: Pseudomonas entomophila; assembly: GCF_013523125.1. Classification (GTDB taxonomy): domain Bacteria; phylum Pseudomonadota; class Gammaproteobacteria; order Pseudomonadales; family Pseudomonadaceae; genus Aquipseudomonas; species Aquipseudomonas entomophila_B. The sequence goes on along the minus strand of NZ_JAAMQJ010000004.1, from coordinate 50,672 downwards.
GGGAATCAGCCGCGGTGTCGTGCCTGCACGGCGTGACGCAGGGTATCGATCAGGCTCTGGATGCGCGCATGCTGCATCTTCATCGACGCCTTGTTCACCACCAGGCGCGAACTGACGTGGGCGATCAGCTCCTGGGGCTCCAGGCCGTTGGCGCGCAGGGTGTTGCCGGTGTCGACGACGTCGATGATCTTGTCGGCCAGACCGATCAGCGGGGCCAGTTCCATCGAGCCGTACAGCTTGATGATGTCGACCTGGCGGCCCTGCTCGGCGTAGTAGCGCTTGGCGACGTTGACGAACTTGGTGGCCACGCGCAGGCGACCGCTGGGCTCGCTCGCACCGACGGCGCCGGCGGTCATCAGCTTGCACTGGGCGATCTGCAGGTCGAGCGGCTCGTACAGACCCTGGCCGCCATACTCCATCAGCACGTCCTTGCCGGCCACGCCGAGGTCGGCCGCGCCATGCTCGACGTAGGTCGGCACGTCGGTGGCGCGCACGATGAGCAAGCGGACGTCATCCTGGGTGGTCGGGATGATCAGCTTGCGGCTCTTGTCGGGGTTCTCGGTGGGGACGATGCCGGCATCGGCCAGCAGCGGCAGGGTGTCATCGAGAATACGGCCCTTGGATAGCGCAATGGTCAACATGGAACGTGAATCCTTCAGCAGTTCTGACCGGTCGGGCCTGGCCCGACCGGAGGGGTGACGGCTGGCGCACGCCGCGCGGGTTCAGCCCGGAACGCGGCGGATTTTGGCGCCCAGCATCTGCAGTTTTTCCTCGATGCACTCGTAGCCACGGTCGATGTGGTAGATGCGGTCGATCAGCGTGTCGCCCTCGGCGACCAGGGCCGACAGCACCAGGCTGGCCGACGCGCGCAGGTCGGTGGCCATGACCGGTGCACCCTTGAGCGTGTCGACGCCGGTGACGATGGCGGTGTTGCCCTCGACCTGGATCTGCGCGCCCATGCGGTGCATTTCGTACACGTGCATGAAGCGGTTCTCGAAGATCGTCTCGATCACCGCACCGGTGCCTTCGGCCACGGCGTTGAGCGAGATGAACTGCGCCTGCATGTCGGTGGGGAATGCCGGGTACGGCGCGGTGCGCAGGTTGACGGCCTTGGCCTTGCGCCCGTGCATGTCCAGCGCGATCCAGTCTGCGCCCGTGGTCACGTCGGCGCCGGCTTCCCTGAGCTTCTCCAGTACCGCCTCGAGGATGGTCGGATCGGTGTCCTTGAGCTTGACGCGCCCACCGGTGATGGCAGCAGCGACCAGGTAGGTGCCGGTCTCGATGCGGTCGGGCATGACGCGGTAATTGGCCGAGTGCAGGCGCTCGACACCGTCGATGGTGATGGTGTCGGTGCCGGCGCCCTGGACGTTGCCGCCCATGGCGTTGATGAAGTTGGCCAGGTCGACCACTTCCGGCTCGCGGGCGGCGTTCTGCAGCACGCTGCGACCCTTGGCCAGGGCTGCGGCCATCATGATGTTCTCGGTACCGGTCACGCTGACGGTGTCGAAGAAGAAGTGCGCGCCGCGCAGGCCGCCTTCAGGGGCCTCGGCCTTGATGTAGCCGCCCTCCACTTCGATCTTCGCGCCCATCGCCTCAAGGCCGCGGATGTGCAGGTCGACCGGACGCGAACCGATCGCGCAGCCGCCGGGCAGGGCGACTTCGGCCTTGCCGAAACGGGCGACCATCGGGCCGAGCACCAGGATCGAGGCGCGCATGGTCTTGACCAGCTCGTATGGGGCGACCAGGGTCTTGATGGTGCGCGGGTCGATCTCGACCGCGAGCTTCTCGTCGATCACAGGCTCGATGCCCATGCGTCCGAACAGCTCGATCATGGTGGTGATGTCGTGCAGGTGCGGCAGGTTGCCGACCGTGACCGGGCCATCGGCCAGTAGGGTCGCGGCCAGGATCGGCAGGGCGGCGTTCTTCGCCCCGGAAATGCGGATCTCGCCGTCGAGACGCGCGCCGCCAGTGATAATCAGTTTGTCCATTGGAGTCTCGCCGCCAAGTTGGCTCAGGTGCGCTCAGCCCAGGCTGCGCTGCTGAAGAATTTCATGGTTACCGCATGGATGCTGCCGTCGGCGATCCAGGGATTCAGATGGGCGTAGATCGCCTGCTGACGCTTGACCGGGCTTTGGCCGGCCAATTCGTCGCTGATCACGTTCAGCTGGAAGTTGCAGCCCTCGCCCTCGACTTCGACCCGGGCGCCCGGCAGTTTTTCTTCAAGGAACTTCTTAACGTCTACGGCGTGCATGCTCAACCTCAATCGGCGCTCTGTGCGCACGGGGTCGGTCATCATACAAAAAAGCCCCTCGCCTGCGAAGCCCATGAACGAGCACGCTGACCGAGGGGCATCGAGGACGGACGCGTTTCAGCGCGTCAGCACTTCGTCCAGATCGTAGACATCGGCGATTTCCCGCATGTCCGCCGGCATGTCGCGCAGCTCGCAGGTCTTGCCGGCCGCCTGCGCGTCCCGCATGAACGCCAGCAGCAATGACAGGCCGACACTGCTGGAGCGTTGGACCGCCGAGCAGTCCAGGACCAGGCGAGGCTCACGGCAGGCCGCGATCAGTGCCTTGCCCTGCTTGCGCAGCGACGGGCCGCTGCGGTAGTCCAGGATGCCGGCCAGGCACAGGATGCCCGGCTGCGGCATGCCGATGCTGGCGTCGCTCATTGCACCGCCTTCTCGGAAGAACTGTCGGCGGTCTGCTTGGCCTTGGCCACTTCGCCCGCCCAGCCGTCGATGGTCTTGTCCAGGTCGTTGCCGTTGCGCTGCATGGCGTCGGCGAACTGGTCACGGAACAGCTTGCCGATGTTGATGCCGTTGACGATGACGTTACGCACCTTCCACTCGTTGCCGAGTTTTTCCAGGGTGTAGGACACCGGGTACACCGCGCCATTGTTGCCACGCACCTTCATGCCGACGCTGGTGCGCTTGCCGTCCTCGGCCTTGGCCGGGTCGAGCGTGATGCCCTGGTTGTCGTAGTCGAGCAGGGCGTTGCCGTAGAACTGCAGCAGGCTGCGCTTGAAGTTTTCCTGGAAGCGCTGCATCTGCGCCGGGGTCGCCTTGCGCGAATACTTGACGGTCATGATGCTCTTGGAGATGCCGTCGGCATCGACCACCGGGCCCAGGATGCGGTTGAGCGACTGATAGAACGCCTCGCGATCGTTGCGGTAGCTGTCACGGTTGTTCTTCAGGTCGGTCAGCAGTGCGTCGGTGGTGCCCTGGATCACGTCATGGGCCGATTGCCCAGGGGCGGCGTTGGCCAGCATCGGGAGGGCCGCCAGCAGTACCAGCAGGCCACGTCGCAGGATCGAAATCATGAAAACTCCTTATTTAGCTTCTTTGCCAACGGAATTGAGCAGGAACTTGCCGATCAGGTCTTCCAGCACCAGTGACGACTGCGTGTCGTGAATGGTTCCGCCTTCCTTGAGCACGTCCTCTTCGCCACCGACGCTGATGCCGATGTACTTCTCGCCGAGCAGCCCGGCGGTGAGGATCGAAGCAGTGGAGTCGGTGGGCAGGTTGTCGACGTCGCTGTCCAGTTGCAGGGTGACCCGCCCCATGTAGCTGTCGCGGTCCAGGTCGATCGCCGTGACCTTGCCGATGGTCACCCCGGCCATGGTGACCTTGGCGCGCACGGTGAGGCCGGCGATGTTGTCGAAGTAGGCGTAGACCTTGTAGGTCTCGGTGGTCGGGCTTGCCGACAGGCCGCTGACACGCAGCGCCAGCAGCAGCAGGGCCAGGATCCCAGCCAGAAGGAACAGGCCGACACCGATTTCCAGGGTGCGGTTTTGCATCAGAAATCTCCAAACATCAAGGCGGTCAGAATGAAGTCCAGGCCCAGGACTGCCAGGGAGGCATAGACCACGGTTCTGGTGGTGGCGCGACTGATCCCTTCCGAGGTCGGCTCGCAATCGTAGCCCTGGAACACGGCGATCCAGGTGACCACGAAGGCGAACACCAGACTCTTGACCAGGCCGTTGAGGACATCGTCGGTGAAGGAAACGCTGTTCTGCATGTTGGACCAGAAGGAACCCTCATAGACTCCCAGCCAATCCACGGCGACCCACGAACCGCCCCAGATCCCGACCACGCTGAAGATCAGCGCCAGCAGCGGCAGGGAGATGAAGCCGGCCCACAGACGCGGCGCGACGATGTACTTGAGCGGGTCGACGCCGATCATCTCCAGGCTCGAGAGCTGCTCGGTGGATTTCATGTTACCGATCTCGGCGGTCAGCGCCGAACCGGCGCGCCCGGCGAACAGCAGGGCGGTGACCACCGGGCCCAGTTCGCGCAGCAGGGTCAGGGCGATCATCTGCCCCACGGCCTGCTCGGAGCCGTACTGGGTCAGGATGCTGTAGCCCTGCAGCGACAGCACCATGCCGATGAACACGCCGGACACGACGATGATCGCCAGCGACAGCACGCCGACCGAATACAGCTGCCTGACCAGCAGCTGGAAGCCGCCGCCGATGCCGCCACGGCCGACCAGGGCATGCATCAGGAACAGGCAGGACCGGCCCAGCACGGCGACGATGTCGATGGCCGCGCGGCCGAACAGGCGCACGCGCTCAAGCAAGGATCTTCTGCGCATCAACGCGCTCCCAACAAATCGGCGCGGTAATCGGGCGCAGGAAAATGGAATGGCACGGGGCCGTCAGGGTCGCCCTTCATGAACTGGCGAATGCGCGGATTGTCCGACCCCATCAGCTCCTGCGGCGTGCCCTGGCCCAGTACCTGGCCGTCGCCGACCACATAGAGGTAGTCGGCGATGCTGGCGGTCTCGGCCAGGTCGTGGGAAACCACGATGCTGGTGATGCCCAAGGCATCGTTGAGCAGACGGATCAGCCGCACCAGCACGCCCATGGCGATCGGGTCCTGGCCCACGAACGGTTCGTCGTACATCAGGATCTGCGGATCCAGGGCGATCGCCCGGGCCAGGGCCACGCGGCGCTTCATGCCCCCAGACAGCTCGTCGGGCATCAGCTCGATGGCGCCGCGCAGGCCGACGGCCTGCAGCTTCATCAGCACGATGTCGCGGATCATCTCTTCGGGGAGTTCGGTGTGCACCCGCAGCGGGAAGGCGACGTTCTCGAACACATCCAGGTCGGTGAACAATGCGCCGCTCTGGAACAGCACGCCCATCTGCTTGCGCGCATCGAACAGGTCGGCGCGTGACAACGTCGGCAGGTTCTGACCGTTGACCCACACCTCACCACCAGCCGGGCGCAACTGCGCGCCCATCAGCCGCAAGAGTGTCGTCTTGCCGCACCCGGAGGGCCCCATGATGCCCGTGACCTTGCCACGTGGGATGCGGATATCCACATCCTTGAAAATGCTGCGCGAACCGCGCTTGAAGGAGACGTCCTTCAACTCGACCGCGTAGTCGCTGTGCACACTCATCTAGACTCCTTGCGATGCGACTTTCGTCAGTTGGACGCCTGCCTTCACGGTGAAGGCACACCCCTTGGGTCGCCCAGACAGCGGCGGACTATACCATCGGGCAGGGACCCGGCCAAAGACGCGAGCGCCTGGAACGGGGGTTTGCGCACCGGGGCGCGCAGGGCAACGCAATCACAGGGTGAGGCTTTTGCCCATACCCGGTATAATCGACAGCTCCAAATCAGATATGCCTCAATCGACATGAGCCCAACCCGCGAGCTGATCCTCTCCGCCCAACGCACCCTGCAGTTGGAACGCGACGCCATCGGCGATCTGCTGGCCCGTATCGACGACACGTTCGTGCAGGCCTGCCAGCTCATCCTGGGCAGCCGTGGCCGGGTCGTGGTGCTCGGCATGGGCAAGTCCGGCCATGTCGGCAACAAGATCGCCGCGACCCTGGCCAGCACCGGCACGCCGGCGTTCTTCGTGCACCCGGCCGAAGCCAGCCACGGCGACATGGGCATGATCACCCGGGACGACGTGATCCTGGCCTTGTCGAATTCCGGCACCACGTCCGAGATCGTCACACTGCTGCCGCTGATCAAGCGCCTGGGCATCCGCCTGATCGCCTTCACCGGCAACCCGGAGTCGACCCTGGCGCGCGCGGCCAACGTCCACCTCGACGTGAGCGTGACGCAGGAGGCCTGCCCGCTGAACCTGGCGCCGACCTCGTCCACCACCTGCGCGCTGGCCCTGGGCGATGCGCTGGCCATCGCCCTGCTCGAGGCCCGTGGCTTCACGGCCGAGGACTTCGCCTTTTCGCACCCTGGCGGTGCCCTGGGCCGACGCCTGCTGCTCAAGGTCGAGGACATCATGCACGCAGGTGATGCCCTGCCCTGCGTACGCCGCGCCACCTCGCTGAAGGATGCCCTGCTGGAAATGTCGCGCAAAGGCCTGGGCATGACCGTGGTCGTGGACGACGACGCGCGCCTGGCCGGCATCTTCACCGACGGCGACCTGCGGCGCAGCCTGGACCGCGACCTCGACATGCGTCACGCACGCATCGACGACGTCATGACCGTCCACGGCAAGACCGTGCGCGCCGACATGCTCGCCGCCGAAGCCTTGAAGATCATGGAGGATTTCAAGATCAACGCGCTGGCCGTGGTGGATGCGACCGACCGTCCGATCGGCGCCCTCAACATGCACGATCTGCTGCGCGCCGGGGTGCTCTGATGCACACGGTGACCGAGCAATGTGGCGGGCGCACCTGTCACACGTCTATGCTGCACGTCCGGGATGACCTGGACCGTGTCATCGCCAACCTTCTGTAGAGCTTCGTATGTTCAGCAAGAAAGCCCGCAACATCGCCGTGCTGGTCGCGATCGCCGCCGTGCTGGGCGCGATCGGCTACTGGAACGTGAGCCCCGAGAGCTTCCTGGAAAAGCCGGTGGCCCAGGTCGACGAGAGCGCCATCGACTATTACGCGATCAATGCGCACAGCGTCCAGTACCTGCCGGACGGCAAGATGCAGTACGACATGACCGCCGACAAGGTCGAGCACATGAAGGCCAGCGAGATGACGCTGCTGACCCGCCCGAACCTGCAGATGTACCGCGGTACCACGTACCCCTGGCACGTCACCAGCGAGCGCGCCGAGGTCAATCCCGATGGCACCGAGGTCGAACTGATCGACAAGGTGCGCGTCGCCCGTACCGACGAGCGCAAGCGCGACACCATCATCACCACCACGCGCATGACCGTGTTCCCGCAGAAGCAATATGCGCAGACCGAGCAAGCCGTTAGAATCGACGGCGCCGGTGGCACGACTACGGGCACAGGCATGAAAGCCTATTTGAAAGACGGCAGGATGGACCTGCTGTCCAACGTAAGAGGACAGTATGAGGCTCGTTAAAACCCTCCCCTTTTTGCTCAGCCTGAGCGCGGCACTGGGAAGCGCGAGCGCCTGGGCCCTGCCGACCGACCGTGACCAGCCCATCCGCATCCAGGCCGACGACGCCCACCTCGACGACAAGCAGGGTGTGGCGACCTATACCGGCGACGTGGTGATCACCCAGGGCTCCATGGTCATCAAGGGCAACAAGGTCACCATCACGCGCGCCAGCTCCGGTGACATCGACGTGGTCACCTCGGTGGGCAATCTGGCCTACTTCGAGCAGCGCCAGAGCGCGGCCAAGCCCGACAAGATGCAGGGCTGGGCGGTCACCATCCAGTATCAGGCCCTGAAGGACACGATCGTCCTGACCGATCGCGCCAAGGTCACCAACGAAGGCAACAGCACCGAAGGCGAGAAGATCGTCTACAACACCAAGACCCAGGTCGCGACCGCTGGCCGTGGTGGCAACGTGATGTCGCCTCGCCAGCGCATCGACATGGTGATCCAGCCGAAGAAGAAGGCCGAGTAATGGCAACCCTCAAAGCCCAGCATCTGGCCAAGAGCTACAAGGGCCGCCAAGTGGTGCGCGACGTCAGCCTGTCGATCGAGAGCGGGCAGATCGTCGGCCTGCTCGGCCCCAACGGCGCCGGCAAGACCACCTGCTTCTACATGATCGTCGGCCTGGTGCAGGCCGACCAGGGCCGCGTCCTGATCGATGCCCTGGACGTCAGCCACCAGCCCATGCACGGCCGCGCGCGCGCCGGTATCGGCTACCTGCCGCAGGAAGCTTCGATCTTCCGCAAGCTGTCGGTGGCCGACAACATCATGGCGATCCTCGAGACCCGCAAGGAACTCGACCAGGAGGGTCGCCGCAAGGAGCTCGAAGGGCTGCTTCAGGAGTTCCACATCACCCATATCCGCGACAACCTCGGCATGAGCCTGTCTGGCGGCGAGCGTCGCCGCGTCGAGATCGCCCGGGCCCTGGCCACCGCGCCGAAGTTCATCCTGCTGGACGAACCCTTCGCTGGCGTCGATCCGATCTCGGTGGGTGACATCAAGCAGATCATCCATCACCTCAAGGCCAAGGGCATCGGGGTGCTGATCACCGACCACAACGTCCGTGAGACGCTGGACATCTGCGAGACGGCCTACATCGTCAACGATGGCCAGCTGATCGCCGAGGGCGATGCCCAGACCATCCTGTCGAACGACCTGGTCAAGGAAGTCTACCTGGGGCACGAGTTCCGTCTGTGACCCTGCTCCGGAGGGCTCGAGCCCTCTGGACGGTACAGGCACGAGCGGCGAGGCGCCGACGTGCCATGGCATGCCACGCCGTTACACGTCAAGCCTAGGCAAACGCGGCAAATTCAGGCATATGACCTCTTCGTGATCAGCGCTCCGGCGCTCTGTCGTATGTGTAGTGGATGGCGCAGGCGCGCCGGCGAACAAGGTATTAAGCCCCAGCCATGAAAGCATCGCTCGTCCTAAAAATGGGCCAGCAACTGACGATGACCCCGCAGTTGCAACAGGCCATTCGTCTGCTCCAGCTTTCCACCCTGGACCTCCAGCAAGAGATCCAGGAAGCGCTGGAATCGAACCCGATGCTCGAACGTCAGGAAGACGGCGAGGATTTCGACAACAGCGACCCGATGGCCGACAACGCCGAGAGCAAGCCGGCCGCCGAAACCCAGGACACCAGCCACCAGGACAACGCCTTGAGCGCCGACAGCCTGGACGACGGTGAGTGGGGCGAGCGTATCCCCAGCGAGCTGCCCGTCGACACGGCCTGGGAAGACATCTACCAGACCAGCGCCAGCAGCCTGCCAGCGGGCGACGACGACGAATGGGACTTCACCACGCGCACGTCGGTCGGCGAAAGCCTGCAGAGCCATTTGCTCTGGCAACTGAACCTGGCGCCGATGTCCGATACCGACCGCCTGATCGCCGTCACCCTGATCGATTCGATCAACGACCGTGGCTATCTGGAGGAAACCCTCGAAGAGATCTGCGCCGCGTTCGATCCCGATTTGGACATCGAGCTCGACGAAGTCGAGGCCGTGCTGCACCGCATCCAGCAGTTCGAACCGGCCGGCATCGGGGCACGGACCCTGGGTGAGTGCCTGCTCCTGCAACTGCGCCAGTTGCCCGCCAGCACCCCCTGGATGAGCGAAGCGCAGCGCCTGGTCACCGACTACATCGATCTGCTCGGTGCGCGCGACTACAGCCAGTTGATGCGCCGGATGAAGCTCAAGGAAGACGAGCTCCGCCAGATCATCGAGCTGGTGCAGAGCCTGAACCCACGCCCGGGCCTGCAGATCGAGTCGAGCGAGCCCGAATACGTGGTCCCGGACGTGATCGTGCGCAAGCACCACGACCGCTGGCTGGTCGAACTCAACCAGGAAGCGGTGCCCCGGCTGCGCGTCAATGCACAGTACGCCGGTTTCGTGCGTCGTGCCGACACCAGTGCCGACAACACCTTCATGCGCAACCAGTTGCAGGAGGCACGCTGGTTCATCAAGAGCCTGCAGAGCCGCAACGAGACATTGATGAAGGTGGCCACGCAGATCGTCGAGCACCAGCGCGGCTTCCTCGACCATGGCGACGAGGCGATGAAGCCGCTGGTGCTGCACGACATCGCCGAGGCCGTCGGCATGCACGAGTCGACCATCTCCCGCGTGACGACCCAGAAGTACATGCACACCCCCCGTGGCATCTACGAATTGAAATACTTTTTCTCCAGCCACGTCAGCACCGCCGAAGGTGGGGAATGCTCGTCCACGGCGATTCGCGCGATCATCAAGAAACTGGTGGCGGCGGAAAATCAGAAAAAGCCATTGAGCGATAGCAAGATCGCTGGTTTACTGGAGGCACAAGGCATCCAGGTCGCGCGTCGAACGGTCGCCAAGTACCGTGAGTCGCTCGGCATCGCACCGTCGAGCGAACGCAAGCGATTGATGTAGCCTGGATGTGCCACAGCGTTCTGGTGGCGGGTGCAACACTCGCCGCTTTATGCACGGGCAACACAAGGAGAAGCTGTATGCAAGTCAACATCAGTGGACACCATGTCGAAGTCACTCAGCCACTGCGCGACTACCTCGACCAGAAGCTCAAGCGCCTGGAGGGTCATTTCGACAAGATCACCAACGTGCAGGTCATCATGAAGGTCGAAAAGCTTCAGCAGAAAGTCGAAGCGACCTTGCAGATTCCTGGCGGCGAAGTGGTCGCCAATGCCGAACACGAAGACATGTATGCAGCCATCGACGCCCTGGCCGACAAGCTCGACCGCCAACTGAAAAAACACAAGGAAAAACAGCAGAGCCTGCTGCAAGGCGCCGCGGCCCGCTAACCCCTACTTCATGATCCGACTCGAAACCATCCTGACCCCCGGCCGTTCCCAGGTGAACGCGCCGGGAGGCAGCAAGAAAAGCGCTCTCCAGAACATCGCCAAACTGATTACCCACGAGGTGTCGGAATTGCGCGAGGACGACGTCTTCGCCAAGCTGATCGCTCGCGAGAAGTTGGGCTCCACCGGCTTCGGCAATGGCATCGCCATCCCCCACTGCCGCCTGGCAGGCTGCAACATGCCCGTCAGTGCGCTGGTGAAACTGGAAAAGCCCATCGATTACGACGCCATTGACGGTGAACCGGTAGACTTGCTGTTCGTCCTGCTGGTGCCCGAGGCTGCCACCGAGGCACACCTCGAGCTGTTGCGCCAGATCGCCGGCATGCTGGATCGCCCGGACATCCGTGATCGCCTGCGCAGCGCGCAGAGCGATGAAGCACTCTATCACGTGGTTCTGGACACGCAGAAAGAGGCCTGAGCATGCGTCTGATCGTCGTCAGTGGCCGGTCTGGTTCCGGCAAGAGCACGGCCCTGAACGTTCTGGAAGACAACGGCTTCTACTGCATCGACAACCTGCCCGCCGGCCTGCTGCCGCAACTGGCGGAAAATGCCTTGCTGAACACAGACATGCTGCAGCCCAAGGTGGCAGTGTCGATCGACGCGCGCAACCTGCCCACGCACCTGTCCCGCTTTCCCGAATTGCTCGAAGATGCCCGCGCCAAGCACATCCAATGCGACGTGCTCTACCTCGACGCCGATGAGGACATGCTGCTCAAGCGCTTTTCGGAGACACGTCGACGTCATCCGCTGACCAACGCCAATCGGTCGCTGGCCGAGGCGATCCGCGTGGAAAGCGAGCTGCTGGGACCAATCGCCGACCTGGCCGACCTCAAGATCGACACCACGCGCCTCAACCTGTACCAATTGCGCGATTCCATCGCCCTGCGACTGCTCGACAAACCCGAGCCTGGCACGGCGTTTCTGGTCGAGTCGTTCGGGTTCAAGCGGGGCATGCCGGTGGACGCCGACGTGGTCTTCGATGTGCGCTGCCTGCCAAACCCCTACTGGAAGCCTGAACTGCGCGACCATTCAGGGCTGGAGCAGCCTGTGATCGACTACCTGGCCGCACAGCCTGAGGTCGAGGACATGTTCCAGGATATCTCGGGCTACCTGGTCAAATGGCTGCCCCGGTTCGCCGCCAGCAATCGCGCCTACGTGACCATTGCCATCGGCTGCACGGGCGGTCACCATCGCTCGGTCTACCTGACCGAACGGCTCGGCCGTTTGCTCCAGCAAACCTTGAAAAACGTTCAGGTTCGCCATCGCGACCTCTAGCCACAGGATCCACCCTACGATGCCCGCCCGCGAAATCACCATCATCAACAAGTTGGGCCTGCATGCTCGCGCGGCCGCCAAGTTCGTCGGCGTGGCCGGCCGTTTTCCCTGCCAGGTGAAGATCGGACGTGCAGCAGACGCTCTGGTCGATGGCAAGAGCATCATGGCCGTGATGATGCTGGCCGCCGGCAAGGGCACTCAGGTTCACCTGTACACCGAGGGTGATCAGGAACACGAGGCCATGGACGCGGTGGTGGCGTTGATCGAGAACCGCTTCGACGAAGGCGAGTAACGCCTGCTCCCGGGCTCCAGCCGCGGGGTCTGCTTGCGAAAAGACGTGTCACCTGGGCATTCTCGAGGGTGCGTGAGGCCACCCTCGAGGCCCCTTAACGCCTCGGAAGGGTCAAAGGCCTACCCAGGCGATACCACGCGCCATCAGAAGCACGGTGCCGGCCAGCAGCAACACGGTACCCAACACGAACCTGAACTGCCGCACACCACTGGTCGACATCGCTCCGGGGCGCATGGTCAGCGACTCACTTCACGGCTTCGGCGTAGCGACGTTCCACCTCGGCCCAATCGACCACGTTGTAGAAGGCGCCGATGTACTCGGGACGACGGTTCTGGTACTTGAGGTAGTACGCATGCTCCCAGACGTCCAGCCCGAGGATGGGGATGTTGCCGTGCATCAGCGGGCTGTCCTGGTTACCGCTGCTTTCAACCACCAGCTTCTTGTCGGGCGTGACGCTCAGCCAGGCCCAGCCGCTGCCGAAGCGGCTCAGGGCTGCCTTGGTGAAGGCTTCCTTGAACGCGTCGAAACCACCCAACTGCGCCTCGATGGCCTCGGCCACCTTGCCCTGCGGCTGCCCCCCGCCTTGCGGTGACATCACGGTCCAGAACAGGGTGTGGTTGGCGTGTCCGCCCCCCTGGTTGATCACCGGGCCCTGCAGCTTCTCGGGCAGCTGTTTGACCGAAGCCAGCAGCTTGTCGAGCGGCCATTCGGCGTACTCGGTGCCATCGATGGCAGCATTGAGGTTGTTGATGTAGGTCTGGTGGTGCTTGGTGTGGTGGATTTCCATGGTCTGCGCATCGATGTGCGGTTCCAGGGCATCGTAGGCGTAGGCCAGTTTAGGCAAGCTATGGGACATGACAATGGATTCCATGTGGTGGGGTTATAAACGTCCGACAGCAGGTGACCCGGTGAGTGCGCTCGTTTGTCGCCTGAGTCGGCCGAGCAGACGGTCGGTACAGCAGTACTGCCCGTGCGCGTCGGTCAGAGGCCACCGGCCGTGAGCTTTTCAGGGTCGAGCAAGGTGTCGAGCTGTTCACGGGACAGGTCGGTGTGCTCGAGGGCCACCTCGATGATCGGCCGGCCCTGCTTGTAGGCGGTCTTGGCGATCTCGGCAGCCTTCAGGTAACCGATGATCGGATTCAGCGCAGTCACCAGGATGGGATTGCGCGACAACGCTTCCTTGAGCTTGCCTTCGTTGACCTTGAAGCTGGCGATGGCCTTGTCGGCCAGCAAGCGGCTGGCATTGGCCAGCAACTCGATGCTCTCCAGCAGGTTGCGCGCGATCACCGGCAGCATCACGTTCAGCTCGAAGTTGCCCGACTGCCCCGCCACGGCGATGGTCGCGTCGTTGCCGATCACCTGCGCGGCGACCATGGCCGTGGCCTCCGGGATCACCGGGTTGACCTTGCCGGGCATGATCGACGAGCCGGGCTGCAGGGCTTCCAGCTCGATCTCGCCCAGGCCGGCCAAGGGCCCGGAGTTCATCCAGCGCAAATCGTTGGCGATCTTCATCAGCGCGACGGCGGTGGTCTTGAGTTGCCCGGACACGGCCACGGCGGTGTCCTGTGAACCGATCAAGGCAAACAGGTTGTCGCCTGGGGCGAAGTCCACCTGAGTCAGGTCGCTGAGCTGGCGGGCGAAGCCTGCGCTGAACCGCGGATGCGCGTTGATGCCCGTGCCGACGGCAGTGCCGCCTTGAGCCAGCGCCTGAAGGCTCGGCAACGTGGCCTCCAGATGGGCCACCGCGCCCTGGACCTGTGCCGACCAGCCACCGAGCACCTGGCGCATGCGTACCGGCATGGCGTCCATGAGGTGGGTGCGTCCCGTCTTGACGTGGGCATGCACCTGGGCCGCCTTGCTGTCGAGGGTTTCGATCAGGTGATGCAGCGCAGGCAGCAGGTGTTCGTGAAGACCCAGTGCAGCACTGACATGAAGGGTCGTTGGGATGATGTCGTTGCTGCTCTGCCCGCAGTTGACATGGTCGTTGGCATTGACCGGCTCGCCCAGGAGCCGCGTCGCCAGGGTCGCGATGACTTCGTTGGCGTTCATGTTCGAACTGGTGCCGGAACCGGTCTGGAAGACATCCACCGGGAAATGCTGGAGGAAGTCGCCCGCTAGCAATTGCTCCACGGCCTTGACGATGGCCTGGCCTTGCCCTGCGCTGATCTGCTCCAGCTCGACGTTGGTCTTGGCGGCTGCCGACTTGGCCAGCAACAGGGCACGAATGAACCGGGCCGGCATGCGCTGACCGCTGATCGGGAAGTTATCGACCGCACGCTGGGTCTGGGCACCGTACAGGGCCTGCGCAGGCACCTGCAGTTCGCCCATGCTGTCGCGTTCGATACGGGTATCACTCATCGTCATGTCCTTGCATCAGTTCGTCGGAGGAAATCGAAGGCAGCAGCACGCAGGTGGCCAGTTGCGTGGCGTAGGGCTGCCAGCGGTCGTTGTGTTCGCGTCGATCGAGGGTGCGCAGCTGCAACAGCGGCCGCCAGGCCTGGTCCAGGCAGATGCAGCGCCAGTGCCAGGGCAGCATGCGGTCGCAGGCCGTATCGAGCAGCAGGCGGAACGAGGTCAGGGCCACCGTCCAGGGCGAGGTGTCGGTGCAGCACACCAGGTAGCGCCCTTCGGCCAGGTAATGGTCGATCACGCGTGGCTCATCGGGTTCGAGTGCGCATCGGATGCGGCGGCTGAGCCAGCGCCAGTTTTCCAGGTGGGGCAATTCGTGGAGGGCGGTCTTCATGAACATCATCGCCAGTCATTTGGGTAATGATATTCATTATTAAGTGATAAGTGGAATCACTTCAAGTAAAAGGCGTGCATGCCTCCCTGTCCTCACAGTCGGCGTCGAATGCCATCGCTGGCAAGCCAGCTCCCACAGGTCCCGATTCCAGACAGACAGCGGTGTAAGGGCCGCCCTTTTGTGGGGCGTGCCCGTGATGCAGGCGGCGCCCGACCGAGCGCTGTATCGCTGGCAAGCCAGTTCCCACAGGTCCTGGTTCCAGACAAACATCGACGTAAGGGTCGCCCTCCTGTGGGAGCGGGCTTGCCCGCGATAGGCGGCAGAAGCCGCCCTGGAGCACGATTAAAATCGAGTCCCGAATGCCAGGGTGATCTGGCCTGGCTTAACTGCCCGCCACGGTCATGCGTTCGATCAGCACCGAACCGGTATGGATGTTGCTGCGGGTTTCGACATCGTTGCCGATGGCGACGATCTTGTCGAACATGTCCTTCATGTTGCCGGCGATGGTGACTTCCTGCACCGCGAACTGGATCTCGCCGTTTTCCACCCAGTAGCCTGCCGCGCCGCGGGAATAGTCGCCCGTCACCATGTTCAGGCCGTGCCCCATCAGTTCGGTGACCAGCAACCCCCGCCCCATCTGCCGGATCAGCGCGGCCTGGTCCTGATTGCCATGGGTGACGAAAAGGTTGTGCACACCGCCTGAGTTGGCGGTGCTCGGCAGGCCCAGCTTGCGCCCGGAGTAGGTCCCCAGCACGTAGGACACCAGCTCGCCGTTCTCGACGAACGGCTTGGCATAGGTGGCCAGGCCATCGCCATCGAAGGCGGCGCTGGCCAAGGCGCGTGGCAAGTGAGGACGCTCGTCCAGGGTCAGCCAGCTGGGGAACAAGCGTTGTCCCAGGGCGCCCTCGAGGAAGGACGACTTGCGGTACAGGTTGCCGCCGGAGATCGCCGAGAGGAAACTGCCGAACAGCCCCCCGGCCAGTTCGGCCGAGAACAGCACCGGCACTTCGCAGGTGGGCACCGGACGCGCGCCCAAGCGACTGGCGGCACGTTGCGCGGCCCGCTGGCCGATGCTGCGCGGGTCGGCCAGCAACGCGCCCTGACGATTGACGTCGTACCAGTAGTCACGCTGCATCTGACCCTCGCCCTCGGCGATCATCACGCAGCTCAGGCTGTGACGCGTCGAGGCGTAGCCACCGACGAAGCCATGGCTGTTGCCATAGACACGGCAGCCCTGGTGCGTGTTGAAGCTGGTGCCGTCGGCGTTGCTGATCCGTGAATCGGCGTCGAAGGCGGCCGCTTCACATTCCAGGGCCAGCTCGATGGCGCGCTCTGGCGAGACGTCCCAGGCATGGTAGAGATCGAGGTCTGGCAGCTCGCGCGCCATCAGTGCCGCGTCGGCCAGCCCCGAGCATTCGTCCTCGGAGGTGTGCTGGGCGATCGCCAGGGCGGCCGCGACCGTTTCGCGAATGGCCTCCGCTCCGCTGGCCGACGTGCTGGCCGAGCCCTTGCGCTGGCCCACATAGAGCGTGATACCGAACCCCTGGTCGCGGTTGAATTCGACCGTCTCGACCTCGCGCTGGCGCACCGTGGTGGACAGGCCCTGCTCCAGCGAAACGGCCACCTCGCAGGCACTGGCGCCCTGGCGGCGGGCTTCGTCGATGATCTGCTCGACTTGTTCCTGCAAGGCCGGCAGGTCCTGCGGACCTATGCTCTGGACTGCGCTCATGGTTGTCTCCAACTGATTCTGTGTTCGGCGGAGGTCTTCGTCCGAGCGGATCGGACAAGCTGCCTCCGACTGGTTATCATGGCGGCGTTTTTCAGCGGACGGCCCCCATGGTTGATTCATACGACGACGCCTTCGATGGCGAAAAAAGCAAGACCCAGATCAAGCGCGAGCTGCATGCGCTGGTCGAACTCGGCGAGCGCCTCACCACGCTCAAGGCCGACACCCTGGCACGCCTGCCTTTGACCGATGCGCTGCGCAAGGCGCTGGCCGAGGCCAGCAAGCACACCGCGCACATCGCCCGCAAACGACACATGTCGTTCGTCGGCAAGCTGATGCGCGACCAGGACATCGAGGCCATCACTTCGGTGATCGACCAGCTCGACAGCTCGACGCGCGAGTACAACGAGCGTTTCCACGGCCTGGAGCGCTGGCGCGACCGTTTGGTCGACGGCAACGACGAGGACCTGGAGCGCTTCGTCAACGAGTACCCGGACACCGATCGCCAGCACCTGCGCTCGCTGATCCGCCACGCGCAGCACGAGAAGGCCCGCAACAAGCCGCCCGCGGCGGCGCGCAAGGTCTTCAAGTACATCCGCGACCTCGACGAAACCCAGCGCGGCCTGCGCTGATCGACGCGGCACGCCTGGCCACCCGTGCCTCGGCACGGGCAGGCCCGGACGCGAAACGGCACTTCACGCGCCGGTTCCGCCCACGGTGATCGCATCGAGCTTGAGCGTCGGCTGACCGACGCCCACCGGCACCGACTGCCCATCCTTGCCGCACGTGCCCACGCCGCTGTCGAGCGCCAGGTCGTTGCCGACCATCGAGACCCGGCTCATCGCCTCGGGCCCGTTGCCGATCAGCGTCGCGCCCTTGACCGGCGTGGTGATCCTGCCGTCCTCGATCAGGTAGGCCTCGCTGGTGGAGAAGACGAACTTGCCGCTGGTGATGTCCACCTGGCCACCGCCGAGGTTGGCGCAGTACAACCCACGCTTCACCGAGGCGATGATCTCTTGCGGGTCGCTGTCGCCGGCGCGCATGTAGGTGTTGGTCATGCGTGGCATCGGCAGGTGCGCATAGGATTCGCGACGACCGTTGCCGGTGACCGCCATGCCCATCAATCGGGCGTTGAGCTTGTCCTGCATGTAGCCTTTGAGAATGCCGTTCTCGATCAGCGTGGTGCATTCGGTCGGCGTGCCTTCGTCGTCCACGCTGAGTGAGCCGCGCCGATCCGGCAAGGTGCCGTCATCGACGATGGTGCACAGGCTGGACGCCACCTTCTGACCGATCTTGTCGCTGTAGGCCGAGCTGCCCTTGCGGTTGAAGTCACCTTCCAGGCCATGCCCGACCGCTTCGTGCAGCAGCACGCCGGACCAGCCCGAGCCGAGCACCACGGGCAACGTGCCGGCCGGTGCCGGTATCGCCTCGAGATTGACCAGAGCCTGGCGCAAGGCCTCGCGGGCGTAGCCCATCACGCGTTCTTCGGTGAAGTAGCGGTAGTCGGTACGGCCACCACCGCCCTGCCCGCCCCGTTCACGACGGCCGTTATGCTCGACGATCACGCTGACGTTGAAGCGCACCAGGGGACGCACGTCCGCTGCCAGGCTGCCGTCGGCTGCCGCCACCAGGATGCGCTCCCAGACCCCGGCCATGCTGACGCTGACCTGCTGGATCCGAGGGTCCAGCGCACGGGTCGCTGCATCGACCCGTTTGAGCAGCTCGACCTTTTCGGCGCGGCTGAACACGTCCAGCGGATTGTCCGGCGCATACAGCGCGGCCACTTCCTGACTGCGGAAAGCCTGGACCCGGCCGTTCTGGCCCGCGCGGGAGATCGAGCGCGCGGCGCGGGCCGCGGATGTCAGGGCTTCGAGGTTGATGGCATTGCTGTAGGCGAACCCGGTCTTTTCGCCAGACTGGGCACGCACGCCGACCCCTTGGTCGAGGTTGAAGCTGCCTTCCTTGACGATGCCGTCTTCCAGGGCCCAGGTCTCCGATATCTGCCCCTGGAAGTACAGGTCGGCAGCATCGATGCCAGGGCTGGCCAACTCGCCCAGCACCGCCTGCAGGCTGTCCAGGGTCAGACCGCCCGGGGTCAGCAATTGCTCGCTGACGGTGGTTAACATCTGGCTCATATTCACTCCGAAATAGGCGCGGGCCGCCAGGCGTCCCGCGAGGAAAAGCGTCGGTGCGCCAGCACCGGCATGCGCGCCCGGATGGACGCCTGTTCTTGGCTGTCGCGCGTGGCGATCAGCACGGCTTCGCCCTGCGCCTGGTGCGCGATCACACGTCCCCAGGCATCAACGATCGCCGCGTGGCCGAAGGTTTCCCTCGGGCCTGGGTGGAGGCCACCCTGGGCCGCTGCCAGCAGGTAGCACTGGGTCTCGATGGCCCGTGCCCGGATCACTACGTCCCAGTGCGCGGCGCCGGTCACGGCGGTGAAGGCCGACGGTGCACTGATCAGCTCTGCGCCAGCGACGCGCAAGGCGCTGTACAGTTCCGGGAAGCGCAGGTCATAGCACACGCTCAAGCCCAGGCGCCCGACGGGCGTGTCAGCCACCACCACGTCCAGGCCATGGGCATAGTCGTCCGACTCGCGGTAGCGGCCTCGATGATCGGCCACGTCGACATCGAACAGGTGCAGCTTGTCATACCGTGCCACGATCTCCCCCTCGGCGTCGACCAGCAGCGAACAGGCGCGCGGCTTGGCCTCGGGACGATCGAGCGGCGGCAGCGGCACGGTGCCGGCCACGATCCATAACCTGAGGTCGCGGGCCGTGCGTTTCAACCACGGCAGGATCGGCCCTTCTCCCCGGGCCTCCGCGCGCGCCAGGCCGGCGGCGTCCGGGCAGCCCATGGCCGCGAAGTGCTCGGGCAGTACCGCCAGCCGCGCGCCGCCCTCGGCGGCCTGTTCGAGCAGGACACGTGCCCGCACCAAGTTGGCGCGCACGTCGTCCTGACTGACCATCTGGATCACCGCTGCCTTCATCAATGCTCCTTGCGTGACCTTTGAAAGGGCTTCACAAAGGTGATTCTAGGCGCTTTCAAGGGACCGACGACGTGATAATTCACACTGGCGAAGCGCGAGACCTTGTCACCGATCAGCTGGTCGACCAGGAACAGGGCGCCCCCGACCACGGGCGCGCCCACCAGGATCGCGGCCAGGGGTAGGTTGTCGGTGACCGGCAGACTCACGCGCAGGTTGGCGACGACGCGCTCGCGGGCCAGGTCCAGCGTGCCATCGAGGTCGAGATTGCTCGAGGGGCTGGTGACGCGGATGGGCTCTCGCGTCACGTAGACGCCCTCGCTGGCCATCAGCAGGCCCTTGACCCGGTCGTAGGCCAGGCCCTTGCCCAGCAGGTCGGAAAAGTCCAGGCGCAGCCGTCGATTGATGGCGTTGAAGTTGAGCAGGCCGAAGACCCGCAGGGCCTGCGCTCCGCCTTCGATCTCCACGAACTGGCCGTCGCGCAGCGAGGCGTCGAGGCTGCCCGAAAAGCGCTTCAAGGCGATCCAGGCCGGCGAGCCCGGCCAGCGGCCGTCGACATCCACGCGGAACGAACGACTGGTCACGGTCGGCGCGAAGCCCCAGGCCTTGAGCACCGCGCCCAGGTCGCGCCCGTGCAGGCGGCCTTTGTACCAGCTGCTGGTGGCGCCAGGGGTGCCTTCCCAGGCGGCGTTCCCCTCGAGGCGCAACCCTTTGAGGTCGAGGTCGATGGCGTTCACGTTCACGCCCTTGGCCGTCGGTCGCAGCTGCATGGCCCAGCGCCCGTAGAATTCGTCACCGCGGTAGAGCTTGTCGATGCTCAGGTCGAGCATCGGCGCCTGACGCGGATCGAAGCTGGCCAACGGATCGGGCACGTCCTCGGCCCGGTCCTGGGCCTCGTCGCCGGCAGGAAGGCGCAAGGTCTGCAGCCGCACCACCATCGGCGCCTGCTTGGCGTCCGGCAATCGGGCATCGCCGATCACTTCACGGCTGTCCAGGCGCAGGTCCCAGTGGCCCGACAGCCGCGCCAGGCGAACGACCGCCTGGTTCAGGTCGAAGCCGAAGGCCGTCAGGCGCCCGATGCTCAGGTGGACCGACTGCAGCCATTGCTGCAGGCCGCTGGTGCTCGAGCCGCCGGTGCCAGTGCCAGCGCCGGACGAGGCCAGGGGGCCCGCACGTTCCAGCGCCTTCTGCCAGGCCTGCACGTCCAGCGTGTCCAGGCGCCCGGCGACGCGCAAGCCCTGTTCGACCGGCAACAAGGCCTCGGCGCCGCCCAGGCGCAGCTCGCCACGTCCCGCCAGCAAGCGCTCGGCAGGGGCTGCATAGGCCAGCGTGGCCAACTCGGCATAGCGCGCATCGATACGTCGCTCGGCGCCGTCCAGACTCATGCCGAAGGTACCCTCGCGCGCCGTGCTGGCGGCCTTGCCGAACGGCGCCGGCAGGTCGATGGTCACGCCCTTGAGGTTCGAGTTCACCGCCAGCTGATTGCGCGCGCCCAGGTCGAGGCGCAGGCGATAGGGAATCTCGCCCGACACCGGTAACGGTTGCTTGAACGCCAGCCAGTCGGTCAATGCAGTCAGCGCCACCTGCCCTTGCGCATCGATGCGGGTCTGCAAGCGGCCAGGTGCGCCTTCGGCCGTGATACGGGCGGTGACGGGGCGGTCGAAGGCGCGCAAGCGAATGCCGGTGCCGCTCAAGCCTTTGCTCAGGTCGAAGGTAAAGTCCCCGCCCAGTCGACTCAGCTCCAGGCGTGGAGACGCCACCATCAGCCGTGCCTCGGCGGTCTGGAAGTCGACCTTGACCTTCGGCGATTGCTCACCCCCGAGCGGAATGCCGAGCCGTACACGCCCCTTCAACGGCCCTTGCCCCTCCCAGCCGGCGAAGATCTCGCCGGTGCCGATGGGCGCTTCCTGGAGAATCTTCAACCCATCGCCCAGGCTGCCGTCGAAGGTGCCATCCAGGTTCAGGTAACTGTGCTGCCCGTCTTCGACCGGCGGAATGTCCACGCTGACATCGCTGACCCGCGTGTCGAGCAGTTTGCCGCGGCGCGCCTTGACCCGCACGCTGGAATTCTCGATGAACACCTGGCCATCCACCTGCTGTACCTGAGGCCAGCCGGGCTGGAAGTCCAGGGTCGCATCGTGCACCTTGAAGAACAGGCTGATGCTGCGCGAATGGGCCGGCGCCGCATGGCTGAGCGAGCCCTGGTACTGGAAATAGCCCTCGTCGACGGCGCCCTTGACGATGGCGCTGCGCAACCACTTGTCCAGCGCCGGGCTGAGCACCTGGGGCAGGTATTTGGCGGTGTAGCGACCATCGCCGTCGGTGAGGCCGACGCGCAGGTCCATGTAGTCTTCGCGGTGATCGTCCAGGTGCAGGCGGATGAGGAAGTCCGCGGCGATGCGGCCCTCGTCGCCCAGTACCTTGATGTAGGGCGCCGCCAGGGTGAAGCGCTGCGCATCGAGCTGCCAGGTCAGGCGCGCGTTGGCCTTTGGGTAGTGCCACGGCTTGGCGAAGATCGGGTCCAGGTGCAGCATGAAGTCGTCGCTGTCGAGCCGCAGCTCACCCTGCCCCAGGTCGCCCTGCACGCTGCCGCTGACATTGCCCGCCGCGGGCGCGCCGTGGTAGGCGTCGAAGCCGACCCGCTCGAGGTTGGCGGCGAAGCTCAGGCGCTGGTTGCCCTCGGCCTTGGGCCGCACCTGCACCTTCACGTTGTGCAGAGTACCGGTGACCTGCAAGGCATCAACCGCGGCCCTGGCCGCGTCCGGCAGCGGTGCCAGGGCATCGATCAAGGGCGTGAGCGGGGTGAGCGGCAGCGTGTCGACGTCGACCAGCCACGTCTCGTCGGCCGGCTGCCGACCGGTCTGCTGACGCACCAGCAGGCGCGACGACAGCGGCGTCTTGCCCACGGTCGCGTTCAAGGCGTCGATCGTCAGGCGTAGCCCTTCATCGCGCCGATCGACCCAGGCTGATACTGCCACGTCCTGCACCGTCACCAGGGCCTGCCGAGCATGGGCGCCAGTAAGGCGTGGCGCCGCCAGTTTCACCGTGGCGCCGTGCAGGCGGCCTTGTCGCCAGTCGACCCACGCCTCCCCCCCGGCCTGCAGTGTGCTGGCCCGCCAGTCGCCCAGCAGACGGCTCGGCAGCCAGCGTGCCCAGTCGGCTTGCGGCAGGTGCGCGTAGGCCTTGAAGGACGCGTCACGCCAGGCGTCCGGGTCGATCTGGGCACGCAGACTCACGCTCAGCGGATGCCCATCGGGCAGGTTGGCCTGCACGTCCAGGCGCTGGTTCGGCGCGGCGGCCTGCAGGCCCAGGTTGACGTAGGACAGCGTCATCGGGTCATGCTGCCAAGGGCGCAGTACCAGCTGACTGTCGAGCACGTCGACACGGCCCAGCTGGCGCAGGCGCTGCAGCATCTGCCCAGGGTCGCTGGGCGCCTCGTCCTGGGACGGCAGGCCGTCGGCCGACCAGTGTCCCTTGGCGTCTTCGCGCAGCCCCAGGTGCAGGCCCTGCAGCTGAAGCCGCGACAACCGCGGCTCGCGGGCCAGCACGCTGGCCCAGAGCCCCGGCACTACGCGGGCCTGGTCCAGGTGCAAGGCGCGCTCGCCCTCGCCCACCTGCACGTCGCGCAGCGTCAGCACAGGCGCCAGACCTTGCCACTGCCCTTCCAGCGCACCGATGCGCACCGGTACGCCCAAGGCCTGGCGCGCCTTGACTTCGACCAGGTTGCGGTATTCGGCCACCAGCGGGACCAAGGCGCGGCCCAGGCTCGCGTAGACGGCGACCAGCACGATGAGCAGTGCGCACAGGGACAGGCCCCAGCGAGTCAGCGCAGCGAGAGGACGCATCAGACGCTCCATGGCCAGGACATAGCGAAGCAGGCCCACCAAGACGATGCCACCCGAGTCGTCCGGCGGCCTTCCGCGTGCCGAGCGCTCGTGCTCGGTTCACAGGGAGGGAGGGCGGTGCCAGGACGTCTCAGAGCAGCACCACGTCGTATTGTTCCTGCGAATACATGGACTCGACCTGAAAGCGAATGGTTCGGCCGATGAACGCCTCCAGTTCAGCGACATTGCCCGATTCCTCGTCCAGCAGGCGGTCGACCACTTTCTGGTTGGCCAGCACTCGGTAGCCCTCGGCCTGGTAGGCGCGGGCTTCGCGCAGGATCTCGCGGAAGATTTCGTAACACACGGTTTCCGGCGTCTTCAGCTTGCCACGTCCGGCGCAGGCCAGACAGGGTTCGCACAGCACCTGTTCGAGGCTTTCGCGGGTGCGCTTGCGGGTCATCTGCACCAGCCCCAGTTCGGTGATGCCGATGATGTTGGTCTTGGCATGATCGCGCTCGAGCTGTTTCTCCAGCGTGCGCAGCACCTGGCGCTGGTGGTCCTCGGTCTCCATGTCGATGAAGTCGATGATGATGATCCCGCCGATGTTGCGCAGCCGCAGTTGCCGAGCGATGGCGGTGGCGGCCTCCAGGTTGGTCTTGAAGATGGTCTCCTCGAGGTTGCGATGGCCGACGAAGGCGCCGGTGTTGACGTCGATGGTGGTCATCGCCTCGGCCGGGTCCACCACCAGGTAGCCACCGGACTTGAGCGGCACCTTGCGCTCCAACGCCCGCTGGATCTCGTCCTCGACGCCGTAGAGGTCGAAGATCGGCCGCTCGCCGGGATAGTGCTCCAGGCGGTTGGCGATTTCCGGCATCAGCTCTTCGACGAACTGGGTGGTCTTCTGGAACGTCTCGCGCGAATCGATGCGGATCTTCTCGATCTTGGCGTTGACCAGGTCACGCAGGGTACGCAGGGCCAGGCCCAGGTCCTCGTAGATTTCGGTCGGCGCGCCGCAGGTCTTGATCTGCTGACCGATCTGCTCCCAGAGCCGGCGCAGGTAACGGATGTCCTGGAGGATGTCTTCGGCACGCGCCCCTTCGGCGGCCGTGCGCAGGATGAAGCCACCGGCGTTCTTCATGTCCTCGCGGGCCATGCAGTCGGTGACCACCTGCTTGAGCCGGTCGCGCTCGGCCTCGTCCTCGATCTTCAGAGAGATGCCGACGTGGCTGCTGCGCGGCATGTACACCAGGTAGCGCGACGGGATGGACAGTTGCGTGGTCAGCCGGGCGCCCTTGCTGCCGATGGGGTCCTTGGTGACTTGCACCACCAGGGCCTGCCCTTCGTGCACCAGCGCGCTGATGGTCTCGACGGCCGAGCCTTCACGCAGGGAAATCTCCGAGGCATGAATGAAGGCCGCCCGCTCCAGCCCGATGTCGACGAACGCGGCCTGCATGCCGGGCAGGACCCGCACCACCTTGCCCTTGTAGATGTTGCCGACGATGCCACGCCGCTGGGTGCGCTCGACATGCACCTCCTGCAGGACACCGTTCTCCACGACCGCCACGCGGGATTCCATCGGGGTGATGTTGATGAGGATCTCTTCGCTCATGGCCGCTTCTCGTCAGAATTCTTGTAGGGTGGCTCGTGCTACGGGACCACGCGGCTAGAGGCCGGACATCTCCTCGGCAGGCGCCGCGGGGACCTGCCAGCAGGCCACATCGAACCGTGCCAGTAACGCGGCGGTTTCGGTCAATGGCAAGCCGACCACCGCCGAATAGCTGCCGTGCAAGGCGGTGACGAACACCGCCCCCAAGCCCTGTACGGCATACCCGCCCGCCTTGTCCAACGGCTCGCCGGTGGACCAGTAGCGCTGCGCCTCGGTCTCGTCGATCACGCGGAACGTCACCTCGGTCGCCACGCACAGGCTCTCACACCGCGCGCCGTTCGTCACCGCGACGGCGGTCATGACGTGATGACGGCGGCCGGACAGGGCGGCGAGCATGGCCAGGCCGTGCTCGCGGCTCTGCGGCTTGCCGAGGATCTGGCCATCGAGCACCACGGCCGTGTCCGACCCCAGGACCACGCCCGGCGCGGCGAGACAGGCCTGCCCGGCCTCGGCCTTGGCCCGGGCCAGCCGCTCGACGTAAGCCGGTGCGGCTTCGCCGGGCTGCACGGACTCGTCGATCGGTGCGCTGACCACCGTGAGCGGTACGCCGATCTGCGCCAGCAACTCGCGTCGGCGGGGGGAAGCGGAAGCCAGGTACAGCAGGGTCATGCGGACATCTCCCGGTCGAGTCGGTGTGGCGCTCAGTTGACGCCCAGACGCTTGCGCACATCGCGCAGGGCGAAGCTCAGCCAGGGCCAGAGCAAGGCGCTGATGACGGCGGACCAGACCAGGGCGAGCGTCGGCAGACGGTTGCCGGTCAGGGCGCTGAGCCAGAGCTGGATCAGCTGCGCGATGCCGAAGATCACCAGGATCACCAGGCTCTGCTGCCACAACGGGAACATGCGCAGGCGCTGCTGCAAGGACAGCACCAGGAAGGTGATCAGTGTCAGGATCAGCGCGTTTTGCCCCAGCAGGGTGCCGTACAGCACGTCCTCGGCCAGGCCCAGGACGAACGCCGTGGTCATGCCGACCCGGTGCGGGACCGCCAGGGCCCAGAAGGCCACCAGCATGGCCAGCCACATGGGCCGGAAGACTTCCATGAACTGCGGCATGGGAGAGACGCTGAGCAGCAGGCCGACCGCGAAGGTCAGCCAGATCACCCAGCCATTCTTGCTGCGAACGCTTGCCATCAGTGCCCCCGTGGTGGTGCGGACGTGGCCGGGGCCACGGATGGGGACGACGCGGGTGCCGCGCCGCCGGTAGGTGCCGCAGGCGCCGAGGTGGCCGGTGCGGTGCCTGGCGCCTGCCCCGTGCCGGAGGCCGGCGCGGCGTTGGCCGGTGCCGAGGTGCCCGAGGCCGCAGGCGCCTGCTTGCGGTCGGCCTCTTCCTGGGCCATGGCGGCGTCGGTGGCGCGCTGCTCGGGCGTGCGGCTGTCGGTGAACACCAGCAACATGTAGCGGCTGCGGTTGAGCGCGGCGGTCGGGATGGCACGCACGATGGCGAACGGTTGCCCGGAGTCGTGGATCACTTCGTTGACGGTGGCCACCGGGTAACCGGCCGGGAAGCGCTGGCCCATGCCGGAACTCACCAGCAGGTCGCCTTCCTTGACGTCGGCGGTGTCGGCGACGTGGCGCAGCTCCAGACGCTCCGGGTTGCCGGTGCCGCTGGCGATGGCGCGCAGGCCGTTGCGGTTGATCTGCACCGGAATACTGTGGGTGGAGTCGGTCAGCAACAGCACACGCGAGGTGTAGGGCATCAGCTCGACCACCTGGCCCATCAGGCCACGGGCATCGAGCACCGGCTGACCGAGGAACACCCCGTCACGCTCGCCCTTGTTGATCAGGATGCGGTGGGTGAAGGGGTTCGGGTCCACGCCGATCAGCTCGGCGACCTCGACCTTCTCGTTGACCAGTGCCGAGGAGTTGAGCAGCTCGCGCAGGCGCACGTTCTGCTCGGTCAAAGCCGCCAGCTTCTGCAGTCGGCCTTGCAGCAACAAGGCTTCGGTCTTGAGCTTCTCGTTCTCGGCGATCAGCTCGGTGCGGCTGCCGAACTGGCCGGCCACCCCTTGCCACACACGCTGCGGCAGGTCGGTCAGCCAGTACGATTCCATCAGCACCAGCCCCATGTGGCTGCGCACGGGTTTGAGCACGGCGAAGCGCGCGTCGACCACCATCAGGGCGATCGACAGCACCACCAGCACGAGCAGACGAACGCCCAGCGAAGGGCCCTTGGAGAAAAGCGGTTTAATGGGCCGTTCCTCGTGGACGACGGTTCAGGGGTGGAGGGGCCACGGTACGCGGCCCAGCCTGCGGATCACTGCGTCGGCGCCGTGCGGACGGGCCGTGCAGCGCCTACAGGTAGCATCGCTGAGGACAACTGTAAACCGGGGCGAGCCGCCCACGGTGTCAGCATCACTCGCTGGAGAGCAGGTCCATGGCGTGCTTGTCCATCATTTCCAGCGCACGACCGCCGCCACGGGCGACGCAGGTCAGCGGGTCTTCGGCGACGATGACCGGCAATCCGGTTTCCTGGGCCAGCAGCTTGTCCAGGTCGCGCAGCAGCGCGCCACCACCGGTCAGCACCAGGCCACGCTCGGCGATGTCGGACGCCAGCTCCGGCGGCGACTGCTCCAGCGCGCTCTTGACCGCCTGGACGATGGTCGCCAGGGATTCCTGCAGGGCTTCGAGCACTTCGTTGGAGTTGAGGGTGAAGGCACGCGGCACGCCTTCGGCCAGGTTGCGCCCACGCACGTCGACCTCGCGGACCTCGCCACCGGGGTAGGCGGTGCCGATTTCCTGCTTGATGCGCTCGGCGGTGGACTCGCCGATCAGGCTGCCGTAGTTGCGGCGCACGTAGGTGACGATGGCTTCGTCGAAGCGGTCGCCGCCGACCCGGACCGATTCGGCGTAGACCACGCCGTTCAGGGAGATCAGGGCGATTTCGGTGGTGCCGCCGCCGATGTCGACGACCATGGAGCCGCGCGCTTCCTCGACCGGCAGACCAGCACCGATGGCTGCGGCCATCGGCTCTTCGATCAGGAACACCTCACGGGCACCGGCGCCCAGGGCCGATTCGCGAATGGCGCGACGCTCGACCTGGGTGGACTTGCACGGCACGCAGATCAGCACACGCGGGCTGGGCTGCAGGAAACTGTTCTCGTGCACCTTGTTGATGAAGTACTGCAGCATTTTCTCGCAAACGCTGAAGTCGGCGATCACGCCGTCCTTCATCGGGCGAATGGCCGCGATGTTGCCGGGGGTCCGGCCGAGCATGCGCTTGGCTTCGGTACCGACGGCGACGACGCTTTTCTGGTTACCATGGGTCCGGATGGCAACGACCGAGGGCTCATTCAGAACGATACCGCGCTCACGCACGTAGATAAGGGTGTTGGCAGTCCCCAGATCGATGGACAGATCGCTGGAAAACATGCCACGCAGTTTCTTGAACATGGGAAAGTGACCCTAGGCAAAGCGTGGGTAAAAAGTGCGGCAAACTCTAACAATGGCGGGGATTTTGGGCAAGGCGCCAATATGTTAAATTGGCAGTTTTTCCGAGCATGCCAGCAGATGATCGCGGCCATTGGACCGCAATGTTGCCAACATGTTCCTCACCGCCGCCGCTTCCGTTTCCCCCTGGAGATCCCCATGGCGCTTCAACGCTCCGACGTGGAGAAGATCGCCCACCTGGCCCGACTGGGCCTGGATGAGCGCGAGCTGCCACGCACCACCGACGCCTTGAACAGTATTCTCGGGCTGGTCGACCAGATGCAGGCCGTCGACACCGACGGCATCGAACCGCTGGCCCACCCGCTCGAGGCCAGCCAGCGCCTGCGCGCCGACCAGGTCACCGAACGCAACCAGCGCGATGCCTACCAAGCCATCGCGCCCGCGACCGAGAACGGTCTGTACCTGGTTCCGAAAGTCATCGAGTAAGGGATAGTACCTGCCATGCATCAATTGACCCTGGCCGAGATCGCCCGCGGACTCGCCGACAAGTCGTTTTCCTCCGAAGAGCTGACCGGCGATCTGCTGGCGCGCATCCGCTCGCTGGATCCGTCGATCAACAGCTTCATCAGCGTCACCGAAGACCTGGCGCTCGAGCAGGCACGGGCCGCCGACGCACGCCGTGCGGCGGGCGAGTCCGGCGTGCTGCTCGGCGCGCCGATCGGCCACAAGGACCTGTTCTGCACCCGCGGCGTGCGCACCAGCTGCGGCTCGCGCATGCTCGATTCGTTCAAGGCGCCCTACGACGCCACCGTGGTCGAGCGCCTCGCCCAGGCGGGCATGGTGACCCTGGGCAAGACCAACATGGACGAGTTCGCCATGGGCTCGGCCAACGAGTCGAGCCACTACGGCCCGGTGAAGAACCCGTGGAACCTGGAACACGTCCCAGGCGGCTCTTCCGGCGGTTCCGCGGCCGCCGTGGCCGCGCGCCTGCTGCCGGCCACCACCGGCACCGACACCGGCGGCTCGATCCGCCAGCCGGCGGCACTGACCAACCTCACCGGCCTCAAGCCGACCTACGGCCGCGTCTCGCGCTGGGGCATGATCGCCTATGCCTCGAGCCTCGACCAGGGCGGGCCGATGGCCCGTACCGCCGAAGACTGCGCGCTGCTGCTGCAAGGCATGGCCGGCTTCGACCCGAAGGACTCCACCAGCATCGACGAACCGGTGCCGGACTACAGCGCCAGCCTGAATGCCCCGCTGCAGG
The DNA here is from genome assembly GCF_013523125.1 of Pseudomonas entomophila. Classification (GTDB taxonomy): domain Bacteria; phylum Pseudomonadota; class Gammaproteobacteria; order Pseudomonadales; family Pseudomonadaceae; genus Aquipseudomonas; species Aquipseudomonas entomophila_B. The sequence goes on along the minus strand of NZ_JAAMQJ010000004.1, from coordinate 20,827 downwards.
GCCTGCGCATCGGCCTGCCGAAGGAGTACTTCGGTGCCGGCCTCGACCCGCGCATCGCCGACCTGGTCCAGGCCAGCGTCAAGGAACTGGAAACGCTCGGTGCCGTGGTCCGCGAGATCAGCCTGCCGAACATGCAGCACGCCATCCCGGCCTATTACGTGATCGCCCCGGCCGAAGCCTCGTCCAACCTGTCGCGCTTCGACGGCGTGCGCTTCGGCCACCGCTGCGAGAACCCCAAGGACCTCACCGACCTGTACAAGCGTTCGCGCGGTGAAGGCTTCGGCGCTGAGGTCCAGCGACGCATCATGGTCGGTGCCTACGCGCTGTCGGCTGGCTACTACGATGCCTACTACCTCAAGGCGCAGAAGATCCGCCGCCTGATCAAGAACGACTTCATGACCGCCTTCGAAGGCGTCGACCTGATCCTCGGCCCGACCACGCCGAACCTGGCCTGGAAGCTCGGCGCCAAGGGCGACGACCCGGTCGCGGCGTACCTCGAGGACGTCTACACCATCACCGCCAACCTGGCAGGCCTGCCCGGCCTGTCGATGCCGGCCGGTTTCGTCGACGGCCTGCCGGTCGGCGTGCAGCTGCTGGCGCCGTACTTCCAGGAAGGCCGCCTGCTCAACGTCGCGCACCGCTACCAGCAGGTCACCGACTGGCACACCCGCGTCCCTACCGGCTTCTGAGGAATTCACACATGCAATGGGAAGTTGTGATCGGGCTGGAGATTCATACCCAGCTCGCCACCCAGTCGAAGATCTTCTCCGGCAGCGCCACCACCTTCGGCTCCGAGCCCAACACCCAGGCCAGCCTGGTTGACCTGGGCATGCCGGGGGTCCTGCCGGTGCTGAACGAGGAAGCGGTACGCATGGCGTGCATGTTCGGCCTGGCGATCGACGCCGAGATCGGCCAGCGCAACGTGTTCGCGCGCAAGAACTACTTCTACCCCGACCTGCCCAAGGGCTACCAGATCAGCCAGATGGACCTGCCGATCGTCGGCAAGGGCCATCTGGACATCGCCCTGGAGGACGGCACCGTCAAGCGCGTCGGCATCACCCGTGCGCACCTGGAGGAAGATGCGGGCAAGAGCCTGCACGAAGACTTCAACGGCGCCACCGGCATCGACCTGAACCGCGCCGGTACGCCGCTGCTGGAGATCGTCTCCGAGCCGGACCTGCGCAGCGCCAAGGAAGCAGTGGCCTACGTCAAGGCCATCCACGCCCTGGTGCGCTACCTGGGCATCTGCGACGGCAACATGGCCGAAGGCTCGCTGCGCTGCGACTGCAACGTCTCGATCCGGCCCAAGGGGCAGGTCGAGTTCGGCACCCGCTGCGAGATCAAGAACGTCAACTCGTTCCGCTTCATCGAGCGCGCCATCAACAGCGAGATCCAGCGCCAGATCGACCTGATCGAGGACGGCGGCAAGGTGGTGCAGGAAACCCGCCTGTACGACCCGAACAAGGACGAGACCCGCTCGATGCGCAGCAAGGAGGAAGCCAACGACTACCGTTACTTCCCCGATCCGGACCTGCTGCCGGTGGTGATCGAGGATGCCTTCCTCGACGCCACGCGTGCCAGCCTGCCCGAGCTGCCCCAGCAGAAGGTCCAGCGCTTCCAGGCCCAGTACGGTCTGTCGGCCTACGACGCCAACGTGCTGGCCTCGAGCCGCGAACAGGCCGACTACTTCGAACAGGTCGTGCAGATCGGCGGCGACGCCAAGCTGGCGGCCAACTGGGTCATGGTCGAACTGGGCAGCCTGCTCAACAAGCTTGGCGTGGAGATCGACCAGGCGCCGGTCAGCGCGTCCCAGCTCGGTGGCATGCTGCTGCGCCTGCGTGACAACACCATCAGCGGCAAGATCGCCAAGACCGTGTTCGAGGCGATGGCCGCTGGCGAAGGCGACGCCGATGCCATCATCGAGGCCCGCGGCCTGAAGCAGGTCACCGACAGCGGCGCCATCGAACAGATGCTCGACGCGGTGCTGGCGGCCAACGCCGATCAGGTCGAACAGTACCGCGCCGCCGACGAGGCCAAGCGCGGCAAGATGTTCGGCTTCTTCGTCGGCCAGGCGATGAAAGCGTCCAAGGGCAAGGCCAACCCGCAGCAGGTCAACGAACTGCTCAAGGCCAAGCTCGAGGGATGAGGTCGCGCCAGGCAGGTCGGTGCCGGGAAGGGCCGACGTTCTGACCTGCGCATTGAGCCCCGCTCCTGCCTGTACGTGCAGTCCAGTGTGTGGGCGCCGGCTTGCCGGCGAAGGTGGCGCTGAGCAGGCGCACCCTATCGCCGGCAAGCCGGCGCCCACAGGTAGCGCAGCAAGGCTTCATCGTGCAGCCTGGACCTGCCAAAGGAATTCTACGATGCAACGTCCACTTTACGCGCTGGCGCTGACGGCCCTGTTGGCCGGATGCGCCAGCCATGACGTCGACCCCCGTGGTTACGACCAGACCGGCAAGGCCTCGTGGTACGGTGCCCGCCATCAAGGCAAGCGTACCGCCAGTGGCGAACCGTTCAACGCACGCGGCCTCAGCGCCGCGCACCGCAGCCTGGCGTTCGGCAGCCGCGTGCGCGTCACCAACCTGAGCAACCAACGCAGCGTAGTAGTACGCATCAATGACCGGGGGCCGCACCAGCGCGGCCGCCTGATCGACCTGTCGCGCGCGGCGGCGGCGCAGCTCGGCATGCTGCGCAGTGGCACGGCTCGGGTTAGAGTACAAGGCTTGCGCGACTGAGCAGAGGAGCAGCAGACCATTCACAACCTGGCCAACCTTCCCCCCTTCAGCCTCCTGCAACTGGGCTTCGGCCTGGTGTTCCTGGTGCTCGGTGCCGAACTGCTGGTGCGCGTCGCCGTGCGCCTGGCCTTGCGCCTGCACGTGCGCCCGCTGGTGATCGGCTTGAGCCTGGTGGCCTTCGGCAGCACCGCGCCGCAACTGACCGTCAGCCTGCAGGCCGCCTACCAGGGCGCGCCGGACGTCGCCGTGGGCAGCGTGATCGGCAGCAACATCTTCAACGTGCTGGTGGTGCTGGGCCTGGCGGCGCTGATCATTCCGCTGCGGGTCTCGCGACAACTGGTACGCCTGGACCTGCCCCTGATGATCGGCGCCAGCGTGCTGGTCGCCCTGCTGGCCCTGGACCGCGAGCTGGGACGGCTGGACGGGGCGCTGCTGTTGCTGGGGCTGCTGGCCTACTTGGGCATGCTCTGGCACCAGTCGCGTCACTACGCCCGGATCTACCCTGCTCCGTCCGCCGCCAGCCCGCATCGGGCACGCTTCTGGGCGCTGACCTGCGCGCAGGTCCTGCTGGGCCTGGTGCTGCTCAGCGTGGCAGGCCACTTTCTGCTGGAAGCGGCCGTGGAAGTCGCCACCGACCTGGGCTTGTCCGAGCGGGTCATCGGCCTGACCGTGGTCGCGGTGTGTACGTCGTTGCCCGAACTGGCGGCCGCGTCGATCGCCGCGTTGCGTGGCGAGCGTGACATCGCGGTCGGCACGGTGATCGGCAGCAACCTGTTCAACTTGTTGGCCGTGCTGGGCCTGACGGCGGTCACGGCCCCCCAGGCCCTGTCCATCTCGCCCAACGCCCTGGACTTCGACCTGCCGGTGATGTGCGGCGTCGCGCTGCTGAGCCTGCCGGTGTTCTATTCGGGGTATCGCATCACGCGGGTGGAGGGCCTGGTGCTGCTGTGCCTGTACCTGGCCTATGGGCTGCACGTCGTCAGTTTCACCACCGGGATGCCGCTGGCGGGGCGTGTGGAGCAGCTGATGCTGCATTACGTGCTGCCGGTGCTGGCGGTGGGGTTGACGGTGACGACGGTACGGGCGTGGCGTCGGCAGCATTGAGGGGAAGGCGTGAGGGCTGACGAGCCAGCCCTCGGGGCCGATCGCAATCAAAGCCGTCTACGAGCCTAGCGCTGTGGGTGCAGGTTGGCCTGATGCAGGGCGTGGCTGGTTTCGTGGGCCTTTCAGGCCCAATCGCGGCCGGTCCGGCGCCCCGGCGGGGGCCGCTCCCCCGTAGTCCCACCGCGGGGTTGCAGGCTATCGCGGTCACCTGTGCGGCCCCTGCCGGGGCGCCGGACCGGCCGCGATTGGGCCCGCAGGGCCCACAAACCCGTCACCGCGCAAAGCCTGGAACAGAGCAGAACGCGACCTGCTCTCTGTCAGCCCTGCTGCCGCTTTTTCAGGCGGAACGCCACCCACAGCACCGCGATCCAGGCTGGAATCAGCAGCACCGAGATCCGGATCGGCGGCGTCAGGTACATCACCACCAGAATCAGCACGATGAAGGCCAGGCACAGGTAGTTGGTTACCGGTGCGCCCCAGCTGCGGTAGAACGGCACCGTGCCGGAGGCCACGCTGGCCTTGCGGAACTTCAGGTGGGTGATGCTGATACTGGCCCAGTTGATCACCAGCGCCGACACCGCCAAGGCCATCAGCAGGCCGAACGCCTCGCCAGGCATGAGGTAGTTGATCACCACGCACAAGCCGGTCGCCAGCGCCGACACGCCCAACGCCACCAACGGCACGCCACGGCGGTTCACGGTGGTCAGCACCCGTGGTGCATCGCCCTGGCTGGCCAGGCCGAACAGCATGCGGCTGTTGCAGTAGACGCAGCTGTTGTACACCGACAGCGCCGCCGTCAGCACCACGACGTTCAGCACCGTGGCCACCAGGTTGCTGTCCAGCGCGTGGAAGATCATCACGAACGGACTGCCGCCCTGCACCACCTTCTGCCACGGGTACAGCGCCAGCAGCACGGCCAGCGCGCCGATGTAGAAGATCAGGATGCGGTAGACCACCTGGTTGGTGGCCTTGGGGATGCTGTGGCGTGGATCGTCCGCCTCGGCGGCGGTGATGCCCACCAGCTCTAGCCCGCCGAACGAGAACATGATCACCGCCAGCGCCATCACCAGCCCAGTCACGCCGTTGGGGAAGAACCCACCGTACTGCCACAGGTTGGCGACCGCCGCGTCCGGGCCGCCGTTACCGCTGGCGAGCAGCCAGGCGCCGAAGCCGATCATGCCGACGATGGCCACGACCTTGACCAGGGCGAACCAGAACTCCAGCTCACCGTAGACCTTCACCTGACTCAGGTTGAGCAGGTTGATCACCACGAAGAAGATCGCCGCCGTGGCCCAGGTCGGGAATTCGGGCCACCAGTACTGCACGTAGATGCCCACCGCCGTCAGCTCGGCCATGCCCACCAGCACGTACACGACCCAGTAGTTCCACCCCGAGACGAAGCCTGCGAACTCGCTCCAGTAACGGTGAGCGAAGTGGCTGAAGCTGCCGGCCACCGGTTCCTCGACGACCATCTCACCCAGTTGGCGCATGATGAAGAATGCCATGAGGCCGGCGATCGCATAGCCAAGCAGCACTGACGGTCCGGCCAGCTGGATGGTCTGGGCAATCCCCAGGAACAACCCGGTACCGATGGCGCCCCCCAAGGCGATCAGCTGGATATGACGGTTTTTCAGCCCGCGTTGCAACGGCTCGGGCGTGCGCTGGTCTTGCATGCAGTGTCCTCAGGTCAGGGGGCGGTGTTGTTGGTATTGTCGGCGCGATAACGCTAGATCCACCCGCCCCACTGGAGGATGAACAGGCCGATGTTGGTGGTCACGGCGGCCAGCAAGGTGGTGATCACGATGATCGAGGCCGCCAGCTCATGGTTGCCCCCGGAGGCCCGCGCCATGACGTAGCTGGCCGCCGCCGTCGGGCTGCCGATGTAGAGAAACAGGATGCCCAGTTCGGCCCCGCGGAAGCCGCACAGCCAGGCCCCGAGCGTGCCGATCAGCGGCAGGCCGACCATCTTCAGCAGGCTGACGTCGATGGCCAGGCGGCCGCTGGCACGCAACGCGGGCAGCGACAGGGTGCCACCGATGCAGATCAGCGCCAGGGGCAGGGTCATCTGGGCCAGGTAGTCGCCGCTGGTCAGCAGCCAGTTGGGCAGGCCGACCTGACCATAGGCCATCGGCACCGCGACCAGCACCGAGAGGATCAACGGGTTCTTGAAGATCCCCTTGCAGATGCTCCAGGGGTCGGACTTCAGCAGGGGGCTGTAGACCGCCAGCACGATCACCGACAGCGTGTTGTAGAGCACGATGACCAGCCCGGCCAGCACCGCGCCGAGCGAGATCCCATAGTCCCCGTACAGGCTGGCCGCCAGGGCCAGGCCGATGACGCCGTTGTTGCCGCGAAAGGCGCCCTGCACGTAGATGCCGCGATCGAGCAACGGACAGCGCCAGATGGCGACCAGCCAGCAGATCAGAAAACCGACCAGGGTGATCCCGGTGAAATACAGCAGCACGCCGGGCTTGACCGCCGCCGAGAGGTCGGCGTGATAGATGCCGAGAAACAGCAGCGCCGGCATGCAGACGTTGAACACCAGGCTGGAAGCGACCTGGTTGAAGCCGTCGTCGATCACGCGCAGGCGCTTGAGCAGCACGCCCATGAACAGCATGGCGAACACGGGCGCCGTGATGTTCAGGATCTGGATGAGAAGGGCGAGCATGGGACGGTTCCGACGGTGAGCGACAAGCGACCTATCATACGTCAGCCGCAGGGGCTTGCGCCCGTTGCGACCGGACTAAAAGGAAGATTCCTGCGTCAGTTCGGCCTTTTGGCCGACAGGGCGCGGTGGCTTGCCCTCCCCCGGGACGGCCGTGGGCATGGCGCAGCCGCCCGCCTGTCGCCTTGGGCCGCCAGGCCTCAGCGCCGTACCGGCCGCTTCTGCAGCTTGCGCTGCAGGGTGCGACGGTGCATGCCCAGGGCGCGTGCCGTGGCCGAGATATTGCCTTCGTGCTCGTTCAGCACGCGCTGGATGTGCTCCCATTGCAGGCGGTCGACCGACATGGGGTTTTCCGGTACCAGCGAGTCCAGATCGGCGTGGGTGGACAGCAGCGCCGCCAGCACATCGTCGGCATCGGCCGGTTTGCACAGGTAGTTGCAGGCGCCGCGCTTGATCGCCTCGACCGCCGTGGCGATGCTCGAGTAGCCGGTCAGGATCACCACGCGCATCTCCGGGTCCAGCTCCAGCAGCTTGGGCAGCAGCACCAGGCCCGAGTCGCCGTCCATCTTCAGGTCGAGCGTGGCGTACTCGGGCAGGTCCTTTCTGGCCAGCGCCAGGCCTTCCTCGGCCGAGCCGGCGGTACTGACGCGAAAGCCTCGGCGGCTCATGGCACGGGCCATGACGCGGGTGAAGGTGGCATCGTCATCCACCAGCAGCAGGTGCGGCAGCTCTTCGACTTCCACCTGGTTTTCTTCGCTCATCAACGTTCTCCTCGGGTGCCGTACGGCAGACGCAATTCGGTCAGGGTGCCACCCTGCTCATGACTATAGAGTTTCACCGAGCCGCCCGCACGCGTCACGCTGGCCTTGCTCAGGAACAGGCCCAGGCCGAAGCCTTTGCCCTTGGTGGTGATGAAGGGCTTGCCGATGGCTTCGGCGATCGCCGGCGGCACGCCAGGGCCGTGGTCACGGAGGGTGATGACGATGTCGTGCGCATCCCAGTCCAGGCTCACCTCCAGGTTGTCCGGACACGCGTCGGCGGCGTTGTTGAGCAGGTTCAGCAAGGCCTGGGTCAGGTCAGGCGGCGGCGTCAGGCGCGGCGCCTCGCCTTCGCGCAGGCGGTGGAAACGGTAGCTGGTCTCCGGGCGCATCAGGTGCCAGCGGTCGAGCGACGCGCGCAGCCAGTCGGTCACCGGTTGCTCATCCACGGCCATGCGGCGGTTGGCCTCGGCGGCGCGTACCAGGTGCTGCAGGGTCTCCTTGCACAGCTTGACCTGGTCCTGCAAGACGCCGAGGTCCTCGAGCAGCTGCGGGTCGGAATGGTCCTGGCGCATCTCGTTGAGCAGCACGCTCATGGTCGCCAGGGGCGTGCCCAGTTCGTGGGCCGCACCGGCGGCCTGGGTGGCCACGGCCAGCAGCTGCTCATCGCGCAGGCTGTCCTCGCGGCGTTCGCTGCGCAGCTGTTCCTGGCGGCGCAGCTCTTCGGCCATGCGCGCGGCGAACAGCGTGATCACCGCAGCGGCCAGGGCGATGCTCAGCCACATCCCGTAGACCTGCATGGTGTCGCGGGCCAACGGCAGGTGCTCGAGCGGATAGAACTGCACCAGCAGCAGGCTGTAGGCCACCAGCGCGATGCCGGAGAGCACCAGCGAATAGATCCACGGCAAGGTCACCGCAGCGATGGCCAGCGGCACCAGGTAGTAGGACACGAATGGGTTGGTCGAACCGCCCGAGTAGTACAGCAGCACGCTGTGGATCAGCAGGTCGCAGGCCAGCTGCAGGGCGTACTCCAGCTCGGTGACCGGCAACGACAGGCGCAGGCGCAAGGCGGTGAAGGCGCACAGCATCGACGACAGCGCCAAGGTGATGCTCAGCGACAACCACGGCAGCGGCATCAGCTCGGTCCAGTAGGCCACGGCCACGGAACCTGCCTGGGCGGCCAGCACCAGGATGCGAATGAGGGTCAGACGCCAGAGGTTCTGGCGATTGGCGGACAACGGGTGTGCAGCGGCGAGCATGAGCTCTCCTGATGAGTGCTCCAGAAAAATCGGCTGGAGTATACCGAAGCGGCGCAGACCACGGCGGCGATGCGGCAAAGCGCCACACTTTGTCACAGTGTCGGCCAGGGTCTCGCTGAACCGAGTACACGAGGGCCGGTCTTATCGGCCATGCGTGCAACGATACCCTGTTCACGCCCCATTCGAGGAGTTTCACATGCACCTGCCCCGTCGCGGCACCGCCTTGATCCTGTCGTGTGGCTTGCTAGCCAGCCTGCCCGCCCTGGCCGAGGACGCGCCTCGCTACAACCAGATTTCCCTGCGCGCCGAGGTCAGCAAGGACGTGCCACGCGACCTGATGGTCGTCACCTTGTACAGCGAAGCCCAAGATAAAGACCCTGGCAAGCTGGCCAAGGGCATCACCGAGACCCTGAACAAGGCCCTGCAGCAAGCCCGCCAGGTCAAGGACGTGAAGGTCAGCCAGGGCAGCCGCAACAGTTACCCGGTCTACGACGACAAGGGCCAGACGATCACCGGCTGGCGCGAGCGTGCCGAACTGCGCCTGGAAAGCGCCGACTTCCCGGCCCTGTCCAAGCTGACCGGCGAGCTGCTGCAGGACCTGAAGATGGGCGGCATGGACTTCTCCATCGCCCCGGCCACCCGCAAGGGCAACGAAGACCAGCTGCTCAAGGACGCGGTCGCAGCCTTCAAGGCCCGCGCGCAGATGGCCACCGAAGCCCTGGGCGGCACCGGCTACCAGATCGTCACCATGAACCTGAACAGCACGGGGTATCCACAACCCTATCTGCGCAGCGCACCGATGGCCATGAAGGCCATGGCGGCCGATTCGACCGCTACCCCCGACGTGGAGGCTGGCACCAGCGAAGTGAACATGACGGCCGAAGGAACCATCGAAGTACAGGTGCCCTGACTCTCGAGGGCGGAAAGCGTGTGCCCAACCTATAAGGGCGTCATTTCTGCTGAAAAATAGGAGATTTCTCTATCCATATGGGAAATCTCCTATTGCTTTATTTATTTCGAAAAAACTTTAAAACGCTGCGTTCTGCGGCAAAAAGGTTATCAAAAGACGACAAATTTCATGAATGCGACATTCACTTGCATTCAAGTTCCCAACTGTCCCTTTCTGCGCGTTCCGCTGGTTGCGTTCTCGATGACCCTTGTCCAAGTATGGAAAACCCGGTGCTTGAACCGGTCCTCCCGACTATGACAAGAACGAGGCCTTCATGCTCAGACACACCGTCATCCCGCTTCTGGTCGGTGCCAGCCTGCTCGCTGGCGCTTCCTCGGCACAGGCCGCCGCCAACCTGGTGTTCTGCTCCGAGGGCAGTCCTGCCGGGTTCGATCCTGGGCAATACACCACCGGGACCGACTTCGATGCCTCGGCCGAGCCCCTGTTCAACCGCCTGACCCAGTTCGAGCGTGGCGGCACCGCCGTGATTCCGGGCCTGGCGACCCGCTGGGAGGTGTCGGACGATGGCCTGGTGTACACCTTTCACCTGCGCGAAGGCGTGAAGTTCCACACCACCGACTACTTCACCCCGACCCGGGACTTCGACGCCGACGACGTGCTGTTCACCTTCAACCGCATGCTCGACAAGCAGCACCCGTTCCGCAAGGCCTACCCCACCGAGTTCCCCTACTTCACCGACATGGGCATGGACAAGAACATCGCCAAGCTCGAGAAGCTCGATGCGCACACGGTCCGCTTCACCCTGGCCCAGGTCGACGCCGCCTTCATCCAGAACCTGGCCATGAGCTTCGCCTCGATCCAGTCCGCCGAATACGCGCAACGCCTGCTCGACGAAGGCCGACCGGCCGACATCAACCAGAAGCCGATCGGCACCGGCCCGTTCGTGTTCAGCCGTTACCAGAAGGACTCGACCATCCGCTACAAGGGCAACACGCAGTACTGGAGGCCCGAGGACGTGAAGCTGGACAACCTGATCTTCGCCATCACCACCGATGCCTCGGTGCGCATGCAGAAGCTGAAGAAGAACGAGTGCCAGGTCACCTTGTTTCCGCGGCCTGCCGACATCGAGCCGCTCAAGGGCGACAAGAGTCTGCAGATGCCGCACCAGGCAGGCTTCAACCTGGGCTACATCGCCTACAACGTGATGGACAAGGTCAAAGGCAGCAACGAACCAAACCCCCTGGCCAAGCTGGAAGTGCGCCAGGCGCTGGACATGGCCGTGGACAAGCAGAAGATCATCGAGTCGGTCTACCAGGGTGCCGGCCAGTTGGCGGTCAACGCCATGCCACCGACCCAGTGGTCTTATGACGACAGTATCAAGGGGACGCCGTACGACCCCGAGAAAGCCAAGACCTTGCTCAAGGAGGCCGGCGTCAAGGAAGGGACCGAAATCACCCTGTGGGCCATGCCGGTGCAGCGCCCGTACAACCCCAACGCCAGACTGATGGCCGAAATGCTTCAGTCCGATTGGGCCAAGATCGGGATCAAGGCCAAGATCGTCAGCTACGAATGGGGTGAGTACATCAAGCGCTCCAAGGGCGGAGAACAAGGCGCCATGCTGATCGGCTGGAGCGGCGACAACGGTGACCCGGACAACTGGCTGGGCACCCTGTACGGCTGCGATGCGATCGACGGCAACAACTTCTCGAAGTGGTGCTACAAGCCCTACGACGACCTGATCAAGCAGGCCAAGGCCACTTCCGACCAGGCCAAGCGTACCGAGCTGTACCAGCAGGCCCAGCACATCCTCAAGGAACAGGTGCCGATCACCCCGATCGCCCACTCCACGGTGTATCAGCCGATGAGTGCCAAGGTCGAGGGCTTCAAGATCAGCCCCTTCAGCCTCAACTCGTTCTACGGGGTCGGCCTGCGCAAGTGACGCCTGGCGGGGCCTGACCGCACCTGGCAGGCCCCGTCAAGGCGACGTCCCAACACGGCTTGGGAAATTTCCCCGGCAGAAAAGGCAACGGACTCTACCTCCGCCCTCCTGACGTCCCTAACGTCAGGAGCGACGCCCTGCTGCCGTCTGTCGGCCAGCCCCTGCCTCCCAACGACAAGGATGATCCCATCATGCACCTTCGCCTCTTCGCCGGATGCCTGCTCGGCCTGGCCCTGCTGGCCCAGGCCTCGACCAGCCAGGCCCGCACCCTGGTGTTCTGCTCCGAAGGCAGCCCGGCCGGTTTCGATATGGCGCAGTACACGGCGGCCACCGACAGCGATGCGGCCCAACCGATCTACAACCGCCTGGTGGAGTTCGAGCGCGGCGGCACCGCCGTCGAGCCCGCCCTGGCCCGGCGCTGGGACGTCTCGCCCGACGGCCTGCGCTACACCTTCCACCTGCGTGACGACGTGCACTGGCACACGACGCCGTATTTCACGCCCAGCCGACCATTCGACGCCGACGATGTGCTGTTCACCTTCGAGCGCATGCGTGACAAGCAGCACCCCTTCCGCCAGGCCTACCCCACCGAGTTTCCGTACTTCGTCAGCATGGGCCTGGACCGCAACATCGTCGGCGTCGAGAAAACCGACCCACACACGGTGGTCTTCACCTTGGCTCAGGTCGACGCCGCCTTCCTGCAGAACCTGGCCATGAACTTCGCCTCGATCCTGTCGGCCGAATACGCCGACCAGTTGCTGCGCACGGGCCGCCCCAGCGACCTCAATCACAAGCCGATCGGCACCGGCCCGTTCGTGTTCCAGCGTTATCAGAAAGACGCGCAGATCCGCTACCAGGCCAACCCTCATTACTGGAAGGCCGGGCAAGGCAATGTCGACAAGCTGGTGTTCTCGATCAATGTCGACCCGGCGGTACGCCTGCAGAAGCTCAAGCGCAACGAATGCCAGGTCACCCTCAATCCGCGCCCTGCGGACCTGCCGTCGCTGGCACAGGCTTCCGGGGTCACGGTGATGAAAGCGCCAGGCTTCAACCTCGGTTTCCTGGCCTACAACACCCAGCGTGCGCCCTTCGACCAGGTGCAGGTGCGCCGCGCCCTGGACATGGCCGTGAACAAGCCAGCGATCATCGACGCGGTGTTCCAAAACGCCGGCCAGGTGGCGGTCAACGCCATGCCGCCGACCCAGTGGTCCTACGACGAGCGTATCCAGGACGCGCCCTACGCCCCAACCACGGCCAAGGCCCTGCTGGAACAGGCCGGGATCATGCCGGACCGTGAATTCACCCTGTGGGCCATGCCCGTGCAACGCCCCTACAACCCCAACGCCCGGTTGATGGCCGAAATGCTCCAGGCCGACTGGGCCAAGGTCGGGCTCAAGGTACGCATCGTCAGCTACGAATGGGGCGAGTACCTCAAACGCCTGAAAAACGGCGAGCACGACATCGCACTGGTCGGCTGGACGGGCGACAACGGCGACCCGGACAACTGGCTCGGCACCCTCTTCGGCTGCGCGGCCATTGGCAGCAACAACTATGCCCGCTGGTGCGATGCCGGGTACGACGCGCTGATCACCCAGGCGCGCAGCGCCACCGAGCGCCAGCAGCGTACACCGCTCTACCAGCAGGCCCAGCGCCTGCTCAAGCAGCACGTGCCGATCACGCCCATCGCGCACTCCACGGTCCATCAACCGCTCAGCACCCGGGTTCACGGGTTCAAGGTCAGCCCGTTCGGGCGCAACGATTTCTTCGGCGTCGACCTCGAGTAAGCCTTTTCTGCCACAGGGGGCCTGCAGCGTCCTCGCGGGGAAGGTGCGTCCTGGGGAGGACGCCGTCGGCGCCATGGCTTCACTGCGACACACCCGGCCTGTCCAGGCCGGACATAACGAGAACCACCAAGGAGCTTCGAACCATGAGACATTCTTTCTCCGCTGCGGCAGTGCTCTGCCTGGGGGCCTGCATCGGTCAGGTCCAGGCGGACGACACCGCATTCTTCACGCTCGACCTCAAGGCCGACAGCGCACAAGCGGGCGCCAGTGGCTTCTTCGACGACTCCCACCTGTCCGGCAGCACGCGCAACTGGTACGCCCGCGAGCATTCGTCGCGGGACGCGCTGTGGCGCTACACCCAGGACGACGGCAGCCGCCGGAACACGCACTCGCGCACCAATTGGGTCCAGGGCACGGTACTCGACTACAGCTCGGGCTTCACCAGGGGCACCGTGGGCGTGGCGGTCGAAGCGGCGCTGTACAATGCCGTGGCGCTGGAGCGTGGGCGCGCCAGGGTCGCCGGCCCCAACAACCGTACCCTGACCCATCGTAACGGCGAGGTGCTGGACCAGTGGAGCAAGGCCGGGCTGGCCAACGTGAAGCTGCGCGCCTCCAACACCACCCTGACCGCCGGCCGCCAGGCGATCGACACGCCGGTCCTGGCCACGCTGGGCAACCGGGCGCTGCCCTCGAGCTTCCAGGGCGTCAGCCTCAACAGCAGCGAATTCGAGCAGCTGTCGTTCGAGCTGGGGACCTTCGACCGCGTCTCGCCTCGCTCCGAGCAGAGCCTGAGCACGTTCCGCAGCGAGTACGCCGCCATCGGCGCCGAAAGCGATCGCGTCAGCCTGCTGGGCGTCAACTACCGCCCTTCCGCTTTCTTGAACACCAGCCTGTTCGCCGCCCGGGTCGACGACTTCTGGAACCAGTACTACGTCGATGCCAGCCATTCGCTGACCGATGGCGACGACTGGAGCCTGGTCACCACCCTGAAGTACTACAAGACGGTCGACCAGGGGCGTCGCCTGCTCGGCGCGATCGACAACGACACCTACAGCCTGGATTTCTCGCTGGCCTACCAGGCGCACACCTTCGGCCTGGCCTGGCAGCAGGTGCTGGGCGACGAGTACTTCGACTACCTGCACGAGAGCAACGGCATCTACCTGGCCAATTCGCTGTTCTCCGACTACAACGGACCGAACGAGAAATCGCTGCAGCTTTCCTATGTTCTGGACATGGCGCCGTACGGCGTGCCCGGGCTCAAGCTCAACGCCTATACCGCACGCGGCTGGGGCATCGACGGTACGCATTACAAGGGCACTGGCTATGACGTCAAGGGTCTGGACGGGGAGCACCACGCCGAGTGGAGCGTAGGCGCCACCTACGCCGTACAGTCCGGCGCGCTGAAGAACACCACGGTACGCGCGACCTACACGGCGCATCGCGCCAGCCGGGCCCAGGTCGATGGCAGCCTCGACGAGTTCCGCGTGGTGACCACGGTTCCTTTCGACATCCTGTGAGCATGGGCCGTCACGCCGCACGTGCCGCGTGACGGCCACGTCCATCGTCCCTTGGAGGTTTCTCATGAATGCATCCCTGCGCCGGATCGTCCTGGCGACCGCAGCCCTGGGCATGGCCGGCAGCCTGGCCGCCAAGCCGCTGGTGGTCTGCACCGAGGCCAGCCCGGAAGGCTTCGACATGGTCCAGTACACCACAGCGGTGACCGCCGATGCGGTGGCCCAAACCGTGTTCGATCGCCTGGTCGCCTTCGCCCCCGGCACCACCGACATCCAGCCTGCGCTGGCCGAACGCTGGGAGATCAGCCCGGACGGGCTGACCTACACCTTCCACCTGCGCCGGGGCGTCAAATTCCACCACACCGCCTACTTCACCCCGACGCGCGAGCTCACTGCCGACGACGTGCTGTGGAGCTTCAGGCGCCAGCTCGACCCCGCTCATCCGTGGCACGACAAGACCAGCGTCGGCTACCCGTACTTCGAAAGCATGGCGTTGCGCGAGCTGATCCGCTCGGTGGACAAGACCGACGCGCACACGGTGGTGTTCACCCTGACCCGGCCCGAGGCGCCCTTCCTGCGCGACCTGGCCATGGCCTTCGCCTCGATCTATTCGGCCGAGTACGCCGACCAGTTGCTGGCGAGCGGCAACACCCGGGCCCTGAACAGCCAGCCGGTCGGCACCGGCCCGTTCATCTTCCAGCGCTACCGCAAGGACGCCCAGATCCGCTATGCACCCAACCCGGACTACTTCCGCGGCAAGCCGCCGGCCGACGCACTGATCTTCGCCATCACTCCGGACAACAACGTGCGCCTGCAGAAGCTGCGCGCCAACGAGTGCCAGATCGCGCTCTACCCCAAGCCGGACGACGTCCCGGCGATCAAGGCCGACCCGGCGCTCAAGGTCGCCGAGACCGATGCGTTGGTGACCGGCTACATCGCCCTCAACACCCAGCACCGCTACCTGAGCGACGTGCGTGTGCGCCGCGCCCTCAACCTGGCGTTCGACCGCGAGCGCCATGTCGCGCAGCTGTTCGGCCAGGGCAACGCCCTCGTCGCGGTCAACCCCTACCCGCCCAGCATGCTGGGCTACAACGCCGACAACCATCACCCGCCCCGCGACCTGGCGGCGGCCCGTGCGCTGCTCAAGGAAGCCGGGGTGCCGGAAGGCACGACCCTGACCCTGTTCACCCGCAACGGCGGCGGCGCGACCAACCCCAACCCACGGCTGTCCGCCGAGATGCTCCAGGCCGACCTGGCCGACATCGGCCTGCACCTGGACATCCGTGTCATGGAGTGGGCCGAGATGCTGCGCCGGGCCAAGCGCGGCGAGGCGGACCTGGTGGCCACCGGCTGGGCCAGCGACAACGCCGACCCGGACAACTTCCTCACCCCGCTGCTCGGCTGCGAGGCGGCCGCGTCCGGCGAGAATTATGCACGTTGGTGCGACGCCCGCTTCCAGGCCCTGATCACCGAAGCGCGTCGCACGAGCAACGAACCGCAACGCGCGACACTCTATAGCCAGGCCCTGGCGGTGTACGATGAGCACCAGCCATGGCTCGCGGTGGCGCATCCCAAGCTGTTCGCCGCCATGCGCGCCAACGTGGAGGGCTACCAGGTCAACCCGCTGACCAGCAACAACTTCGCCACTACCCTGGTGAAGTAGAACAATCACGACCGTCGGCTCACGAAGCCGACGGCACCGCCTGATCGGCTGACGAGGTAACGTGCGACCATGTTGAGTTTTATTGCCCGACGCATCGGGCTGCTGATCCCGACGTTCTTCGGTATCACCCTGCTGACCTTCGCCCTCATTCGCCTGATCCCCGGTGACCCGGTGGAAGTGATGATGGGCGAGCGCCGGGTCGACCCGCAGATGCACGCCGAGGCCATGCAGCGCCTGGGCCTGGACAAGCCCCTGTCGGTCCAGTACCTGGACTACATCGGCAAGCTGGCCCAGGGCGACCTGGGTGAATCGCTGCGCACCCGCGAAAGCGTCTGGAGCGAGTTCACCACGCTGTTCCCCGCCACCCTGGAGCTGGCGCTCGCCGCCCTGCTGTTCGCCGCGGTGGTCGGCATCCTGGCCGGGGTGATCGCCGCGCTCAAGCGTGGTTCGCTGCTCGACCATGGGGTGATGGGCATCTCGCTGGCCGGTTACTCCATGCCGATCTTCTGGTGGGGCCTGATCCTGATCATGTTCTTCTCGGTGAGCCTGGGCTGGACCCCAGTGTCCGGGCGCATCGACCTGCTCTACGACATCGAGCCCAAGACCGGGCTGATGCTGATCGACACCTTGCTCAGCGACGAGGAAGGCGCGTTCAAGGACGCCCTGATGCACCTGATCCTGCCGGCGATCGTGCTGGGTACCATTCCCCTGGCGGTCATCGCGCGCATGACCCGCTCGTCCATGCTCGAGGTGCTGCGCGAGGACTACATCCGTACCGCCCGCGCCAAGGGCCTGTCGCCGGCGCGGGTGGTGTTCATCCATGGCCTGCGCAACGCGCTGATTCCGGTGCTGACCGTGCTCGGCCTGCAAGTCGGCGCCTTGCTCGCCGGGGCCGTGCTGACCGAGACGATCTTTTCCTGGCCAGGGATCGGCAAGTGGCTGATCGAGGCCATCGGCGCACGTGACTACCCCGTGGTCCAGAACGGCATTCTGCTCATCGCCTGCCTGGTGATCCTGGTCAACTTCGTGGTGGACATCCTCTACGGGCTGGTCAACCCCCGCATCCGTCATCAGCGCTGAGGCCCGATCATGGTGAATCCTGTCGTGAACGACGCAACATCGACTTCCCCGAACGGCAGCCTCGACCAGAGCCTGCTCTACCCGTCTCCGCTCAAGGAGTTCTGGCACGCCTTCTCGCGCAACAAGGGCGCGGTGATGGGCCTGGCCTTCCTCTGCCTGATCGTCTTCTGTGCGCTGTTCGCGCCCTGGGTCGCCCCTCACGACCCGAGCGAGCAGTACCGCGACGCGCTGCTCACGCCACCGGCGTGGCTCGAAGGTGGCAATCTCCAGTACCTGTTGGGCACCGACGAGCTGGGCCGCGACCTGCTCTCGCGGCTGATCCATGGCGCCCGGCTGTCGCTGCTGATCGGCCTGTCCTCGGTGGTGCTGTCGCTGATCCCGGGTATCTTCATGGGCTTGCTGGCCGGCTTCTTCCCGCGCCTGCTCGGCCCCTCGATCATGCGCATGATGGACGTGATGCTGGCCCTGCCGTCGCTGCTGCTGGCGGTCGCCGTGGTGGCCATTCTCGGCCCTGGCCTGATCAACACGGTGATCGCCATCGCCATCGTCTCGCTGCCGTCCTACGTGCGGCTGACCCGCGCGGCGGTGATGGGCGAGCTCAACCGCGACTATGTCACCGCCGCACGCCTGGCCGGCGCCAGCCTGCCGCGGCTGATGTTCGTGACCGTGCTGCCCAACTGCATGGCTCCGCTGATCGTCCAGGCCACGCTGAGCTTTTCCTCGGCGATCCTCGACGCGGCGGCCCTGGGCTTTCTCGGGCTCGGCGTGCAACCGCCGACCCCGGAATGGGGCACCATGCTAGCCTCGGCGCGCGACTACATCGAACGCGCCTGGTGGGTGGTGAGCCTGCCGGGCCTGACGATCCTGCTCAGCGTGCTGGCGATCAACCTGATGGGCGACGGGCTGCGTGACGCGCTCGACCCCAAACTCAAGAATGCCGCCTGAGGAACCCGCCATGTCACTTCTACAGATCAACAACCTGGCGGTGCGGTTCGGCGACGCCAACGCTACCCCCGTGGTCGACGGCCTCGACCTGAGCGTCTCGGCCGGTGAAATCCTGGCCATCGTCGGCGAATCCGGCTCCGGCAAGTCGGTGACCATGATGGCCCTGATGGGGCTGATCGACGCGCCCGGGCGCATCACCGCCGACACCCTGCGCTTCGATGGCGTGGACATGCTCGGCCTGAGCGCCAGGCAGCGACGCAAGATCATCGGCAAGGACATCGCCATGATCTTCCAGGACCCGATGACCGCGCTCAACCCCAGCTACACCGTGGGCTTCCAGATCGAGGAAGTGCTGCGCCAGCACCTGGGCCTCAAGGGCCGGGCGGCTCGGCAGCGGGCCCTGGAGCTGTTGCAGAAGGTCGAGATCCCCGCCGCCGAAAGCCGCCTCGATGCCTATCCCCATCAATTGTCGGGCGGCATGAGCCAGCGCGTGGCCATCGCCATGGCCATCGCCGGCGAACCCCGCCTGCTGATCGCCGACGAACCGACCACGGCGCTGGACGTGACCATCCAGGCGCAGATCATGGAACTGCTGGTGAACCTGCAGCAGGCCCAGGACATGGCGCTGATCCTCATCACCCATGACCTGGCCGTGGTCGCCGAGACGGCCAGGCGGGTGTGCGTGATGTACGCCGGGCAAGCGGTCGAAGTCGGGCAGGTGCCGGAGCTGTTCGACGTACCGGCTCACCCCTACACCGAAGCGCTGCTGGCGGCGATTCCCGAGCACAGCCTCGGTGCCGAACGCCTGGCCACCCTGCCCGGCATCGTGCCCGGACGCTACGACCGGCCCAGCGGCTGCCTGCTCTCGCCACGTTGCCCCTATGTGCGCGACAACTGCCGCCAGCAGCGACCGGCGCTCGACCCCAAGGCGCAGAGCCTGGCGCGCTGCTTCTACCCGCTCAACCAGGAGGTGGCGTGATGACCGTGGTCCTGACCGCGCGTGACCTGACGCGCCATTACGAAGTGTCCCGTGGCCTGTTCAAGGGTTCGGCGCACGTGCGCGCGCTCAACGGGGTGTCGTTCGAACTGGAAGCCGGCAAGACCCTGGCCGTGGTCGGCGAATCCGGCTGCGGCAAGTCGACCCTGGCCCGCGCCCTGACGCTGATCGAAGAACCCACGTCCGGCTCGCTGCAGATCGACGGCCTGGAGGTCAAGGGCGCCGACAAGGCCGAGCGCAAGCAGCTGCGCCGCGATGTGCAGATGGTGTTCCAGAGCCCTTACGCCTCGCTGAACCCACGGCAGAAGATCGGCGACCAGCTGGCCGAGCCCCTGCTGATCAACACCTCGCTGAGCAAGGCCGAGCGCCGTGAGCGCGTGCAGCGCATGATGGAGCAGGTCGGCCTGCGCCCCGAGCACTATCAGCGCTACCCGCACATGTTCTCCGGCGGCCAGCGCCAACGCATCGCCCTGGCCCGGGCGATGATGCTGCAGCCCAAGGTCCTGGTGGCCGACGAGCCGACCTCGGCGCTGGACGTGTCGATCCAGGCCCAGGTGCTCAACCTGTTCATGGATTTGCAGCGTGAGTACCACACGGCCTACGTATTCATCTCGCACAACCTGGCGGTGGTCCGCCATGTGGCCGATGACGTGCTGGTGATGTACCTGGGTGCCCCGGTCGAGATGGGCGAGAAGCAGCGGATCTACGACAAGTCCCTGCACCCGTACACCCAGGCGTTGCTGTCGGCCACCCCGTCGATCCATCCGGACCCGAGCAAGCCGAAGATCCGCATCGCCGGCGAGCTGCCCAACCCGCTGAACCCACCGTCGGGGTGCACCTTCCACAAACGCTGTCCCTACGCCACGCAACGCTGCATTGCCGAGGTGCCGGCGCTGCGCACGGTGGATCAGCGGCAGGTGGCTTGTCACTATGCCGAGCAGTTTCTGTAACTGTTAGAAGAACCGGGTGGCTTTCAATGCGAGGACGCAAGCGCTTGCTGCGCTGCCCGGTTACATTCTGCCAAGAGACACACGCATCATTTATCTAGCAGGCCGCCTCGCGCGGCGCTGCGCATACCCATTCCGGTACACATAGCGAGTATGCCCTCGCTCCCTGCTTGGACAGCGCACAGTCCAACGCCACTCAAATAGGCAATGCCTAGTTCGCCAATCGGCACTGGACGCCCTACGTCACAGACGGGGTATCCCCTCAAAAAATTAAAACTCGCCTAAAAATTTAGGTGCAGGCGCAAAAAGCGACCGCTCATGTGTGGAAGAAAAATCACACGCTGCGTTTTAAACAACCTGTTCATTTATTCCAACCTTCTTGTTTCGCTACCTTGTCAGACCTGGCGGTCTCAGTGACCAAGTGCAACACCCGAGGTAAGGTGCTGCATGACTACTCACTACACCCACTTGACCATCGAAGAGCGCGTAACGCTAATGATCATGCGTATGCAAGGCGCCTCGCTGCGAGC
>NZ_JAAMQJ010000049.1 GCF_013523125.1 Pseudomonas entomophila | reverse complement strand
GCCCGAGCATATCTACAATGCGGGCTCGATGCCCCAGGAGCGGCTCTGCTTCATGGCCTTCCCTCGATGATCAGTCGAGAACTTTGGCCTGCAAGGAGGCAAAAGTCGAGATACAAGGAGCGGCCCCTGCCGGGGCGCCGGACCGGCCGCGATTGGGCCCGACGGGCCCACAACATCCCGCACTGTGGTGCAGCATCAGTCGAGCAAAAACAGCACCCGCTGACCTGCAATCCTTACTTGCGCGGCTCCTCCTCGACGACCTCTGTCTCCGGCACGCCCCCCTGTTGCGGGTACTCCTCCTCGGTGTCTTCCGCCGCCACCGGCGCCTGCATCACGTCGTGCACCACCTGCTCGTCTACCCGTGGGTCCAGCGCAGCCGACAGCGGCGAGCCGGCTGCGGGCATGGCCACGTGGTGCAACGGCGCATCGTCGACCTGATGCAGCCCGGTCACCGCTTTCGGGCTAATCCGCCAGACCAGCACCAGCGCGAAGAACACGAAGAAGGCATACAGCATCTGCGGGCCCAGCAACTTCATCAGCACACCGGCCACCAAGGGGCCGATGCTGGCACCGACGCCGTAGGTCACCAGCAGCATGGCCGTCAACGAGACGCGGCGTTCGCTTTCGACATGGTCATTGGAGAACGCCACCGCCAACGGATAGAGGCAGAACTGCAGCAACGAGATCAGGAAACCGATGCCGAATAGCAGCTCCAGGGGCACGCCCGGCATCACTGCCAGCGGCAGTGAACTGATCGCCAGGCCAATGGCAACGGCACGGATCAGCACGGCCCGGTCATAACGGTCGGACAACCAGCCCAAAGGCCACTGCACCACCAACCCGGCGAAGATGCAAAAGCCCATGAACAGACCGACCTGTTCGGTACTCAGCCCCTGCCCTGCCGCATACACCGGCGCCAGACCGTAGAACGACCCGACGATCAGCCCCGCGCCAAGCACGGTGCTCAACGACTGCGGTACACGCTTGATGAAGAAACGCGGCTCCATCGGCGCCGGTCGCAGCGGAGCCGGGTGAATGCGGCGGGTCATGGCCACCGGCACCAGGCACAAGGCGAAGCACATCGCCACCAGCATCAGCAGTTCCGGGCCCAGCTCAGGGTGCACGACCAGAATCAGCTGGCCGAGCACCAGCCCCAGGTAGGAGAAGATCATGTACCCGCTGAACACGGCCCCGCGCTGTTTGGCGTCGGCCTGTTCGTTGAGCCAGCTCTCCAGCACCATGTACTGGCACATCATGCCCATGCCGACGATCATGCGCAGCCCGACCCAGGCCGGCAGCCAGTCGGTCATGCCGTGCCCGAGCACGGCGGCGCCGACGATGCCGGCGCAGGTCGCATAGGCGCGGATATGCCCGACACGGGCGATCAGCCGGTGACCGATCTTGCCCCCGACCGCCAGGCCGAAGTAGTTGGCGGCCATCAGCGCACCGACCCACAGGCTGTCGACCTGCTCGGCAGCCAGGCGCAGGGCCAGGTAGGTGCTGAGCAGGCCAGAACCGATCAGCATCATCAGGGCAGCGAAATACAGCGAGCGAAATGACTTCCAGATCTGTCGCATCGGCGTCCCGTAGGCTCCTTGGTGCAGGTGAAAGAAAACGAGTGGTCGGGGCGCAAGCGGCAAGCGGCAAGCGGCAAGCGGCAAGCCAAAAGCATAGGGGCTGATGCCGAATGTCGCAGGCCCGGCCCGGTCAAAAAGCATGATTGGACGCCTGCCTCGCGAACGGCTTACGCCAGCATCACGCCGCACATGAACACACGTTCGATGAACGCCTCGCGCAACAGTTCCCGGGCCAATGGGCAATGCCTCATCGTCAGAGAGCGACCCAGGCCGTCACTCACGAATGTTCAGGCCGTTGCTGGGCAACGGCAGCGCGGTCTTGTAGCGCACCTGCTTGAGCGCGAAGCTGGAACGGATGTTGGCCACGCCCGGCAGGCGTGTCAGATAGTCGAGGAATCGCTCCAGCGCCTGGATGCTGGGCAGCAGCACCCGCAGCAGGTAATCCGGGTCGCCGGTCATCAGGTAGCACTCCATGACTTCGGGCCGCTCGGCGATTTCTTCCTCGAAGCGGTGCAGCGACTGCTCGACCTGCTTTTCCAGACTCACGTGAATGAACACGTTGACGTCCAGCCCCAGCACATCGGGCGCCAACAAGGTGACTTGCTGACGAATCACGCCGGCCTGCTCCATGGCCTTGACCCGGTTGAAACAGGGGGTCGGCGACAGGTTCACGGCGCGCGCCAGGTCGGCATTGGTAATCCGGGCGTTCTCCTGCAGCTGGTTGAGAATGCCGATGTCGGTGCGATCGAGTTTTCGCATCAGAGAAACTCACCTTGTTCTTGTGGTTATGCAGAATATTTATCCGTTGCACGAGACAAAGGCAACGCACATCAGAGAAATATTCTTTCCGACTGCTCCTATCATTGAAGTGACCAAGACCTGCCTCGTACCTGCCGGCAGGCCAGCACGACTTCGAAGCTCACAACAATAATCTCGAGCGAGCGTGGACAGCATGAACGAGTACGCACCGCTGCGCCTGCACGTGCCTGAGCCTACGGGCCGGCCCGGCTGCCAGACCGATTTCTCCTACCTGCGCCTGAACGACGCAGGCCAGGTCCGCAAACCTCCGATCGACGTCGAGCCGGCCGACACCGCCGACCTCAGCCATGGGCTGATCCGCGTGCTCGACGGCCAGGGCAACGCGCTCGGCCCGTGGGCCGAGGGCATCGCGCCGCAGATCCTGCGCCAGGGCTTGCGCGCCATGCTCAAGACGCGGATCTTCGACAACCGCATGGTGGTGGCCCAGCGGCAGAAGAAGATGTCCTTCTACATGCAGAGCCTGGGCGAGGAAGCCATCGGCACGGCCCAGGCGCTGGCGTTGAACCGTGACGACATGTGCTTTCCCACCTACCGCCAGCAGAGCATTCTGATGGCACGCGACGTGTCGCTGGTGGAGATGATCTGCCAGCTACTGTCCAACGAGCGCGACCCGCTCAAGGGCCGTCAGCTGCCGATCATGTATTCGGTACGCGACGCCGGCTTCTTCACCATCAGTGGCAACCTGGCCACGCAGTTCGTCCAGGCGGTCGGCTGGGCCATGGCCTCGGCGATCAAGGGCGACACGCGGATCGCCTCGGCCTGGATCGGCGACGGTGCCACCGCCGAGTCCGACTTCCACACTGCCCTGACCTTCGCCCACGTCTACCGTGCGCCGGTGATCCTCAACGTGGTCAACAACCAATGGGCGATCTCCACCTTCCAGGCCATCGCCGGGGGCGAGGCGACGACCTTCGCTGGCCGTGGCGTGGGCTGCGGCATCGCTTCGCTGCGGGTGGACGGCAACGACTTCCTGGCGGTCTATGCCGCCTCGTGCTGGGCCACCGAGCGTGCGCGCCGCGGCCATGGCCCGACGCTGATCGAATGGGTGACCTACCGCGCCGGCCCGCACTCCACCTCCGACGACCCGTCCAAGTACCGCCCTGCCGACGATTGGCGCCACTTCCCGCTGGGCGACCCGATCGCGCGCCTGCGCCAGCACCTCGAAGCCCAGGGCCTGTGGTCGAGCGAAGAGCACGAGGCGGTCAGTGCCGAACTCGAAGCCGAAGTGATCACCGCACAGAAGGAAGCCGAACGCCATGGCACCCTTGCCAATGGCCACATTCCCAGCGCCGCATCGATGTTCGAGGACGTCTACAAAGAGATGCCCGAACACCTGCGCCGTCAGCGCCAGCAGATGGGGGTTTGACGATGAACGACTGCAACAGTGGCATCGACCTCGACACCGCCGTGCGCACCCGCGACATGACCATGATCCAAGCCCTGCGCTCGGCCATGGACCTCATGCTCGAACGCGATGACGACGTGGTGATCTACGGCCAGGACGTGGGCTATTTCGGTGGGGTGTTCCGCTGCACCGAGGGCCTGCAGACCAAGTACGGGTCATCGCGGGTGTTCGACGCCCCGATCTCTGAAAGCGGCATCGTCGGCACCGCCGTGGGCATGGGTGCCTACGGGCTGCGCCCGGTGGTGGAAATCCAGTTCGCCGACTACTTCTACCCGGCGTCCGACCAGATCGTCTCGGAGATGGCGCGGCTGCGTTACCGCTCCGCCGGCCAGTTCATCTCGCCGCTGACCCTGCGCATGCCCTGCGGGGGCGGCATCTATGGCGGGCAGACCCACAGCCAGAGCCCGGAAGCGATGTTCACCCAGGTCTGCGGCCTGCGCACGGTGATGCCGTCCAATCCCTATGACGCCAAGGGCTTGCTGATCGCCTCGATCGAGTGCGACGACCCGGTGATCTTCCTCGAGCCCAAGCGCCTGTACAACGGGCCGTTCGACGGCCACCACGACCGGCCGGTGACGCCCTGGTCCAAGCACCCGCAGAGCGCAGTCCCGGAAGGCTACTACCAGGTGCCGCTGGACAAGGCGGTGATCGTCCGCCCGGGCGACGAGGTCACGGTGATCACCTACGGCACCACCGTCTACGTAGCCCAGGTCGCGGCCGAGGAAAGTGGCGTGGACGCCGAGGTGATCGACCTGCGCAGCCTCTGGCCGCTCGACCTCGACACCCTGGTCGCGTCGGTGAAGAAGACCGGCCGCTGCGTGATCGTGCACGAGGCCACCCGCACCTGTGGCTTCGGCGCTGAACTGGTGGCCTTGGTCCAGGAGCATTGCTTCCACCACCTGGAGGCGCCCATCGAACGCGTCACCGGCTGGGACACCCCTTATCCCCACGCACAGGAGTGGGCCTACTTCCCCGGCCCTGCCCGCGTGGGCGCCGCCTTGAAACGGGTCATGGAGGTCTGAATGGGCACGCACGTCATCAAGATGCCGGACATCGGCGAAGGCATCGCCCAGGTCGAGCTGGTGGAATGGTTCGTCAAGGTCGGCGATGTGATCGGCGAGGACCAGGTGGTGGCCGACGTCATGACCGACAAGGCCACCGTGGAGATCCCGTCGCCCGTGGCGGGCAAGGTCCTGGCCCTGGGCGGCACGCCGGGGGAAGTCATGGCGGTCGGCAGCGAGTTGATTCGCATCGAGATCGAAGGCGTGGGCAATGCGACGGACACGCCTCGCGCGCAAGCGGCTGCCCCCGCAACGCCTGCGCTCGCCGAACCCCTGTCCGCTGCTTCCACACCTGCTCCTGCCCAGCCAGCTGCCGCTGCGCCTGCGCCGACCCATGAGGTGCCTGACGCCAAACCTGTCGTGAGACGGGGCCTGGCTGGCGAAAAACCGCTCGCCTCGCCTGCCGTGCGCAAACGTGCCCTGGATGCCGGGATCGAGCTGCGTTACGTGCACGGCAGCGGGCCTGCCGGACGCATCCTGCACGAAGACCTCGACGGCTTCCTGCAACGCCCCGCCACGCTGGCGCCCGGGCACGCCGGCCCGGCGCCGCGCACCGACAGCCGCCAGATCCCAGTGATCGGGCTGCGGCGCAAGATCGCCGAGCGCATGCAGGACGCCAAGCGCCGGGTCGCGCACTTCAGCTACGTCGAGGAGGTCGACGTGACGGCCCTGGAGGCGCTGCGCAAACAGCTCAACGACACCTGGGGCGAACGCCGCGGCAAGCTGACCCTGCTGCCGTTGCTGGTGCGCGCGCTGGTCGTGGCGCTGCGCGACTTCCCGCAGATCAATGCCACCTACGATGACCAGGCTCAGGTGATTACCCAGCACGGCGCCGTGCACGTGGGTATCGCCACCCAGGGCGACAATGGCCTGATGGTGCCCGTGCTGCGCCATGCCGAAGCCGGCGGACTGTGGGACAACGCGGCCGAGATCGTCCGCCTGGCCCAGGTTGCGCGTCAGGGCAAGGCCAGCCGTGAAATGCTGTCCGGTTCCACCATCACCCTGACCAGCCTTGGCGCCCTGGGCGGTATCGCCAGCACGCCGGTGATCAACGTCCCGGAGGTGGCCATCGTCGGCGTCAACCGCATGGTCCAGCGACCGGTGGTGATCGACGGGCAGATCGTGGTCCGCACCCTGATGAACCTGTCCAGCTCCTTCGACCACCGCGTGGTCGACGGCATGGACGCCGCCCGCTTCATCCAGGCCGTGCGTGGCCTGCTCGAGCAACCTGCCTGCCTGTTCGTGGAGTGACCGATGCCTGACATGCTCGATACCCAACTGCTGATCCTCGGCGGTGGCCCCGGTGGCTACGTGGCGGCGATTCGCGCCGCGCAGCTCGGCATCGCCACCGTCCTGATTGAGGGCAGCGCGCTGGGCGGTACCTGCCTGAACGTAGGCTGCATCCCGTCCAAGGCCCTGATTCATGTGGCCGAACAGTTTCACCAGGCCTGCCGGCATGCCGAGCACGCCGAGCTGGGCATCAGCGTGTCCACGCCGCGCCTGGACATCACCCGCAGCGTGGCATGGAAGGACGGCATCGTCGACCGACTGACCACGGGCGTGGCGGCGTTGCTGAAAAAGCACGGCGTCACCGTGATCCACGGGTGGGCGCGACTGCTCGATGGCAAACAGGTCGAGGTCGACGGCCGACGCATTCGCTGCGAGCACCTGCTTCTCGCCACCGGCTCCAGCAGCGTCGAACTGCCGATGCTGCCCTTAGGCGGCGCCGTCGTGTCCTCCACCGAAGCCCTGGCGCCACAGACCTTGCCGCGCCACCTGATCGTGGTCGGGGCCGGGTACATCGGTTTGGAACTGGGCATCGCCTACCGCAAGCTCGGGGTCGCGGTCAGCGTGGTCGAGTCACGTGCGCAGGTCTTGCCAGCCTACGATGCCGAGCTTGCTCAACCGGTGGCCGAGGCCGCTCGGCAATTAGGCATCGCTCTGTACCTGGGACATACCGTAGAGGGGCATGATCCCGAACAGAATCGTCTGCAGGTGCGTGATCCTGAGGGTCGACTGCTCGAACTGGAAGGCGATCGCATCCTGGTGGCCGTCGGGCGCAAGCCCCGGACCCAGGGGTTCGGCCTCGAAGGGCTGGGCCTGGCCATGCACGGCACGGCGATTGCCGTGGACGAGCGCTGCCAGACCAGCATGCGCAACGTCTGGGCGATCGGTGACGTGACCGGTGAACCGATGCTGGCGCACCGGGCCATGGCCCAGGGCGAACGGGTCGCCGAGTCGATCGCCGGCCAGCGACGGCGTTTCGACCCACGCGCCATCCCGGCCGTGTGTTTCACCGACCCGGAAGTGGTGGTGGCCGGCCTGACCCCGGACCAGGCGCATGAACAGGGCATGGACTGCCTGACGGCCCAGTTCCCGTTCGCCGCCAATGGTCGGGCGATGACCCTGGAATCCAAGCGTGGCTTCGTGCGGGTGGTGGCGCGACGGGACAATCACCTGATCCTGGGCTGGCAGGCGGTAGGGGTGGGGGTTTCCGAGCTGTCGACGGCGTTCGCGCAGTCCCTGGAGATGGGCGCACGGCTGGAGGACGTGGCAGGCACGATCCATGCGCATCCGACGTTGGGGGAAGCGGTGCAGGAGGCAGCCTTGAGGGCGTTGGGGCATGCGTTGCATGTGTGACGTGGCAAGTGGCAAGTGGCAAGTGGCAAGTGGCAAGTGGCAAGTGGCAAGTGGCAAGTGGCGTTGGATAAGGCGAGTCTGGAAAGTTTCGGGTTGTGTATCGACTTTGCGATTTTGGGGCCGCTTTGCGGCCCACGCGGCGGGCGTAGGAACGGCCCCAGCCGGGGCGCCGGACCGGCCGCGATTGGGCCTGCAAGGCCCACAAAATCAGCCATGCCTTTCCTGCATTTTGCCTATCAGGATCAGACACGCTCCAGCGTGCACCTCACCCCTCTCCCGGCTGCGCCTCGAACCACTCCGCATAAGGCGTCTGCGCCACCTTGCGCCGATTGAAATCCGGTGCGCCATCGTCCCACCACACCGGCCCGCGCTCTCCCAACGCCACCTTGGCAGTGTCCACGCGTGCCCGGGCCTGGCGCAAACGTTCAGCGTCATCCAGCTGCTTGGCCTGCTTGACCTCACGCCGCGCCGTCATCAACTCGCTGACCAGCGCCTGCCGTTGCGCCTCCGGCAGATCAGGGTTGGTGCAGCGCCATAACTGTTGCTTGACCACGAAGTAGCGGCCGTCGGGGGTACGCGGATACCGCTGGCCTACAGGTTGTTCCTGCTCACTTGTCTTTTGGCGCGGGCTCATCCTGCCTGGCCTCATCACTCAATTGCACGGCCAGACGCGCGGCCTCGACATCGTCTTCGAGGTGATACACCTTGCCGTCGTCGTCGGTCACGGCGAACAGTTCGGTTAGGTTGGGTCGTCGCAGATGCGCCGGGATGTGCTCGCCGGTCAGCTTGGTGACAGAAATGGCCATAGCGGTGCCTCAGTGCGAAGAGTGTGTTCTTCGGACCGGGAGGGAAGGCAAGCGTGCGATTGGATCGACAACGAACATGCGAGGGCATGCAGAACGCAGGAGGGTGTGATGTCGAGCGTTCAGGCCATGGCGTCCCCGGCAGGAATCGAACCTGCACCGACCCCTTAGGAGGGGGCCGTTCTATCCATTAAACTACAGGGACTTGTCCAGCATGACCTCGCGGCGCTGACGACGATGGCACCGAGGGCGCCATCGGTCGCGAATAATGCGTGTTTCGTACTGCCTTGGCAAGAATGAATCGGTGATTTCGAGCTGGCCGCTCATGCTGCAACCTTGGCATCCATGCTACGCCACCCCCTGAAGCTGGCACCGTCAGCCGTCTCTGCGCAGTCTGTCAGACAAATGCTTCGGGCATCCGGGCATTTTGCACGAGGTCCGGCCGTGCAGAATGCAAAGTGCAATCGGCACCGTTGGAAAAGTTCCATCCAGATGCCAGATTCATTGGGCCAGACGTCATGTGAAGAGTTGGCACGGTGTCTGCAACACCTAGATGCCTGCTACTCATCACCTGAAGGAGTTCGCCATGACCCGTCTTCTGATCGCACTCAACACCCTGGCCCTGACCTGTGTCGTTGCCCTGGGTGTCGTCGACAGTCAGCCGGCTCACGTGGCAGGGCTCGACTACCCTGTCGGTCAAGGCATGCGTCAAGCGGTCATGGGCGAAGGCTCGCCCGTCATCCAGACGCAAGCGTCCGATCGGGTGACCTTCTGAACGCTTCAGCCTTAATGTGTAATACCCAGGTCCTTTAGCAACACTACCAACGCATCCACCGTGTCTTGCAGACAGCCCGAGTTGTCCAGTAGATGGACGGCCCCTGCTTTCAAGGGCTCCAGTGCCGCACTGCGCGCCAGCCGCTGCTCGATTTCCTCGCCTGATTCCCGCCCTCTTGCCTCGAGACGTCGACGCAACACGTCCTGCGACACCTGCAACTGTACCGTCACCATGTCTGGATAACGCTGCAAGGCGTCTGGCTGATGCGCACGCGAACCGTTGACCAGTACGCTGTGCCCCTGCATCAGCCACGTGTCGATACACGCCGGAATTCCGTATGCCAGGCCATTGGCTTGCCAGTGCAAGGCAAATGCGCCTTGGCGAACGTATTGGTCGAACGTTTCACGGCTCACGCCCGTGGCTTGCTCGCCTTGAGCTTCGGCAGAGCGCGTGATCACACGTCGGGCACGACGCACGCCCAGGCGAACCAGATGAGGCTCGACGGCTTCGATGAGCGAGTCCTTGCCCGACCCGGAAGGCCCGACCAGATAAATGAGTGTTCCAGAAGAAACAGGCGGCACATCGATCACAGGATCCAGCATGGTCACTCCACGGGTCGAACGGGATCGTCAGGCAGCCATGTCCGCACGCCAGGCGGCACCTCTGCTTTTCTGACGGCAGTTGCCTGACGCTTTGACGCAGACCTTAAAAAATCGCTCACTTTTCAAACCAGTCCGCATTTCTGATAATTGGTACTGGCAAAGAGCCTGTACCCGGCTCACTATTTGTCACAGATTTGACGCCAGGGAAACGGCGACCTTGAGGCAAGATAAGCGGCTCGCAACAGCCACGGTTGAACGTTTTGTCGTCCGCGCTGTCGTACTCCCACCGCGCGGCCCATTTCGAGAACCGCTTCCCCCTTGAACTAGAAAATCCGGTCAATACTATGCGCCCAATGAAACAGGCTATCTACTCGAGCCGCACTGCAGACAAGTTTGTCGTACGCCTGCCAGACGGGATGCGCGAGCGCATTGCCGAAGTGGCGCGCAATCACCATCGCAGCATGAACTCGGAAATCATCGCCCGCCTGGAACAGAGCCTTATCCAAGAGGGTGCCCTGGGTGACGAGCTGAGCATGCGCCTGGACAGCCCCGAGCTTTCCTTGCACGAGCGCGAGCTGCTGCAACGCTTCCGTCAGCTCTCCCACCGCCAACAGAATGCCCTGGTCTCACTCATCGCTCACGATGCCGAGATGGCCGCCGAAGCGTCCTGATCCTCTACGACCCTGCCCCACAAAAAAGCCAGCAGATGCTGGCTTTTTTTGTACCTGTCCGTCAGAGCAGGAAGACCGTGGCCAAGCCCAGGAAAATGAAGAACCCGCCGCTGTCGGTCACCGCCGTGATCATCACGCTCGACCCCATTGCCGGGTCCCGTCCCAGGCGTACCAGGGTCATCGGAATCAGGACGCCCATGAGCGCCGCCAACAACAGGTTGAGCGTCATGGCGGCCGTCATGACCACACCCAGCGACCAGCTGCCATACAGCGCGAAAGCGACCACACCGATCACGCCACCCCAGACCAGGCCGTTGATCAGGGAGACCGCCAGCTCTTTACGCATCAAGCGCCGCGTGTTGCCCGGCGCGACCTGGTCGAGCGCCATGGCGCGCACGATCATGGTGATGGTCTGGTTGCCCGAGTTGCCGCCGATGCCGGCCACGATCGGCATCAACGCTGCCAGGGCCACCAACTTCTCGATCGAGCCTTCGAACAGGCCGATGACCCGCGAGGCGACGAATGCAGTGATCAAGTTGATCGCCAACCAGGCCCAGCGGTTGCGCAACGAGCGCCAGACCGAAGCGAAGATGTCTTCTTCTTCGCGCAGACCGGCCATGTTGAGCACTTCACTCTCGCTCTCCTCACGGATCAGGTCGACCATTTCATCGATGGTCAATCGGCCAATCAAGCGTCCGTTCTTGTCCACCACCGGCGCCGAGACCAAGTCGTAGCGCTCGAACGCCTGGGCTGCCTCGTAGGCGTCTTCGTCCGGCACGAAACTGACCGGATCGCTGGCCATGACGTCCGACACCTGACGCTCGGGATCGGTGACCAACAGCCGCTTGATCGGCAAGACGCCGCGCAAGATACCACCATGATCGACGACGAACAGCTTGTCGGTGTGACCGGGCAGCTCCTTGAGGCGACGCAGGTACCGCAGCACCACCTCGAGGCTGACATCCTCGCGGATCGTCACCATCTCGAAGTCCATCAGCGCACCGACCTGGTCCTCTTCGTAGCTCAGTGCCGAACGCACACGCTCACGCTGCTGCGCATCGAGGGTTTCCATCAACTCGTGGACAACGTCTCGCGGCAGCTCGGCGGCCAGGTCAGCGAGTTCGTCGGCGTCCATCTCGCGGGCGGCAGCCAGCAGCTCATGGTTGTCCATGTCCGCGATCAGGGTTTCACGTACCGCATCCGAGACTTCGAGCAGAATGTCGCCGTCGCGGTCCGAGCGCACCAGTTGCCAGACCGTCAGACGGTCTTCCAGCGGCAGCGCTTCAAGGATATAGGCAATGTCGGCGGGGTGCAGGTCATCGAGCTTGCGTTGCAATTCAACGAGATTCTGCCGGTGGACGAGGTGTTCCACCCGATCCTGATGGTGGCCTTCCTGGCGATGAGTCAGGTCTTCGACGACGCGCTGGCGCTGCAGCAACTCGACCACCTGGGCCAGACGGTCCTGCAGGCTCTCCTGCGCTTTCTTGACTTCTACTTCGGTCATAGGCGTACTCCGCTCCCAGCAGCGGGGCACGCCGGGAGAATCAATCTGACGAATTCAGCTTGGTGAAACGGGCTATTGAGTAACGACTGGGTAAGTCCATGGTGGGAGTCCACAAGCCCCGGCGGGGCTGACGGGCGCATCATACACGGACTGCACAGTCAGATCGCCTAAATTTTTGGTGAAAACAACCGTTTGCGTGTCAGTGATCTGACCGGGGCGACGTCAATCAGTGCCATCGACCCTGTCAGTCGACATGACATACAGCGCAGGAAGAAGACAGCAGGAGAGGCACCTGCACAGCCTGCAGGCGTTTTTTCGCAGACAGCAAAAAGCCCGCGACAAGCGCGGGCTTTTCAGGATGTGGCGGACCCAAGAGGATTCGAACCTCTGACCGCTCGGTTCGTAGCCGAGTACTCTATCCAGCTGAGCTATGGGTCCGGTACGGTAGTTTTAGACCAGATTACCACTGGTGGGATCACGCTGATCGGCAAGCGACCAGCATCATCTTGTATGGCGGACCCAAGAGGATTCGAACCTCTGACCGCTCGGTTCGTAGCCGAGTACTCTATCCAGCTGAGCTATGGGTCCAGATCGGTAGTTTTAGACCAGATTACCACTGGTAATAATGACGCTAGCCTGACTGGCAGACCAGTTTCATTGTATGGCGGACCCAAGAGGATTCGAACCTCTGACCGCTCGGTTCGTAGCCGAGTACTCTATCCAGCTGAGCTATGGGTCCGTGTCTTGCCGCGCATTATAGGTCGCTTTGCATTTTTAGCAATCATTTTTTCGTTATACATCAACGACTTGAATGTTTGCCTGCATAAAGCGCCCTACACGAATAATGGCGGTGAGGGGGGGATTCGAACCCCCGATACCCTTATGAGGTATACTCCCTTAGCAGGGGAGCGCCTTCGGCCACTCGGCCACCTCACCGCAACACGGGGCGTATAATAACCAGACCCCTCCCCGTTTGCAAACCCTTTTTTTAAAAAAACCTGAGAAAAATTAAAGGGTTGGTTCTTCGTCTTTCTCGTTCTTGATTCTCAGGTAGATTTCTTCACGGTGCACGGCGACTTCCTTGGGTGCGCTGACCCCGATACGGACCTGGTTGCCTTTGACACCCAGGACGGTCACGGTGATCTCACCATCGCCAATGATCAAGCTCTCGGCGCACCGACGAGTCAAAATCAACATACGCTTTCCTCACGCAAATCATTTCAGGGATAACAGTCTTTGACGCTGTGGCCTTGGCCTACCCTCGTTGGGGTGTTCGCCGCGGCCGAAACATGGCCGCCATGGGCGACGAAGCGCCACTGACGGCCAGAAACACGAAGGGCGCGGCAAGCCGCGCCCCTGGAGGCAGTCCCTCACTCACTCTGTCGCGACGGCGCGTCCAGCTCGAACGCCGTGTGCAGGGCACGTACCGCCAGCTCGAGGTACTTCTCCTCGATCACCACCGAGACCTTGATCTCGGAGGTGGAGATCATCTGGATGTTGATGCTTTCCTTGGCCAGTGCTTCGAACATGCGGCTGGCAACACCGGCGTGCGAACGCATGCCGACGCCGACGATGGAGACCTTGGCGATCTTCAGGTCGCCCGTGGTCTCGCGGGCGCCGATCTCGCGCGCCGTGTTCTCGAGCACCGACAGGGCCTTCTCGTACTCGTTGCGGTGCACGGTGAAGGTGAAATCGGTGGTGTTATCGTGCGATACATTTTGCACGATCATGTCCACTTCGATGTTCGAGGCGCTGATCGGGCCGAGGATCTTGAACGCCACGCCCGGGGTGTCCGGCACGCCACGAATGGTCAGCTTGGCTTCATCGCGGTTGAAGGCGATACCGGAAATGATCGGCTGTTCCATGGATTCCTCTTCATCGATGGTGATGAGGGTCCCCGGACCCTCCTTGAAGCTGTGCAGCACGCGCAGCGGGACATTGTACTTGCCGGCGAACTCCACCGAGCGGATCTGCAGGACCTTCGAGCCCAGGCTGGCCATTTCCAGCATCTCCTCGAAGGTGATCTTCTCGAGGCGACGTGCCTGCGCCACGACCCGCGGGTCGGTGGTATAGACGCCATCGACATCGGTATAGATCTGGCACTCATCGGCCTTCAGCGCAGCCGCCAGGGCAACGCCGGTGGTGTCCGAGCCGCCACGGCCCAACGTGGTGATGTTGCCCTGCTCGTCGACCCCCTGGAAACCGGCGACCACGACCACGCGACCGGCCGTGAGGTCGGCGCGGATCTTCTGGTCGTCGATCTGCAGGATGCGCGCCTTGTTGTGCGCGCTGTCGGTCAGGATGCGGACCTGCGCGCCGGTGTAGGACACCGCCGGGACACCGCGCTTGTTCAGTGCCATGGCCAGCAGGCCGATGGTGACCTGTTCGCCAGTCGAGACGATCACGTCGAGTTCGCGTGGGTCCGGGTGTTCGGTGACCTGCTTGGCCAGCTCGATCAACCGGTTGGTTTCACCGCTCATGGCCGACAGGACGACCACCAGGTCGTCACCCGACTCGCGGAATTTCTTGACCTTGTCGGCGACCTGCTCGATCCGTTCGATGGATCCGACAGAGGTACCGCCAAATTTCTGTACGATCAACGCCATTTCAAAGCTGCCTCAGCCCACGAAGGGCGCCCAATAAACAATCCATGGTGCCACGGCCCGTCGTTACCGACGGGCCGTGTCGGTCAAAGCCCTTGCTCGACGAAAGGCACGGCCAGCGCCAGGGCCTGATCGAGGGCCGCGACGTCGACGCCACCACCCTGGGCCATGTCCGGACGCCCACCACCCTTGCCCCCCACCGCCGCAGCGGCTTGCTTCATCAGTTCACCGGCCTTGAGTTGGCTGGAGAGGTCCTTGGTCACGCCGGCGACCAGCACGACCTTGCCCTCGTGCTCGCTGCCGAGCAGGATCACTGCGTGGCCGAGCTTGTTCTTCAACTGGTCGACCAGCGCCAGCAAGGCCTTGCCGTCCTGCCCATCCAGGCGTGCGGCCAGCACCTTGGCGCCCTTGACCTCCTGCGCGGCGCTGGAGAGATCGTCCCCGGCGGCGCTGGCGGCCTTGGCCTGCAGCTGTTCCAGTTGCTTTTCCAGCTGACGGTTGCGCTCGAGCACCGCCGACAGCTTGTCGATCAGGTTGTCACGGTTGCCCTTGACCAGCTGCGCGACTTCCTTGACCTGCTCTTCGGCCGCGTTCAGCCACGCCAGCGCGGCCGCGCCGGTGACCGCCTCGATCCGACGCACGCCCGAGGCGACGCCGCTTTCGCTGACGATCTTGAAGACGCTGATGTCACCGGTGCGTTTGGCGTGGATGCCGCCGCACAGCTCGACCGAGAAGTCGCCGCCCATGCTCAGCACGCGTACGGTGTCGCCGTACTTCTCGCCGAACAGGGCCATGGCGCCACGGCGCTTGGCGGTCTCGACATCGGTTTCCTCGGTGAGCACCGGGGTGTTGCGACGGACTTCGCGGTTGACGATGTCTTCCAGCGCCTTGAGCTGCTCGGGCTTGATCGCCTCGAAGTGGCTGAAGTCGAAGCGCAGGCGCTGGCTGTCGACCAGCGAGCCCTTCTGCTGGACGTGATCGCCCAGCACCTGGCGCAACGCGGCGTGCAGCAGGTGAGTGGCCGAGTGGTTCAAGGCGGTGGCCTGTTGCACGTCGGCATCGACCCGGGTCTGCACCGGGGCGCCGACCTGCAGGCGGCCGCTGGCGACCACGCCGTGGTGCAGGAAGGCGCCACCGGTCTTGGTGGTGTCACGCACATCGAAGCGCACGCCATCGGCCTGCAGGTAACCCATGTCGCCGATCTGGCCACCGGACTCGGCATAGAACGGCGTGCGGTCGAGCACGACCACGCCCTGCTCGCCTTCGCCCAACTGCTCGACCGCGGCACCGTCCTTGTACAGCGCGACTACACGGGCCTCGCCTTCGGTGGCGGCATAGCCCAGGAACTCGGTGGCCACGTCGACCTTGACCAGGCTGTTGTAGTCCATGCCGAAGGCACTGGCCGAACGGGCACGTTCGCGCTGGGCGTTCATTTCCTGCTCGAAGCCGGCCTCGTCGATGGTCAGGCTGCGCTCGCGCGCGATGTCGGCGGTCAGGTCCATCGGGAAGCCGTAGGTGTCGTACAGCTTGAACACCACGTCGCCCGGGACCACGTCGCCCTGCAGCTGGCTCAGGTCCTGCTCGAGGATACGCAGGCCCTGCTCCAGGGTCTTGGCGAACTGTTCTTCCTCGGCCTTCAGGACACGCTCGATGTGCGCCTGCTGGCTCTTGAGCTCAGGGAAGGCCTCGCCCATCTCGGCCACCAGGGCGGCGACGATCTGGTAGAAGAAGCTGCCCGTGGCGCCGAGCTTGTTGCCGTGACGGCACGCCCGGCGAATGATGCGGCGCAGCACGTAGCCGCGGCCTTCGTTCGACGGCAGCACGCCGTCGGCGATCAGGAAGCCGCAGGAGCGGATGTGGTCGGCCACGACCTTGAGCGAGGCCTGGGCCTCGTTCTGGCAGCCGATGGCCTGGGCAGAAGCGGCGAGCAGGTTCTGGAACAGGTCGATCTCGTAGTTCGAGTGCACGTGCTGCAGCACGGCACTGATGCGTTCCAGGCCCATGCCGGTGTCCACCGACGGTGCAGGCAACGGGTGCAGCACGCCGTCGGCGGTGCGGTTGAACTGCATGAAGACGTTGTTCCAGATCTCGATGTAGCGGTCGCCGTCTTCTTCCGGCGAGCCGGGTGGGCCGCCCCAGATGTCGGCGCCGTGGTCGTAGAAGATCTCGGTGCACGGACCGCACGGGCCGGTGTCGCCCATGGTCCAGAAATTGTCGGACGCATAGGGCGCGCCCTTGTTGTCACCGATGCGCACCATGCGCTCGGCCGGAACGCCGACCTCCTGGGTCCAGATGTCGTAGGCTTCGTCGTCGGTGGCGTAGACGGTGACCCACAGCTTGTCCTTGGGCAGGCCCAGCCACTGTTCCGAGGTCAGGAAGGTCCAGGCGAAGGTGATCGCATCACGCTTGAAATAGTCACCGAAGCTGAAGTTGCCGAGCATTTCGAAGAACGTGTGATGGCGCGCGGTGTAGCCGACGTTTTCCAGGTCATTGTGCTTGCCGCCGGCACGCACGCACTTCTGGCTGCTCACGGCACGGGTGTAGGCGCGCTTTTCCTGACCCAGGAAGCAGTCCTTGAACTGGTTCATGCCGGCATTGGTGAACAGCAGGGTAGGGTCGTTGTTCGGAATCAGCGAACTGGAGGCGACGCGGGTATGCCCTTGCTCTTCGAAGAAGCGAAGGAAGGCTTCACGGATTTCTGCGCTTTTCATAGATTCTTCCACGGAAACGGCGGCCTTGAGGCAAGGCAAAGGGCCGCATTATATCGGTCCTGCAGTCTCGGTGCAGTGTTTATACGACAGAAACAGTCGTTTGGACGGTTTTTCAGGCTGTGCAGGTGCACACGCTGCATCGCGATGCTAAAGCCTGCTTTTCACGCCTGGCAAGTCGTCGCCTGCCCAGATCCGTGCAGGCCACGCCTCTTCGACACTGCAGGGGTTCAAGCAAGAGCCGGTCTGCCAGCGAGGCGGGCGGTGACGATCCGACGCAACCCCTCGATGGGATATCCCAGGGTTTCTGCCAGCTGTGCATGGCCCCCTGCCCTGGCCAAACCGCCGCACTAGATAACTACCTCGCATGCGCCTGCCATGGCCCTAGCCTGGAATCCCTGGCCGCTGTGAGCCAGGGACAGTCCAATGCCAACGAGGTCATCCCATGAATCCCTATGCAACCTATTTCATTTCTGGAAGAACCAGCGGCTACATCCAGTGGAAGGAAACGGTCGACGCCGAGCGAACGCTGCATCGGCTGCTGGAGTATCGCGACGACAAGCTGGACATCTACCTGCAGCAGGCCTGGAACAAGGACGGCCAGGCGCCCACGCGCCACCACATGGTGCTCGACAGCAAGGCCGAAGGCGCCATCATCGATGTCACGACCTACGACTGCTACCTGCTGGCCGTGATCAACGGCAGGCGTTTCGTGCTGGCACCCACCCCTGCGCAGACCCTCATCATCCACACCGTGAACGGCACGACCCAGATCAACGTGGCGGACGATGTGGACAGGCCCGTGCTCATCCAGACCGGGAACGGCAGCAGCCGTATCAAGACCGGCGCCGGGATCACAGAGGTGTTCACCGGCAAGGGCGACATCGACATCACCGTGGGCCAGGGGCTTGCCTTCATCCTCAGCGCCTCGGACACGTGCCGCATTCAGGGCAACGTGCTGATCGACAATCCTCATGGCTCGGGCATCTATGCTCGTCGGCAGGCCGGCGATGCACGTTTCGAAGCGCCGCTCGCGCCGCCCCTGGCCACGCTCGCCCAACACACGTTCGACATCAAGGGCGATACCGGCTTCATCCAGGCGGTGAAAAACCACCTCACTTTCCTGCGTCATACCCACTGCGGCCAGCAGCTGTTGACCCAGTTGGCCAAGCGTTCATGGATCCAGGTCAGCGAGACGCCACATGCAACCCGGTTCGACGTTCAAATTTCCGACCCTTCCGAAGAAGATCATCACTTGCAGCAGGATGCGCAGGGGCAGTGGACCGCCGGATGGCCCGCCGAGGGCGGTTACCTGGCCTTCAACCTGACGCGCTCGGACAGCGACAACCTGCCGCTGCTGGATTTCTACCGCTGCCTGTGCGAAGCCTACAATGCCTTCACCGGCACCACCGTCCCAGGCCGGGCGACGGTGAAGGCCTCTGGCTACCGCACGCTCGAGGTCGACAGGGCGCAACTGCAAGCGATCGGCCTGGAGACGGGTGTGTTCTACGATTTCGACCAGAACCCTGCCACAGCGCCCACCGACACCAACCCTTCGCCGTTCACCGAAAATGCGTTGCGCGTCGAACTGGGTCTTCCACGCCGTCGCTCCTATTGAGTCGGCACGCCATCGGCGCGAAACGCACGACGGCACCGCCCACCGTGCGTTTCGTCGTCACCCCAGCCGCTGTCCGTCATCCGGCACGATCAGAAGCCCCGCCGGCGAGCCGTTTTTTGCCTTGGGATCGGGAAACAGAAGGCGCGCGCCCTCCTCTTCCACCACCCACCGCGTTCCAGCCAGATCCTCGGCCAGCAGATAGCCTGCCCTCAACTCGGTAAAGTGTTCGATATCGACCGGCACGTGCAGGCGAAAACTGTCGCTGTACTTGACGATTTCACGAGCGACGCTGAAGAGCTGCAAGCCGTCCAGCGAGTTGTCGTGTGGCGGCTGAGTCGCTTCGATGACGCCCGACAGCCAAGCCTGCCACGCGTCGACAGTGGCCGCTTGGCGTTGGGCCGACACAGGGATCTGACCCAACTCGAGGGTGAAGGCCTCGGCCCCCAACTGCTCGTAGGTGAAGGCACTGAAGGTGGCCGAGGGCTTGTCTTGCAGCAGCACCGCCTGCACACCGGCCGCCGCCAGGCGTGCCAGTTCGCGACGCGAATGCGCACGTCCGGTCTGGTAAGGGTATACCGCGAAGCGCTCGAACACCGAACTGCGGACAGTCGTGTGCAGGTCGTAATGCAGACGGCTGCGTCCTGGGATGCTGAAAAAGCCTCGGGCGATCTGCTCCAGTTCGGCAACGCGCAAGGCCTCCAAGCCACTGGACTGCGCATGGCGGCCATTGAACAGGCGGTTGGCGTCCTGCTCGATGAAGGGCTTGCCTGCGCGAATAGCCGCGCAATTACCGAACAGGAACAGCACGCGCACCCTGGGTATCAGCGTGCCGCTGGCGATACCGTGCAACAGCCGCTCGAGCAGCTCGATGGGCGCCGTCTCATGGCCATGGATGCCGGCCGACAACATCAGATCCAACCCGCAGTCTGCAGGCTCGGCCGGACATACCTCGAGCGCACCTTCAGCCAGCCAGCGCAAGCGCACGCCCTTGACAGTCACTTGAGTCTTCTCGGCCGGTTCATGACCGCAGAGCGTCAGTTCAAGCAATTTGCCCAGGGCGAGCATGGATGCCTCCTCAGTGCTGATGCCCGCAATCAGGGCCGTGCACGTGGTCGTCGTCTTCGCCCGCCTCGGCAGACTCCATCTCCAGCTGCAGGCTGACCAGGTTGGTGGCCATGGGGCGCAGCAATAGGTTGGCGTACTCGGTGTCGCCCTCCTCGACGTCCACGCCGATCAGCAACTGGCCG
Organism: Pseudomonas entomophila; assembly: GCF_013523125.1. Lineage (GTDB taxonomy): Bacteria > Pseudomonadota > Gammaproteobacteria > Pseudomonadales > Pseudomonadaceae > Aquipseudomonas > Aquipseudomonas entomophila_B. The sequence continues at coordinate 13,412 of NZ_JAAMQJ010000049.1, read as the reverse complement.
CGGCCGTCCTGCTGGATCCACACCTCCTTGCCTTGCCAGACCACCGCCATGCGGGTGCAGGACGTTTCCAACTGGGTGCCGTCGTCGTCTTCGAGGATAAGGCGCAGGGCATCGGACATATCGGATTCTCTCTTCAAGGGTGACATTGGAAAGGATAGACGCTGCCCAGGCACAGGAGCTGGGTCAGTTCGTCGAGCGCGGTACGGCATTCGTCCAACAGGCTCGGGTCGGCCAGATCAGCCTCGCTCAACCGGTCGCGGTAATGCCGGTCGACCCACTGCAGCAAGGTGTCGTACAGCGCCGGGGTCATGATAACCCCTGGGTTGACCGCCGCCAGTTCGGCGTCCTTGAGCGCGACCCGTAGCCGCAGGCAGGCCGGGCCGCCGCCGTTCTGCATGCTCTGCTTGAGGTCGATGGCCTTGACCTCGGCGATCGGCCCCTCGTCGGCCAGCACCTGCTGCAGATAGGCCCAGACGCGCGGGTGATGCCGGCACTCCTCGGGCACCAGCAGCAGTGCCGACCCATCGGCGCGACTCAGCAGCTGGCTGTTGAACAGGTAGGAACGCACCGCGTCCTCGACCGGCACGGCGTCCCGGGGCACCTGCACCGACCGCAGCACGCCACCAAGTCGACCCAGGCCGTCGCGCAGTCGCTCCAGGACCGCCTCGCCGTCGAGGAACGCGTCCTGATGATGGAACAGCACGTCGCCACTGCCCACCGCGATCACGTCGTTGTGGAACACCCCCTGGTCGATCACGGCCGGGTTCTGCTGGGCATAGATCACCCGTGCCGGGTCCAGGCCATGCAGTCGGGCCACCGCTTGCGATGCTTCGAGGGTCTGGCGTGCCGGGTAGCGTTGCGGGGCCGGGTAGCGCGGGTCGAACGCGCTGCGGCCGAACACGAAGAACTCCAGACCCGGCTCCCCCGGGTCGCGGCACAGCCGGGTGTGATTGGCCGCGCCTTCGTCGCCGAACTGCATGACCTCCGGCAAGGCCGGATGATGGGCAAAATGCGCCGGGTCGGCGAACATGGCCGCCAGGAGACGGCTGGTGGTCGGGTGCTCCAGACTGCGGTGGTACTTGCAGTTGAGGTTGGCAGCGGTGAAATGCACGCGCCCATCGGCCGTGTCGGCGCTGGGGCTGACGGTGGCGGCGTTGGCGACCCACATGCTCGAGGCCGAGCAGCTGGCGAGCAGCAGCGGCATCGCCTCGCGCGCGGCCTGTCGCACCACCTCGGCATCGCTGCCGCCGAACCCCAGGCGCCGCAAGGTCGCGATGTCCGGACGCTCCTGCGGTGCCAGCACGCCCTGCACGAAGCCCAGGTCCATCAGCATCTTCATCTTCGCCAGCCCCTGGCGCGCCGCTTCGCGCGGGTTGGACGCCTGCTGGCCGTTGCGTTGCGAAGCGACGTTGCCTTGGGACAGGCCACCGTAGTTGTGCGTCGGCCCGACCAGGCCGTCGAAATTCACCTCATGGGCCTTCATCATGCGCCCTCGCCTGCGGACGACCGGCGGTTCGAAGCGCCACGCCTCACGCCTGCGACTCCCGCCCCGAGGACAGCGATACCGCGCGGACGTGATCGCCCGCCCCCAGACGCAAGCGTCGAGCGGTGAGCGGATCGACCACCAGGGTACCGGCCGCCAGGCGCGCCGGCGCCGCCGCGATGCGACAGGCCTCGCGCTTGCGGTTGTGGATCAGGTAGACCGGCGCATCGTCGCCCGGCGTGCCGATCGCCAGCACCAGGGTCTGGCTGTCACGCACCGCGCGGATCTTGCCGGTCTCGCACTCGATTGCGGGACCTGCGTCGAAGATGTCGACGTAGCCCTGGTAGTTGAAGCCCTCGCCGCTGAGGATGCTCAGCGCGGGCTGGGTGTCGGCGTGCACCTGGCCGATGACCTCGCGGGCCGCCGGCGACAGGAAGCACGTGTACAGCGGGAAGCGCGGCATCAGCTCGGCAATGAAGGACTTGTTGCCCACGCCGGTGAGGTAGTCGGCCTGGCTGAACTCCATCTTGAAGAAGTGCCGCCCCAGGCTTTCCCAGAACGGCGAGCGGCCCGCCTCGTCGCAGATCCCGCGCATCTCGGCCATGACCTTGCGCCCGAACAGCTCGGGGAATTCGGCGATGAACAGCAGGCGCGCCTTGGACAGCAGCCGGCCGTTCAGGCCGCTGCGGTGATCGCCATGCAGGAACAGCGAGCACAGCTCGGCATTGCCGGTCAGGTCGTTGGCCAGGAACAGCGTGGGGATTTCCCGAAAAATGTTCAGCTCATGGGACGCGCTGACCGTCAGGCCGACCCGGAAGTTGTAGCAGGGCTCGCGCAAGCCGACGCCGCCGGCGATGGCGCTGATGCCCACCACCAGGCCCTCGTCGTCCTCGAGCACGAACAGGTAGTCGGTGTCGGCGCGTTCGGCCTGCCCGGCGAAGCTTTTCTCGGCCCAGGTGATGCGCTGGGCCAGACGCTCCTCGTTGGCCGGCAAGGTGGTCAGCCCGGTCTTGCCGGTGCTGCGCGCCAACTCGATCAGCGCCGGAAGGTCGCTGCTGCGTACGGGACGGACGATCATGCTCTCTCCTTGGGCGGCGCTGGGCGGCGGCCGCGAAACTCGACCTGGACCACAGGCATCAGACGGCGACCAGACGCACGTGCGCGCCGGCTTCGAGCAATAGCGCGTCGGCGCTCTGGCGGTCGAGGGTGACCGGCTGGCCGGGCGTCCAGTCCAGCATCAGCAGCACTGCACGAAAATCCTGCAACTGGCCATTACTGGCCAGGTAGGCACGACTGCCCAGCAGTGCCTGCTCGGCGATCTCGACCGGCACCGACTGGCTCTGGGCGATCGAACGGATGCCCGACACCCGCGCATGCAGGGTCGGGCCACCGTCGAAGATGTCGACGTAATGCTCGGCCTCGAAGCCTTCGCGCATGAGGATGTCGAACGTGATCTGCGCCCGCGGGTGCACCAGGCCCATGGCCTCCTGGGCTTCGTCGGGCAGCAGCGGGACATAGATCGGGTAATGGGGCATCAGCTCGGCCAGGAACGTGCGGCTCTTGAGCCCGCAGAGGCGTTCGGCCTCGGCATAGTGCATGTCGAAGAAGTGGCGCCCGATGGCGTCCCAGAACGGCGACTGCCCCTGCTCGTCGCTGTGCCCGACGATCTCGGTCACCACCGACTCGGCGAAGCGCTCCGGGTGGTCGGCCATGAACAACAGCCGCCCCCGGGAGTTGAGCTCGGCCCAGGCCGAGTCGACGTAGTCGGGCACCACGTAGAAGCTGGTCAACAGGCTGTTGCCGGTCAGGTCATGACACAACGACAGCACATGGATCTTGTTGTGGATCTTCAGCTCGCGCGAAGCGTGCATGAAGGTCTCGTTGCGAAAGCTGTAGAACGGCTCGGAATAACCGGCCGAGGCGACGATCGCCGAACAGCCGGCCAGCATGCCGGTGGCGGTGTCCTCGAGCACGAAGAAATAGCTCTCCTCGCCGTTGAAGCTGACCTCGGCGGCGAACGAGGCTTCCGACGCGGCGATCTTGTCGCCGAGCCGGGTCGCGTCGTCGGGCAACGAGGTGACACCCACCGGGCTGTCGGCGGCCATGCGCTGCACGTCGTTCAGGTCAGCCATCTGCGCGGGGCGCATCACCAGCATGGTGTCACTCCTTTGAAAACACGCGCCGCTGGCAGCGGCGCGGGGGGGCGGCCACCTGTCGGGCACCGCCGTGGAAATTCGGGCACCGCCGCCCCCTGAGGACCGGCGGCGCCTGTCGATCAGCGCTGGGTCAGGGTGGCGACCGCCCGCTCGAAGCGGTCCAGGCCTTCGTCGATGTCGGCGTCCTCGATCACCAGGCTCGGCGCGAACCGCACCACGTCAGGGCCAGCCTGCAAGACCATCAGGCCTTCGGCCTCGGCAGCGTCCAGCACCTGCTTGGCCTTGCCTTTCCACGACTCGGCCAGGACGCACCCGATCAGCAGGCCCAGCCCGCGGACCTGACTGAACAGACCGTAATGCTGGCCGATCTGCGCCAGACGCGTGCTGAACCGGTCATGCTTGGCGCGGATCGCCGCCAGCGCCTGCGGCGTGTCGATCACGTCCAGCACCGCGCAGGCCACGGCGCACCCGAGCGCGTTGCCGCCGTAGGTGGTGCCATGGGTGCCGACCGCCAGGTGGCTGGCCAGCGCCTCGGTGGTGAGCATGGCGCCGATCGGGAAGCCGCCACCCAGGCTCTTGGCGCTGGTGAGGATGTCCGGCGTCACGCCATAGTGCTGGTAGGCGTACAGCGAGCCGGTGCGACCGACGCCGGTCTGCACTTCGTCGAAGATCAGCAGGGCGTCGTGCTGATCGCACAGGGCGCGCGCGCCTTCTAGGTAGGCCTGGTCGGCCGGCACCACGCCGCTCTCGCCCTGGATCGGCTCGATGACCACGGCGCAGGTCTTGTCGGAGATCTGCGCCTTCAAGGCATCCAGGTCGTTGTAGGGCACATGGCTGATCCCGGTGATCTTCGGCCCGAAGCCATCGGAATACTTCGGCTGACCGCCGACGCTCACGGTGAACAGGGTACGCCCGTGGAAGCTGTTGAGGGTGGCGATGATCTCGTGCTTTTCAGGGCCGAAGCGGTCGTGGGCCACACGCCGGGCGAGCTTGAACGCGGCCTCGTTGGCCTCGGCGCCGGAGTTGCAGAAGAACGCGCGGTCGGCGAAGGTGGCGTCGACCAGCTTGCGCGCCAGGCGCAGGGCCGGCTCGTTGGTGAAGACGTTGGACACGTGCCACAGCCTGTTGGCCTGGTCGGTCAGTGCCTTGACCAAGGCCGGATGGGCATGCCCGAGCGCGTTGACCGCGATGCCGCCGGCGAAATCGATCAGCTCGCGCCCCGACTGATCCCAGACGCGCGAACCCTCGCCTCGCACCGGAATGAACCCGGCGGGCGCGTAGTTGGGGACCATCACCTGGTCGAAATCGGCACGGTGCACCGGGGCTTGCTCAACGGACATCGAAGTCTCCTGAAGCGGACCGCTGGCCTGGGTCGGCGAGCGTTGGGGGGATTGTAGGGACTGCTTGGCAGCTGGCCTTGTCGTCAAGCGACAACTTGTTACAGCGCCATACGTGGTTTTACCGAAGGTTATGGTAATGCGACAAATAGTGTCACGGATGCGCAGTGTAATGGGTTGTGTGGGGGGATGGGAGGGGCTAAGGCAGCTCGATCTAAAATCGTCCGGTGTGCGGCCGAACAGATGTTCTTTGATGCACCATCCTCAGTGGGTAAGCACAGATTGGGGGAGCGAGCTTGCCTGCGAGGCAAGCGACGCGTGATCTGGCTCTCTCGCTGGCAAGGTCATGCCTATGGCAGACGTCGCGTCACTACGGACAAACACCACCTTTCTGCGAGCGCCGTTTCAATGCATTGACCGTGGTGATGGGGTTTATGGGCCCTGCGGGCCCAATCGCGGCACAGGGGCCGCTCAGGGGGACCGCGATGGCCTGCAACGCCGCGGTGTGACCACGGGTGTAGGAGCGGCCCCAGTGCCGCGATTGGGTCCGAAGGACCCACAAAATCAGCGCATTCCGTACATCAGGCAAACCTGGGCCGCACCGCCCAGCCCGTGGAAACGGGCCTGCCCGCGAGGCAGGCGGCGCGCGGCCCAGCCCCCTCGCTGGCAAGCCCATCAGAGCCTGCAAAACATCTGGGAATAGGCAGACAGCCCCTACGCCAGGCTCTTGCTCACCACTTCATAGACATCGCTGGACAGCGCGCCGGACGCAAGAATCCGCTCCAGCTCGCCTTTCATCAGCGCCTGACGCTGCTCGCCATACTTGCGCCAGCGGGTCAGGGGTGCCAGCAGCCGCGAGGCGATCTGCGGGTTGAGGGCGTTCAGCTCGATCACCAGGTCGGCCAGGAAGCGATACCCCGACCCATCGGCCGCATGGAAGTTGATCAGGTTCTGCCCGGCGAAGGCGCCGATCAGGGCCCGCACCTTGTTCGGGTTCTTCAGGGTGAACGCCGGGTGCTGCATCAATGCCTTGACCCGTGCCAGCCCGCCAGGCTGCATGCTCGCGGCCTGGACGCTGAACCACTGGTCCATGACCAGCGGGTTGTCCTTGAAGTGCTCGGCGAAGCTCTCCAGTGCCTGGGCCCGCTCTGCCTCGAACGGCGAGTTGACCAACACGGCCAGGGCGGTGAGACGCTCGGTCATGTTGTCACACTGGTCGAACTGCTCCAGCGTCGCCTCCAGCACCTGCGGCGTGCCGCTGAGCATCAGGTAGGACAACGCGATGTTCTGCAGGCTGCGACGCGCGAAGTGCTCGGCAGAGGCCACGTACGGGGTCGCACGCGACACCTCGCGGTTGGCCTGATAGCGTGCCCACAGGGCGTCGAACAGCTGCGTGGCGATTTGCTGGCGGGCAAACTCGCGGGCCGCATGGATGGCCTCGACATCAGCCACCTGGCTGATCTCGGTGAGGTAGGCCTCACCCGGCAGCGAGAGCATTTCGGCGACCATCGCCGGGTCCAGCGATGCGTTACCGAGCACCGTGCCCAGGGCGGTGATCAGACGTGGGTCGAGCACCAGCGCTTCACCCCGCTGATGCTGCCCGATCAATTCCTGCAACACCTGCACCGACAGCTGCTGCCCCGCTTCCCAGCGGTTGAACCCATCGCTGTCGTGCTGCATCAGGAACATCAGCTGGTCACGGTCGTAGGGGAAGCTCAGCTTGACCGGCGCGCTGAAGCCGCGCAGCAGCGACGGCAATGGCTTGGCCGCCAGTCCTTCGAAGGTGAAGGTCTGCTCGGCCTCGGTCACCGAGAGCACGCGACTGCCGTGGACCGCTTCCGACTCGCCCACCAGACGCAGCGGCAGGTCGCGGCCTTCGGCATCCAGCAGGCCCAGCTCCACCGGAATCACGAAGGGGTGCTTCTCGGCCTTGTCGGGCGTCTGTGGGTAGCCCTGGCGGAAGGTCAGGCTGTAGCGCTGGGTGGCCGCATCGTACTGCTCGCTGACCGCCAGGCGTGGAGTGCCGGCCTGGGTGTACCAGCGCTTGAACTGGGTCAGGTCGACCCCGTTGGCGTCTTCCATGGCCTGGATGAAGTCATCGCAGGTCACCGCCTGCCCATCGTGGCGCTCGAAGTACAGGTCGCTGCCCTTGCGGAAGCCTTCCGCACCCAGCAGCGTGCTGACCATGCGCACGACTTCGGCGCCCTTCTCGTACACCGTCAGGGTGTAGAAGTTGGAGATCTCGATGAAGCTGTCCGGACGCACCGGATGGGCCATGGGGCCGGCATCCTCGGCGAACTGGTGGGTACGCAGGTAGGCCACGTCCTCGATGCGCTTGACCGTGCGCGAGTTCATGTCGGCGCTGAATTCGGCGTCGCGGAACACCGTGAAGCCTTCCTTGAGCGACAGCTGGAACCAGTCGCGGCAGGTGACGCGGTTGCCCGACCAGTTGTGGAAGTACTCGTGCGCCACCACGGCCTCGACCCGCTGATGGGCGGCATCGGTGGCGGTTTCGGCGCGGGCCAGCACGCAGCTGGAGTTGAAGATGTTCAGGCCCTTGTTTTCCATGGCGCCCATGTTGAAGTCGTTGACCGCGACGATCATGAAGATGTCCAGGTCGTACTCGCGGCCATACACCTCCTCGTCCCAGCGCATCGACTTCTTCAGGCTGACCATGGCGTGGTCGCACTTGTCGATGTTCTCCGGCTCCACATAGATACGCAGGGCCACGTCACGTCCGGACTGGCGGGTGAAGGTGTCCTCCACGCACCAGAGGTCACCGGCGACCAGGGCGAACAGGTAGGCCGGCTTGACGAACGGGTCCTCCCAGGTTGCCCAGTGCCGACCGTCCTCGGCCGGGCCCTGCCCGATCGGGTTGCCGTTGGACAGCAGGATCGGGTAACGCTGCTGCTCGGCGATCACCGTGGTGGTGAAGCGGCTCATCACGTCCGGGCGGTCGAGGTAGTAGGTGATCTTGCGGAAGCCCTCGGCCTCGCACTGGGTGCAGAACATCGTGCCGGACTTGTACAGCCCCTCGAGCGCGGTGTTGGTCTCCGGGTGGATCTTCACGCTGGTATCGAGCACGAAGCGCTCGGCGTTCGGCTGCAGGACCAGGCTGTCGGCGTCCACCTGGTACTCGCCGGCCCCCAGCGGACGGTCGTCGAGCTGCACCGACAGCAGCTCCAGCTGCTGACCGTCCAGCACCAGCGGCGGCAGCCCGGCCCCGCGCGCCGGGTTGCGGCGCAGGATCAGCTGCGCGTGCACCAGGCTGTGGTCTTCGAACAGCTCGAAGGTCAGGTGCGTCTCGTCGATCAGGTAGTCGGGCGCCTGGTAGTCCTTGAGGTAGATCACGTGCGGTTGTGCGGTAGGCATGCGGCGGTCCTTTTACTGAAGCACGGCGAGCTGGTAGGCCGTGTACTTGCGAATGTTGATCACACCGGTGTCGAAGATCAGGTACTGGCCCTTGATGCCCTTCAGCGTGCCTTCGACCACCGGGTTCTTGTCCAGGTTGAAGCTGACCACCTTGGTCGGGTAGGCCTCGACCGGGTACCGCATCTGCACCACCTCGGCGTCTGGCAGCGGCTGGATGGCCTGCAGGCCGAAGCGGTCCTGCAAGGCGCGCAGGCCTTCACCGCAGTTGTCGAGCACCTGGTCGCGAATGGCTGGCAAATCGAGCACTTCGGCCTCGCCCTTGAGCAGTGCGCGCCAGTTGGTCCGGTCCGACACCTGGGTGCGCAGCAGGTCTTCGACCAGGCCCGACTGCTGGCGGGTGGCCACGCGCAGGATCGGCAGCGCCTGGCTGGCGCCCTGGTCGAGCCAGCGGGTCGGCAGCTGGGTGGCACGGGTGATGCCGACCTTGATGCCGGAGGAGTTGGCCAGGTACACCACATGGTCGGTCATGCAGAACCGCTCGCCCCAGGACGGATCGCGGCAGGTGCCGGCGTCGTAGTGGCAGCGCTCCGGCGCCATGATGCAGACATCGCACTGCGCCAGCTGGGTCATGCACGGGTAGCAGTAGCCCTGGCTGAAGCTGGTCTTGGTCCGCCGCCCGCAATGGGTGCAATGGATGGCGCCCAGGTACTCGAGGCGCAGCCGTTGGCCGATCAGCGGGTTGACCGCGACCTCGTGCTCACCCAGGCGAAAGTGGTACTGCACGACGGGCCCGTCGAGGTGCGCCGTCATCTTGCTCAACGAGCCACGAGCGAGTTCGATCAATGTACCGAGTCCGACTTGAACAGGATGTTGGGGATGGGCGTGGACTTCGACGAACATTCCTGGACGCCCATGTAGCCGGTGCGCTGGTCCTCGGGCAGGTTCTGCAGCTCCCAGGCGATCACCGCCTGCATCGACAGTTCCTTCTGCTCCTGGGTCAGGCGTCGGCCATCGGACCACTTGCCCAGCTCCACGGCCGTCTTCAGGCTTTCGTAGATTTCCGGGGTGATGTTTTCGATCATTTGCGCAAAGGTGGACATGGCGTCTCCAGAAAGCCTGAGTCAGGGCGACAGTCTACGCCGAGCCAGCGCCCCGCCCAAGAGCCCGGCCAGACAACCGACCAGCAGCCCGCTGACGTGGGCGGCATTGGCGATGGCACCCAGGCCTAGGGCACTGATCACCCCGGACAGGCACACCAGCAGCCAGATCAACATGCTCGCCAAGGTACCGCGCGGCAGGCGGAAGGCCTCGTTCGGCGCCAGCCGCTGGAACAGCCAGAGATAGCCCAAGAGCCCGAACAGCACGCCGGACAGGCCACCGAACAGCGTGGGGCCGCTGGCCAGGTGCTGCACCAGGTTCGACACCAGGCCGAAGCACAGGGTCAACCCCAGCAGGACCCATGGCCCCTGGCGCTGCTCGATGCGCCGCCCCAGCTCCCAGAACCACAGCGCGTTCATCGACAGGTGCAGGAAGCCGAAATGCAGGAAGATCGGCGACACCAGCCGCCACCACTGCCCCTCGGCCAGCCCTTGCGCCAGCGAGGTGAACTGCAGGTAGTCGCCCTGCACCTGAAAGCCGAGGAAGGTCAGCCAGCGAACCGTCGACAGGTTGTCGCCCAGCCCGGTGACGATGGCCACCACCAGGCTGACGATCAGGACCAGGCTGCACATCCAGGTCCCACGCGCCTGCTCGGCCAGGCTGCCACGCGCCGGGGCCTGAAGGTCGGCCTCGAGCCTCGGCGGAGCCTCCACCTCGGCCTGACCGTCGGGAAACCGCTGGTACAGGTCACGCACGTCGTCGATTTGGGCCTGGGCGACCCAGAGCACCTGCTCTTCGCCTTCGAGGCTGACCCGGTGCGGCACGTGCAGACGCCGCAGCAGGTCGATGAACCCGGACAGGTCGACGTCCAGCGGCAGGCGCAAGGCCTGCGCCGCGCTCACCGTGCCCCCTGCGGGCGATCGACATCGACCCAGACGAACTTGCGCGGGTCGATGCAGGTTTCCGCGTCCAGGCGGTAGGCCACCAGCTTGCCGTAGAGCACGGCGCTGTAGTCCAGGCAGGCCAGATTGGGGCGGATCGCCGCCGGCCGGCCGCTGCGCCAGTAATGGCCCACGAACAGCAGCGGCTCGTCCAGACCATAGCGCAGCAGCGCGTTCTTCTGCGTAGGGTCCAGCGGTGTGCGCGCCACCTCGTCAGGCAAGGCATCGGGCTGGAACACGATGTCACCGTAGGTCTGTGGGTCGTCTTCCCAGAACTTGGTGCGGAAGAAGGCGCGGGTCAGGCCATCGCCCCCGGTCAGCGTCAGGCCGTCCGGCAGGCGCATGTCGGTGCCGCGCAGCAGCCGGTTGCACACCGTGGCGGCAAAGCTGCCGGGCACCGAGGACGCCTGGATGAAGTGCTCGTCGACCCGCCCTTCGGGGTACTGCACACGCACGCGCTCGATCAGCGCGGCATCCCAGCAGGCATGCACCAGGCGGAAGCGGCCGGCATCGAGGAACAGGGGCAGTTGCTGGAACCACTGGACGAACGCTTGCCATTCGCCCGGATGCTGGGCGAACTGGCTCAAGGTATCGTCGATCAGCCGGGCGTGGCGCGGTGTGTGCTCACGCACGAACGTCCTGCCGCTGCCCGGCAGCGCGGGCGTCATCCAGCCCAGGGCATTGAACTCATGGTTGCCCATGATGCAGTGCGCCTGCCCGGCTTCGACCATGCCGTGCACCAGGTGCAGGGCCTCGCGGATCCGCGGGCCCCGGTCGACGATGTCGCCCAGGAACAAGGCCTGCCGACGCGGGTGCCGCCATACCCCGTTGGTTTTCTGGTAGCCCAGGGTATCGAGCAGGTGGGCAAGCGTCAGGGCACAGCCGTGCACGTCGCCGATGATGTCGAAGCCTCGCGCCGGATCGAGCATCAGTCGCCCCTGCCGCCCAGACGGCTGCCCCAACCCAGCTTGGTGCGGCACACCTCGTAGTAGTTGTGGTCCAGCGGATGGATCAGGCGCAGCTTCTGCGATTTCTTGTTGACCGTGATGGTGTCGCCTGGCGCGCAGGTGAAGTGGTTCTGCCCGTCGCAGGACACCTGCGGGTAGATCTGCATGTCCTTGGCGACCACGATCTTCAGCTCGCTGTTGCCGTCGACCACGATCGGGCGGCCTGACAGGGTGTGCGGGTACATCGGCACGATGACGATGGCGTCGAGCTTGGGGTGCATGATCGGCCCGCCGGCCGACAGGGCGTAGGCGGTCGAACCGGTCGGCGTGGCCACGATCAGGCCGTCGGCCTTCTGGCTGCAGACGAACTGGCCGTCGATGTAGATCTCGAACTCGATCATCCGGGTCGACTTGCCGGGGTGCAGGACCACGTCGTTGAGCGCATCCCCCTGGCCGATGGCCTCGCCATGACGACGCGCCTCGGCCTGCAGCAGGAAGCGGTTCTCGACCAGGTAGTGACCGTCGAGCACTTCGGCGACCTTCACTTCCAGTTCGTCGGGGCGGATGTCGGTCAGAAAGCCCAGGCTGCCGCGGTTGATCCCCAGCACCGGCGTATTGTGGCGGGCCAGGGCACGCGCGGCACCGAGCAGGCTGCCGTCGCCGCCGACCACGATCACCAGGTCGCAGACCTCGCCGAGCATCTTGCGGCTGGAGGTCTGCAGGCCGTGACCGGGCAGCACTTCGGCGATGGTGTCTTCGAGGATCACGTGCAGGTGGCGTTCGACCAGGAAGGTCTTCAGCCGGCGGATGGTGTCGAGCACCTGCGAACTGCCAAGGCGCCCGATGATACCGATATTGCGAAACTGCTCCATGGAACTCCTGCAAGACTGTGCGACAGGTGAAAAGGGCGCCAGGCGCCGGGTGCCTGGAAGTATGGTCGAAAGCGCCGGCCGGCGGCAAACCGGCTATGCTCGCAGCATGACGCCTTTCGCCCACCACGCCGCCCTGCCCCTCGCCCTGCGCCAACCGGTGGTCCGCGACCTGGCCTGGACGCTCGTCGCCCCGGCGTTGCTGCGCGAGGCGCCGGCTTCCCAGCGTCATCCGCTGGCTGCCAGCGACTGGGCGCACGATCCCGACGCCCTGGCCCACTGGCTCAATGCGCTGGACGAAGACAGTCGAGCCTTGCAGGCCTGGCTGGCGCAGGCCCGCAGCCGGCGCCTAGGGGTGTACTACGAAGCGCTCTGGCAGTTCGCGTTGCAGCAGGCACCGGGCATCGAGGTGCTGGCGGCCAATCTGCCGATCCGCCACGGGCGACAGACGCTGGGAGAGCTGGACCTGCTGCTGCGCGACCGTGAGGGGGTTCACCACTTGGAGCTGGCGATCAAGTTCTACCTGGGGCCGGCGGCCGGGGATGCCCGTGATGCGCAACAGTGGCTCGGGCCCGGGTGTCACGACCGGCTCGGCAGCAAGCTCGATCACCTGGTCGGGCATCAGCTGCCGATGGCGGCCCGGCCAGAAAGCCGTGCGGCGCTGGAGGCGTTAGGTATCGGGCCGGTGCGGTCGCACCTGTGGCTTGGCGGTTACCTGTTCTACCCCTGGCTCGACCAGGCGAGCCCGCCAACGGGCAGCCATCCGGCGCACCTGCGAGGCCATTGGGTACGCCGGGACGACTTTGCCGCCTACCGTGCGGCGGCAGGTCAGGGTGTGTGGCAGGTGCTGCCGCGCGAACGTTGGCTGGCGCCCTTTCGTGCCGAGGCGACGGACCTGGCGGCGATGCCGCTGTTCGAGGCCTGGCTGGAGGCGTTGCAGGCCGACGCCGAGGCGCGCCTGCTGGTGCGGCTGGTGGCGGATGACACCGGGCACTGGGTCGAAGCCGAGCGTGTGTTTCTGGTGGCGCAAGAATGGCCGAACCAGGCAGGGGTGCCGGAAGGGCGCAGCCGATAAGAGAGAGACTGGCCTGGTGGGCAGTACCGGCGCAGGTTTGTCTGCTGCATGGTATGGGCTGACTTTACGGGCCCTGCGGGCCCACAAAACCAGCGGTGCACATGCTCGAAACGTGCACCCCTATCCCTCGTACC
>NZ_JAAMQJ010000048.1 GCF_013523125.1 Pseudomonas entomophila | reverse complement strand
CCGAACTCAGCAGTGAAACGATGCATCGCCGATGGTAGTGTGGGGTTTCCCCATGTGAGAGTAGGTCATCGCCAAGATTCATTTCGCAAAACCCCTATCTGCGCATGCAGGTAGGGGTTTTGTCTTTAGGTAGAGAGACCCTATTTCGCCGAGTGGCCCGCTGGCCGCTCAGCACACCGGTTTTCTTGACGACCATAGAGCATTGGAACCACCTGATCCCTTCCCGAACTCAGCAGTGAAACGATGCATCGCCGATGGTAGTGTGGGGTTTCCCCATGTGAGAGTAGGTCATCGTCAAGATTCATTCCGCAAAACCCCTATCTGCGCAGGCAGGTAGGGGTTTTGTCTTTTCAGATGCTCGTACTCAGAACTGGTAGCTGGCCGTCGCGCTCACACTGCGCTCTTCACCCATGTAGCAGTAGTTCAGGCTTGCGCAGGAGGTGATGTAGCTCTCGTTGGTCAGGTTGTTGGCATTCAGGCGCAGGTCCAGGCCTTTCACGCCCAGCTTGCCCATGTCGTAGCCGATCGACGCATCGAACACGGTGTAGGAAGGCACTTTCATGCTGTTCTCGGCATCGACCCAGCTGTAACCCACGTAGCGCACGCCACCGCCCAGCCTGACGCCATCGAGTGGCCCCTGACGAACGTTGTAGTCGGCCCACAACGAGGCCATCTGCTTGGGCGCCTGGGTAGGCGAATGACCACGGTTGTCCTGCCCAGGGAGGGTCAGGCTCGGCATGGTCTTGCTGTACTCGATATCGGTGAACGTATAGCCCCCGATCAGCTTGAGGTTGTCCGTCACCTGGACATGCGCCTCCAACTCCAGCCCTTGCGAACGCACCTGGCCCACGGCCCGGTAGAAGTCTTCGTTCGGTTGCTTGGAGGCGAGATTTTCCTGCTCGATATGGAAGACCGACGCCGTGAACAGGTTGTCGGTGCCCGGCGGTTGGTATTTGAGGCCCGCTTCCCACTGCGTGCCTTCGGTCGGCGCCAGCGGCCGGCCTTCCTGGTCGGACACGGTATTGGGGTTGAACGACTCCGAGTAGCTCACGTACGGCGCCAGGCCATTCTCGAACACGTACAGCACGCCTGCGCGTCCGCTGAATTTGCTGCGGTCATCGCTGACACGGATGCCGGTATCCCGATTCTCTTCCGATACTTTCACCCAGTCCTGGCGTATGCCCAGCGAAAAGCGCCATTGATCCCACTCCACCAGGTCTTGAAGGTACACGCCGGTCTGCTGCAACCGTCGCAAGTAACGGTTCTCGCCTTGAAGTTCCAGATTACCATTGCCATAGACCGGCGCCCCTGCATCCAGCGGATCCACCGACCCGTATCGCCAGTCCACATTGGCTTTACGCCGCTGGTAGTCCGCGCCCAGCAACACCGTGTGCTTGGCCGATCCCGCGAACAGCTCGGCTTGCAACATGTTGTCGACGATGAAGGAGTGCAGGCGCTCGTCGCCCCCGGTATAGGCGCGGTTCAGCACGTTGCTCTGCGCATCCGCCCAGCCCGCCGAATACACCTGGTCCATCGACACGTCCGAGTCCTGGTAGCGGACGTTCTGACGCGCCGTCAGCACGTCGTTGAAACGATGCTCGAACTGGTAGCTGAACGACTGCTGGGTCCGCTCGTAACGATCGATGTCCGGCTCGCCTTCGAAGAAGTGGTCCGACAGACGCAGGCCGTTGCGTGGGTGCAACATGCCGGCCGCCGGGTTGCCGCCATGGTAGCCCCCCTCCGGATCGTGCTGCAGGTACGCCTGCAGCGTCAGGGAGGTGTCCTCGCTGAAGTCGATGCTGACGGCCGGGGCGATCGCGTAACGCTCTTCTTCGTTATGGTCGAACTGGGTGTCGGAATGGTCCGCCAGGCCCGTCAGCCGATAGGCGATGCGCTTGTCATCGTCCAGGGGCCCGCTCAGGTCGAAGCCTAGCCCGCGTTGGCCCTGTGTGCCTACCGTTGCCTGCACCTGGTGGAACGCTTCGAACAGCGGCTTCTTGGTGGTCAAGGCCACCAGCCCTCCGGGCGAGCTGCGACCGTAGAGCACCGACGACGGCCCCTTGAGTACGTCGATGCGTTCGAGGAAGTAGGGGTCGACCTGCATGGTGCTGTAGGTGCCGTTGTCCCCCATGGACTTCAAGCCGTCCAGGTAGATGTTGTCCACCGAGCCGTCGTTGAAGCCACGCATGGCCACGTAGTCGTAGCGGTGGGTCGCGCCATAGGGGCTGGTCATCACGCCGGGGGTGTAGCGCATGGCCTGGGCCACGGTCTGCGAGCCCTGGTCGTCCAGCTGTTGCCGTGTGACCACGGACACCGACTGCGAGGTCTCCAGCAGCGCCGTGCTGGTCTTGGTCGCGACCTGGCTGTGGGTGGCGTTGTAGCCCTCCATGCTGCCCAGTGCGTTGCCCAGGCTGAAGCCACGCACATCGGTGTCCGGCAGGGCCAGCGCCGTGTCGGTGGGTCGAGCGCGCAAGGCATAGCTGCCACCGCCCTGCGTGACGGCTTCCAGGCCAGTGCCGGCCAGCAGATGGCGCAGCGCCTGATCGACGGCATAATCGCCCTGCAAGCCTGGCGATTGCAGATCATCGACCTGGCGCGGCGTACCGGACAGGGTGATGCCGGCTTGCTGGGCGAATCGATTGAGCACATCGCCCAGGCTGCCGGCTGGAATGTCGTAGACGCGGCTGACGGTATAGGCATCGGCTGCCTGGCTCAGCACGGGCAAGGTACTCAGGCCAAGGGCGGTTCCGAACAGGGCCGCGCGCACGGCGCCGCCAAGACGTGAGGCGGGAGCAACCTGGGCCGACAGGGGACGTAGAGAAGAAGAAACGTTGGGCATGGAAAGGTCCGTTGATCCAAGAAAAGAACTGCGCTCTTCAGGGCCGAACGACGCACGCAAACCCGCCAAAAATTCAACTGGCCTGTTCGACGCGTACCCACCAGCGTGTCCGCCGTTCGAGTTTCACCGGCAGACTCTGCGGCAGGATGGCCAGCAATCGGTCAGTGTCTTCCAGGCGATAGACCCCCGAGAGACGCCAGTCAGCCACGGCCGCGCTGCAGCCCAGGTAGCCGCGTCGATAGCGGCTGACTTCTGCCAGAAAATCCTGCAGGCGCATGCCGCGGGTGACGATCAGGCCCTGCGCCCAGGCATCGGCTTGCAACGGCAACCCCGTGAGTCGATGGATCCCGTGCGCATCGAGACGATAGGACTGTCCGGCCTGGGCCGTCACTGGCATCCCTGACCCCTGAACGCCGTGAATCGTCACCTGACCTTCCAGCACGCTCACGGACGTGGTCTGCGTGTGCTGACGGACCACGAAGCGACCGTCCAGCCCCTGCACCCACCCCTCGCGCGTACGGAGGCGTACTGGCCGGTGATCAGAGCGGCAGCTCAGCATCAATTGCCCGTGCACCAGCTCGAGCGCACGTTGCCGTGCATCGAACGCGAGGTTCACCGCGCTGCAGGTATCCAGCTGGAGCACCGAGCCATCCGGGAGCGTGAATCGGCGATGCTCGCCCAAGGCACTCACGTAGTCGGCGCGCCAGTCGTTCAACCTGTCGAGATCCTTGCTCAGCCAGCTGGCCGAGCCCACCAGCGCCACGCCCCCGAGCAGTTTCAGCGCCTGACGCCGGTGCAGGCGGGCACGGGCCGGCTCCAGGACGTGCAAGGCCACGCGTGCACCCGGCAGCGTACTGAGGTCGAGTTCCTGTCCCAGTCCGGTGATGCGCTGCCAGGCCAGTTCGTGATTCGGGTGCGCACCCCGCCAACAGGCGCATTGCTCCACCAGCGTGCGATCGTGCCGTTGCTCGCGTAGCCTGAGCGTCCAGGCGATGGCCTGGCGTACGACGGTCGCAGGCAGGGCCGGATCATCCACCAACATGGGCCGCCTGTTCATAGCGCAACACATAGCAATGATAGAGCGCGTCGGCGACATGGCGCTCGACCGAGCGCAGGGAGATCCCCAGGCGAGCGGCCGCCTCCTTGTGGCTCAGACCCTCGCACTGCACCAGCACGAAGGCCTGGCGCACCTTGGGCTTGAGCCCGTCGAGCAGGCGATCGATGCGTTCGAGCAGCTCCAGCAGCACCTCGCGCGTCTCCACGTCAGGCGCCTGGGCCTCTGGCAGATGTGCCAGCGCTTCCAGGTAGGCACGCCGCAGTTCTTCACGCCGCCAGTGATCGATCACCAGACCACGCGCCACCGTGCGCAGGAAAGCCCGTGGCGTAGACAGTGGTGGGGTCTCTCGGCGTTGCAGGAGGCGTACGAAGGTATCGTGGGCCAGATCGGCCGCGTCGGCCGCCGTGCTCAGCTGGCTGCGCAGCCAGCCACGGAGCCAACCATGATGTTCGCTGTACAGCTGGTGCACGAAATCTGAAGAAGGCATGAGAGGGAGCCGGTCACGCAATGAATGATAATTAGTCTCATTGTTCGCGTGACCGAGGCAATTTGCAACTGTCCTGCGAGTGGACGCCGGGCTGAAATCACCCGGCGCCGCTCGGAGGTGCTACTCCAGCAACTGACGCACTGTGTTCATCGCCTCGTCGGCGAAGCCCTGCAGGAAGGCCTGGAAGGCGGGCAATGCCGCCTCGCCGCCCTCCCAGGGCTCGGCCTGAATGGTCCAGGTCGCCCGGCTACGACCGTCGTCGAGCGGCTCCACTTGCATGGCCGCCCAGAGGTTGCCGATGTCGAGGCTGGTGTAGATCAGGCTCCAGGTCATGAACATGGCCGTCTCGTCACGGCTGTTCAATTGTTCGATCACCACATTGCCATCCTTGAACAGCTTCTTGCGTACCGAACGCACACCGCTGCCGGTCATCTCGATGTGCGCGAGCGCGGGGATGAACACCGGGAAGCCGGCGAAGTTGCCGACCATCGCCCAGACGCTGGCGGCCGGTGCGGCGACCTCGACGCTGGAGACGACTTCGCAGCCGTGCGGGTTGGCGATCAGGGTATCGGGTTTGAGTGCTTGCATGGTTGAAGCTCCTGTGAGGGTAGGTCAGATGAAACCGATGTCGCTCAGGTACTGGCAGCCGCGTTGCAGCAGTGCCGGTGTCTTGGCCGGGTAGCGCGCGCCCATGCGCCGTACCCCGGTGCGGGCGTTGTGGTGCTCGATCGACGCGATGTCGCCAATGTCTTCGCCGAAGCCGTCCAGGTAGAACCCCAGCACGTCGAACAACGCGTTGTCGCGATCGACCCGGTGCAGTTGCCGCTGCCATTCCTCCGTACTGATCAGGTCGAAGGCATGCCCGTGGTCGCGGAAGCTCGCCAGGTAATCCTCCCAGCGCAGGGGTTCGGGGTTGTGCAGGTTGAACACGCACGCCTGCGCTTGATGCCGGCTGGCGTGGAAGGCGAGGAAGCGGGCGAGAAAGTCCACCGGCATCAGGTCGAAGTCGATCTGCAGGCGCGGCACCTGGCCCAATTGCAGCGACCCTTTGAGCATCAGCATCAGGCGGTTGCGCTCCGGCTGGCTGACGCCCGAGCGGCTGTCGAAGGTGATGTTGCCCGGCCGGAACAGGTTGACCCGGACCCCTTGGGCACGTGCCCGGGCGAGGATTCGTTCGCCTACCCACTTGCTCAGGTTGTACCCGTTGCGCAGGTACACCGGCGGCGTCGTTGCTGCGTCCTGCTCGAGCACCCGTCCGTGTTCGTCCACCGCACTGCACGCGGACAGGGTCGAGACGAAGTTGAAGACCTTCTTGCGCGCGCCTTCGCACAGGCGCAGGCAGTCGAACAACGGCTCGACGTTGTCCTGGGCCAGCGCGGGGTAGTCCAGCACGTGGTTGACCTGGGCCGCGTTGTGCACCAGGGCACCGAAGTGTTCATCCAGGTAACGGTAATCGGCCTCGCTCAGCCCCAGGCGAGGCCGACGCAGGTCCGCCTCGAAGACCCGCACCCGTGTCATGTCCAGCGTCAGACGATTGTCCGTCAACGCCTGAGCGAAACGTGCCTGCGCACTGCGCCCTTCGCCACGGCGCACCAGACAGGCCACCTCGGCGCTGCCCCAGTCCAGCAGCGCCTCGACCAGATGAACCCCCAGGAAGCTGTTGGCGCCAGTCACGATCACCCGGTGCACATCGCCCAGGCGCTCCAGGGGCTGCACCTCGAGCTCGAGCGGTCGCATCGCATCACGTTCGAGGCGTTCGGCCAGGCCCTGGATCGCGTCGCCGGTCCCATCGAGCAGGGCGCCCAGGCGCCGCAAGGTCGGCTGCTCGATGAACTGGTTGATCGCCACGCCCCGACCGAACCGCTCCCGTATGGCCAGCAGCAGACGCGACAACAGGATCGAGTGGCCACCGATCTCGAAGAAGCTGTCATCGATGGACACATCGGCCTCGCGCTGTTCGAGCAGCTCGCTCCACAGCGCGATCAGGCGCTGTTCGGTCGGTGTCTGCGGTGCCACGCGGGGTCGTGCTGCGGCAGGTGCCGGCTGGCCGCGCAGCAGCGCCTGACGATCGACCTTGCCATTGACCGTACTGGGCAGGCTGTCCAGCTCACGGTAGAACGTCGGCACCATGTAGTCCGGCAGGTGCCGCCGGGCATGCTCGCGCAGCCTGCGTTCGGCCTGGGCATCGCGTGGCTGGGCGACGAAGGCCAGGATCCGCTGCTGCGCGTCGATCACCACCGCGACGTGGCCGTAGGCCTGGCTGCGGCGCAGGCAGTGTTCGATCTCCTCGGGCTCGACACGAAAGCCGCGGATCTTCACCTGGTTGTCACGCCGTCCGCACAGCACGATGCCGTCGGCCGTCCACCGGGCGATGTCGCCAGTGCGATAGACGCGCAGGGTGTCGCCCGACGGCAGCGTCAGGTGGCTGAAGCGCTCGGCAGTCAAGGTGGGGTTGCCCACGTAGCCCAGCCCGACGCCTGCGCCGACGATGTACAGCTCGCCAGGCACCTGGTCGCCGACCGGTTGCAGGGCCTCGTCGAGAATCAGCACCTGGGTGTTGGCGATCGGCCGACCCAGGTTGCGATTGTCGTCCTCGGCCGCGAACACCCGTGTGGTGGCCAGCACCGTGGTTTCGGTCGGCCCATAGATGTTGTGCAGCCGGCACTGGGGCGCCAGGCGGGCGATGGCCTGGGGCTCGCAGACATCCCCGCCCGTCACCAGGTGCTGCAAGCCAAGGGGGGGCTCGCTGGGCAACAGGCTCAGCACGGCCGGTGGCAGAAACGCGTGGGTGACCGACTGATGACGGATCAGCGCGCTCAAGGCATGGGGGTCCTGGCGCTGCGTATCACTGGGCACGACCAGCTCGGCACCGACGAAGAGCGCCGGCAGGCTGTCCAGCAGCGAGGCGTCGAACCCGATGGTAGAGAACTGCAACGCACGGCTTCGCGCATCGAGCGCCACGTGATCGATGTACCAGGCGATGAAGTGCGCCAGGTTGCGACGACTGAGCAGGACGCCCTTGGGCTGGCCCGTGGTACCGGAGGTGTAGATCGCCACACAGGGGCGATCGGGCGCCAACGGCAACGGTGCATTCGGCATCGGTGGTGCGTCGTCAGACGGCACCGCCACATCACGCACGTCCACCGAGACGATGTCCGCATGGGCCTGATCGTCATGCAGCACGAGACAGGCGCCTGCATCGCGCAGGATATGCTCGCGGCGCGCCACCGGCGTGGCCGGATCGATCGGCAGGTAGAGGGCGCCGCTGCGCAGGACGGCCAACAGGCTGGCGTACAGCGCAGGCGACTTGCGCAGGCACACCCCGATCACCGGTACCGGTTCTCCGTCGACGGGCAGGTGCCGCGTGATGACGTGGGTCAGGGCGTTCGTCAGCGCGTGCAGCTGACGGTAGCTCCAGCGCTGACCGTCCAGGTTGAGCGCTGGGCGATCGGCAAAGGTGAGCAGGCCCGGATGCAGCGTCGAGAGCAGGTCATGGGCGGCAGCGTGCAGCCAGCCTGCGTGCGAGGTCTCGTTGAACGCATGGACGAAGGCCAGGTGCTCGAGCCAGTCGAGCGTCCTGGACTGCCCCGAACGTGACGTCGCCAATGGAGGCGCTTCACGCAGTTCAAGCGGGTTGCGGGCATGACTCGCGACGTGCAAGGCCGTTCGCTCCTCCACGACCTGCAGGGTGTCGAGGCGCCGTTGTTGACCATTGCCGGTAGGACGACTGTCGGTGTCGACGAGTGTTTGCTCGATCAGACGAGGTGATTCGATTACACCACCCCTAAAGTAGACATCCACAGCAATCTTCAGAGGTGTATCGCTGACCGTCAGGCGTAACCCGAGCACCGGAAGGCGCGGCAAGTGCGAGGGGCCATCATTCGGCACGGACACGCTGCCGTCCTCGACGATCAGGTCGCTCGCCGCTGGTACGTGCGCGTAGGTCACGTACGACGCGGCAGCGTGGCCTTGGTCTTCCAGCAGCCTGACCAGACGGTCGAGCGTACGGCCCTGGCCGACCAGGGCGATGTTCAGACGTTTCATGGCAGCCTCCTAGGGCAGGTAATCGCGCAACGCCTGCTGTACGCAGGCGGCGTCGAGCATCGAACTGGCGCGGAAGAAACGCAGGATGTTGCCGAGCAACGGGTGCTGGCGGTTGATCGGATAGGCCAGGCCGCGCACTTCCTCGCGCAGTGCGGCGCGGATGGCGCTCGTGACCGGCATCGCCTCGATCAAGGTCATGTCGAAGCGCTGCTGGATGTCGCTGGTCAGGTAGTGCGCCAGGAACACCGGCAACACCTGGGCGATGGCTTCACGGTCCGTCTCGGGCGCGGACTGCCAATAGATCCGCGTCAGTCGTGCCCAGAAGCTGGAATGGCGCCCCTCATCCAGCAGGTGATCGGCCATCAACCCCTTCACCGACGGCTTGACCGTGTCGTCGCGGGCGAACGCCGCCACGTCGTCGGTGAGGGTGTTCTCGGCGATGCCCACGCAGATCAGCTCGACAGGGTCGCGCAGCCTCGCGGGTACGTGCTGCAACGCCGCTGGAATCGCCCGGCTCAACTCGATCTCGGCTGGCAGTTCGATCGGCTCGATCTGGGTCAGGGCGATGGTCTGCTGGAGGAAGTCCAGCGCCACCAGGGCGTGATAATCCTCGTCCACCACCACGGTCATGGCGTCGTAGCGGCACGCGAAGGGGAAGCGCACGGCGAAGGTGTCCTTGGCGATGCGGCGCGCCGTCCGGTCGACGATCTCGGTTTCGAAGATCACCACGTCGTTGATGAACTTGTACAGGCTCTGCACCAGCACGAAGTCACGCAGGTGAGGGCACTCGCGCTGCAAGGTTTCGCTCAGGGCCAGCGGTTGTCGACTGAGGGGGTAGATCAGGCGATGATCGTCCTCGACCATGCGCCGCGGGCGCGTGCGAATGGTGGCGCGTGCCTCCCAGGTGTCGGCGAAGGAACGGTAATCCTGAGCATTCATGAGACCACCTCGACGGCCACGACCTGCAAATCGGCCTGAACGCGATCCCACAACCGTTCGCGACTGGCGATGGCGTCCAAGGCAGCGCGCAGCACCTGCTGTTGCTTGTGGGCATCGTCCCCCACCAGGCGTGCCAGCAGGCGCTCGGCCGCCGGACCGTGGTCTTCGGAATCGACATCGATGTGGCGTTGCAGGTAATAGCGGAACGTCGGTGCCTGCTCCCTGCCGATGCCCCACGCGTCGAGGATCTGCTGGAACATCATCGGGATGACACTCTCGCGCCCATGCAGGAACGCCGCTGCCACGCAGTGCGCCGGTGCACTGAGGGCTACCTCCAGCGTGTCGGCGACGAACGCCTTGGCCGCCTCGCTCGCACCGCACGTCTGCAAGGCGTCGAGCGGGGCCACGCCTTCGCGTTGCAGGGCGATGAAGCGTTCGATGGCCCGGGTGTCGGCGCCCACTTCACGCATGGCATCCAGGTACAGTTCGAAGTGGCTGTAGTGCCCGTGGTCGAGTCGATCATCGGACTCTTCGCCCAGGACGATTTCGTTGATCAACCGGGCAGCGGCAGGATCATGCGGCGGCAGCCACGGCAAGGCGATACAGGTCAATTCCTGTTGCAGACGTTTGGTCAGCGACATGAAGTCCCACACGGCAAAGACATGGGTTTCCATGAAGCGGCACAATAACGCCGGTGTATCGATGGACGAAAAGAGGGGGTGGCGCGACAACGCTAACTTGCACGACTGAAGTTCGGTATTTGACGCGTTCATTATAAGTTCCTGTCCATGTTGTAAAGGACGGTTCGAACAGTCAGGTACAGGACGCACGCAGCCGTGGGCCTGAACCGGGACATCGATCGTCGAAGTGTGAAGTGGCCGATGGCGCAAACGAAACCCTGACGCCAGGGAGGCTGCAGGGTGATCTCGATGCCGGCCATTTCAACTTAGATCAATCTGGCAAGCGGTGGCAACGTGTTTTTGAAGTTTTTAAATAGGGTAACTTTAAGGCGGGCGAGTGCCAGCGCCACTGCAACTAAGTGTGCAATGTCATACCTGCGTCAGTGCCTTTCGATTAACGCTAATCAAAATAAGACATTGAGTGAATGCTTCACCCGAGCACTGGAAAAGAGGAAGGACGATGAGTTGAACTTGAGGGGCGGCTGATCGGTAGTCGGTCCTGTGCCCGGTAGCAGACTCCTTCTGCAGGTGATGGTCAGCGGCCGACCAGGCCCGCCCGTAGGCGATCAGCAGTCGTGCCGAGCCATAGAGTGTGCCGGATTAATGGTTGCCGCCATGGTGCCAGCACCAAAAGTGAGAGTTTGCTCTGCGTGTCGCTCGGCGCGGGCGCGGTCAGGGGCTTGCTGAGGGGATCAGCGTTGCTGGCACGGGCGAGCGGTCAGGGGCGCTTCATTTCGACGCAAGCCCTGGAAGCGTTGAGGGAGTGGTACGAGCAGGGCGTCCTCTAGACGTGACACCGCATGCACCCTGCGGGGGGCGCAGGAAGCGACGTAGCGCGCATTGTGGAAACAGTTTGAAATACACACAGGGCACCCAGCGGCGCCGTGGAGCGCCGCCTGCGTGTACGCGTTGCCAGGCTCAGGCGCTGACTTGGCGGTTCAAGTAGGCGCGGATCGTTCGCGAGGCATTGCTCAGGTGGCGCTCCAGGACCAGCAGCGCCTCATCGACGAGTTTGTCGCTGGCCGCATCGGCCAAGGCATTATGGTCGTCCTGCGTCAGTTGGCCCAGGCCCATGGACGACAAGTGGAAGCGCAAGAAACGCTCTTCCTCGCTCAATTCGTTGTCGATCAAGCGCAACAGTTTCTGATTCTTGGCCTTGCTGTACAGCGTCATGTGGAACAGACGGTTCAACCGACCGATCTCGGCATGGCGTGTTTCGGTTTCCAACTGGCGAATGTAATCACGCGCCAAGGCGATGTCGGACGCATCGAGCAGCGGAATGGATTGACGCAACGCTTCGCTTTCCAGAATCAGCCGCAGGTCGTACGTATCGACTGCATCTTCACCGATCAAAGGGGCGACGACCGCGCCCTTGTGCATGACGACCTTGAGCAGGGACTGCGCCTCGAGCTGTCGAAGCGCCTCGCGGACGGGCATGCGACTGACGCCGAACAGCGTGGCCAGTTCCTGTTGGCGTACAGCCGTCCCCGGCGGCAGGCGACCATCGAGAATGGCACTTCGCAGCCGTTCTTCGATGACACTGCGCGCCAGATGCGGTGACAGCTGTTCACCACCCAATACAGCGCTTAGCAGTCTAGTTTTAGTGGCCACGGAGTGTACGCCTGATGCCTGAATGCATTGGATCCAATAACCTTAGATGGGAAGAAGTCCTTGTCAAACCTGGTTACAAGCCGATCGTACCATTGGACGGCATGATAAAGGCTATGGTGCAAGAAGTCGCAACTCTCTCACGGCATTGGCTATAACCCGTTCGTCTGGCATAAGGATGGGAGGCCGTGATGATTGCAAGGTGCCATTGTTTTTTACACACCCAGGCCGCACCATCGGCCCTTTCGACCGATCTGCTCGAGCGCTCGCCGTGGCGATACCTTGGATCCTCAACCTGACCCTCAGACGTCTGGGCCAGGCCGTACTGCTGGGCTGCCTGTTGCTGGGCGGCCTGCACGCGGATTGGGATTTTTCCCAGATCAGCCGCCGCGCGCAAGGCTTGTATGGGCCACTGGGCGCCGGTCAGGCACGAATCGACGCCTGGCAACACCTGCTGACGACACAGAAGCAAGGCAGCGAGCTGGAGCGCTTGCAGGTGGTCAACCGCTTCTTCAACCAGCAACTGCGATATGTCGAGGACATCGACCTCTGGCACGAGGCCGATTACTGGGCCACGCCGATCCAGGCCCTGATCAAGGGCGCCGGGGATTGCGAGGACTATGCCATCGCCAAGTACTTCAGCCTTCGCCGCATGGGCATCGCCAGTGAAAAGCTGCGTATCACCTACGTCAAGGCCTTGCGCCAGAACCGCGCGCACATGGTCCTGACGTACTATGCCAGCCCGGAGGCCATGCCCCTGGTGCTCGACAGCCTGATCGACCCGATCAAGCCCGCCAACCAACGGCCCGACCTGCTGCCGGTCTACGCCTTCAATGGTGAGGGATTGTGGCTGACAGGAGCAGCTGGCAACAAGAAAGTCGGCGATACCAAGCGTCTGTCGCGCTGGCAGGATGTACTCAAGAAAATGCAGGCCGAAGGGTTCCCGGCCGAACCGGTCTACTGAGGATCACCGATGTCACTGTTCAAACAATTGCTGTTGGCCATCTGCCTGTTCCTGGTCGTCGCGTTCAGCGGCAGTTTCATGGTCAGCCTGGAAAGCTCGCGCAGTCAGTACGTCAACCAGTTGCGCTCCCACGCGCAGGACGCCGCCACCGCCCTAGCGCTGTCACTGACGCCGAACATCGATGACCCGGCGATGGTCGAGTTGATGGTCAGCTCGATCTTCGACAGTGGCTATTACGCCAGCATCAAGGTCGTGGACCTGGGTTCCAACGCGGTGCTGGTCGAGCGGCACGCCGAGCCCGACACCCATGGCGTGCCGCGCTGGTTCATTCGCCTGATCGGCCTGGAGGCGGCCGGCGGCGATGCCATCGTCAGCCGTGGCTGGCAGCAGGCCGCACGGGTCGAGGTGATCAGCCACCCGATGTTCGCGTTGTCCAAGCTCTGGCAAAGCGCCCTGGGCAGCCTGAGCTGGCTGCTGCTGTGCGGCGCCATCAGTGCCGTGCTCGGTGCGTTGCTGCTGCGTCGACAATTGCGCCCGCTGGACTACATGGTGGCGCAGTCCCACGCCATCGCCCGACGCGAATTCCTCAGCCTGCCCGACTTGCCCAGTACGCCGGAACTGCGCCGGGTGGTGCAGGCGATGAACCAGATGGTCGAAAAGCTCAAGGCGCTGTTCCAGGAGCAGGCCGAGCGTAGCGAACGGCTCAGGGTCGAGTCCTACCAGGACAGCCTCACCGGCCTGGCCAACCGACGGTACTTCGAGATGCAGCTGGCCGCACGGGTCAGCAACCTCGAGGATGCACGGCAAGGTTACCTGCTGTTGCTGAGGGTGCAGGACCTGACCGGGCTCAATGCGCGCCTGGGCGGGCAGCGCACCGACCAGCTGCTCCAGGCCATCGGGCAGCAGCTCCAGCGTACCTGCGCGCGCTTCCCTGAAACCAACAACCTGATCACCCGTAGCCGTGGTGGCGAATTCGCGGTGCTGGCGCCCGGCATGGTGCACGAGGAAGCCATCCAACTGGCCCAGGCGCTCGAGGTCACGCTCCAGAGCCTGCACGAAACCGGGGCCAGCGATGTGACGCCAGTGGCCTGCATCGGCATGGCGCCGTATACGCCGGGCGACGCGCCGCCTGCCTTGCTCAAGCTGGCCGACGAAGCCTTGGCCATGGCCGAGAGCAAGACCGATCCGGGCTGGGTGTGCCTGGAGCAGGGCGTCGCGGCCCAAGCTGCCGACAGCCATCACGATTGGCACACACGGCTGGACCAGGCGCTGGCCAACGGGCAGTTCGAGCTGTTCTTCCAGCCGGTGGTCGACAGCCACGACCTGTCGCGCATCCTCCACTACAAGGTGATCTCGCGCCTGCAGGACGAACAGGGCCAGACCGTGGCGGCCGGGCGCTTCCTGCCATGGCTGGAGCGCTTCGGCTGGTCGGCGCGGCTCGACCTGCTGATGCTGGACAAGGTGCTCAAGCACCTGCAGTCACACGAGCAGTCGCTGGCGCTGAACCTGTCGGCCGCCACCCTGGCCGACCCCAAGGCCCTGCAACAGGTCTACGACCTGCTTGGACACCACCGCGCCCTGGGCCCACGCCTGACGTTCGAGATCGGCGAAGAACAGCTTCCGGATCACGCGAGCCTGGCGCAATTGACGCGCCGCCTGCGCGACCTGGGCTTCAGTCTGGCCCTGCAGCGTTTCGGCGGTCGTTTCAGCATGATCGGCAACCTGGCCCACCTGGGCCTGGCTTATCTGAAGATCGATGGGGGCTACATCCGCAACATCGACCAGGAGCAGCACAAGCGGCTGTTCATCGAGGCCATCCAGCGTGCCGCCCACAGCATCGACCTGCCACTCATCGCCGAGCGTGTGGAAACCGACGGCGAGCTGAAGGTGTTGCAGGAAATGGGCGTGCAGGGCGTTCAGGGGCAACGGGTGGCCGTCCCGGCTCCCTGGTCGTAAGACAAAGGGGCGTGGCACGCCCTGTCGACGTCACGGCGTCGTGCGAGGCGCGGGGTTGGGCGCGTGCCAACCGCCACCCAGCGCCAGGAAGACGTTGATCTGTCCGAGCGCCACCTGGGCATCGGCGGCGGCCAGTTGTCCACGCATGGTGGTGTAGGTCCGTGTCGCTTGCAGGTCCTCCAGGAAGGACGCGCGTCCGGCCTGATAGAATTGGTGAGTCTGGTCCGCCGCCTGTTTCGCCGAGCGCTCGGCATCGGCCAGCGCTTCTCGGCGATCGAGCAGGGCGCTGTACTGGGCCAACCGCGTCTGGGTTTCGCGGATGGCATTGAGCACGACACCGTCGAAACGCGCCAGCGCCGCCTGGGTCGAGGCCTCGGCTTCACGAATGCGCGCGCGCGTGCCGTTGGTGGGCAGGGTCCAGTTGACCAGCGGTCCGAACCCCCAGCGATTGGTCGCCGGCTCGCCCAGGTTGTCGAGAATACCGATGGTGCCGACCTGCGCACCGATGCTGATGTCCGGGTACAGCGCACCGGTCGCCACGCCAATGCTGGCGGTGGCCGCAGCCAGCTGGCGCTCGGCCTGGCGGACGTCGGGGCGGCGCTTGAGCAAGGCGGCGCCGTCGCCGACCGGGATGAGCTGAGTGAGCTGCGGCAGCTTGGCGCACGTGGCGGTACCAGCGGGCAACTGCGCGACCGGGGTGGCCAGCAGCGCCGCTAAAGTGAACAGCCCGGCTTCACGCTCGGCCTGGAAACGCGGTAATTCAGCCCGCAACGACTTGAATTGGGTCTGGGTACGCGTCACCTGGGTTTCATCGCCACGACCGGCATCGCGCAAGCGCTGGGTCAGTTGCACCCCCTGTTCCTGCAAGGCCAGCGATTCATGAGCGATGTGGTACTCCTCGTTGGCCGAGCAGACCTGGGTGTAGGCCTTGACCACATCTGCCACCAGGGTGATGCGCGCCGTATCGGCCGCCGCCTGCGCCGCATCGGCATTGGCCTGGGCCGCCTCGGTACCGCGCTTGAAGGTCCCCCAGAGGTCGAACTGGTACGAGGCACTGAGAATGGCCTCGCCGATGTTGGCCACCGGCACCTTTTCGGTCAGCAGGAAGGCCTCGCCCGACTCCTGCAGGCGCTGCGCTGCCGCCTTGCCACTTGCACCGAATCCCCCCTGGGCTTCGGCCACCTCGACTTGCGAACGCGCCTTGGCGATGTTCGCCGCGGCCACACGCAGATCGCTGTTGGCCGTCAGGGCCTGGCGCACCAGCGCGTCGAGGCGCGGGTCCTGGTACAGCTGCCACCAGTTCTCCGGTACCGGGGCCGACACGACGCTGTCGGCATCCTGACGCAGAGGGCCATTCAGGTCGTCCCGCTGCACGGCTGCGTTCTCCGGCACCGCATAGTCAGGACCGACCGTCGTGCAGGCGCTCAGGCACAGCAGGCACCCTACCCACAGCATGCGCTTCATCGAGCGTGCTCCTCGATGATCGACACCGTGGCGGTCCGCCCGGCGATCATGCGGAAGTCGGCCGGCACCTCGTCGAAGGCGATGCGCACCGGGATGCGTTGTGCCAGCCGCACCCAGCTGAACGCGGGGTTGACGTTCGGCAACAGGTTGGAGCCGCTGCTGCGGTCACGGTCCTCGATCCCGGCGGCCATGCTCTGCACGTGGCCACGCAGACGGGTGTCGTCGCCCATCACGCGGATGTCCACGGCGTCGCCCACGTGGATGGCGCCGAGCTTGGTCTCCTCGAAGTAGCCATCGACGTGGTACGACGCACTGTCGACCACCGACAGCACCGCTCGGCCGGCGGTGACGAATTCGTGGGCACGGGGTGCGCGGTCGTTGAGGTAGCCATCCACCGGACTGCGGATCACCGAGCGGTCCAGGTTCAACTGCGCGGTATCGACGGCCACCTGCGCCGCGTTGACCGCCGAGCGGGCACGGGCCTCGCGCGACTGGCTTTCTTCCAGTTGTTCGGCCGCCACCAGGTTGCCGAGCTTGCGGTTGCGCCGCGTTTCGCGGGCCGCCTGGGCCAGGGTTTCCTGGCGCTCGGCGAGGGTGGCGCGGGCCTGGCGCAGCGCCAGGCCGAAGCGGTCCTGGTCGATGGTGAACAGCACGTCGCCGCGCTTGATCATCTGGTTGTCGCGTACCTCGACCTTCTGGATCAGGCCCGACACGTCGGGTGCGATCTGGATGACGTCGGCGCGAATGTGCCCATCGCGCGTCCAGGGGGCGAACAGGTAATAGACGACCATCTGCCAGACGAGCACGGCTGCGAAGGCCACCACCAGCAAGGTCAGGACCACACGGCCCAGGGTCAGCAAAGGTTTTTTCATGGCAGCATCAGGTTTCTGCAAAAGTGATCCACCGTACCGAGCAGCACGGCGTAGAGAGCGACGTTGAACAGCGCCCGGTGCCAGACCAGGCGATAGAAGCCCAGGCGCAGCAACAGGGCG
Source organism: Pseudomonas entomophila (assembly GCF_013523125.1). Taxonomy (GTDB): domain Bacteria; phylum Pseudomonadota; class Gammaproteobacteria; order Pseudomonadales; family Pseudomonadaceae; genus Aquipseudomonas; species Aquipseudomonas entomophila_B. Next base: position 16,691 of record NZ_JAAMQJ010000048.1, on the reverse strand, counting down.
TGCACGCCCAGAAACAACAGGTACGTGGCGATCATCATCACCAGGAGCGTGGGCAGGAACACCCCGCTGATATCGACATCACCGATCACAGGGGGGCTCCATCGATGCCGTGGGGCAGTGGCGAGGGGGGATCGACCGGTGTCAGGGCCACACTGGCCACCGGCAGCAGCGCCAGGCGCAGACCGCTGAGTGCGTGCAACAGATGGACCCTGGCGTCGGCCCGCTCGTTCAGCGAGGCTTCAACCAGCGCCAGGCGCGCCTGATCCATGGTGTGCAGCAGGGTTTCGGACGCCTCCAACCGCTCACCGGCGCGCAGGCAGGCCGCGTAATGGGTGCCGACCTCTTCGATCACGGTGCGCAGGCGGTGCTGCGCGGCCGCCTCGACCCGAGGCAGGTAGGCCAGGATATCCAGCAGATTGAGGCCGACACGCAGATCACGCAGTGCACCGCCGCCCTCCTGGCCCGTCTGCGCCAGGCGTGGCAGGTGCTGCATCAGCCGATCGAGCATCTGCACACCGACCTTGCGCTGTTCGGCCAGCGTCGCCGGGTGGGTCATCTCGACGATGTCACGCCAGCTGAAGCGTGTCATGCGCTTGGCGGCCAGCTCCACGCCGAACGGGCGGAACACCAGCGTCCAGAGGAAGGCGAACAGCAGACCCAGCGGCCCTGCCAGGTTGACGTTGATGAACGTCAGAAAATCGGCATCGTAGACGCCCTGGATGCTGATGAAGTTGGCGGTGTTGACGATCGTCAGCAAGGTGCCCAGGTAGAAACGCGGCTGCACGGTCAGGGTGCCGACGCAGATGAACGGTACGGCGAAGGCCAGCACCAGCATCGGGAAGTCGTGCAGGTTCGGCAGCACCAGGAACAGGTAGATGCTGGAGAAGACCACCGACAACATCGTCCAGAAGAAGAACCGGTAGATCTGCGGTGCCGGATCGTCCATGGCAGCGAAGAAGCTGCAGGCGACGGCCGCGAGAATCACTGCGCTGCTGCCGTCCTTCCAGCCCAACAGGATCCACAAGCCGCTGGCGACGATGATGGCCATGACGGTGGAGGCCACCGAATAGAGCATCAGACCACGGTCGAAGAACGGCGTCAGACGGCCCAGCCGCCAGTGACGGTACACCGCCCGCCAGGGCGAGGCGTCGTCCTGGCGCAAGGCATGCTGCAGCGTGCAGCAGTCCTGCCACAGGTCCACCCACTCGGAGAGTCGATAGAGGGCATTGGAAACCAGCAGCAGGGGGCGTTGGTTCAGGTGCTCGGGGTCGGGCTGCAGCCGGTCGATGTGCTCGCGCAACAGGCTCCAGCGTGCGAGCGAGGGTTGCTCGAGGGTGGAGGCAAGCCAGTCGCGGGCCTCGTCCAGCAGCGGTTGCAGCTTGGCCTGCTCGCTTGGTGCGCGCTTGGCCAGCGCCACCAGGGCGTCGTCCAGCGCATCGAGCACCGGCAACAGGTGGATCATCCGTCCCCGCAGTTCACGAGCGTTCTTCAGGGTGTGCGGACCTGCGCCTTCGTGCCCCAGCTGACCGATCATCAGCTCCAGGCTGTTGAAGGTGCCTACCATCGACGTGCGCATCGCCCCGACGTTCTCCACGCGGACCTGGCGCGTCAGGTAGGCCTCGCTGTAGCGTACCGCCTCGTTGAACCAGTTGCCGGTGGCCGTGACGACCACCGGCGCGAGGCGGCGGGGCCAGAAGATCGCCCCGACGATGGCCGCGCAGACGATACCCAGGCAGATCTCCTGGGCCCGTGAAGAGGCCACGTCGAAGACCGCCAACGGGTTGTCCACGACCGCCAGAGCGATCATCGGCAGGGTATAGCCGGCCAGCATCAGGACGTAGTTGTTGGCGGTGCGCAGGTTCAGCGAGAGAAACAGCAGGGTCCCGGTCCACAGGGCAATGGCGACGCTCAGCAGCTCGGGCGACTGCACCAGCGGTGGTACCAGCAGGACGGCACCGGCCGCACCCAGCAGTGTGCCCAGTGCACGGTACAAGGCCTTGGAGCTGGTCGGCCCGACGAAAGGGCTCGACACGATGTAGACCGTCGCCATGGCCCAGTAGGGGCGCGGCAGTTGCATCAGCAGGGCGATGTACAGAGCGATCATCGAGGCGGCGAAGGTCCGCACGCCGTAGAACCAGTCGCGTGCGGGCGGCACCGAGCTGAAGAAACCGTTCGTGTTCATGCCGCTGCCCCTGGTCCTTGTTGCCCGGCGTTTTCGAAGGCGCGCATCACCCGCAAGGCCGCCTCCAGATCGCTCGGGTCGATGTCACGCAACACGTCGCGACGCAGGCGCACCAGTTCGGTCTCGATCGAGTCGGCCAGCGCGCGTCCCTGCGCCGTCAGGCTCAGCGCCTTGGCGCGCCGATCGTTCGGGGCTTCGCTGCGGCACACAAGCCCCGCCTTGCACAGCTGGTCGAGCAGGCGCACCAACGACGGGCTTTCGAGGCCGGCCGCCTGGGCGACCGCGACCTGATGAACACCATCGCCCAGGCGCACGATCATCAACAGAGGGACTGCGCAGGCTTCGGAAATGCCGTAGGCGGTCAAGGCGCCATGACAGATCCGCCGCCAGTGACGCGCGGAAACGACGAGGCCGCTGCTGACGTTCAACCGCAGTGCATCGAGTGACATCGAAGGCGTATCCGTATATTCATAGTTTGCTAACTATCAATATACTGCCATTTCACCGTGCAATGCCAACGCTTGTCGACGAGACGTGCAGGTCAGGGCAAAGACAGGTGGTCGAGCGAGGCTCAGCGGCGGACCTGATCCTTGAGTTTCAGGCTGAGGGCCAGGTGGCTGCCCAGCAGGATGGCATGGTCGCGCCAGTGTCGATAAGGTGCCTCGTCGCCCTGGGCGAAATACACCGTCAGGGCTTCCGCTGCCTGTACGACGCCAGCTGCTGCGGCCAGTTCCAACCAGTACAAGCCTGCCTTCACATCGGGTTCGACCTGCGTGCCTTGCAACAGGCATCGGCCGACTTCGAAGCGACAGCGGGCCTCGCCTCGCTGGGCGCCTCGCAGATACCAGCGGTAGGCGGTGGAGGACGCGCTTCGTCGAGAGGGCATCGAGGGCCATCCTTCCTCGAACAAATCGCCAAGCGCCGCTGCGGCGCAGTCCATCCCGGCTTCGAAGGCGTGCTCGTAGTACCGTGCAGCGTCTGCGTACGAGACCTTCACGCCTTGTCCAACGTAGCTTTGCTCAGCCAGGTTGAACCAGGCTGTGGCGTCCCCTTGCAGGGCGGCCATGCGCAACAGACGACGCGCCAGCAACGGGTCGCCCTGCCAGTAGGTGCCGTTGAGCCAAAGCCATCCCAGGTCGGTCAACACGGTGACGCTTCCGGCCACGGCCTGCGCGCGCAGTCCGTCATAGACCGCCTGCAGGTTCACGGTCTCGTCCAGGTGCGCGATCAGCGTGAAGCTGCGGCCCAGTGCGGTCCGATGGCTGGGCAGACCGAGACTGGCGACGCCGCGACGCTCGCGTTCCCGTGCGAGCGGCACGATACGCCTGGGGAGCAGGTGCTCCAGCAGCGGGTGAAGGGTGCTGACAGCCGACATGTTCATCCTCGTTGAACGGCCTGCGGTGTCCTACCGCCACGGCGTGAGCGGTGATTCTGCGCAGCTCGGCGACAAAACCCGTCGCGTTCGAACGGGCAGGGCGTAACCAAACGGCCATATCGTGATCTGAGCAGGCTGTGGCTAATTGCCAGGCGCTATCGCTGTCGCCATGCTAGTCGGCGCAAGCTCTTACAAGGACGTTACCTTTTGCCCTCTGCTACCACTCGTGCCACCCTCAGTCGACAGTGGGCGCTGTTGCGTCAGTTGCCCAACCGCTCGCCGGGGGTGACCAGCGCAGAGTTGGTCTGGCGTCTGAGCGATGCTGGCTTTGACGTCAGCAAGCGTACCGTCGAGCGAGATCTCAATGAGCTGTCGTTGCTGTTCCCGCTCGAGCGCAACGACAAGAGCATCCCGTTTGGCTGGTATTGGGCGATCAATACAGGTGCCGAGCTGCGGGGTCAGTTCGATCTACAGGATTACCTGCGCAGCGATGCACTTCAGCCTGTGCCGAACGATGGCATGCGCTTGCAAGCGTGGATCAGCGATGCGCTGGCGCGGCAGCTGCGCGATACACCGCTGGCCCTCGACATGCGGTTGACCGCCTTGGGCGAGGGGCACAGGCTCCAGGCGACGGTCAGCGATGGGTTATCGCTGCGCGGCTGGCTGCTGGGGCAGGGGGACGAGCTGGTGGTCGAACAGCCACCGGCCCTGCGCGAGGAGATCGCACGGATCCTGCGCAGTGCAGCCGCGCGCTACCCCTGACCGTAGGCTGGCCAGCGGGCCAGTGACGAGCCGTAGAGCTGTGTCGCTTGCCGCTGCGCTAGCGCTGCATGCCCCAGCGCCGTACGGTAAGACGCTCGAGGGTGTTGAACACCAGGCCCTCGACCAATAGACCGATGAGGATGACTACTGCCAAGCCGGCGAAGACCTTGTCGGTATACAGCTCATTGCGGTTCTGAAAGATGTACCAACCCAGCCCACCCTTGCCACTGCTGGCACCGAACACCAGCTCGGCGGCAATCAACGTGCGCCAGGCGAAGGCCCAACCGATCTTCAGTCCTGACAGAATCGATGGCAAGGCGGCGGGGACGAGGATGTACAGCACCAGGCGCAAGCCACGTAAACCATAGTTGCGGCCTGCCATGCGCAAGGTGTCCGAGACACCCAAAAACCCCGCGTAGGTATTCAACGCCAATGCCCACAGCACCGAATGCACCAGCACGAAGATCAAACTGTTGTCACCCAGCCCGAACCACAGCAGTGCCAGTGGCAGCAGCGCGATGGCGGGCAACGGGTTGAACATCGAGGTCAGCGTACCGAGCAGGTCGCGACCGAATTGGGTGGACACCGCCAGGCTGGTCAGCCCGAATGCCAGCACGATGCCCAGCACGTAGCTCTTGAGCAGGATGATCAGCGAGAGGCCGACCTTGGCGGGTAGTTCACCGCTGCTCAGGCCCTCCCACAGCGCTGCGCTGGTTTGCAGGAAGCTGGGCAACAGCAGATCGTTGTCCTGGTAGCGGGCAAGCGCCTCCCAGGCGATGGCGAGCAACAACAGGATCACGGCCTTGCGCAGCCACCCGTGCTGCCAGAGGCGCTGGCCAAGCGGAAGGTTGCGTTCCAGCGGTACGCTGACCAGCGGTTCGAGATGAATTTCGTATTCCTGCCTGACAGGTGGGGTGGTCATGGGAAGGCTCCGTCAGTAGGCGATGCGAATGTCGCTGAAATCGAGCTGAGCGTTCGGCGTCTGCACCGGCGCTTCGTCGAACAGCAAGCGATGAATGCGTTGGGCGCTGGCCTGGAAACCGACGCCGCCTAGGCTAGCCAGGTCGTACTGGTGGCTGTGCACCTCGGCGCGCACACGCCCCGGGTGTGGTGACAGCAGCAGGATACGATTGCCGATGACCAGGGCTTCCTCGATGGAGTGGGTGACGAACAACAAGGTAAAGCGCACTTCTTCCCACAGCAGCAGCAACTCTTCCTGCATCTTGCGCCGGGTCAGTGCATCCAGCGCAGCGAACGGCTCGTCCATGAGCAGGATTTTCGGTTGCATGGCCAAGGCTCTTGCTATCGACACCCGCGCTTTCATGCCTCCAGACAAGGTGTGGGGGTATGCGTCGGCGAAGGCCTCCAGGCCTACCTTGTTCAGGTAATGCATCGCGCGTTCTTCTGCGTCGGCGCGGTTGAGCGAGCCGGATACCCGCAGCGGGAACATCACGTTCTGCTTGACCGTCATCCATGGCGGAAGCTGGTCGAATTCCTGGAACACCACGATCCGGTCTGGTCCTGGCCCTTTGACGGGCGCGCCCTCGAGGAGGATCTGTCCCTCGCTGGGGTCGATGAAGCCAGCCACGGCCTTGAGCAAGGTGGACTTGCCACACCCCGAAGGGCCCAGCAGGACGAAGCGATCGGCCCGATCGACCTCGAAGCTGACCTGATGGGTGGCCCGCACCACGCGCTGCGCGGTTCGGTATTCGAGACTGAGGTTATCCACGTGCAGCAAGGGGGCGCTATCGGTACGGCTCAGGTTGCTGGTCGTGTGGCCTGGCAATGGGGCGTTCATGGCGGTCAGCTCCCTTGCAGCGGGCGTTCATCCTGGAAGAAGTAGTCCTTCCACGACGTCGGCTTGTTCTTGATCGCGCCTACCCGATAGAGAAACTCGGCCAAGGGGTAGGTGTTCTTCGGGGTAATGGTGAATTCGTAGTGTGGGTTGTCGATCAGGCGAATCAGCGCATCACGGTCGATCTTGGCCTTGGTCACGCGAATGTAGGTATCGGCTGCGGCCGCTTTGTCGTGCTGCGCGAAATCTGCTGCCTCGGCCAATGCGTCGACGAAGGCCTTGTAGGTCTTGGGGTTGTCCTTGCGGAATGTCTCGGTGGCGAACAATAACGTCGGCGAGTTGGGACCCAGCAAGTCATAGCTGTCGAGCACCACGTGCACATTCTTGTTGGCCAGCACTTGGTCCTGGAACGGGGGGTTGGAGAAGTGTCCGTTCAGTTCGGTACCGCCTGCCAGCAACGCGGCAGTCGCGTCGGGGTGGGGCACGGCAAGCGTGTACTTGTCCAATCGAGCGTATTCCTTGTCGCCCCACTGTTTGGCGGCGGCGTACTGCAGGAAGCGCGACTGCACCGACACGCCCACGGCAGGTACGGCAATGCGGTCCTTTTCGGAGATGTCGGCGATGGTCTTGACGTTCGGGTTGCTGCTGACCAGGTAGTACGGGAAGTTGCCCAGCGAGGCCACGGCCTTGACGTTCTGGCGCCCCTTGGTACGGTCCCAGACGGTCAGCAGCGGGCCAACGCCGGCACCGGCGATGTCGACCGAGCCAGACAGCAGCGCATCGTTGATCGCCGAGCCACCAGAGAGCTGCGCCCAATCGACTTCGATGTCGAGGCCCTGCTCTTTGCCATGTTTCTCGATCAAGTGCTGGTCCCGTACTACGTTGAGCAGCAGGTAGACGATGCCAAACTGCTCGGCGATGCGAATCTTGCCTTCGGCATGGGCGAGGGTTGGTGCGACCAGGCTACCGGCAACCAGGCTGGCGCCCAGGCTGATGCTCGCCGTCAAGCGGGTGAAGGATGTGCGCATGGTGTCACTCCGAAAGATCAGAACGGGGCATCGCCCTGGATGGTGGTGCGGAACAGTTTGCGTCGCAGGTGCGCAGGGCAGCCGGCGGCCAGGTGGATCAATGAGCGGTTGTCCCAGAACACCAGATCGTGGGGCTGCCAGTGGTGTCGGTAGAGGTTGTCTTCCAATACGCTCAAGGTATGGAGCTGGCGCAGGACATCGCGGCTTTCATCGTCGGGCAGGCCCAGGATGCGCGTTGTGAACCCTTCACTGACGAACAACGCTTTACGACCGGTTTCCGGGTGGGTCCGTACCACGGGGTGAATCACTTCCTGGACCTGGGCAAGCTGTTCGGCGCTCAAGGTCGGGCGCCAGTTGCCTTCGAACTTTGTCTCGGCATAGCGTGCGGTGTAGGAGTGCGCTGCCTTGCGACCTTCGATCACTGTACGCAGAGCAGCGGGGACGGCATCCCATGCCTTGTGCATGTCCGCGAAAAGCGTATCCCCGCCTTCGCTTGGCAGCTCTTGGGCATGCAGCATCGATCCCAGGCTGGGCAGCGCTTTGTAGGAGAGGTCCGAATGCCAGAATTTACCTGCGTCGCCCAGACCAAGGTTCTGGCCGTTTTCAACGATATTGGAGACGATCAGGATTTCCGGATGGTCGGTGAGCAGGAACTGCTTGAGCACATGGATTTGCAGTTCGCCAAAGCGCCGACTGAAATCGATGTGCTGTTGCGGCGTAATGAGCTGGTCACGAAAGACCACTACATGGTGGTCCAGGTGCGCCCGATGAATGCGGGAGAAGTCGTCGGCGTTGATCGGCTTGGCCAGATCGAGGCCGAGGATTTCGGCACCTACGGTGCCTGAGAATGGGTGGATTTCGAAGGGCTGCGGTTTTACGCCGTCGTTGGACGACAAGGCGTTCGAAGCGGCTGACATGGTTCACTCCCACGCAATGCGCGTCCAACGGGCGCGCGACGATCAGAAACGCACGGGGTTATCCCGTGTGGGTTCGAGTCGTGCGGCGCGCCGATTGGTCGACAGGTACGCAGTGGGAGTGACTATAAGGGTATAAACAGTATTTTTTAAATATCTTTAGGGAATATGCATAGAAAGGCTGGCTGCAAGCTCATGCAGCGTACTTGCAGCTAGCCTCTTGCAACCTGCGCCTTTTAAAAGTCAATCAACGCTCCCTCAGCGCTTCGGCACGCGCCTTGATGATGGGTTTGAGCAGGTAGCTCATGATGGTCTTCTTGCCCGTCAGGATGTCCACCGATGCCACCATGCCCGGGATGATCAACAATGGTTTCTCGTCGGTTCCCAGATGGCTACGGTCGGTCCGCAGCCTGACCAGGTAGTACGTGGTCTTCTTGTCTTCATCGGTGATGGTGTCCGCGCTGATCTGTTCCAGCTTGGCCTTCAGACCACCGTAGATGGTGAAGTCGTAAGCCGTGAACTTCACGGTCGCTTCCTGGCCAGGGTGCAGGAAGGCGATGTCCTTGGGCAGGATCTTCGCCTCGATCACCAAGGTGTCGTCCAGCGGCACGATCTCGATGATGTCGCTGCCCGGCTGAATCACGCCACCGATGGTGTTGACCAGCAACTGCTTGACGATGCCCCGCACCGGCGAGGTGACCAGCGTACGGCTGACCCGATCGTCCAGCGCCTTGCTGGTGGCCGTCGCCTTGTTCAGTTCGGTGCGTGCCTCGTTGAGCTGGGTCAGTGCCTCGCTGCGGAACTTGCCGCGCGTTTCCTCGATCTTGCTCTTGACCTCGCGCACCGCTGCTTCGGCACGGGGGATGGCCAGGGCGGTCGCGTCCATCTCGCCACGGGTTTCCACCTCGGCACGGCGCAGCCGCAGGATTTCCACCTGGGAAATCGCACCCTTGGCCACCAGCGGCTCGGACATGGCGATCTCTTGTCGCAGCAGCTGCAGGCTGTTGGCGTACTGGGCGCGCTTGGAGGTGTATTCGCGCAGCTCCTGCTGGCGCTGCACTAGCTGTTCTTCGAGCCCGCCAATCTCGTCGCGCAACTGCTGGCGGCGGCTGTTGTACAACGACTCCTCGCTGGCCGCCTGGCTCGATGCAGCCTTGCGCAGCTCCTCGTCGATCTTCAGGGGGACGTCTTCGACTTCGGCGCTCAGGCGTTGCACGCGCAGGGCCATGGCCAGGCGGTCGGCTTCGGTCTCGCCCACGTTGGAGGCGAAGCGCGTTTCATCCAGGCGCAGAAGGGGCTGCCCGATCTCGACCACTTCCCCTTCCTTGGCATAGATCTCGGCGACGATACCGCCCTCGAGGTTCTGGATCTTCTGCACCTTCGAAGAGGGCACGGCCTTGCCTTCACCGCGGGTCACCTCGTCGATGGGCGCGAAGCAGGCCCAGACGACCAGAAACAGGAAGAAGGCAATGATGCCCCAGATGGTCATCCGCACCACCCGCGGTGCGTCCTCGATCAGCGACTTGCTGACCTCGGGCAGCGGCTGCCCACTGAGCGAATCCGAGCCTTTGAAATAGCGCCGCAGATTGTCCTTGATTTGCCCCACGTCGAGCTTACGCGACACTGATCTGCCCCTTCTTCAGCGCTTCCATGACGGCGGCTTTCGGGCCGTCCGCGACGATCTGTCCACGGTCGATGACGATCAGCCGGTCCACCAGCGACAGCAGTGAAGCCCGGTGGGTGACCAACAGGACGGTCTTGTTTTCGATGACGGCCTGCAGGCGCTGCTTGAGACGCTCTTCACCGGTGTTGTCCATGGCGCTGGTCGGTTCATCGAGCAGCAGGATCTGTGGGTTGAGCAGCAGGGCACGGGCAAGGGCCACGTTCTGACGCTGACCACCGGACAGGTTCTGCCCACGCTCGCCGACCTGCAGCTCGTAACCATCGGGGTGCAACCGCGCGAACTCATGGACGCCCGACAGCTCCGCGGCCTGCAGGATCAGCTCGTCTTCGATGTAGCGGGCGCCGCTGACCAGGTTGTCACGCAAGGTGCCGGCCAGCAGTTGAATGTCCTGAGGCACATACCCCAGGTTATGGCGCAGTTCGCTGACATCGATCTGCCGGATGTCGACACCGTCGACCAGCAGGGAGCCTCCATTGGCTTCGTAGAGACCGACGATCAGCTTGGCCAGCGAGCTCTTGCCCGAGCCGCTGCGCCCGATGATCCCTACCTTTTCGCCTGGCCGGATGTTCAGGTTGATACCCTTGAGCGCCATGTTCTGTTGGTTGGGGTAGGTGAAGTCCACCCCCCGAAACTCGATGGCGCCTTGCAGGACCTGGCGGCTGAGCGGCCGCTCCTCGAAGTTGCGCTCCTGGGGCAGGCTCATCATCTGGTCGGTGGAACTCATGGTGACCTTGGCCTGCTGATAGCGTGCAAGCAGCCCGTTGAGCTGGCTCAGGGGGCCCAGCGCGCGACCGCTGAGCATGTAGCTAGCCACCAGGCCGCCCATGGTCAGGTTGCCGTCGATGATCATGTACACGCCGAGGCAGATCATCGCCACGCCTGCCAGCTGCTGGATGAGCAGGGTGATGTTCATCGCCAGGCCCGAGAGAATCTTGACCCTCAGTTCCAGGCGGCTGAGCGTGCCCAAGGTCTGCTCCCACATGTACTGGCGTTCGCTCTCGGCGTTGTTGACCTTGACCGCATCCAGGCCGGCGAGCGTTTCGATCAGGCTCGACTGGCGCTCGGAGGCCAGTGCCATGGTGCGTTCCATGGTCGCCAACAACGGTTTTTGCAGCGCATAGCCAATGCCCAACGCCAGCGGGAAGGCGATGATGGGTATCCAGACCAAGTGCCCGCCGATGATGGCGATGACCATCAGGATCAGCAAGGTGAACGGCAGGTCGATGAGGCTGGTCAGGGTCAGCGAAGCCAGGAAGTCTCGCAGCCCCTGGAACTCGTGGATGTTCTGCGCAAAGCTGCCGACCCTGGCGGGCCGATACTTCATCGACATGCCGACGATGCGCTCGAACAGGGTGGCCGAGATGATCAGGTCGGTCTTCTTGCCGGCCAGGTCCAGGCACAGGCTTCGCAGGCCTTTGAGGATCAGGTCGAAGATGTAGGCCCCGAAGATGCCGAACGCCAGCACCCAGAGCGTCGAGGTGGCCTGGTTCGGTACGACGCGGTCGTAGACGTTCATCACGAACAGAGGCGCGGCCAACGCGATGATGTTGATCACCAGACTGGCGGCGATGGCGTCCATGTACAGCCACTTGCTGCGCAGGAGGGTGTCGCGGAACCAGGAACGTGTACGTGGGATCAGGTTGCCGTGATTGACGTCGAACTTGTGCTGGGGCTGGGCGAAGAACACCTTGCCGCTGTAGTCGGCCTGCAGCTTCTCGCGGCTGACGTGCACTTCACCGCCGTCGCTTTCACTGAGCAGCAGACGCGCGGTGCTTGCGTCCTGCCAACCCAGCAGCACGGCACAACGGCCCTCCTTCATCAGCAGCATGACCGGCATGGCGATATCGGGGATCTGCTCGAGCTTTCGCTGAAGCAGCCGGCCCTGCAAGCCTGCACGGGCGGCCGCGCGCGGCAGCAGCTCGGGCGTCATGCGCTGCGAGGGCAGCGGCAGGCCCGTCGTCAGCATGGCGCGGCTGGCGGGTTTCTGATGCAGGACACACAGGTTCAGCAGGCTATCCAGCAAGGGATCGTCATGCTGACTGCGGGGATCGTGGCTGAGCTGGACTCGACTGACTTCGGATTCCACGCGGCGCTCTCTTAAAACCTTGCTAGAAATGGGGGCGAGGCTCTGGCCAGGGCCAGGTGACGTCGCCAATGGAGGGTGCTCTGCGCTACCACCTCCATCGTCTGGATGGTAGCTAAGCGCCATGGTCGCCCCGAACGTAGATGGAGTAAACATTTCCAAGCACATTCGCTATACCAGACGACAGCGCGCCCTGAAGGTTTCGCAGATTTTCTGTTTGAAACCTCAGGGCTTTCAAAGCGTGCCACGGGTGCTCGGAGACCCACATCCGTAGGGCAGCGCTTCTCCATTGTAATACGGTCAACAAATTGGCAGTTTTCTGAAATTTTTTTGAACTTATACGTCGTTTTGTGAACTCGTCAAAATACTACCGGCTTGTCTTTTCAGTCTGCGTGTTCATTCGTCTGTGTACAAATTAGCAAGTCCACGCGGCCCTGACTAAATTTCTTCTACGGGTTCGTCCTGAACAGTGCGTTTTTTGTGTAAACGATCTGCCCGTATTGACCTTTCATCAGATGCTGCTTGTCACAGAACCGGCGGGCCTCAAGCAGGCAAGGTTTGTGCTTGGGGCCGCTCTGCGTCAAGCAATCGGCTTCTTTTTGAATAGGTGTTGAAAATCATGAGCGTTTACGTTGACAAGGCTCGTGAAATAATCGTTCAGCGCGTGAAAAAACTGCTTTGAAACATCCTTTTTTTGCCATACATCAGGGGCTTGCCCCCGCACGAAAATATCAATGTGACATTATTTTGCTGATTGTTTAGGATTGGCAAATTAGGTCAATAGTTTGGCTGAAGTGGCGATAGTTTTGCGCTATAGACAATAGTTTGACGCCAAAACATTGTCCACCTCACGAAGCATTCCATCGAACAACCGTCTCGTACGATCGGTGTGCATGGAAGTCACCGAATCGGTACCCGGAGAGTCCTCAATGAGCAGTGTCGTTGCCATCGTCAAAAGCGTTGTCGGTCAAGTGGTCGCAGTTTCCCCCGAAGGCATCCGGCGCGTGCTCGTGGAAGGGGATCGCTTGTTCGCGGGCGAGCAGGTCCTGACCGGGCCTGGCGGAGCCATTACGCTCGAGCTGGCCGACGGGCGCATGCTGGACCTGGGCCGGGACTCTCAGTGGAGTGCCGACACGCCAGACAGCAGTACGGACCTGTCCGAAGCCACGGCGCAGGCAGCGCCTTCGGTCGAAGAGCTGCAACAGGCCATTGCCGCAGGCGCTGACCCGACGGTCGACCTCGAGGCGCCTGCCGCAGGTCCGACGGCTGCAGGTGGCGGCGAGGCAGGTGGTGGGCACACGTTCGTGATCAACCAGGAAACCGCAGGCGTCGTGGATCCGACGGTGGGTTTCCCGACTGATCCGATCGGCAACGAGTTCGGCCAGCCAACCCCGCCTGTAGGCGCCGCTGGTACGACGAATGCAGCGACCGCAACGGATACCGGCGCGGGTGGCTCGACCACCGTGGTCCTGAGCGCCACGCCGTCGATCAGCGAGGCAGGCGGCGTCATCGTCTATACCGCGACCGTCGGCCAAGCGCCGACATCCGACCTGACCGTCACGTTGTCCAACGGCGCAGCGATCGTGATCGCTGCCGGGCAGACCGCAGGTACCGTGAATGTCGATGTAGCCGCCAATGACACGGTCTACATCGATCCACGCGATATCTCGGCCACGATTACCGGGACCAACGGTGGCGACCTGACCGTGACGGCCGATCAGACCCCGGCCGTGACGCAGGTAGTCGATACCATCGACACCACGACCCTTACTCTGACCGCTACGCCAAGCGTGACGGAAGGGGGCGCGATCACCTATACCGTCTCGCTCAACAATCCTGCGCAGACGCCGGTGTCCGTCACGCTGTCCAATGGACAGACGTTGACCATCGCTGCCGGCGCCAGCAGTGCCAGCGTCGATGTCCCGACAGGCAATGACGCCTATGCAGGCAACACGACGGTGAGCAGTACGATCACCGCGGCTTCCGGTGGCAACTTCGAAGATCTGGCCATCAACCCGACTGCGGCGCAGACGGTGATCAACGATGCGGTCGATACGACCACTCTGACGTTGACGGCTACGCCAACCGTGGCCGAAGGCGGTCAGATCGTCTATACCGCGACGCTGACCAATGCGGCCCAGACGCCCATGAGCGTGACCTTGAGCAATGGCTCGGTCATTACCATTGCGGCTGGCCAGACCGCAGGCAGTATCACGGTGGCAGCGCCTGGCGATGACCCGTACATCGATGCCGGTTCAGTCAATGCGACGATCACTGCTACGACCGGTGGCAGCTTTGAGAACTTGGCCGTCGATGGCACGCCAGCAGTGACTGCTGTCACTGACACTATCGATACCAGCACCGTTACGCTGACGGCGACGCCTTCTGTGACCGAAGGTGGCGTGATTACCTACACGGCCAGCGTGACTGCGCCGGTCACTGGCTCGGCCTTGGTCGTGACCCTGGCCAATGGCCAGACCATCACCATTCCGGTCGGCCAGTCCTCCGGCACCGTCGATGCGACCGCGCCGGACAACATCTACGCTACCAATCCGCCTGTGACCAACAGCATCACTGGCGTTAGCGGTGGCAACTACGAAAACCTGGTGACTGCCGGTGCACCAAGCACCACCGTCACCGATGGCCCAGGCACCAGCACCACGACGACCGTAGCGCTGACTGCCACGCCAAACGTGGCCGAAGGTGGTCAGATCGTTTACACCGCGACCCTGACCAATGCGGCTCAGACGCCAGTTAGCGTGACCTTGAGCAACGGCTCGGTGATCACCATCGCGGCTGGTCAGACTGCAGGCAGCATCACGGTGGCAGCACCTGGCGACGATCCGTACATCGATGCAGGCTCTGTCAGCACGACTATCGCCAGCGCTACTGGCGGCAACTTCGAAAACCTGGCGGTCAATGGCACGCCAGCAGTGACTGCTGTCACTGACACTATCGATACTTCGACAGTCACGCTGACCGCGACCCCATCGGTTACCGAAGGCGGCGTGATCACCTATACCGCTAGCGTTACTGCTCCGGTTACCGAGGCGCCACTGGTCGTAACCCTGGCCAACGGCCAGACCATCACGATTCCGGTCGGTGCCAGCGCAGGCTCGGTGAACTTCACTGCGCCGGACAACGTGTACGCTACCAACCCGCCTGTGACCAACAGCATTACGGCCACCAGCGGTGGCAACTACGAAAACCTGGTCAGCGCCGGTACGCCAAGCACTACCGTCACTGACAGCCCGGGTACCAGCACCACCACAACCGTTGCGCTGACGGCCACGCCAACCGTGGCCGAAGGCGGCCAGATCGTTTACACCGCGACCCTGACCAACGCGGCTCAGACGCCAGTTAGCGTGACCTTGAGCAATGGCTCGGTCATTACCATTGCCGCTGGCCAGACTTCCGGCTCGGTGAACGTTGCTGCTCCTGGCGACGACCCCTATATCGATGCAGGCTCGGTCAACGCCACTATCGCCAACGCAACCGGCGGTAACTTCGAAAACCTGGCAATCAATGGCACGCCTGCGGTGACATCGGTTACCGATACCATCGATACCAGCACTGTAACCCTGACAGCGACCCCGTCGGTTACCGAAGGTGGTGTGATCACCTACACCGCCAGCGTGACTGCACCTGTCACTGGCTCGGCCTTGGTCGTGACCCTGGCCAACGGCCAGACCATCACCATTCCAGTCGGCCAGTCCTCCGGTACCGTCGATGCGACTGCACCGGACACTATCTACGCTACCAACCCGCCTGTAACCAACAGCATCACTGGGGTTAGCGGCGGCAACTATGAAAATCTGGTCACTGCCGGCACGCCAAGCACCACCGTGACCGACGGTCCAGGTACCAGCGCCACCACGACCGTAGCGTTGACTGCGACGCCGACCGTGGCCGAGGGCGGTCAGATCGTCTACACCGCGACCCTGACCAACGCCGCGCAAACGCCAGTGACCGTCACCTTGAGCAATGGCTCGGTGATCACCATCGCGGCTGGCCAGACCGCTGGCAGCATCACTGTCGCGGCGCCTGGCGACGATCCATACATCGATGCCGGTTCGGTCAATGCGACCATCACCAGTGCTACCGGTGGCAACTTCGAAAATCTGGCAATCAATGGCACGCCAGCGGTGACATCGGTCACCGATACCATCGATACCAGCACCGTCACGCTGACGGCGACTCCATCGGTTACCGAAGGCGGCGTCATTACCTACACCGCTAGCGTCACTGCGCCTGTCACTGGCTCGGCCTTAGTCGTGACCTTGGCCAACGGCCAGACCATCACCATCCCGGTCGGCGCCAGTTCGGGCTCGGTGAATTTCACCGCCCCAGACAACGTGTACGCCACCAATCCGCCTGTGACCAACAGCATCACGGGTACTAGTGGCGGCAACTACGAGAACCTGGTTACTGCTGGTACGCCGAACACCACCGTGATCGATGGTCCGGGTACCAGCACCACGACGACCGTAGCGCTGACTGCGACGCCGACCGTGGCCGAAGGCGGCCAGATCGTCTACACCGCGACGTTGACCAACGCTGCGCAGACGCCGGTTACCGTGACCTTGAGCAATGGCTCGGTCATCACCATCGCCGCAGGCCAGATTTCCGGTTCGGTGAACGTGGCTGCGCCTGGCGATGATCCGTACATCGACGCAGGTTCGATTAGCACGACCATCACCGGTGCCACCGGTGGCAACTTCGAGAACCTGGCCGTCAGCGGTACGCCAGCAGTCACTGCCGTTACCGATACCATCGATACTTCGACGGTGACCCTGACTGCCACCCCGTCGGTCATCGAAGGCGGTGTCATTACCTACACCGCCAGCGTAACTGCGCCTGTCACCGGC
>NZ_JAAMQJ010000047.1 GCF_013523125.1 Pseudomonas entomophila | reverse complement strand
AGGCTGAGTCGGCCTCAATGCGCAGCTTCTGTTCGTCCTGCAAGGCGCCGCTCGTCTTGCCCAGATCCCCCGTCAGCTTGGTCACGCCGTCAGCGGTGACCGTCAGCTTTTCGCCCTGCTTGGACACGGCTGTGTCCAGAGCGAAGACAGCATTGGCCTGAGCGATCATCTGGCTGGCCGAGTTGCCCGGCGTGAAGGAAGACGGCGCCGAGGCATCACCGACCTTTTCTTCGAGCATGATCCCGTCGAACCACGTCGTGCCTGGGACCGAGCCGTTCTGTGTATAGAAGACCAGGCTGGCAGGACCGGCCAACGCGCTTGGCGCAGTTATCACGCAGCTCACGCGGGCCAACGTGGTGCTCACGTCAACACTGCCCAGCCCGACCTCCGCTGCCCCTCCAGAGGTGTTCTGGTACCGCAGCCGGACTGCCACGTTGTGCGCAGCACTGCCCTTCATCCAGGCCGAGAAAATGTAGCGCTTCCCAGGAACCAGCCTCAGTGTGTAGTTGGTGGCACTGTCAGCCAGGTACAGCCAGCCTGTGCCGGCGCTGGAGTCAGCCTTGAGCAGGTAGCCCGAATAGGCGGAGTCGTCCTTTTGCGCTGTTGTCGTCACCTGCGCCGCGCTGTGGATGCCCGGCAGCTTCTCGGAAAAGGTGGAGTACTGCGCGGGCAGCAGGTTGCTGCCGGTACCACCGATTCCGTTCAGCTTGCTGGTGATGTCCGTGAGTGTGCCGCCCGCTGCGTAAATGTCCCTTTCGGTCTGGGTGACGCGCCCGCCGAGCTGGTTCAGCGCCGTGGTGCTGGCCTTGGAGCCCAGACCATTGGCCGGGCTGTTGATCGTGTTCTCCAGGAAGGTGGCGCGATCGGACACGCTCTCGATCTTCTCCCCCTGTTTTGTCGTCGTGGAGGTGAGCGAGTCCACGGCCTTGGAAGTAGCCGACTGGTCGCCAGCGTTAACCTGCCCGTTATCTCGCCATCCCGTGGCGCGCGAGGACTGCTCCAGCTGAGCCCGGTCAATCTCCATGAACGCGGTGCTGATCGAGTCGGTGCCGTAGCAGGTCACGAAAAAATTGCACTCCACAGTGCCTTCCGGCACCACGGCACTCAACGAGATACGCGCAAACTCACCTGACGCGACTGTGAAACTCGCCACCGGTCCAGAGATACCGCTGCCCGCGCTGTTCAAGAACTGAATCTCAGGCCGGACATTGAGACCTGCCGTGCCGCGCATGTAGGCCGAGAACGTAACCGGCGTTCCGGGCTTCAGCGCGACGCGCCGATTCCCTGGGTTGCCGATGCGCGCCCAGACACTGGCACTGAGGCCCGTCACGTTTATGCGCTGTGCCCATTCCTTGGGATTCAGCGCAGAAGCCACCACAGAAGGCGACACCGTGGCGCCCGAGCCGCTGGCGACCGCCCAGCCGTCAGCCAAATCATTCGTGCCCGGTTTCTCGAACGATGGGTTGTAGATCAGATTCTCGCCGCCTACGTCGCCAATGCTGTTGCGCAGCTCGGTAATTTGCCCCGATGCACTGGTGATGGCGCCTTCGCTAACCGTTACCTTGGCGTCCAGTGCGGCGGTGGCGGCGGCATTGGCCAGGCTCTGATCGAAGCTGTTGCCGGGTACATAGGTCGATGGCTCGGTCGCACCATTCACCACCGGCTCGACCATGATACGGTCAACCCAGACTGACCGATTTGCTACGCCCGAGCGGTTGAGCTGGATGGCCAGGATCATCTGCGAGCCAGCGAACGCACTCGCGCTCATGTCGGCGACGTAGGAGTACCTCATCCATCCGGCAGTCAGCGCCTGCTGAACGACACCAGGGTTATCGTACGAACTACCGTCGTTCTGGAACCCTCGCAGGTACAGCGCGATGACGTGCCCGGCCACGCTGGCCTTGGCGTAATACGACACGATGTACTTCTGTCGCTTGGCGCCCATGTTGGCATCGCCCAGGTTGGTCGCCTTCGAGAAGAAGGCGGTCAGCGCGCTGGATGTGGTTGACCAGTCGAACTTCAGGGCATACCCGCGCAGTGCGGCGCTATCGGCTACCGTAGTTGCGGTGTAGCTGCTACCCGCCAAGGTCGGCGGCGTCTTGCCAAACACGCTGTACTCGGCAGGCAGCAGGTTGACGCCGCTGGCACCCAGGTTGGCAAGGCTGGCATCGATCCGCGTGAGGGAGGAGCCTTGCGCTGTGATGTCACGTCCCTGTTGATCGACCGTGCTTTTCATGGCACTGACCGCGGATGCATCGGCTTTCTTGGCCACTTCGCTCAAGGCCGACGCTGCAGCTGCTGCGGCTTCGGTCGCCACCTTGTCGGTAACGGCAACCCAGGCCGACCCGGTCCAGCGCTTCGGCGTATTGCCATTGCCAGTGGTATCAATCCACAGGTTCTGGGCGGCCTGGTCCGCCGCCGCCGGCGCGGCAGCTTGGACAATGACTTTCCCCTTCCCGCCTGCCAATGAGTTCGCGGCCTCAGCAGCCTTCTGCGCCTTGCTCACATTGCTATCGGTTGTGGTCAGGCTGTTGGTCAACTGCGTGATGGCTCCCGACTGGGAGGTCAGTGACGACTCGGTCTGGTCAACCTTTCCTGACAGACTTTGAACGGCAGAGGAAACAGCGGCCGCTGCCTCGACATTGACCGCGCCGTTATCTCGCCAGCCGCTCATAGAGGGGCTGAACTCCAACTGGCACCGGTCTACCTCGAGGAACGCCGAGCTGATCGCTGCGGTGCCGTAGCAGGTGACAAAGAAGTTGCACTCAACTGTTCCCTGCGGTGCCACAGCACTGTGCGACAGGCGGGCATAGTCCGCGGTCGCCGAGGTATTGGCGGCCACGGGCACGCCGCTGATACCACTGCCATCGGAGTTGAGAAATTGAATCTCGCACCGCACGCTCAAGCCGGCCGTACCGCGAACATATGCCGACAGGGTCACAGCAGTGCCTGGGCTGACTTTGACCCGCCTGTTCCCAGGGTTCCCGATTCTGGACCAGGCCGACGCTGATATCCCTGTCACATCGATGCGCTGAGCAAACTCTCCAGAGGCGAGAGCTGAAGGCACAATGCTCGGGTTGACGGTGACGCCGCTTGCACCTGCCCGCGCCCAGCCGTCGGCCAGGCCGCCGGTACCGGGCTTCTCGAAGGAGGGATTGTAGATCCAGTTCTCCCCGCCGAGCTGGCCGATTGTGGAATTGATAGCGACCAAGGACTGGCCCTGCGACGTGAGCGTCTGACCGTGCTGATTCACCTCGTTGCTCAAGGACTGAACCGTCGACGAGTCGGCCTTCTTGGTCACGGTGTCCTTGAGCGTGGTCAGCGACTCGCTCTGGGACTTCAGGGTGTCGTCCTGCAGGCCGTTCTTGTCCTCGGTCAGCTTGACCCGATTGCTCAGCTGGGTCAGGGCTTGCGAGCTGGCCTTGCCGTCGATCGTGGTCTGCATGCCGTTCAGGGTGCTGCCCTGGGACGTCAGATCGCGGCCCTGCTGGTCGACCGTCAGCTTCAGCGAGTTGACAGCGCTGGCATCGGCCTTCTTCGCCACGTTGTCGTTGGTGGTATTGAGGCTCGCCTGGAAGCCATCGACCTTGCCCGACGTGGCCGTGACCTTGTCGCCCAGGGTGGTGACGTCGGTCTGCAGCTTGGTGACGGCGCTGGCTGTGCCGTTGGCGGTGCGCACGGACTGGCCCACGTCCTCCCAGTAGTCGGCGTTCGGCGGCGCCACGTTGACCGGGACGGCTTTCTTGGCCTGATACAGCTTGCCGTTGGTGCCGAGCACCGCCTGGTCCAGGGCGTAGGTCTTGGTCTTGTTGTACGGCAGCGCGCCGGCGATCGAGGAGACCTCGCTGATCTGCTTCTGCAAGTCGTCGCGCGCGGTGGTCATCCGGCCTTCTACGGCGGTCACCTGGCCTTGCAGGTTCGAGCGCACACCGTCGATCGTGCTATTGACCTGGATGAGCTGCTTGTTGACGTCGGCCTTGATGGCGTTCGAGGCCGTGGTAACGCGCTCGTTGACCGAACCCGGGCCGTTGCCGTCGATGAGTTCGATCTTCTCGATCTTGCTCGTCAGCGCCTTGCCCAACTCGCTCTCGGTGATCTGGTCCTTGATCTGCTCGAGGATCGGCCCGGCATCCGCGCTGGCCATACCGGCCACCAGGGTGGTGCCGCTCGGGAACCACGGCCCGATGTTGCCGGACTTGTCGACCAGGCGCGCCCAGAAGTAGAACTGCTGCCCGGCGCGCAGACCCTGCAGCGTGTGCTTGTCCTGCGGATACGCCAGGTCTGCCAGCTTGTTGGCCTTGGCCAGGTCGGTGCCTTCGCTGTACCACAGCTCGGTGCGCTGGGTGTCTTCGGCGCCCCGTGGGAAGCCCCACTTCAGGCCAATGGCAAAGATCAGGCTTTCAGCGGCCAGGTGCGTGACGGCTGGCGGCGGAGTCGTCTTGCCTTGGAGGGCGGTCATAACCGAGGTGGTCGGGATGGACGCCACGCCGGTGGCGCTGATCGCACGCACGCGCGCCATGTACTGACCGGCATAGACGCCGCGCACGTCGGCAGACAACTCGCCTGTGCGTGGCATCTTGACCCAATCGCGAGCGCCCCAGCGCCACTCAACCTCGTAGGCCACGGCCCCAGGTGCTGCGTCCCAAGCGATGGTCATGGTCGTGACTGCGATGCCCTGGTCAACGACCGAGTGGCTGCTGATCAGCACGCGCGCCGGCGCCTCTTGCACGCCAGCAGGCAGGACGCTGATCGGCCGGTCGTCGATGACCGTGCCGAAGTCGACGGCGGGGAACTTGCTCGGCTCGTGCTGGATGACCTCGAGCTGGAACTGGTGCCATTCCGGACGCGTGACGTTGCGCACGTAGAACTGCATGAGTTTCAGGTCGTCGTAGTCCAATGCCCACGCGCACTCCGCCTGCGGCAGCTCGCTGTAGTCGGCCATGACCGTGACCTTCCGGCCGGCGACCGAACGCACCTGGCGCGCCTCGGTCTTGCCGCTTGGCAGGTTCACCAACAGACGGGCGCCGGTGGGCACCTGAATGTCACGATCGACCGTCACGACCCGGCCGGCCACTGCCGCGATGCGGCCGCCATTGGCGCGGCCCGCCAGCATCGGGTCAGACAGGGAGATCACTTTGCCCGGCTTGGGGATGTAGCCGTCCAGGCCCACACGCAGGGTCGCGCCACGCAGCTGCAGCTGCTCGGTTTGCAAAGCCCACTGCCCAGCGCGTTGAGCCTGGCCGCGCGACGTGCAGCCGACCGCCTCGATGGATGTCTCGCGCACGCCGTACTCGGCAATGGCGTCCTCATCGAAGACCGGCTCCTTGTCGGTCTCGTAGCCCTGGTCTGGATCGTCGAACGAGACCAGGGCCAGGCTGTTGCGGTCGCGCCAGCGACTGCCGGTGTATTCGATCGCACCATCGCCCAGGATCTGCGAGAGCGTGTAGGTGAAGGCCGAATCCTGCGGCATGTCGGCATTGACCGAGATCTGGCTCCCGTCCCAGTAGGCCAGGCCATGGAAGATCGCGGCGAGGTCCTGCAATACAGCCCAGGCGTCAGCCTGCTTTTGCAGGTAGAGGTTGCAGGTGAAACGTGGCTCCTGGCCGCCCTTCCCGTCCGGCACCAGCTGGTCGCAATACTGGCCGATGCGGTACAGAGACCAGCGGTTGATCATGCTGGCGTCGATGCGATCGCCCAGACCGTAGTACGGGTGCAGCACCAGGTCGTAGAACACCCAGGCTGGGTTGTTCGTGTAGGCCTCCTTGAACGAGCCATCCCAGACGCCATTGCTGGTACCGGCGCCGGACGTGGCATAGGCGCGCGTCTCAGGGTTGTAGTTGGTGGGGACGCGCACGATGCGCCCGCGCATGAGGGCGGCGATCTTGGCGATATCGCCGTCGAACTGCTGGGCGTCGTACTCGATGCAGCTCACAGCGGTCAGCGGGTACTCCTGGTCGCTGTCCACCACCTCGGCGATAGCATCGACCAACATGCCGTCAGCCACCGTCGAGCTATTGGCCTCGGCCGTCAGGCGTCGCACACGAACGGTCCAGCGCGCGCCATCTGGGAGTTCCACCCGGTGCGAGCGCTCATACTTGGTGACGTTCTTGCGGTTCACCTCCGACGTCAGCACCTGCTGGTAAGGGCCGCCGTCGGTGGCCACGTCGATCGCATACTCGATCCGGACGCCGTCGACGTTGCCGTTGCTGTCCTGGCGCTGCAGCTGTGGCCAGGCCAAGCGCACACGCACGGCGTCGATCACCGGGTTGGTGATGCTGTGCACCCAGGGCGTGGTGCTGCGCAGCTCATGACCCACCTGGATCTCGTTACTGGCTTCGGTCACCCCCTCCAGCCGCGGCTGGTTGAGTTCGCCCGAACGGAACTGCCACTTCACGCCTGGGAAGTTGACCGTGCCGTCTTCGGCCACCAGCGGAGTGCCATCGAGCTTGATCGAGCGCAGGCCGTTGACCGGGCCCACGATTGGCCCCCAGCTCCACAGGTAGACCATGCGCGCCGTTGCGATCGACGGCACGCCGTTGGAGGCAATGCTGGGCTGCTTCTGCTTCTTCTGCCCACCTTTGGCGCCCGACACCTGCCGGCGCGCGGCCTTCTCCCGGCGCGACCTGCCCCTCAATGCCTCAACCATCACACCCTCCAGAAACAAAAAAACCCGCCGAAGCGGGTCGATAACGCCGGCAGTTCACAGCCGGTCTTGTGGGTAAATGCCGCCAGATTCCACGGCTCCGCCGATCTCCCGCTCTCCGTACAGCACCGGGTACGGGTTGCCCTGGGCGATCGTGGTCACCGCGCCTCCAAACCCATAGCTTGGGTTGTTGCCGTCTTCGTTGCGGTTGAGGCTGCCGGTCTGGGCGGTGGGCGACAGCATCTGCACTACCCCGCCCAGCGCCATCGACGCGCCGCCGGCGAGCAGTGCAATACCAACGCCACTGGACAGCCCGCCTGTCATGAAGCCCGCCACGATCAGGCCCACGCCCAGGATCGTCTGGAACAGGCCAGCCTGCTTGCTTCCCTGGATGATGGGCGCGATGCGAATGTCGCCATCGTCCTTGCCCTGCAGGTCCAGCTCTTCGCCGCTGAGATTGCGCGGCCCTGAGAACACGGTGAACACCAGCCCGCGCTCCTCGCCTGTGGTCAGGAACTTCTCGAAGCCTGGGACCATGGCACACAGTGCCTGGATGGCATCGCGCGGGCTGTTCACGTCCAACTTGAACTCCCGGCCAAAGTGCTTGCGCAGGACGCCGTAGAGCTTGATCGTTCGCATCATGGGCGATAGTCCTTGTGCCGAAGGATGAGGCGGCAGCGGTTGGCCATCGACCAGCCGTAGACCTCGCGGGTCGAGGCCCGGCCGGCCATGTGGTGGTAGATGAATGGCCCAGAGCCGCCCAGCTTGGGTGCCTCCTCGCTGATCAGCGATGGCTCTTCTCCCAAGTAGATCGCCGCGTGGTTGGGGTGGTAGCACGGCCGACCCGGTGAGGGCACGGTGAACACCAGCATGTCGCCACGTTGCGGATTCTCCACCTGGTGGAAGCCTGCGCCTTGGAAGTTGGCCTCATAGAGGCTCAGCCCCTCTGCGTCCTCCCACCACAGATCCTGTCGCTCGAAGTTCGGCAGCTCCAGCCCGGCCTCGCGCGCGTACCAGTCACGGCAGGCGCCCCAGCAGTCGAGCATGCCATGGGCGAACTCCCGCCCCAGCAGCGGCGCGCGGTACCCGGTCGGCCTGAACCACTCCATGTCGCCACCGGGCCAGCCCACGATGCCCCAAGGCAGCTCGTGCAGCTCGCAGCTCACCCGGTCTGCCATGCTCGGGCGTGGCGCGGCGTCCGGATGGCTGTGGATGATGGCCAGCAGCTCACCACGGTCCTCTGCGTTGGCCAGGTCTTCGTGGTGCAGCGTGAACTGATCGCGCGGCGTTCGAGCCAGGTTGCGGCACGGGAAGTACTCCCGCCCCTCGTCCGTCTTGACCAGCACGCCGCAGGCTTCTGCCGGGTACTCGCGTTCAGCATGCTCGCGGATGGCGGCCTGCAACGTTTGGTTGATGCGCATGGGTTACCTCGAGCTGGCGATCAGGCTTGCGCCCATGGATCCGCCGAAGCGCCTGGTGTTGCCGCGTAGCTTGCAGCTCTTCCAGTTGCCACGGCAGCGATCGAGCGCCGGGTTATCGGTGGGTTCGTCCTGCTTGGTGAACATCGCCGCGCCGGTATAGGCGCAGGCCTCGCCGCGGTACTGGCCCCGGCAGGCCCAGCGGCAGAGCTTGGTGATCTGCTGGCTGGGCAGCTGTACGCCGTTCAGGTCCAGCGGACTGGACAGCTTGAAGGTCACCTGCTCGCGGTTTTCGCTGCTCTTCTGCTCGATGTACCACAGGCTTTCGCGGGCCTGGTTGGAGGCTTCGCTGTTGCCCTCGGCAAAGTTGGCCGCGTCGAGGAAGTGCCGGAAGGTCTCGATGACCTTCACCTTCGCGCCGGCCAGATCCTTCAGCGCCAGGCACAGGGCGGTGACGGCGCCGCGCACACCGTTGATCTCGTTGGCCAGCTGCAGGGTGGGCGAAGCAGGTCGACCATCACCACGGATATCGAAGCCCTTGGCCTCGACCTGCTGGGAGGCGTACAGCTTGCCTTGCCAGATGATGTCGCCGGCCTGGGCGTGCCCGTGGAAACGCATGATGTTGCCGCCCAGGCGGGTGGCGTCCACCTCGTACAGTCGGATCTGGTTGCCCGGCTCGAGCTTCTGGATGTCGGTTTCGAAAGTCATGGGGCCTCGGAAAAGGAAACCCCGTCAAGGCGGGGTCAGTAAGGGGTGAAGACCTGTTTCATGGTGAAGGTGAGCTTGAACAGCCCTGCACCCTGCGGGTCGAGCTTGTAGCCATTGACCTTGTAGCGGCCCTGCGAGCCGCCTGGGGGCGTCCACTGGAACGACCGGTATCCTTCGTGCCGGTCGAGGAAGTCGCGCATCAGGCGCAGCTCCTGGCCGTCCTCGAGCCCGCCGGTAGCCTGGTGGCTCCACTCCTGGGACTTGTTGTTGATCCCGGTACCGCCCGACTGGGTGTAGCCGTCCCCGAAGTCGTTCTCCCAGACACGCTGCTTGACCTCGCCAGACGCGCCCACTCGGGTGCTGAAGTTGAATGTCTCTGCCATCACCGCCTCCAGAGCGTGCCGCCTTGGGCAAACTCCTCATTGACTACTTCCCGGATCCGCTGACGAAGGCCCTCGCCCATCATCTCGCCTTGGCGGCGCGCGCTTTCGTCGCTCATGCCAGGCTGGGCCTGGACGGTAATTTGTGCGTTCACCGTCACGCCAGCACGCTGAGTCGAGTCGGCACCCACAGAATCGACTTTCCGCAGGTACGCGGTGAGGTCACGGTTCTGGTTCGGGTTAAGCACCCGTTCGCCTCCATCGAGCAGCCAGGTACCTTCCTGCGGGATGCTGTCGATGCCGCTATGAGCCATGCCCATGAGCGCCGTCGAAGCGACACCCGCAACCATAGGGGCCGTCGCAACTGCAGCAGCAGCGGCAGCCGCCGGCGCAAGCTCGGGGCCAGTGATCGGGATGGCCGCTGTAGAAGCGAACGCCGCCAACTGAGCCTGGAACGCTGTGGCCTGTGCATTGGCCACCATGGCCATGCCAGCGGTTGACTGTGTGGTTTTGCCTACCATCAGCTGCACTGCCTGGTAGATGAGCCACTGGGCCGCCATGTCGGACAAGGTATTGATCAGCGTCTTGCCGAAGCCCGCGACCATATCCATCAGCGCATCGCCGGCATTTTGAGAGCCGGTAGCGACGTCCGATAGGAAGTCACCCAGCTCACTGCGGGCGCTGCTGAGCGTCGAGGTAGTAGCGTCTGCGGCTATAGCCGAGTAGTCGGTCGCCGCATCCGCGAAGTTCTCCCAGGCACTGGTCACACCGTCCATCCAGTTTGCTTGGGCTTCGTCGAGCTGGTTGTAATAGTCCTGCTGAGCGACTAATCGCTCGGCTAGGGCCTCCTGAAGAAGCGTTGTTTCCTGACTATAGAGCTCTTGGCTGATGTCTCCGCCATTGAATTGTTTCTGCAGGTCGGCTAACTGGCTTTGGTAATCCTGCTGAATGGTCAGGTCTGCTTTGAGTCGCTCTTTGAGCTTGTCACCACTGCCAGCACCAGCAAGCTCAATTTCGAAGCCAGATCGTACTGTTTGATTTGAGCTCTTCAACGTGGAAGCGAAAGCTGCCGCTTTGGCTGCATCTTCATTGGCTCGCTTCAACTTCTGCAAACGGTCCAGCTCAGCTGCAAGCCCTTCGAGGCGCTTCTGTTGCTGCGCATTGATGCCAACCAGCTTTCCAGACTCGATGTCGAACTGAAGTTTGGCAACCTCGGTGGCATTCTTTCGGGCATCGGTCGTTGTGTTGATCAGCGCGATCTGCCTGGACAGATCTTCCTCTGTCGCCTCAAAGGCCTTGTTGATCCTCTTGGCCGCCGCCTCCGCTTCCTTGGCTGCCGCTTTCTGAGCATCGGTGAGACCTTTGAAGCCTGGGCCTCCGCTCCCAGGCGGCGTGATTGTTGGAAGCGCAGCTGCCGCTTTCTTCGCGTTCTCGATGTACTCGCGGATCCGATCGCCCATCAAGGGCTTGTTGAACTCTTCAACCATCGCCGAATGCGCTAGTCGAGCCGAATCGAGGCTGTCAGTTGCATCCACAGCGAACCTGTCGGCGGTAGCCTTGAAGTCCTTGGACATATCGCCAAAGGTGATGAAGCCAAGAATCTGGTTGGCGCCAGCACCGAGCTTTTGCAAATAACCCATGGCAGTGGTAAAGGTGCCTACCAGGGCCAGGGCGGTAAGGTTGAACGCACCACGGACCACATCGATGGTATTTGCAACGAAAACAGCCACGCTCACCAGGCCGTCACCCAAACCGCTCATGGCGCTGCGTAGACCGCCGGCCTCTTTGGTGCCGCTCGCAAGATCCTTGGACATTTGCGCCAGCACAGGCATGAACTCGGCAGCAAGCTGAACCTTGGCGGCGCTGACGTATTGACCGAGAACAGTCAGTTCAGTGTTGAATTGCTGAGCCGCTGCGATCGTCTGGGTATCCAGGATCATACCTGTGGCCTCGGCAGCATCACCGAGTTCGCGGAATCCCTTGCCGCCGTTGGAGAGCAGAGGCACTAGCGCGCTGGCTTCGTCAGCAATCGCCTCCATGAAGAAGGTCATCTGCGCTTGATTGACGTTGGCCTTCTGCAAGCTGGACACGTACAACTGAAGAGCATCTGCGCTGTTCAGATTGCGGAACTGCTCAGCTGTCACGCCAACCTTGGGCGCGATTGTTTCGAAGAAATTCTTCAGCTCACCGCCGCCAGTTGCAAGGAAGTCACCAACCTTGTCGTTGGTATCCTTGAAAATATCGGAAAGTTTGTCTTGCTCGACACCGACAGTCGCAGCAGCCGCAGCATATTTCTGGAACTGCGTGGTACTGAGGCCGGCCAAGTTCGAGAGGTTGGTGATCTCTTTCGCAGCGGCGGCCGTGCTGTTGACTGCGCTGACCGTAAAAGCCGTCAAGGCTGTTACTGCCGCAGTGGCTCCAGCCACTACCGCTGCACCTGCCGCCTTCGCATTCTTTTCAACGGACTTGCGCCATTTCTCCGAGCTGCGCTCTGCCGCATCCATGCCAGCCACAAACCCGCCTACCTTTGCGATCAGGTCAAGGGTCAGCGTGCCCAGCGATCTTGAAGCCATTCATTTTCTCCGGGCATAAAAAAACCCGCCGTAGCGGGTTTTTGTAGATGATCAATGACACAGATTTTGTTCATGGTTTCCGTTCCAAAACCCCTCAATCTACCAGCGTCACATCCAACTCTCTATGGCCTGCTCCAAGGTCAGCGGCTCTTCAGCATCGTGAGGCATGAAGTCAAAGATCTTGTAGCCACCATTTTTGCTGTGGACGTTGGCATAAAGGGTGGCCAGCAATGCTGCACCGCGCTCGATCCGCATTCCCCAGTTCAAGGATCCCCTCTTCGCGCGATACTTGAGCCACTGCCGAAACTCGGCAAGGCTCATGCGCTCTTGCGCTTCCGCGATGGTGCAGCCGAGGCTGATGGCGATTTCGTGCCAGGCTTCGTCGAGTTCGGTGAGGGGGTCGTCTTTCCCATGTTGGTGACCTCCTGAATCACAGCCATCAGCGCCATGGTTAGATTTCCATCCAGGGCACCGCGACTGGGATCAGCATCGCCGGTGATGTCGGCGACAGTGAATACGGGAGCACCATCCTCGTCGCAGATGCAGGAGGCGATGCGGCCGGCTACGCCATCCTGCTTGCCTGCGGTAGCAAGGACGTCGCTGACGGCCGAGCGATACCCAAGTGGGCGGACGAAGACGGTAGCCGTCAATGAGTCTTCGCCCTGGCGCCATGTGATCTCCTTTTCAACCGGGCGCCCGGTGAACGACCCGGCCTGCTGCAGGGTGGTGATGTTGAGCTTCATGGATGGCCTCAAGCGGTAGCGGATTTCTTGGCCCAGGCAGAACCGCCCGTGCGCTGGATCGTTGCGGCAGTGCTCACCACGGCGTTGCCGGCGAAGTCGAACGGGAAGTCCGAGACGTAGCCGGTGAAGGTGAACCAGGTGCGCGTCTTCGGCAGGTCGAAGTCGGTACCGCCGGTGGCCACCGTGGGCACGCCGGTGCCGTCTGCCCAGCCAACGGCCCAGCGAATGGCCGTGTCGCCGCTGGCCTCGGACAGCTGGTGCAGGCGAACGTGGCTTGCGTTGGCCGGATCGGCGTTGAGTGTGAGCGAGGCCTGGCCAGGCGTGCGCAGGCCTTTCTTGTAGCTGCGCTCCGTGGCGCTGAGCGGGGTGTCTTCGATCTGATCAGCGGGCGCCCCGCCTGGGTTGAACGCCGTGACGCCGCCGATCTCGAGCACGGTGTACGCACCGGTACCGGACACGGGCGGCACCAGCGCGAAGATGTTGGTGCCTTGGGTCAAAACCGACATGGTGGTCTCCTATCGGGCAAAGAAAAGCCCGCGCGCGGCGGGCTTGGTGGGTGCAGCGGCCGGCGAAGCTGGTTAGCGCTTCGCCTCCAGGGCGCTGATGTGCTGGGCCAGGGCCGCGTCGTCCGAAGCACGCTGGCGCACCTCGGCGCTGAGCCGGTCATTCAGGCTCGCCACGTTGGCGGTCAGGCTGGCCACTTGTTTTTCCAGCGCGGCAATCTTCTGGGTATCGGTCATTGTCTTTCTCCTCGGTTGAATGGGGGCCTCAACGCAGGACTGTCCAGTCCACGTCGAAGCTGGCCCGGTAATTTTTGGTGGTGCTGTCGCGTTCCTCGCGGCCCCATCGGGCGATGTAGGCGTGCAGCTCGATCGCGTTCCGGAGCGCGGTGCGCACCTGGCGTGCGCTCGACCCGGTGCTGGCGTAGACGTCCACCTGCAGGGTGAAGCCGTCGGCGTCCGGACGGCTAGCCAGATAGTTCTCCGGGTTGCCGTTGATGACCTGCCAGACCACGTAAGGCCTGGCCACCTTGTCCGGCGCCTCGCCGAACGAGTACAGACGCATGTCGGCGCCGGTACCGAGCAGGCCAGTCACCACAGGGTCGCGGGAGCAGGTCTCGAAAATGGGTGCGCTCATTGGGTTGCTGCCTTCTTCGCGGCGCGCTTGATAGCGCGGTCGATGGCCTTCTCGTACTCGGTAACGAAGGTGTTGGTCACCTCGTTGATGCTGTTGGCCAAGGCCGGGCGCATGAACGGGACAGCGGCCATCTTCTCGGTACCGAACTCGAGCAGGCGCCAGTGCGGCGTCGGGGCGTTCTGGCTGAGGTCGCCGCCATCCCTGAGCACGGCGCCGTGCAGCACGCCGATTCGGAAGCCCAGGTCACCGGTGCGCTTGAACAGGCGACCGTTCCAGCGCAGCACGATGTTGTCGGCGATCGAGCGGCCGGTGGCCTTGTCGTCGATGCGCTCGGCGCCCTCCTTGGCCTTCTGCACGACGATCTGGGCGGCCTTGCGCAGCGCCGCCCGGCCGCCCTTGCGCCTGACGTCATAGCTCACCGAGTCCAGCTTCCCCAGCAAACCATCCAGGCCGGTGATGCTGAAATCGACGCCGTCAGCCATCCTTGACCCCCTTCGAGACCAGCAGGGTCAGGTAGTCCTGGCCCGACTCGGCATCCTCTAGTGGAGGCCCCTCGATGCTGTACACCTCGCCCCGGTACAGGACACGCATGGTCGACAGCACGCCGGGGCGGTACCGGATCACCATGCGGGCGGTTGCCTCCGACTGGTTCGCGCGGGCGGCCACCACGTCGCGGGTCGACATCGGCTGCACCTGGGCAGGACAACGCGCCCAGCGCGTCACCCACTCGGTGTCGCCGAACTCGCCGGTGGCCGGGTCGCGGAGTGTCTGCTGTTCCTGGATGTCGATGCGATGCCGGAGCTTGCCGGCCTGCATCACACACCCATCCGGATGCGGTACGGCATCAGCAGGTGCTGGGATGCCAGCGGCAGCTCGGTGGCGATCGTGCCGGTGACCACCTCTTCACGGTTGGCGAACAAGTGGCCCAGCTTGAGCAGGCATGCGGCCTGTATCTCGGCGTTCAGCACCATGCCGTAGGCAACGGCGTCGGCCTGGTCGTAGGCATCGGCCAGGGCCTGGCGTGCGTGCTCGAGCAGCCGGGCGCGCAGTGTGTGCTCAGGCTCGACCTCGGCTATGGCCACCGCAGCGGCATTCGCCTCCTTGGCTGTGCGCATTGCTGCCGGCACACCGGCCCGGGCCTGGTCGAGTGCGACCTGGTCTGCGTAGAAACGCCGGTTGAGGAACTGCATGGCCGCCCCTTCTGCCGCTTCAAGCTGTGCCTTGACCAGCATCTGGTCGTCAGGCTCGGCGTGCAGGTGGTGCATGGCGATGTCGATGGCGATCACTGACATGGTCTACTCCTGCTCAGGCTTAACCTGGGCCGCCATGCGATCCAGTTCCTTCTGGGCTTCAGCCTTGTTGCCCACAAAGTTGCCGACCTGCTTTTCGTCTTCGCCGACGACAATCCATTTGCCGTGCCCCTCTTGCTTGAGGCTGAGAGGACCGACTACACCAGAAACGGCGAGTGGCAGAGTTGGAGCGCTGAGACTCGATGAAGTCAGCACCCCCGCGCCAGCCGCGTCTTCCTGCGAAATGGTCACAACAACCTCGTCGTCCGATTCGTCCAGTTCGGCATAGCCTTTCTGGATCAACTGGCGCCCGTGCTGTTCGATGGTCTCGAAGGGCTTGCCCTCAACCAGTGTTTGGCCGCCAAGGTACAGAGGTTTCAGGGTTTTCAGTTTCATGAATGCCTCCAGGGGCCGCCGCTCGGGCGGCCCTTACTCAGGGTTACGGGGTGACCGGGGCCGCGAACTCACCGAAGATGAAAGCCTCCGGACGCTTCACTGCCAGGGCCGCACGTTCCTCGCAACGGATCGAGATCAGGTTTTTCTCGAAGTCGTCGGCGTTCTCGGTCGAGATAACCACGTTCGCGTCTTCGCGATCGAACAGCTGGGCACCTGTCTGGAAGGCGCCGGTCAGGAACTTGCCCATGAACGCGGCGACTTCGGTGGCCACCACCGGCAGCCCCCACAGCACAGGGCCGGCCAAGCCCAGCGGGTTGGCGAGGATATAGCGGCCCAGCGAATCCTTGGTCAGCTCGATCTTTGCCCAGTCCATGAAGTGCAGGACGTGGCCAGACGCTGGCAGGCGCGCCAGCTGCGCCTGCAGCATTGCCAGGCGCAGATCATCGATGCCCGACCGCTTTTCGACTTCGAAGGCCGGCACGTACTTCGAGGCCTGAGGGACGATACCGTGCAGGTGCACGCCAGTGCCGTCACCGAACAGGATCTCCTGCTCTTCAACGTACTTGAGGCCGTAGCGCATCTCGACGTCGATGGTCGAACCCAACTGCGCGAAGTCGTCCAGGATCTGCTTGGACGCCTTGAACATATGCGCAATGGTCGAAACCGCCGTCAGCTTCGAGGCGAACTCGATGTTCGAGTAAGGCTTGGTCGTGCCTTCAGCCACCACCTTGGCGGCGTTGGTGAAGCCGGTCTGCTGCACCCAGAAGATGGCCGGCGCAGTGGTGCGACCCGGCGCGATCAGATCGCGGATGAACAGACGCTGCTTGGGTGCGGCATCGATGCCAGGCAAGCGCTGAGGCTCGACGATGCCGGCCGGGATGTCCGTGGACAGCAGCGCTGCGCTGACGGGAATGCTCACGCGCTTGTTGCCCTCGACACTGGCCGAGAACTGCTTGAGGGCCTCGCTCTTGATCACCACGCCGC
Source organism: Pseudomonas entomophila (assembly GCF_013523125.1). GTDB lineage: Bacteria > Pseudomonadota > Gammaproteobacteria > Pseudomonadales > Pseudomonadaceae > Aquipseudomonas > Aquipseudomonas entomophila_B. Next base: position 18,214 of record NZ_JAAMQJ010000047.1, on the reverse strand, counting down.
CGAGGCTTTCACGGGCCTGCGGGGAGTTGGCCGAAGGCAGGCGAGCGAACTCCTGCTCCAGCTCCCCCAACTGGGCCTTCAGCTGCTTCTCGGCCTCGGTCAGGCTGTTGAACTTGGTGGCCATCTCATCGACGGCGTTTTTCGTTTCTTCGGACAGGCTGCCGGCCTTCTTGGCCTCGGCCAGGGCGTTCTCGGCTTGCTTGCTGAAGTCGCTGGTGGCCTGTTTCAGTTCTGCAGAGACCTGCTTGAGCAGGTCAGCGGTGTTGTCTGCCATGGGGATTTTCTCCGGTCAGTTGGTGGCTGCTGCCGAGAACCGCGAAATGGCGGCTTGTAGGTCGGCGAGGTGGTCGGCCAGATCGGCCTGGTTGTCGGCAGCGTTTCGCGTACCGGAGGGGGCAGCGCCAGGCGTACCCCCTTTGAGTTCTTGAATCAGCGAGCGGCGCTCCGAGCGCGGCATGCCCTGCTTGGCCAGGATCGTGTCGAGGCGTCGGGCCGCGACCTGCTGCGGTGCAGAGGCCTGTGGGTCTTCCTGTGCTGCATCGGAAGGCAGCAGGCTGTCGGCGAAGCCAGAATCGACAGCCGCGCTGCCGCCCATCCATGTCTCGACGTCCATCAGGGCGCGCATCTGCGCCGCGGCGTCACCCGTGCGAACCGAGTAAATGTCGGCCAAGGTGGCGTCGATCTGGTCGAGGAAGTCGGCGACCTCGGTAAAGTCGTTGCGGTCACCTGCAGCGATGGTCCAGGCGTTGTGGATCATCATGAAGCCGGCCCGGGCGATCTGGATCTCGTCGCCAGCCATGGCGATGAACGAAGCGGCCGAGGCGGCCAAGCCCAGCACCTGGATGGTTACCTTGCCCTTGTGCTCGCGGAGCAGGTTGTAAATCGCCAGGCCTTCGAAAACGTCGCCGCCTGGGCTATTGATCTTCACGGTCACATCCTTGTCGCCGATGCTGCGCAGCGCGGCGCTCACGCGCTTGGCCGTGACGCCCTCACCGCTCCACCAGTCCATGCCGATCGGGTCGTACATGGTGATGGTCGATGAGTCATCGCCAGCCGCCGCCTTGATCGCTGGATTCCAGCGTTCCATGGCCTTCGGCAACAGATCGGATTCGACACGCGCGTGCGGCCGCACCGCCGGCGCCGCCGGAAGTGTCTTGAGAGTCATGGGGTTGCTCCAGGTCAGGCCGCTTTGAGCAGCGGCATCGATATCAGCGCGTGAGCCATGAGCGGCCCATCGGGGTTACCAGACGCCAGCGCTTGAGACGCCAGCTCAACGGCCTGGTTGATGGCCGCCGTGTCGCCGCTGTTGCGGGCGGAGACGAGTCGCAGCATGAAGGCCGATGCTGCCGGTGAGGCACCAGCTGCAGGCTTGCCAAGCTGGTCCAGTGGCACAAGAGCCGACTGCACCGTGTAGGTGTCGCCGCCTGGAATCGGAGGCAGGTTCTCCAGCCGGCGGACCTCATTGCGGCACATCCAGCCGTTCTGCAGCGCCGTGTTGTACCAGGCGCCCCGCCCTGCGCTGTCAGCGCGCAGCAGGCCTTCAACAGCGAACTCGGCGAAGTACTCGTCGGCATCGAGGTCGCCGATCAAGCAGCGGGTAATTTCCTGCTCGATGTTGACCAGCAGCGGGCGAAGGCTGTTGGTCAGGAAGTGCAGGTTCTGCGCTTCAACGGACGATGCCCAGCTCGACTGCTTGTCCATGTGCCCCACCATGAAGGGCGGGACACGGAACCAGCGGCAAATTTCCTCGACGTTGAACGATCGGGACTCGAGCATCTGTGCAGCTTCAGGGTTCATGGTGATCCCCTGATACTTCAGGCCAGCCTCGGCCACCATGATCTTGCCGGCGTTGGTGGAACCCATGAACGCGGTGAGGCTTGCGCGCAGTTGCTCGCGCTGTGCGGGCTTGAGGTCGGTGTCGCTGCTCAGGATGCCGGACGCCTGCATGCCCTGGGCAAAAACCTTTGCAGCGGCCTCTTCAGCCGCCATAGCCGAGCCGAAAATCTCTCGGCCGGTGGTGACGGGAAGCATGCCACTGACCCCGTCCAGGCCGAATGCACGGATGTGCATCAGGTTCTTTTCAGGGATTTCTCGGACCTGGCCCTTCTCGCTGTACTTGTACTGCAAGCGGCCATTGTCCTGGCGCTTCACCGTCATGTGCTGGGGCAACAGTGGCACAAGGGCAACCACCCGCTGGCCGATCATCTTCTTCTCGACGAAGGCGTTCCCGCGAAGGCACAGGCTGGCAACGACCAGCAGCATGAAGCGTTGCGGGGTCATCTCCGCATTGGGCACCCGGCAAAGCAACCGGTACAGCGGGTGGTCCTTGGCTTGCTCGCGCGATCCATCCGGCATCCGCCGGTAGAACCGCAGCGGCAGCGTGGAAACCGACTCCGACAGCAGCCTGACGCAGGCCCATACGGTAGAGAGCTGCAGCGCCTTGTCGACGCTGACATGCTTGCCGCTAGCAGAGGTGCCGAACCACTCTTGCCAGAATGAGCCGTCGGCGAGACCGACCGGCACGCCGAGCCAGTCCAGCAACGCGGACTTGACCCGACCTGGTTTTTTCTCGCGGGCCATTAGATTCCTACCATGATGGGATTTTCGAAGAAGCCGTCGTTACTGGGCGCCTGGGCGAGACGCAGCACAGAGCCGATGGCCATGATCAGCGCCACGGCGCCGTCGATCTTGTTGTCGTCGCCCTGCTTGATCGGGCGCACGACGTCGTCGTTGCCGGGCAGGAACTTGCCGATCACGTTGCTGATGCACCAGGTCATGATGGGGTTGCCATCGTGGTGGAAACGCCCGGCCTCGATGGCCGCCTCCAGCTCCTTCATGGCGTCCGACATGTTGGTGTAGTTCTGGGTAATGGTGATCGGGTTGAAGCCTTCGTCGTCCAGGTCGTGACTGAGACCCGTGGCGCCGTGGGGGTCGATCGGGCTCTCCCTGATCGGCGCCAGGTGGTTGGCCTCCTTCGTGTCCTCGAGGATCTCGCGATAGTCCACTTCGGCGCCGGGCGTGGTGTGCAGGTGCCCGGTGTTGACCCAGGCCTGGAAACGCTCGGTCATGCGCTTGTTGTCCACGTCGTTGGCCGTGTCCTCCGGAACCCAGAAAGCCGGCGCCACGCTGTAGTAATGGATCTTCCCGTCGATCTCCCGCCAGAACAGCCGGGCGCGTGAGTTCATGTCGAGCTTGCGCGCCAGGTCAAACCCGGCCACCCACTCCTGCCCCTCGAACTGCTCGAGCGTGAGGCTTGTGTCCTCGCACGCCTTCCAGCTCTCCATGTTGAAGAAACCGGCCTTCGCGCTGACCCACAGGTTCAGGTGCTTGGTCTTGAAGGTGTTGGTGAAGCGGGCCGACCTGATGGCCCTGGCCAGCTGGCTCTCCAGGTACTCCTGGAACACCGATACCCCCATGCAGGGGTTGGCCTTGGCCAGGTTCTTGGGGTCGGTCCAGTCGTCGCCCTCGTCCAGGGTCCAGATGTAGCCGAACAGCTCGTCGTCAGGGACGGTGCCGTTCAGCATCTCAATGACCTGGCGGCGCTTGTCGTAGCACGGGCCCTCGATGTTCGCGCCAGCCGTGGTGATGATGAACATCAGCGGCTGACGACGGGCGCCCATGCCGGTGAGCATGGTGTCGTACTGAGCCGCGCTGTCGTGCTCGTGGAATTCGTCGATGATCGCGCAGGACGGCGAGGCACCATCGCCAGGGTTGCCGATCAGCGGCTCGAAGCGGCTGCCGTTGGACGGGATGTTCAGGTTCGAGGCGTTCACCTCGATGCCTGCCGCCTCGATCAGCATGGCCGAGCGATTGACCATCAGCCTGGCTGGACGGAACACCTCCCACGCCTGTTTCTCGGTGGTCGCACCGGAGTAGACCTCGGCGCCGAACTCGTTGTCGGCGACGAACATGCTGATGCCGACGCCGGCGGCGATCACCGACTTGCCGTTCTTGCGCGGCACCTCCCAGTAGCTCTCGCGGAAGCGCCGGTACCCGCCTTTCTTCCGTACCCACCCGAAGGTGCAGGCCAGGCCGAACAGCTGCCACGGCTCCAGGGTGATCAGCTGCCGCTTAAAGGCCCACTCGCCTTTCGTATGCGGCAGCAGCTGCATCAGCCGCAGCTTCTTCTCGGCCTTGGCCGGGTCGAACTTGTAGGGGTAGCTCTTGGACTTGCTGGCCGCGATGTCTTCGAAGTGCCGCTCGATCGCCTGATGGATGTAGCGGCACGCAGGAAACTTGCCCTTGAGGACGGACTTCGCCCACACCGTCGCCTTGTCGACGTTGGTGTACTTGGTCCTGGTCATGGGTCACTCAAGAGGCCGGCGAAGGGGTTGGTCGTTTTCTGCTTGTTGCCGCCGATGATCCGGCTCCGGCTGGCAGGGTCCAGGCCCAGCATCGAGCCGAAGGTGACCATCTGCCGCATGGCCTCGTTGGCTGCGGTCAGTGCCGGGTTCTTCACCGGCCCGCCAGTGGCGCCAGCGACCACAGGGCCGTGGTCTCGCACGTATTCCTGGGCCTTGCGCCAGTTGCCATACGCAGTGCAGAAGGCTTCGACGTTGTGCAGGTCGGTGAGCGCCAGCACCTTCGCGCGGAGCAGCTCGGGCACGATCATCTGCCACACCCTGGTGGCGTGCTCGCACAGCCACTCGGGCGGGTCGACGTTGGTCACCAGAGAGAAGTCAGGCTCGTCGGTGTTGAGCTTGCGCTTGCCGGGATTCCCCGCCAGCGCCTTCTTGGCCGTGGGTTTTGGGCGACGGCCAGAGCGCCCGGCAACCCCTGGCATCGGCGCCTCCACTAAACTTTATATTTCGCGGGTGTAAAAAAACGACTGAGGGCGCGGTCTAGAAACGAAAATCCGTGAACTTTGACCCCTCCCCACCCCCAAAAATGAGAATTCCTCTCATTTCGGTCATTTTCGACCAAAATCGACCGATTTCGCACCATTTCTGTGCATTTTTCGATCAAACCCCTTGACGATTGCCGAACCCACCGTCCTCTCGGGCCGTCTTGGCCGAGTGGCAGGACGCACACAGGCTCTGCCACTTCGACCGGTCCCAGAACACGGTCATGTCGCCCTTGTGCGGGACGATGTGGTCGACGTCGGTCGCCTCGACGACCAGACCGTGCGCCTGGCACTGCACGCACAGCGGATGCTTGGCCAGCCACCCAGCGCGGGCCTGCTGCCATTTGTAGCCGTAGCCTCGAGATGTTGAGCTTTCGCGAGGCTTCTCCCTGGCGTAGCTCTTCACCTGGTCGGCATGGGCATCACAGTGGCCGTTGGCGTTGCGGTGTAGCGCTCGGCAGCCCTGGGCGCGGCATGGGCGCTGCGGCCTCAGCGGCATGGTGTGCCGTCCAGGTAGGTGCGCGGCGGTGCGTCAGGGTCTTCACCCTCGTCGTCGGCCAGCGCTTCGATCAGCGCCAGCTGGCCGGTAGCGATCTGCTCGAGCAGCGCGGTCTGTTTCTGCATCTCCGCCAGCAGCACCGCCGTGCTTGGCTGGAGCTGGGCGTTTGCGCCGCCGTCCAGTAGCAGAGCGCGACAACCGAGCCGTTCCGCCTGCATCTCTGCCAGGGCTATTGCCCTCTCGCGCTGATCCCTGCTCAACACTTGAGGAACTGTGAACACCAGCAGGTCGCCCTGTTGCTGGCTTAACTTCTCGCTGTGCATTTGATCGTTCATGCTCTCACCTTCGTATGGCGACCATCGACAGTGGTGAACTCGATCGCCTCACCCTCTACGATCTCAGCGTCAGCGACGATCTGAGGCACCTCGAGAGGTAGCACGGTGATGACGGCCTGCCACGCGCCAGACTCGGCCGAAGCCTTGAGTTCGATGCTTTGCACGCCGCGAAGCTCGCTACCGTCGCTCAGCAGTACCTTCGTCCCCATAGTCATGTGGGCGTTGCTACTGCAGGACGCAGGCGCCGGTATGATGGTGGCTACTCGCAGTGGCTTGTGATGTTCGCTCATGGTCGATCCTCGCTCTGTACGCGGCTGAGTGCTTCGTCTGCCTTGTCGGCTGCCTGGGTGGCGGTGGTAGCGGCCTTCGAGGCCTTGGCGACGGCGGTACCGGTCTGGCGGGCCAGCTCGTCCAGGCGCAGGTCACGCTGCTCGGTCGCTGCGTCGTAGGCCCTGCGCACCTCGGCGACCTGCTCCAGATAGGCCTTGGCCAGCGCCCATTGCGCCAGCTGGTAACCGCCGAAGCCGCCACCAACCACCAGCAGCAGGGCAATGACCCACACCTCGATGCGGCGCCACCAGCGGCGGGCCACAAACTCCCATACGCATCTGTCCATCACCGAGCACCTCCGAGTTGGGCGCGTAGACGCGAGATCTCCTCGCTTTGAAGTGTCACGCGTTCGGTGAGCTGCCCCACCTGGCTGGTGAGGGCCTCGATCTTGCCTTCCATGCGGCCAACCAGCGCGGCCAGCTCGTTCCGCTCTTTGGCGAACTGGTCGGCACGCGCTTCAGCCTGTTTGCGGGCCTCGCGCTCAGAGTCGAGCAATTCATTCAGCCGGCGGACGGTGCCAATGTCGGCGTTGTCCATGGCGCGGTCGGCTGCGTCCTTCGAGAGGAATTTGCGCAACCAGAGAAAAGCGCCCAGCAGTACAGTGCCCGTTCCGCCCAGCCAGGTAGCTGTGCCTGGGCCGAGGTCGGTCGGGTCCATTAGGTGCTCCATGAAAGTAAGTGCCGCTTGCAGCGGTGATTAGACGGGGTTCAGGATGCCACCGGGCTTCATCTCGACACGCAGCAGACGGCGTACATCCTCTTCGAGACCAGCCCCAAGCCTTAGGTCACGCGTCACCAGGTGATCGATTCCGAGGCCCACACCTGCGACGTGGTACCGCCCCTCACCGTCCAGCTCCAGCTTCAGGCTGTATTGGGAATGGTCGATGGCGGATGCGTTGACCTTGGCCTTACCGACCACGGCTTCGCTGATGTACACATGGCCGTCGGCCGTGATCCGGAAAGGTTCGCGCTTCACCACTTCCAGCTGACCGGCGCCAGCAGCTTGGAGCACTGCCTGTGCATCGCGGATCACTCGGGCCGACTCACCGTAGAAGGTGACGCCGCCCAGGCGCAGTGGCTCGATTGCCTCGCCCAGGTTGACCGCCAAGGTTGCTTCCTCAGCATCCGAGACGCGCGCGGACAGAAAACAGGTTGCAGGTGCAGTAGCTCTGTTGGTCATTGGATGCTCCAGAAACGACAAAGCCCCGCGCAATGGCGAGGCCTGAAAATGGTGGGTCAAGGAAGGAATTGAACCTCCGTGAGTTAGCCACTGATTGAAAAAGTGGCCCTGTGCTATCTTCACTTCTCTTACAAAGCTGAGAAAGATAGACATGACAGCAAATATCGAAAGGTTTGAGGAAATCGCGAAGAAGATCTTGATTGCCCTATATGAGTCATTCCCTGCAGCGGACTATCTTGGGCCGAATGAGCTCGGGCTTACCGATGAGGAGCCTAGCCGCGACAAAATGGGCGGTCGGGTTGTCTCAAATGAATGGGAGAAGCTCAATCAAGAAGTCAGGAGAGCCATGGCTTGGCTAGTAGAAGAAGGCTTAGTCCATGATCGCCAGTACAAGATGTCGGCGAGCCATGTATTGACCTCTCGAGGCTTCAACGCTTTAGAGGAGCTTGATCCTGCATACAAAGCCCCAGCAGTAGCCAAAAGCCTCGCCTAACAAAAAACCCCGGCTCAATGGCCGGGGCTTTCCTGTGTCGCGTTGCGTTGCAAGCTGGACACGCTGCTATGGAAACAGGTGTTTATCCGCGTGGAAAGAACTTTCTAAGCCGCCTCGCGCAATTGCTCCAGGGCGCAGTCGATCCAGGCAACCCCGGCGTTGATCAACTCGCGCGCCTTCGCCTCTCCCATCTTGTGCGCTCGAGCGATCCGCAATGCTGGCCACTTCGCGCCGAAGTAGAGCCAGATGAAGCCGCCCATCTGCTCGTCGCGCTTCGTCAGGCGAGCTACGGCGCCGTCGACGGCCAGCGCCAGGTCATCCGTGATCACGTACTGCTTGAGGCCACCTTCTGATGGCACGTTGTCGCGCATCAGCGCGTACAGCGGGCACACGTACTGAGGCACACCCATCCCATCCATGCGCCACCAGCCCCACTGCTCCAGCATGTACGCGCTATCGCCCAGGGGCTTGTCGGTGTAGGTTCGTTTCTTCATTGGTCTTCAATCCCCGGTGTAGTTCGTCCCGCCGGCACCGCGGCGGTTGTTCGTTCGGTAGTGGGCGCCAGCTCCATCTGGCTGGCGCTTGGTCGCTTGTTCGAGCTGCCTGCTCATGGCACGCAGCTTCATGTTCAGTTGGGTTACCAGCTCCTCGAGCGGTACCGCCTCCCCTGTGGCGGCATTCACCCAACCGGAGGCGTTGCACTGGTCACAGGCCAGATCGTGGAAGACGCCACGGGTGATCCCCTCGCCCCCGCACCAGGTGCACGGCGCCAGCTCGATCATTGCCTTGCGCAAGGCAGGCCCGTGGCTCTTCTTCATGCCGCCATCCTGGGCGTCGGCGCCAGCGCTAGGTAATCCCGAAGGGCCTGCATCGCGTCGAAGTGGCCACGGCACACCACGGCCAGATAGCCCTGTTCGTTCAGCGCCTGGATGTAGCTGTGTTGGGAGGCGCTGATCTCGGCGTCGTTCGGCGGCGTGGCCTTAAACTCGATGTACAGGCCGAAGTAGCCGCCGCGCGCCATTGGCAGCACCAGGTCGGGAACACCCGCACGCACGCCCTGGGCCTTGAGCTTGATCGCCACCAGCTTGTGCCGGTGCCCGCCGTTGGGGACGTGGTAGATCAGCTTGGCCACGGCCGGATAACGCAGCTCGATCTCCTTGATCAACGCGGCCTGCTCCTGGCCCTCCCGGTCGACCGTTCTGGCGCGTGGTTTACTCGGCGTGTAAGCCTTCATGCCGCCACCACGCCTTCGCTGATCAGGATAGCCTGGGTGCGCATGACGCCCTCGGCGTGGTACTGGCGCGCGGTGGTCCGGTCGATCGCCCGACTGCGACCGTCGCACGCATCATGGCAGGCACTGCACGCCCAGGCACCCTGTAGGTCGTTCGGCTTGCTGCCCACGCCACAGGTGCCGGCCATGCGGTAATGCGCTAGCACGGTGGTCTCGAGGTTGCCGTTGCATACGCCTGGAATCCGCACCTGGCACTCGCGGCCGCGCGCCGCCCTGGTCAGTCTGCTCTGTTTCACGCCTCTGCTCCGCGCTTGATGTTCAGCTTGGCCAGCAGCTGGGCACGAGCCGCAGCACCGCTGGATGGGATGGCCTGCTGGCGCATGATCTCGTTGAGTCGCCATTCACCGTGTTCCTCGGCCAGCTGCAGCTCGGTCTTCTGGCTGTCGTGCCCGATCCCGGTCAGCACCGCTTCGAGCGGCCGGCCCTCGATCAGCGCTCGGATGGTAATGTCGTAGGCCCGGTCGAACACGGCGCGCGCCTTCTCCGGCAGCAGGTCGGCCAGGTTGTACATTTCGCATTGCAGGGCGGCGTGGCGAACAGCCTCATGGGACCAGATGCGAGCGCCAGCCCGGCTCGGGTGCAGGTTCACCAGCGCTTCCCGGAATGCCAGGTTGTGGCTCGGGATGCCCAGCGACTCGGCTGTAGGCAGGCACATGGCGATGAACTCGCCGGCGCTGGGTGCGAATGGGCTGCCGAGTGCCCGGCAGCGCTGGAGGCCGTAGCCGATCTGGTTCATGTCGTGAATCTGCGCGTCCATGAACGCCTTCATCCAGCTGCGTTTGGCCGCGCCCAGGGCCAGGTCATCAGGCCAGGCCTGTTTCCAGGCAGGGAAGATGGCCTGCAGCTCGCGGAACAGCTTGTTCACCACGCTGATGGTGCCGAGGTCCAGCTGCCTGGGCTGGGCCGGGGCTGCCGGCGCCGGTATGTGCCCCATCTTCTCGACGAGCTGGACACGGTCGTTCACGTTGCCGATCAGTGCCATGGCGCTCTGGGTTGGTCTTGGCTTGCTCATGCGTCCTCCGGATCAATGGCCCAGGTGTCGTCGTCGAAGTTGGGACCGGCCGGCTGGCGGGTACCGGATGGTGAAGCCTTGGCAGTTTTGGCTGCGCTGGCCAGGTCACGGCGGATCCAGCTGACCAGGGCGGCCAGCCATTGCTTCTCGGTCTGCACCAGCCCCTTGGCTTCGTGGTAGCTCACGAACCCGGCGATCGCTTCCGACGAGAAGTGCTCGAGCGTCAGCCCTGCCCGCTTGGCGTACGGATACAAGCGCTCAGGGTTCGGCTCCCAGTCCAGCGTCAACTCGAACGTCGCGCGGTGTGAGTGAGTAGATTGGTTTAAGGACGGATTGGGTGCAGCTCCTGCACCCCGTTCGGTCGTGAGCTGCACCCCGTTCTGCTGTGAGCTGCACCCCGTGCCGTCAGCTGCACCCCGTTCAGCGCGAGGTGCAACAGATGCACCCCGTACCATTTGCAGGTCGTACACCACAGGGCGGCGATCGCGACGGTCGATGTAAGCGGCGGCGATTGCCTGATTGCCACGGCTGATCCAGCCAGCGGCCTCGAGTTCGTCCAGCTTGGAGCGCACGGTACGCTCGGACAGGCCGGTGTCCTCGGCCAGGGTCGCAACCGATGGAAAGGCAGCGCGCCCGTCGGTACCGGCGTAGTTCGCCAGGCACAGCAGCACATGGCGCGCCGGGGAGCCTTGAAGCTCGCTGGAAGGGATCTGGAGTGCCCAGGTCATGGCTTGTACGCTCACAACGAACCCCCGATGCCCTTCTCGGCCAGGTAGGTCAGGCCCTTGGTGGTCACCAGCACGCTGTAGGCCGCTCGCTCCTCACCCGTCTCTTGGTCTGGCTTGAGCGCCGTCACCTTGTGCTTGAGCAGGCCGGCGGTAATGCGAGGCTGGAAGGCGACCCAGCGCGTCGATCCCGCGCGGCGGTAGATCCAGCGGTTCTGCTCCATCCAGGCGAACAGCTTCGCCGGCGCCAGCTGCAACTGCTTGGCCGCGTCGGTGATGCAGATCGCGCCGCCTGCGCCAGCCAGCCGGTTGATGGCCGCGATCTTGGGGGCCTGCTTGGCCAGGGCGTCCTGCAGGCGCTGGTTCTCCTCGGCCTTGTCGGCAGCCAGGCGCAGGGCCTCGGCGAAAGTGGTCGGGATCTGGACCTGGGCCACCACGCGGGCCTCCAGCTCCTGCCAGCGGTCGATGATCTTGGCGCGCAGCTCGGCGTTGTAGCCGGAGACCAGCACCAGCGCATCACGCTGGGTGAGCAGGAATTCAGGGTAGCTCTGGCCGTTCTGCGGGTGCAGGTAGGGGGTCTCCTCAGATTTGAGGACACCCCTTTTGGCCAGGGATCGGGCGTCGCGCAAGACGTTGTCGTGGCTCTTGCCGGTGAGTTCCGCAACCTCGCGGCTCGACATCAGCTCCTGGGGTTGAGCCTGGGCTGTGAGGGTGTTGCCGGTGGGGGTGTTGCGTGCATCGAGTGCTGTGTGCATAATCGACCTCGATCTCGTTGTTGAAGAAACCGCCCTGCCAGGCGGTTTTTTTGTGCCTGCGATTCAGGTACTGGATGGATCATCAGTCACATCGGGAATCTGTTAACTCCTGCCTCGATGGGCCAGAATTCATCAGGCTGGTGAGGCAGGCTCATCTGCCGGGTACAGGTCGGGTCTCAACTGATGTCGAGTGACCTGCCCTTGCACAGCCCGCTCGAGTGGAATGACCAAGTCCGCTGGCACCCGCAGGTTCCGGTGAACGCACTGCCATATCCGCGGCTGACTCGTCTGGCATCGCCGCGCCAGCTCTGCTTGGCCTCCCGCCAAGCGAACCACCGCATCGATAGGTCTCTCTTTTTCTGGCATGTCTGCGTGCCTCAATGGATCGTGCCAGGATGATAACCCAAGTTATAGAACACGCAAACACATGTTATTTGAAGGGCGATAACGCGTGTTTTACCCTTGCGCCTATGAATACACATACCCTTGCGTTGAAAGACCGGCTCCATTCGAAGCGGCAAGCCCTAGGTTTGAGCCAGCAGCAGCTCGCCGATAAGGCAGGGGTAAGCCAGGTGACCATCCAGCATTTGGAGAGCGGCCGGAATTCGTCCTCGAAAAAGCTGCTTGAGATCGCCAAGGCTCTCGGCGTGACAGCTGAGTGGCTGGCCTCTGGAACCGAAAGCCATGCCCGCGTCAGCAACGTTGCCCCAGCGCACAACCCTGAGATGACGTATCGCTACCCGGTAATTAGCTGGGTAGCTGCTGGGGCTTGGGCTGAAGCTGTCGAGCCCTTTCCACCAGGCTTTTCGGACCGTTATGAGATGTCTGAGTACGAGGCCAAAGGCCCAGCCTTTTGGCTAGAGGTCAAAGGAGACTCGATGACATCCCCTGTTGGGCAAAGCATCGTCGAGGGCACTCTGATCCTTGTGGACACTGAGGCTGACGCACAACATGGCAAGCTTGTTATCGCCAAGCTGGCCGATAGCAACGAAGCGACTTTCAAAAAGCTGGTAGAAGACGGCGGACGGCGATTCCTGAAGCCTTTGAACCCGGCCTACCCTACCGAAATGTGCGCTGGCGACTGCCGGATCGTGGGCGTCGTGGTTCGTGCACTCATGAAGCTCTGAAGCCACGCGTTCCAGCACAACCCGCCTTGAGCGGGTTTTTTTTTGCCTATTTTATAACCTGAGTTATTGACAAGATGAAAACATAGATTATGATTCGCTCCATAACACAGGTTATAGGCGCTAGCCGCCTCGCTCTTTACACAACCAGACGTGACCACCTCGACGCACCCGGGCCCTCACCCGGGTTGGAACAAGCTAAGTCGTCGACCATGCAGCCTCTGGATAGCTGCCGGACTCCCCTCATTGGGAGGACGCCAGACCATGCAGCCAGCCGGGAAGAACACCGTCCACGAAATGTGTGACCCGGCCAGGTGGGGATAGCCGCGGCGCGGCATGGTTTGGATAGGTTTCACCGATTGGCCTGCTCACGCGGGCCAGCCGGGAAACCAACCACAGCAACAAGGAGCTCGCATGAGCGGATTCAAGAAAGGCCAAGACGTCATCTTCACCAACCCACGCGGCGCCGAAAGCGCTGGCAAGTACGTGGGCACCCAGAACCTGGGGCATGGCCGGGGCGGCGGTGAGTACCTGGTGGTGGACGTGGGCGGCGTAGAGAAGAAGGCGCGGGCCAGCAAGGTACGCGCCGCCTGATTTCACTGGCTGGCCTTGGCGACAGGGCCAGACGGGAAACCAATCGGAGAAGGACATGAACAATCAAGCAGTGGTGGCCATCGACCCCGCGTCTAAGCGATGTGTCCATATCGGCGAGGCAGAGCCTGGGTACCTGAAGGAGCTTTTCGACCGGGGCTTGATACTGGTATCGACTTCGCACAGTGAGGCGGTCAAGGCGCTACACGAGACTCACGCAGACGTCTTCAGGCTCAACAGCGAGCCCAGCGCGCACTCATACCCTTGCGTCACTCCACCTGGATTGTCGGAGAGGATCGAAGCGGCATTCGTATCCATCTCACACCAGGGCGACATCGGTCTAGCCACTCGGCTCAAACTGATGCACCCAAGCACAGAGGTCGATCGAGAAAGCTGCGCGAAGTACGCAACTGTCGTACTCAGTCGTCTAGTCGCTGCCTTGCTAGCAACTCTGCCTCTTGAGCAGTCTGACCGGATTCAGCAAGAACTAGCTGAGTACCTGTCTTCAAATTTCGAATGTCCGTGATGAAGTGCCAAAACCCGCTTTCCAGCTCGATCACATCACCAGCGTCGAGTCTTTTGTCTGATTCAAAAGTCGGCTGTGCCAAGTCGCCTTCATTCGACAGGTACTTCAGTTTGTAAGTGTGCATACGCGCACTGTCCTCCTTTGCTGGCTGTGTTTGTGTGAGAGCGCTCAGCCTAGCGCAAAGCCCGTCACCTGGGCAGTGGTGAGCAGCCGGGGCTGACCGGCACCTTATTCGCCCGCAACAGCGGGCTACATGGGAAACCAACCCAGGAGTAGGACCATGCTGATACTGACCCGCAAGGCAGGCGAGACCATCGTGATCAACGAGAACACCCGGGTGACGGTGCTGAGCGTCAAGGGCAACCAGATCCGCCTGGGCGTCGAAGCGCCAGAGGACGTGCCCGTGCACCGCCAAGAGATCCATGAGCGGATCAAGGCCGAGGCCGAAGCCGCCGCCTGACCGAACAACCAGCGCCACGGCAGCCTGCCGTTAACTGCCCGATGCCCTGCTCCCCATCGCAGGCCGCATCGGTGGATCAACTGACCGAGGACCACCCGGCCTCTCAAGCCCTAGGCGAAGCCGGTCGAGCTATGAAGCCAGTTGCTCCACCGATGCGGACGATTCTGCACTGCGCAACGCGGCCCCCTGCATCCCCCTCCCCTCAACTTTTCGACCGCATTGGCAGGCGCCAGGCACGCGCCTCCGGCTGCGCGTGGGTTTGGTCACCCGCCCTGGCGCCTGACCAATGCGGTCCACCGAGACAGATTATGGAAACGATCACCTGCGGTACATGGACTGGCCAGCTCGGCGATGCCCTGGCGCCACGTGAGCTTGAAGCTCTGCTGTGGGTCGCCCAGGGCCTCACCACGAAAGAGATCGCCCGCCAGATGGGCACCACCCCCGGTACCGCCGCCAACCGCGTGAAGCTGGCCTTGTTCAAGATGCAGGTCAGCCGGCGCGTCGAGGCCGTCACCAAGGCCATGAGCCGCCAGATCATCAGCCCCCTGTGCATCGCGCTGGCCAGCCTCATCGCGCTGCACGCCGCCATCGACGTGGGCGACCCAATGCGCCGCGACCGCCGCGTACCAGAGCGCCGTACCGCCCAAGTTCGAATCGTTCGCAAGGCCGAAGCCTTCGAGCTCCACGTCTGACCGAGGATCACATCATGCAAACAGCAACGAGTCGCGCCTTCGCTCAAGGCGCTCCAAAGCTCGAGGCGTTGCTGGCCCGCACCAGTCTCGCCCGCCAAGAGGCCCTGGCCCGCGTCAAGGTCACCGCCCCCCGCTACCAGGCCATGAGCCGCGGCAAGATCTGGGAAGTGGTCGATCTCGGTACCGGCGCCGTCATGGGCATGGCCTACCAGTACGAAACCGCTCTGGTGTTCGTCAACGCGATGGAGGCAGCTGCCCGGTGCAAGCTGGTCGGGCGGCAATGATCGGCGAGAGCGTCCTGGAACAGCATGAGAAAGCTCGCGCAGAACTTGAGGCCAGCGTGGCGCAGTTCCTCGCCAATGGCGGCCAGATTCAGGACTGCGGGGGTGCTGCCTCAGTGCCCCGCCGACCCAACTTCCGGTGGTACCCAGACCAGCAGCTGCAGGACAAGCAGGTGGAGCAGGTGCGGCACAGCCCCCAACTGCTCGGCCGGGCCATCCAAGCGGCCAAGACCATGACCGTCAGCCAAGCCAGCGCCTACCTGGGCGCCAGCCGTACACAGCTGCTGACGCTCTCCCGAAAGCACTCGTTCTGCTTTCGGATCGACGCCAAGCAGCATGCCGAGCGGGAGCTGAGGCGCCAGGGCAGGGCCAAGACAAAAGACGCTCTGGTCGAGAGGATCCGCGTCTACGCCCACACCGGCCTCAGCCGCGACGCAGTGGCCAAGTTGATCGGCATCAGCCAGCAGCGCCTGACCAGGCTCGTCGACGAGCACGACATCGACTTCCCCAAGTGGCGCCAGCACAAATGAAACGAGTCCTCAACCGCGCCCGCCTCGGCCGGCGCCAGCAACACATCCACCTGCCGCCCAGCGGCCTTGTCTGTCAGGAGATATCGCAATGCCCAAACCCACCGACACCACCGAGTTCCTGCAGGAACTCAACGGCGGCGCGTTCGCAAGCCAGATCGGCCACGCCCTCTCCGAGGTAGCCGCAGGCGTCGTCGACCACGGCAAGGCCGGCAAGATCACCATCACCCTGGACTTCAGCCAGATCGGCGACTCCCACCAGGTGAAGATCAAGCACAAGCTGGACTACAAGGTGCCGACCAAGCGCGGCGCCCGCAGCGAGAACACCAGCCTGGACACACCGATGTACGTCGGTACCGGCGGCAACATCTCGCTCTTCCCCGAGAAGCACGACCAGCTCTTCACCCGTGACGAAGCACCGGTCCATCCACGCACCTGACCCCTCCACCAACAAGGAACCATCGCATGTCCCTCTCCAAAGAAGCACTGCAGCTGATCATCGACGACGCCCTGGCAGCGGCCGGCAAGCAGCTGGACACGCACGCCCCGGTGGCGCTGGTGCCGGATGGCGCCAAGATCGTCGACCTCGAACGATTCCAGGACCACCGCACCCGCTTCCGTGGCACCTACTCCACCCACTCGCTGGCCGACTTCGGCGCCTATGTGGTCGAACGCTCGGCGCCAGCAGCCCGCGGCTTCATCGACCAGGACGCCATGAGCTGCACCGTGCTGTTCAACCTCGGCACGCCAGACCAGCCTGGCCACGCTGATGACCGCGCCGTGCTGCGTCTCAAGCCTTCCGCTGCGTTCGCCGCCGTGCAGGCCATCTGCGGGCAGAACCTGGTGCAGAAGGCCATGAGCGACTGGATCGAGGACTGGCACCAGCATCTGACCGCCTCCGACGAGAACGGCGCCAGCATGACGATCGCCAAGGCCATCGCCGCCGTGCGCACCATCACCGTCAAGGCGTCGTCCGAGAGCGATCACGCGGTCAGCGAAACCCGCGCCAGCCGCAGCGCCATGGACTCGATCGAAGCCAGCAGCAAGGAAACCCTCCCGGCCTGGCTCGACTTCAAGGTCATCCCGTTCGAAGGCTTGGGCGAACAGGTGATCCGCCTACGCATGTCCGTCATCACCAGCGGCACGCAGCCGGCGCTCAAGCTGCGCTGGCTCGGTGAGGAAGCACAGCGCGAGGCGATCGCTCAGGAGTTCAAACAGGTGCTCGAAAGCAAGGTCGGTGATGCCGCCAAACTGGTGTTGGGTAGCTTTGACTCTAAGTAACTAACAGCGTCACGCTAACACACACAGTGTGACGCTTTTAAAGCGTTACCTTCTGGCGCAGGCAAACCCTGGAAAATGACCAACCAGCTTTGCCTTTTGAAAACTTAGAGCATCTCCCACAGTATAGATATAAGCTTTGTCTTCGAGCGAATCTTTAATGATAGCTTTATCACCTATTATCGCTACCAGCGCCCCCGAATTACCATTGGCGTGGACAACTTTCACGCCGTAAACGTCGTTGCATTGAATATCTTTGACCTGAGAATAGGCATACGTGAATGGGCTACCCAAAACCATCCAGGCTAGCGCAAATGAGAATTGAACTAAAGCATTCTTAGGCCTGGGACCTTCTTCGTGCAGCCTATCTTCAATCAGAACCCTGAAACCTAAAGCAATAAAAATTGCGGCTACGGCACCGTAAAATAGATACTGTAGTTTCCATGCACTATCCAGCTCAACCGCAGGTTTTGCATAGTACGCCACCCCTGCAAGAAAAGAAAAAATCACCACACAAAGGAATACGAACCAGAAAACTAATTTTGATATATGGATAGCTTTTTTCGTGCCAAAAAAAATCACACACGACAGAACTATGCAGTATGCCACCCACGGCAGGCCTGCTTGAACCAATGATTGAGCGTTGAAAGCCTCTAAGGTCCAGACAATGTCAATGCACTCAAGATAAGTCCGCCAATAAACCCATCCAGATAGATAAGCCAACCCTAGAACCAACCCAGAGCCAGCTACAACTTTCCCAGCCAAATCTAATACTTCAACAACGAATCTCGATTGATCATCCTGACTCATAAATATCAAACCCTACTAAATTCTTTCTTGAACCATTTCGACAATATAGCGCCGAGGTACCCTAATGCCCACAGAAAATCGATCCACCAATAATACCAGGACCCGAACCTTCACCCTCGACTCGCTCACGGTTGCGCTCCAACAGGTGCAGGCGCTTCACGAGATCAGCGCAGACCTCATTGCTGAGAACGTTTTCGGCCAGCCAGCCCAGCAGGGCCAGGGCGAGCCGGTGGCGCTGGCCATACCGGACGTAAGCGCTCCATAAACCCCACCGAACTCAATATGGGTGGCGAGCTCAGCTAGGCGATGCGGGTGAGCAGTTCCACGGCAGCAAGGCTTCGTAATCTTCGACCGATGTCGCCGTTGGTAGACGTTCGAGTGCGTGGCGCAGCCACGCATAAGGCTCTTGGCCATTGGCTTTGGCAGTCTCAACCAAGCTGTAAAGTTGAGCACTGGCTGTTGC
>NZ_JAAMQJ010000046.1 GCF_013523125.1 Pseudomonas entomophila | reverse complement strand
CCCTCACCAAACTGCTCCAGCAGTTCTTTGGGGATTTTGGGCAGGTCACGCAAGGGTTTCTTTTTGGTTGGCATACATGCACCTCTTACTCATGTTATGCCCGAACACAAAATTTCTGACACCCTCTGGAGGCGAGGCCGACTACGCCGCCGCCATCGCCGGCAAGCCGGCTCCCACAGGTCGCCTGTACCTTCGGCGTCATGGCCTCTATCGACGGTGACGGCCGCGAACCCCCCCCGAGATCTCACCCTTGGACTGGCCCTCTGTGGGAGTCGGCTTGCCGACGATAGCGGCCGCGCAGGCGCTTCAGCATCCCTGCTGAGCCACCAGGGCCAGCACCTTCTCCCGATTCAACCGATACCGTTGCAGGTCCCGCGCCAGGACCAACTGCCCGTCATACTGCTGCTGTGCCTCCAGCCGCACATCCTCGATCGACGGGCTGCGCCGGGCGTCGCCCTGGTAGCGTGCGCTGAAATGCGTCAACACCAGGTTCGGCACGCCCACGCGCGCCGCGAAGCGCGCCACCGCCGCCGCCGTGCTGTGCCCGTAGGTTTCCTGCGTGCGCGCAACCACCGGCTCCGTGAACGTCGCTTCGTGCACCAGCACATCGGCATCCGCTGCCGCCTCGGCCAGCAGTTCAGGCGTGTCGTTGTCGCCACAGACGATCACCCGCTGCGCAGGCCATGCCTCGCGCAGGTACTGACCCGGTGCCACCCAGCGCCCGGCATGCTCGACCCCCTGGCCCCGCGCGATCTCGCCCCACAGCGGCCCACGCGCAATGCCGTCCGCCATCAGCCGCTCGGTGTCCAGCCGCGGATTGGGGTCGGTTTCGGTGAACACGAAACCGTGGCTGGGCACACGGTGCGACAAGACCACCGTCTCGACACGGACCGTGCGGTGCTGCCACGGCTCGGCGTCCTCCACCGCCAGCAGACGCAGCTCGAACGTCAGCCGCGATTCGCTGACGGCCAGGCTCAGGCGCACCCAGTCGTGCAGCGCCCGGGGCAAGATCAGGTCCAGCGGCGCGGTACGCCCCGTGGTGCCCGCACTGGCCAGCAACCCCGGCAGGCCGAAACAGTGGTCGCCATGCACATGGCTGATGAACACTGCCCGCAGGTCACGCAGGGACAAGGGCGTACGCAGCAACTGGTGCTGCGTCGCCTCGCCACAATCGACCAGGTACCAGTCGCTGCCGCTGGAGGCGATGATGGCGGTGGCGCTGACGTTGCGGGCGCGGGTGGGCAGGCCCGCGCTGGTGCCTAGAAACAGCAGGTCCATGACGCCTCCTTGGCGTGGACGGGAGTGGAGGGCAGGAGGGTGCGTGGATCTGCCTCCTTGAGCAAGTGACAGTCGATCGGGGGGCAGGGTTCGCCTGCCGATACGGGGCGGCTGCAGGGATGGGTGTCTGCGTGCGGTCTGGGCCGAGCCCCCGTCAACCCGAGTGGGCCCCTATCGCCTGTATGAACGCGCCGTCGAGGGTCGTGGCACCATACCGGCCCATGAACGCCTCGCCACTGTCGAAGGCCTCGAAGCGCTGGTCGTTCAAGAGGTAGAAGCGATCGCAGTAGGTGGCGATCTCATCGATGTGGTGAGAGGACACGATCACGCTCGCACCCTCCAGGCAGGCCTGCTTGACGCCTTGCCACAGGTAATACCTGAACTCCGGATCGACCCCTGCCGTCGGTTCGTCAAGGATGACCAGCTCCGCATCCAGCATGAGCATCGACAGCGTGAAAAAGCTGCGAAGCTCACCGTAGCTGCACAGCCCGGGCCGTTTTTTCCAGAGGTCGTTGTAGCGTGCGCTCAGCCTCGGTGAAATCCGCTCCAGGCGCATGGATAACGCCCGTTCGGACAGCGGTGTCCGCCCGTTCAGATGGGCCATGAGCTCGTACACATCGCGCAGGTTCAGCGAGGCGGGCGCTGAAACGGTCTGGGACAGGTAGACCCTGTCCCGCGCGTGAACGGTGAGGTTCATCGTCTTGGGCGTGCGCAGGGCACAGAGAATGTCGAAAAAGGTGGTCTTGCCGGCGCCATTGGGCCCTACGATCCCAGTGACGTGATGGCGGGCGATGGTCATCGAGGCCTTGTCGAACACCGGGCGACGGGGGTAGGCGAACGTGAGGTCGTCCAGCGAGACGAGCGTCATGCGTAGCGACTCCAGACCGGTTGTACCCTGAACAGAAAGGCCGTGGCACAGGCGCAGGCCCCGAAGAGCACGAGCACACCCGCCACTGCAGACGGATCGATGGGTTCCATGAACAGGCGCGTGCAGACCATCAGCGGGTTGTACGTCAGGCCCGTGTTCGTCACCGAATCGGTCTGTTGAGCACCGACGTAACCCGATGTCAGCATCGCGAACGAGAGGATCGAAAACAGCGTGTTCGCGCCGGAGAAGGTCAGGGGCAATAACGAGACCAGCAGCCCGGCACTGGCGAACACGAGGTAGCTGATGAAGTAGCCCGACATGAGCTGGACGTACTCGTGCCATGCCGGCGACCCGAAGACCGAGCGTGTGACGCCATAGAACACAGTGGCGTAGAAAAGACTGACGACGACATGGGTGTCAATGTGGGCGCTTAGAAAAAGCAGGATCGTGCGCCGTGTGTAGATGAACGAGCGCACGAATCCGCTCTCCCGGCGCCCGATCAGGTAGAAGCTCATCCCGAAGAACGCCGTGGTGGCCGACAGATAGGCCAGGAACCAGACGGCCCTGGGCAGGTACGCATCGAAGGGCAGGTCGTCGGTAGCGGTCGAAGACTGCAGCATGAGGTAGAAGGCGCACGGGGAAACGATGGACCACAAGAGGGCGGTGGGTTCTTTTAGTTGTTCTTTGATCAGAATGAACGACAGGCTGCACAGTCGTCTGAACAGCGAGGTCGGGCAGTGCATCCATGAACTCCTGCGGCATGTATTGGCGTGCTGGGAAGGCGCTCTGCGCCAGGTGTGCTGCAAGGCATCCTGTGCCAGATAGCACTGGCAATGGTTCTCTACGCGCCGCCGCAGGTCAATCATCGCGCTGTGAGTGGGTGTGTAGGGTCACCGGAATATTCCTAGGAAAGTGCCTAGCTACGTGCTGGTTCATTGTCAGCGTTGTAAAACGCAGAGCACGTCATTGATGACGGCATATACCTAAGGCAGCAGATTCACCCGCTGTGGCGTCAACGGTACCTGCGACAGCTCGAGCAACGCCACCGTCACCGGCAGTTTGAACCGCCGCGGGCCCGCGCTGCCGGGGTTGATGAACAGCCGCTCGCCACGCCACTGGAACAGCGGCTTGTGCGAGTGTCCCGTGATGACCAGCCGCGTCGTGTCGCTCAACAGGGGCGGTACATCGGCGATGTCATGCACCAGCAAGGTCTCGATGCCGTCGAGCGACAGCAGCAGGTGATCGGCGATGTCGCTGGCCCAGGGCGCCTGCTGGTCATTGTTGCCCCGTACCACCTGCACGGGGGCGAGGGCCGATAGCGCGGTGAGGATCTCGGCCTTGCCGATGTCGCCCGCGTGCAGGATGAGGTCGCAGCCGTCGAGCGCCGCCAGCGCTTCTGGGCGGAGCAGGCCGTGGGTGTCTGAAATGAGGCCGAGGCGCATGAAAGAAGTCCGGTCGTCGTTGATAGACCATAGGACACGCGCGAAGGACGGTTTGCTGACTCCATGTACATACCCGTTCGATCGGCACAGCAGGCTTGCACGGGATTCGCCAACGCCCTAGGGTAGGCAGATCCGGCCGAATGGACCCGCCATGCGCACCCTCAAGACCTGGCTCGGCAGCCTGCTGCTGCCGCTGCTCACCGCCTGCTCCGGTCAGCAGACCGAACGCACCGTGGTGTACGAAAACACCGTCTACCACTGGCGAATCGAGCATGTGGTGGTACACAACTTCCCGGCCAGCACGCGCCAGTTCTACCAGGTCTACTTGCAGGGGCGACCGCTGGTGCTCCCGGCCAAGGCCTTCAACGACCGTCGCGACATCGACCGGTTTCTCACCGCCGGGGGCTTCGACATCGCCGACTGGCGCAACAAGTCGGTCGTCGTGACCTTCGACAACATCCAGGAACGCGAAGGCCAGACGCTGCACCTGATCCGTTCGGTGCTGATCACGCCGGAGTTCACCGAGGGGGAGGTGGCGCTGACCGATCTCTATACCCAGCAATCGGTAGTGGTCTCGCGTGTGGAGTCCGCCACCACGCTGAAAGAGTGAGTCCAAAGCGCCGCACTGTGCGTCATGAACGACCGAAGTCGGCGCGACAGTGGCTACTACATGCTCGGCTACTGCGGGTGATGACCGAAGTCCCTACCATTCGAAAGTCAGTTGAGTGGCCTGCGGGTCGGGTTTGCGAACCTTCACCGCGATACCGATCAAGCGCACGGCGCGGCCTGCGCGACGACCCTGCCACAACCGTTGCAGCAGCGTTCTGAGCACCTGCTCATCGACCTCCGTCGCACTGGCCTCGGTGCTCGCCACGCTGAAGTCATCGAACTTCAGCTTGACCTGATTGCGCACGATCTGCTCGCCCTCGGCCAAGGTATCAATGCGCTCGCGCAGCGCGGGCAGCAAAGCCAGCAGTCTCCGTGTGCATTCGATGCCGTCCGAGCAGTCGGCGGGCAACGTATGCTCCACGCCGACCGAGCGTGTATCACCCGAGACTTCCGTGTCTGGCTCATGGCCCTGGCCTAGCATCCAGAGGTGATAGCCATGCACGCCGAGGTGGCGCAGCAACACCGGGATCTTGCTCAGGGTCAGGTCACCGCAGTATCGACAGCCCAATCGCTCGAGCACGCGCCAGGTCTGCGGGCCGACGCCCGGCAACTTGCGGATGTCCAGGCCTGCCAGAAAGCCCGGCACGTCTGCCGGGCGGATGACGAACTGCCCGTTGGGCTTGTTCACTTCTGAAGCGATCTTGGCCAGGTACCGGAGCGGCGCGATCCCGGCCGATGCCGTCAGCCCCAGTTCTGCCTGCACCTCTGCACGCAGAGCGCTCGCCATGCGCGTCGCCGAGCCACCGCACTGCGGTTGACCCGTGACCTCCAGCGACGCCTCGTCCAGCGAAAAGAATTCGACGCGATCGGTATAGCGTCTGAGCAGGCCTTCGAGCTGACGCGTGACCGCTTCGTAGCGTTCGAACCGAACCGGTAACACGACCAGCGCCGGGCACAACCGCTGCGCGGTGGCCGTCGCCATGCCGCTCTTGATGCCGAACTGCCTGGCCAGGTAATTGGCAGTGCTGATCACCCCACGTTCGGCGGCCGTCCCCCCTACGGCAACAGGGGCGCTGCGCAGGTGAGGCGCGTCGAGCAGTTCTACGGAGACGAAGTAGGCGTCCATGTCGAGGTGGATGAATTTTCGAGGATTCTGGATTGAGAAGGGCATGAAGACGTGCCAGCAATCCTTAGGCTGAAATACCAACAACCTTAATGAGCTAAGGCTATGCCCTCAAGCGTCGACATGCTTCGAATGCATTCAAGGTGTGACATGAGGCGGGTCTTGTAAAACAGCGTTACCTAGAGACAGTGAACAGGCCTTTGAACCTCCCCGAGGTGGGCCTTGATCACTGTCTTGCCGGTCGAAAGGTCAGGGGGCAGCCCCTCATCCGGCCCGTGCTCGACGGGCCAGCCTCGGCGTTTTACGCCGCGCGATTGCGCGTCACCCGCAACGCCACCAGACTCCCCACCACGATCAACCCCGCCAGCGAATACAGCGCCGCATCGGTCGACCCGGTCTGGTCCTTGATGAACCCGACCAGGTACGGGCTCAGGAAGCCGGCCATCTGGCCCACGGAGTTGATGATCGCCAGCCCGGCGACGGCCGCGCTGGCGCCCAGCAGGGCGGTCGGCATCGGCCAGAACATCGGCAGGCCGGTCAGCGCGCCCATGGTGGCGATCGACAGACCGAGGATGGCGATGGCCGGGGTCTGGGCGAAGTTCACCGCGATCAGCAGGCCCAGCGCGCCCATCAGCATCGGCACCACCAGGTGCCAGCGACGCTCGTTGCGCAGGTCCGCCGAGCGGCCGACCAGGATCATGAACACGCCGGCCAGCAGGTAGGGGATCGCGCTCAGCCAGCCGATCAGCAGCGCGCTGTCGAAGCCCATGTTCTTGATGATCGAGGGCAGCCAGAAGTTGATCGCGTACACGCCGCTCTGGATGCAGAAGTAGACGAAGCCGAACGTCCACACCAGCGGGTTGCGCAGCACCGCCAGCACGCCGTCACCCTGCCGGGCGGGCTGGCGGGCCGCATCGGCGTTCAGGTCCGCCTCGATCATGTCCCGCTGTGCCGGGCTCAGCCAGGTTGCGCTGCGGTGCCCATCGCTGAGCAGCACGATGGCCAGCACGCCCAGGGCCACGGTCGGCAGGCCCTGGATCAGGAACATCCACTGCCAGCCGGCCAGGCCGTGCTGCCCAGTGGAGAAGTGCTCGAGGATCCAGCCGGAGAAGGGGCCGCCGAGCAGGCCGGAGACCGGGATCGCCGACATGAACAAGGCCATGATCCGGCCACGGCGGGCCGCCGGGAACCAGCGCGAGAGGTACAGCACCACGCCGGGGAAGAACCCGGCCTCCGCCGCGCCGGTGAGCAGGCGCAAGGCGTAGAACTCGGTCGGGGTGGTGACGAACAGCAGGCAGGTCGACAAGCTGCCCCAGGTGATCATCATCAGGGCGATCCAGCGCCGCGGCCCGAAGCGGTTGAGCGCCAGGTTGCTCGGCAGGCCGCAGGCGACGTAGCCGATGAAGAAGATCCCGGCGCCCAGGCCATAGACGGTCTCGCTGAACTTCAGCGCGTCGAGCATCTGTAGCTTGGCGAAGCCGACGTTGACGCGGTCCAGGTAGTTGAACAGGTAGCAGATGAAGATGAAGGGGATCAGTCGCAGGGTAATGCGCCGGTACAGCGCGTCGCGGGACGGATCGGTGCCTTGGTCGGCGGCAGGGCTGTGTGCCATGATGAGTTCTCTTTTGTTATGGAGTCGCTGCGGCGCTCGTCGACGCTCGCCCCTTGAGTCTCTGGGAGTGTGCCGCGGCTGTCTTTGTGCCGCTGCACAGCAACCGATGGCCCTGGCTGTGCGAGCGACCAATCCAGGCGCTGGATCGGTCTGCGTCCCCGTCTCCAGCCTGCCTGCAAGGACCGTATCATGTTCGAACTGGACCATGACCTGGCCCAGGACATCGTCGACCGGGCGATGGCCATTCTGCCCTGCAATGTCAACGTCATGGACAGCCAGGGGCTGATCCTGGGCAGTGGCGAGCCCGAGCGCATCAACACCCGTCACGAAGGCGCGCAGCTGGTGCTGGCCAACGCGCGCATCGTCGAGCTCGATGCCGAGGCGTCCCGCTGCCTCAAGGGCGTGCAACCGGGCGTGAACCTGCCGCTGCTGCTCGACGGCCGGCTGGTCGGCGTGCTGGGCCTGACCGGCGAGCCGGCGGTCATGCGCACCTACGGCGAGCTGGTGCGCATGACCGCTGAAATGCTGCTGGCCCAGCGTCACCAGCAACAGGAACAGCAATGGCGACGGCAACGCTGCGACGATGTGCTGGCGCTGTTGCTGGGCGGTCATGGCGATACGCCTCGGCTGCTCGACGAAGCCCGCCAGCTCGGCCTCAAGCCCCAGCTGCCGCGTACGCCCTGCCTGCTGGAACTGGAGAGCGAGTCCAACGTCGAGGGCCTCACCGGCTGGCTGCTCAATCGCTTCCCGGACAGCTGGTGCCTGAGCACCGGTGCGCACACCTTGCTGTGGTGTCGACCGGCGAACCTGGTCGTGGACGACGAGCGCCTGCTCGGGCGCCTGGCGCGCCATGGCTGGGCCCTGGAGCGGTTGTCGGTCGGCTCGCCGGCGGACAGCGTGGAGCGACTGCGTCAGGGGCACCAACGCGTCGGTGACCTGAGCGCCTACGGTCGACAGGTCCGGCCGACCGAGCGTCTGCTCGACCTGCAGCGCTACCGCATTGCGGCCATGCTGTGGCGACACCCGGACACGGAAGCGCTCGAGGCCGTGCTAGAACCGCTGCGTCGGTTGAGCGCCCGCGATGCCAGCGGTCAATTGTTGAGCACCTTGCGTGCCTGGTGCGCGCACGAGGGGCAGAGCCAGGCCTGTGCCGAGGCGCTGGGCATTCACCGCAACAGCTTGCGCTATCGTCTGGAGCGCATCGCCGAACTGTGCGGGGTCGATCCCTTCCGGCTCGAAGGCCTGCTCGGCCTGTACCTGGCCTTGCAACTGCTGCCCCTGGCCTGAACACGACCGAGCACAGCGGATGCCCAAACAACCCGGTGAGCCATTGTGCAACCGACCGAGGTGTCGTTCTGGTCTTGCTGTCAGCATCGGTTCATCTGGATAAGGAGCCACCCATGAAGATCGTCATCGCGCCCGACTCGTTCAAGGACAGCCTCGAGGCTGCCGGGGTCGCCCGGGCCATCGCGGCAGGCATCAAGCAGGCCTGGCCCGAGGCCGAGTGCATCGAGTGTCCCATGGCCGATGGCGGGGAGGGCACCATGCAGGCCATCCTGGCAGCCAGCCAGGGCGAGCTGCGGCACCTGACGGTGCGTGGGCCCCTGGGCGAGGCCGTCGAGGCGGGGTGGGGCTGGTTGGCGCAGAGCCGCACCGCGATCATCGAGATGGCCCAGGCCAGTGGCTTGCAGCTGGTGCCCACCGGCCAGCGTGACGCCTGCCGCAGCAGCACATGGGGCACGGGCGAGCTGATCGCCGCAGCCTTGGCCGCCGGCGCGCAGCGCATCGTCCTGGCGATCGGCGGCAGCGCCACCAACGATGCCGGCAGCGGCATGCTTCGCGCCCTGGGTCTACGCCTGCTGGATGCCGACGGACAGCCCCTGGAAGAGGGCGGCCTGGCCTTGGCGAAGCTGGCGCGAATCGACGCCAGCGACCTCGACCCGCGGCTGGCTGAGGTCCAGGTCGAGGTGGCGGCGGACGTCGATAACCCTCTGTGCGGCCCCCACGGCGCGTCGGCGATCTTCGGCCCGCAGAAAGGTGCCACGCCCGAACAGGTCCAGGCCCTGGACCAGGCGCTCGGGCATTTCGCCGACCATTGCCGTGACCTGCTGGGCGAGGACGTGCGCGCGTTTCCCGGATGTGGCGCAGCGGGGGGCATGGGCTTCGCCGCCAAGGCCTTCATGGCGGCGCGCTTCCGTCCCGGGGTCGAGGTGGTGGCCGAGCTGGCCTGGCTCGAGGCGCTGGTCGACGGCGCCGACCTGGTGATCACCGGGGAAGGGCGCTTCGATGCCCAGACCTTGCGCGGCAAGACGCCCTTGGGCGTGGCGCGGATCGCCAAGCGCCATCAGGTGCCGGTGGTGGTGATCGCCGGCACGCTGGGGGAGGGGTACGAGCAGTTGTATGCCCATGGCATCGATGCGGCATTCGCCTTGACCAGCGGCCCCATGGACCTGGAACAGGCCTGCACCGAGGCCGAGCGCCTGCTGTGCGCACGTGCCGGAGACATCGTGCGGCTGTGGCGCTTGGCGGCCCATCGCGGGCAGTGATGACCCGGCTGTGACCTCTGGCACGCTCACTCGGGCCGTAGCCTGGTGTGGGTCTGTATCAGCGGGCAGTGCTGTTTTTCTCGAACAACGCGCAGCGATCGCGCTTACCGCGTTCGCCGCGCCCGACTCTGCGCGTTCGAAACGCCTGGCACGGCACATGGCCCAATCAGGATATCGATTTTATACCACCCCAATGAATGCCTGAGTCCGCCAGCCTATTCCTCTTCGATCTGTACCAACGCTTGTTTCTGGGAGGACCGAGTGTCGACAGGCAAGACCGCCAGCTCGCCAAAGCTCTGCGCTGCATCAATGTAACGCAACGCCGACTTGGCGTCTTTCCAGCCGACATAGCTCATCAGGGCCTTCAGCTCCCAGCCGTTGGCCGTGGCCCAGGTCGCGAACCCGCGACGCAACGAGTGCCCGGTGTACAGCGCTGCCGGCACGTCGGCCCGTTCCAGCACTCGCCGCAGCAGCCCGACCAGGCTGTTGCTGTTGAGCGCCTGCTCGCTCAGGTTGCCCCAGCGGTCGATCTTGCGAAACACCGGCCCCCGCGCCAGGCCGGCTACCTCGATCCAGCGCAGATACGCCTGTACGGGGCAGAGCGTCTTGAGCGCCGGCACGCGTTGCTGAACCCCGAGCGCCTGCCGGTCGCCCTTGCTCTGGGGCAGGAACAGCGTCAGCCCGCTGCTGGCCTGCGCCTGGACATGCTCGACCTGCAGGCGCGCCAGTTCATCGCCTCGGGCACCACGCCAGAACCCCAGCAGCAACAGCGCCTGGTCGCGCCGAGCCCGCAGCAGCGCGCCCAAGTCACCGTGCTCACGTGCTTGCTCGGCCTCGCGCTCGCAGGTCTCGACGGCTTGACCCAGGTGCTCGAGCAGCAGCGGCGCGGCTTGCCGGGGCGGGGCAGGGTGCAACGTGCGAATGCCGCGCAACACTTGCTTGACCAGAGGGGCCTTGGTCGGATCAGGGAAGCCCTGGATCTGGTGCCATTGGCTCAGGCCGGCCAGGCGCTGACGCAGGGTGCTGACCGCCAGGCGGTCGGCATGCTCGGCCAGGTAGCGGGCGATGCTCTCGGCGGTCGCCGGCAGAAAACCACCCCAATGCACCTCGAAGTGCTCCACGGCCGCCTGGTAGCTGCGTCGGGTGTTGTCGCGGGTGGCGGCCTGAACGTAGCGTTGGATATCAGTCATGGGGGCAGGGTGGTCGGGCGGAACGAGCGCACAGGATAAACAACCCAGCGCGCCCTGCCCAGCCGATCCCCGGCGCTCGACCCGCTACGCGCAGGCCAGGCGCTTCATGCCAGCGAATGGCGGGTACTGGCGCAACTGCGCCGGCGCCAGCGGCCGGCTGAAGTGATACCCCTGGGCCACATCGCAGCCTGCCAGTTTCAGGCAGACCACCTGCTCGCGGGTCTCGACGCCTTCGGCCACCACTTCCAGGCCCAAGCGCTTGGCCAGGATGATGGTGGATGAGACGATGGGGCTGTCATCGTGGCTGTTGCACAGTGGCGCAATCAAGGCCCGGTCGATCTTGAGCTTGCTCAGGGGCAGCGACTGCAGGTGCGCGAATCCGGCATAGCCGCGACCGAAGTCGTCCAGGCTGATGCCGATACCCGCCGCACGCAGGCGATGCAGATGCGCCATGGCCGTGCCTTCCGGGTCCAGCACGGTGGTCTCGGTGATTTCCAGTTCCAGCTGCTCGGGCGACACCTGCCAGTGCGCCAGGGTCTCGAGCAGGCGATCGCTGAAATCGGGTTGCCACAGCTGCATGGCCGACACGTTCACGGCCAGGCGCGCGGACTGCCCTTCGGCCTGCCAGTCGGCCAGCGCTTCGCAGGCCAGGCGCACGACTTCCCACCCCAGGGCGACGATGAAGCCGCTGCGTTCGGCCACCCCGATGAACCGATCCGGATAGAGCAGCCCGAAGGTAGGGTGCTGCCAGCGGACCAAGGCTTCGTAGCCGGTCACCTGGAGCGTGTCGAGGCGGATCTGCGGTTGATAATGCAGCACGAACTGCCGCTCGGTGACAGCCTGGCCAAGGGCTTGTTCAAGGGTGAAGGCCTGGATGTCCGACAGGTTCAGCGACGGGTCGAAGAACCGGTACTGGGCACGCCCGGCCTGTTTGGCCGAGTACATGGCGGCGTCGGCATGGCGGATCAGGCTGTCGATGTTCTGCCCGTCGCGTGGGCAGATGGCGACACCGACACTGGGGCTGGTGTTGACCTCCTGCCCGTCCAGCGCATACGTCGTCGACAACTTGTCGACCAAAGCACGGACCCAAGCCGTGATCTGCTCCTCGCTGCGGTGTCCGGCCAGCAGCACGACGAACTCATCACCGCCGAACCGCGAAGCTTCGTCGCCAGGTTCGAGCAACCGGGTGATACGGCCGGCCACCGCCTGCAGCAACAAGTCGCCGACCTTGTGCCCGAGTGAATCGTTGATCGACTTGAAGCGGTCCATGTCGATGAACAGGATCGCCATCAGACGCCGCTGTCCACGCTGGCGCACCAGCGCTTGGCGTGCCAGGTCGACGAACTGACGGCGATTGTGCAGGCCGCTGAGGTGGTCGGTGGCGGCCGCATGGCTGCTGCGCCGGTGTTCTTCCTCGAGCCGCCCGATCAGTTGCTGATTGACCTGCTGGGCCTGTTCCAGGGCATGGAAGGCGTCCTGGCGGCGGTGGAGCAGCAACAGGGCCCACGCCAACCCAGCCAGGATCATCGCGCTGATGCCCAGGTTCGACCAGAACTGGCGCGTGTAGGCCTGGGTCGGCGCCGCAAGGATTTCATCGTGACGCTGGCTGACCACCACGCTCATGCCGCGCCCGGGCGTGCGGCGAAACAGGCTCTGGTAGGTGCCGTCCTGGGTGTACTGCGTCAGTTGCCCGGTCGTGTCCTGGGTGGCCGGAAGATCAGGGAGCAGGCGTTGTCCGGCACTGACCACGCCCTGCGTGTCGATCCGCACGCGTTCCTGACCGTCTTCCTGCAGCAGCCGTATCAGGCCGGTCCGGCCCAGGTCGACATGGCGGAACAGCCGTGCAACGCCCTCGACGTCGAGCTGCACCAGAAGCAACGCATCGGCATGACCTGCCGCATCGATGCGCGGCAGCAGAAAGGGCAGGGTGGAGGGCCGAGACGGCGATGGCATCGACACCGTGGGCAGAAGGGGTGTCGCACCTTGAAGCGCCAGCTGGCGGTGTACCTGGTCCAGCCAGGCGGCAGGCAGAGGATCCGGGGCCTTTGGCGTCTGACCGGACTGGCGTCGCCCGTCGAGGTCGTACAGCGCCATCAGTTGAAGAAGAGGGTCGTGGTCCAGGTGCTCGTCCGTCCGGGTCACGCTAAGCAGGCGAGCACGCGCCAGGGTCTGATCAAGGTGTTCGGCGGCGATGCTGGCCAGGTTCAGGTACTCGGCGGCCTTGGCCGCCAAGGCGTCCTGGCGAGACAGGGCGCGCTGGCTGGCGTAGGAGCTCCACAGGAACACCAGCACAAGCGTGCACGAGAGCAGGAGAAGAAGCGGCAGAAGACCGTTGTAGAGCAGGCGACGCTGGGCCACGGCTGGAGATCCCGACGAGATGACGTGCCAGGACGATACGGCGAGAACATGACCGCACGATGACGCGCTGCAACGATGTATTTTATACCACCCCAATATCAACTCAACCAAACAGCTCCCATACACTTAAACCCTACTAAAGAACTCTCAGGTCAACAAAAAGGGGGCACCTGGTGCCCCCATTCCATGCTTACCAAAAGGCCCTGTACGACAGCGACTCCTCAGTCGATGTCCATCACTCGATCCCAGGCTCTTTCTTCAGTCGCTTGATCAACGCCTCGGCTGCCGCGGCGGATGAAGCCGGGTTCTGCCCGCTGACCAGATGGCCATCCTCGACCACGTAGCTGGCCCAGTCATCCCCTTTGGAATAGTCACCGCCATTGGCCTTGAGCATATCCTCCACCAGGAAGGGCACCACATCGGTCAGGCCCACGGCGTCCTCTTCGCTGTTGCTGAAGCCGGTGACGCGTTTGCCCTTGACCACCGGATGGCCATCCGGCGC
Organism: Pseudomonas entomophila; assembly: GCF_013523125.1. Lineage (GTDB taxonomy): Bacteria > Pseudomonadota > Gammaproteobacteria > Pseudomonadales > Pseudomonadaceae > Aquipseudomonas > Aquipseudomonas entomophila_B. The sequence continues at coordinate 21,198 of NZ_JAAMQJ010000046.1, read as the reverse complement.
CTTCACGTGCTTGAGCACGCCCGGCGCATGGCACACCGTACCGATGGGTTTGTTGGAGGCGTAGAAGGATTCGAGCAGCGTGATGGAATCCTTGTCCTCGGCCAGGTCCCAGAGCGGTCCGTGGCCGCCGGGATAGAACACGGCGTCGAAATTGTAAGGGTCGACTTCACCGAGGGGGTAAGTGTTGGCCAACGCCTGCTTGGCCTGCTCGTCACCTTGGAAACGACGGGTGTCGTCCGTCTGTGCGTCGGCCTCGTCGCTCTTCGGGTCGAGCGGGGGTTGACCGCCCTTGGGCGACGCCAGGGTGATGTCGGCACCGGCATCGACGAACGCGTAGTAGGGCGCTGCGAATTCCTCGAGCCAGAAACCGGTCTTCTTGCCGGTATCGCCCAGTTGGTCGTGAGATGTGAGCACCATCAGGATCTTCATGTGAGCCTCTCCTCCAAACAGTCATGAGGCAGCGCGTCGCTCGCCCTGCATGAGTGTCAGAGGTCGGCTCATGGCAGACGTTCAGTGGCATCGCCCGATCGATGGCGCGTCAGGGCACACACCCGCGTCCACTCAGCTACCCAGGTGCGTGCTGAAGCGCCCGACCGCATCGACCACCCGGCGCGCCGCTTCGCGAATGTCCACGATGACCTTGCCCGCCTGGCCGGCCAGTTCCAGCCCCTGTTCGGCCTCGCGCTTGCTGTTGGACATGTCCTGCATGGTCTTCTCCACCAGCTTGCCGTTCTGCAGCACGACGGCGGCGATCTCCTCGGTCGCGGTACTGGTGCGCCCGGCCAGTTGGCGGACTTCATCGGCCACCACGGCGAACCCGCGGCCTTGCTCGCCAGCGCGGGCGGCCTCGATGGCGGCGTTGAGCGCGAGCAGGTTGGTCTGCTGCGCGATGCTGCCGATGGTCTGGATGATCGAATTGATCAGCAGCGATTGACGCCCCAGGGCCTCGACACCGGTGGACGCCAGTTGCATGTCGTCGGCGATCTTCTGCATGGTCTGCACCGTGTCGTTGACCACCACGGCGCCGTGCTGCGCGGCGACGTCGGTGTCGCGCGAGATGCCGAAGGCCGTGTTCGCCGCTTCGCTGATCTCCAGTTCACGGGCGACCTGCTCGGTCACCACCGTGGCGAACTTGACGATCTTGCACAGGTTGCCTTCGGTGTCATAGACCGGGTTGTAGGTCGCCTCGAGCCAGACCACATGGCCCTGGCTGTCGATGCGCTTGAAGCGCCCGGCGACGAACTCGCCGCGCTTGAGCGTCTCCCAGAAGGCCTGATAGGCCGGCGCGCCTGATTCTTCAGGCGTGCAGAACACCCGGTGATGCTGGCCCTTCACCTGAGCCAGCGTATACCCCATGGCCCGAAGAAACTGCTCGTTGGCATTCACCACCTTGCCATCGAGGTCGAACTCGATGACCGCCGTGGAGCGCAGCAGGGCATCGATGAACGAGGCATTTTCCGACGCCTTTTCCAAGCGTTTGGTGATGTTGGTGGCGTGGCAGATCATCTGCGTCACCGCGCCGCCCTCGCTCAGGATCGGCTGCCAGTGCGCGTGCAGCCATACCAGCGACCCGTCCGCATGCAGGTAACGGTACTCGTCGGTGATCGACTGACGGGCACCGATCGCGGCACGAAACTTGTGATAACAGGGCAGCTTCGTGACGTAGGTCGGCACGATGGTCTCCATCGAGCGCCCGATCAATTCGTCCTGGCGGTAACCCAAGGCCTGGGCGAAGTGCTCGTTGCATGCCAGGATCGTGAGCGTCGGGTCGATGCTGAGCGTCAGCATCTCGCGCTGCAGGCCCTCGCGCAGCTGCCGAAGCTCCGCCAGTTCAGCGGCCTGGGCTGCGATCGTATCCTTGAGTCGAGTGTTGAACATGATGCGCTACCTGCTGGGACATGCACGGCTTATCGGCAGTGCATCGTCGATCCTTGAGGGGTGCACCGACAATTGGATCCGCTTGCCACGAAGCAGCGCCGAACAGTACGGCGCTGCCCCGATCCCGCGGGCTCAAGAGACGCCGTTCGGCCCATCCAGCACCTGCCTGACCTTGCGGGCCAGGTCATGGGGCATGCAGGGCTTGGAGATCACGTCGAACTCCGAGCCCCCCAGGTCCGTGCGCTCCAGCGAGTTTTCCGCGTAACCGGTCGTGAGCAGGATCTTCATCTTCGGGTAGCGACGGCGTACTTCCCGAGCCAGCATCACGCCGTTCATCCCACCCGGCATGATCAGGTCGGTGAACAGCAGATCGTAGTCGTGCCCGGTGTCGAAGCGCTTGAGTGCCTCGCGCGCATTGAGCACCATGTCGGCACTGTAACCGTAGTCTTCCAGCACCATCTTCGCCAGTTCGGCGACATCCGGCCGGTCCTCGACGATGAGGATCTTTTCACTGCCCGACTTGCGATCCACGGCGCGCACCGTGTCCTGCTGGGTCACGCCCGCATCGTCCACGGGGAAGTACAACCGCAGCGTGGTGCCGACGTCTTCTTCGGTGTAGATACGCGCTGCGCCCCCGGACTGCTTGGCGAATCCGTACACCATCGAGAGACCGAGCCCTGAGCCCTTGCCTTCCTCCTTGGTGGTGAAGAAAGGGTCCATGACCCGGTCGCGGATGGCGGCCGACATGCCGATCCCGTTGTCGGTCAGCGAAATGCTCACGTAGTTGCCCGGCAGCAGGCCGTCGTAGGACACGCTGGCCAGGTCCTTGACCGCGATGTTGCGGGTTTCGATGAGGATGCGTGGCGCCTCGCGGCCGATCAGCGCATCCCGCGCATTGATCATCAGGTTCAGCAGCGCCACCTCGGCCTGGGTCGGGTCGATCCGGCAGTTGCGCAGGTTGGGTTCCAGGTCGTAGCTTACGGCCACTTCCGCGCCAAAGGTGCGCTCGATCAGCGGCTCGATGTCGCAGACCAGGTGATTGAGGTTCAGCACTCGACCTTGCAGGCTTTGCTTGCGGGGCAAAGGCCAGCAATTGCTTGGTCAGGGTACTGGCACGGTCCACGGCCGAGCGGGCATGATCGACGCTGCGCTTGACCCGAGCGACATCGATGGTGCTCTTGTCGACCGCCGAGCCAATCAGGCCCAGGTAGCCGCCCATGACCTGCAGCAGGTTGTTGAAGTCATGGGCAATGCCGCCGGTCAACTGGCCGAGCGCTTCCATCTTCTGCGCCTGGCGCAGGGCGTCTTCGGCATCGCGGCGGCGGCTCACGTCGAGCTGGGAGGCGAAGAAATAGATAAGCTCGCCGTTATCGTTGTAGATCGGCGAGATGAACAGGGCGTTCCAGAAGCTCGATCCATCCTTCTTGTAGTTGAGGATTTCGGTGGCGATGTCCACCTTGTTGGCCACGGCCTCGCGCACGGCGTCGACCACGTTCCTGTCCGTGTCCGGACCCTGCAGGAAGCGACAGTTCTCACCGAGGATCTCGTCCAGGTCATACCCGGTCATCTCGAGAAACGCGTTGTTGGCGAAGATGATCGGGTTGTCCGAACGGTTCGGGTCGGTCACGATCATCGGCATGCGCGTCGTTTCTACTGCGGCGAAGAACACATCCTTGTGCGGTTGTTTGATGTTGGCGCTGGCAGCGTTGTCGACACGGACTTTATCGCTCACGTGAGCAGACTCCAGAGAAGAAGGTAGGGCGTATGGCGCTTTGAGCATGGGGCGCGGCAAAACGTTTAGTGCCTTTGCGAAAATCCCTTCGTGCGTGGAGACGGGACGGCGCAGGGAAGGTGTTGCCGTCGTCCACTGTCGTGCGCGCGACCGATTGCACGTTGACGTCCGCGTACCAACCGCTGTGGTGCTGGTACTGCAGCTCGCTCTGGTAGCCGTTCTCGATTGGTCGCCCTAGGTCTCGTCAAGACCGTCCTTGGGCGACGTACTCAATAATTGGCTGGCACGGCTGCCCAGCAACGACCCCGACTGGAAGTAGCCCATCACGGTGCTGACGCTGCGGTGCTCGGTCATCGCCATCACCTCGCCGAGCGGCACTCCTTGGCGTCCTGCCTCGGTGACGAAGCCCGAGCGGAGGCTGTGCGCCGCCCAGTCGCCTTCAAGGCCTGCCAGTGCCGCGCGACGTTTGACGATGCGCGCGACCTGGTCGCCTGACAGACCGGCCGGGGCCACCCGCCCCCCTTTGTACAGGCGACGAAACAGTGGGCCGTTGCTGGCCGGCGCCGCAGCGAGCCAGGCGTTCAGCGCCTGTGCGGCCGCGCCTTGCAGCGGCTTTTCCCGTCGCACGCCGCTGCTGTCGGTCTTGGTGGACCCGAGCACGTATAGCCAGGTGTCGGCGTCCAGACGGCGCAAGTCCTCGACCCGCAACCCCACGATTTCCGAACGGCGCCGGCCACCGCCGCTCCAGGCCAGCAAGAGCAGGGCGCGATCGCGCGTGCCACGCACGCCATCGGTGCAAGTGGCGAGCATCGCCTGCAGCGGCTCCAGCACCACTGCGGTTTTCTTGCGTACGAATACACCATGGCGCGCCTGAGCCTTGCGCGCTTCGCGCAGCAGGGTTCTCACCTCGGGAGCCTCCCCTGGGTTGGCCCAGTGTTGCAGTCGATGCCATTTGGCCAGAACCGCCAAGCGGTGGCTGACCGTATTGAATGACAAGGGCCCTGGCTTGCCCTTGACCTTGGCTGCCACCAGCGCGGCATCGATGGTGGGTGGCAGCAGGTGGGTCCAGTCGCCGGTCGCATGGGGCCTGGCCAGGTGGTCGACGATGAATTGCACGGCGACCGCCGGTGGCAGCGCGCCGTCGCCAAGCGACCGGCGATAGCGCAATTGCAACCAGGCAGACCAGTAGGTGAGGGCGCTCTGGTAACTGCGCACGGTGTTGGCTGCGGTGCCTGCCGCGATGAATGCCTCGGCTGCGGCGCGGGTGCTGTCTGCCAATTCCGCCAGTACCAAGGGTCTGGAGAGGAACATCTCTACTGGATCACTCAAACTCATCTCGCTCATCAGGATTGATCGATAGATCAGACGTCCTAGTGTGTATCCGACCTACTATAACGAAGGGCTCGATGATGTGAATGGCGCGAGTGCCATTCGCTGAGCAAGAGCAGACAGGCTGTCGATCCATGACGGCCTGCAAGCTTCTCTGTAGCGGTAATCGCAGGCGCACGCGCTGCCATGACGCGTATGAGCCAGGCAGCCAAAGCCGGCGCAACGAATGCTGCCTACTCAATGCTCCTGCTTCCACGAAGAAGGCGGCTCCGCTGCGCCCTTATGCACCGTGGCAAGTCCATCCCCACCAAAACACTTTTCTAGCAGGCGATGTTAACAAGGTTATGCCATGGGCCTTGGCAGCTTTCCCGGCTCAGATGCACGCACATCGTCGATAGTGTATTATTTTATACGTTACACGTATTTTTTTATTAGAATTCCAAAAATAGAGTCGGATAACATTTAATTATCGGGCCTAACAGAGTGGAGGTCGTACATGGCAGTCGGTGTACCGGAACAGGACGTCTTCGCGGCGGCAGATGCCGTGCTGGCGCGTGGTGAGCGTCCGACGGTCGAGCGGGTACGCCTGGAGCTGGGGCGGGGCAGCCCGGCGCGGGTGGGCGCCTTGCTCGATCAGTGGTGGGAAAAGCTGGCCGGGCGCCTGCGTGGAGAGACACGATTACCAGGCTTGCCGGCGGAGGTGGCGCAGGCCTTTGTCGCCGTATGGCAACAATCGACGCTCCTGGCCCAAGGCGTGGCCGAGATGGCCCTGGCCGGCCAGCGCCAAGTCCTGGACGAAGAACGCGAGGCCTTGGGCGAGCTGGAAGCGCGTGCTCGTCTGGACGTTGCTCAAGCTCGCCAGCAAGCGGCAGAAGCCGTTGCTGCAAAGCGAGGTGTGGAGACCCGACTGGTCGATCTGGAGCAGTTGCTGGCTCAACGCCAGGCGCAAATCGACGACCTGCGCAGGCAGCGCGACGAACTTCAGGCTCAGCGTGACGAATCGCGCGCGCAACTGGCCGAGGTCCACCAGCAGGTGCAGGAGATCCGTGAGCAAGCCGAACACACGCGTCTCGAACAGCAACGCTATACCCGCGACGTGGAGGATCGCGCCTACCGTGAGATCGATCGGGCCCGAGAGGAAAGCAAAGCCCTGGATGCGCAGCTCAAGGACGTCCAGGGTCGACTCAGCGTTGCTCTGGGCGACGCGGACAAGCATCAACGGGCGCTGGCAGACACGCGCGAGCAGCTGCAGGCGGCACGCAGCCACGGGCACGTCTTGGACGCGCAGTGGATGCAAGCTCAACGGCAGGCCACCGAGGCAGGGGAGCATGCCAGCCGTCTACAGGAGGCATTGCAGGCCATGCGCGAGGATTTGGCCGAGGCGCGTGAACGTGCGGTGGCGGCCGAAGCCCGTGCCGAGGCCTTGGTCGGTCGTTCGCGGCGCTCGACGAAAAAGCGTGGGTCAACGGAGTCGTCCGAACCATGAGCGTCGAATGATCGCCAAGGCGGACACCGATAGCCGCGCCTGAGGTATGCCAGGCCGTCGATGCGGCGCAGTGGCAGGCGCTGGCAGAGCAGGGCAGATAAATCAAACTTCCTGGGCGTGGGGCTTTCTTCTATAGACCTTCACAGGAGAATGCACATGTCCAACCATGACTCGAAACATCCGTCCACTGGCCACGACAAGGGCCCTCATTCTTCGGAAGATGCGGACAAAGGCAGTGACCTGGGCTTCGATCCGGATTCCCCGGATCTAGAGGATCCTCAGGTGGATCCGGAAGGCCCGGCCATTGCGCCACGTGACCACGAGAAGAAGGCCTGACCTCGGAGGGGCGTGCACCATAAAGGATGCATGCCCCGTCCTGCATCAGGTGTCGAGCTGCGTCTTGGCTTTGGCTTCGGCACTCTTGGCGGCGTCCACACCAGCCGACGACAGCTTGATCGGATAGCTCACGCTCATCTCATGGTCTTCGACGCTGACGCTGCCAGCGTGAATCAAGCCTTGGTCCTGCAAGGTCTTGAGCATGCCCGCGACTGCTTTTTCGCCACGGTAGTTGTCGAGGATTTCCTTGCCCAGGCCCTGAGGATGGGCATGCAGCAAGCGGGTGAGGAGTTCGGCCTGCAGTGCGTCGTTACTCATACGTTACCTCGTGTCGATGGGTACGGGTTCGGGTTGCGCTTCAAAGCTGCCGGCTCGTGATGTGCAGCATCCGGCCAGCCTGACGCAACGGGATCAGGCGATGATCACGGCAGTCGTGATGGACAGCTCATGCACCTGCTCACCTAGGGTTGAACCCACCTGACCGCCAAAGTTTTCATTTTTTTCCACGCGCAGTGCCCTTGGAGCAATCCCGTTGAACGATCGCCTGGCGTGCAGGCTCAGAAAAACAGACGGACCTGCACAGGAGGCGCTGCATGAGCATCGAACGCACGATTCCCGAACTGGCGGCCTGGTATGCCCAGTACGACGACGTCAGCTATCGAGACGACTCCCCCGATGCCTACCATCATGAACTGATCCGCACGGCTGAAGCCTTGCGAGACGATGGCATCATCGACTGGGACGACTGGCTGGCATTCAAGGCCCTGGCCGACACTGCGCATGCCCATGCACTCGAGCGTGCGGTGCAGGCGCACGTCGACGATCCGGATGCCTGAGCCCATGAAAGCCCTCAAGATCGCCACCTTCAACGTCAATGGCATCCGCACCCGCCTGGAGGCCCTGTGCACCTGGCTGGCGCGTGAGCAACCGGACATCGTGTGCCTGCAGGAGCTCAAGGCAACGGATAGCGCATTTCCCCGCGAGGCGCTCGAGCGCAGCGGCTACGGTTGTCTGCACCATGGACAGGCGGCCTGGAATGGCGTGGCGATTCTGGCCCGTGGGAGCGAACCGCTGGAGATCCGCCGCGGTTTGCCCGGCATGGAAGACGACAAGCAAAGCCGTTACCTGGAGGCGGCCGTGCAAGGCGTCGTGGTCGGCTGCCTTTACCTGCCCAACGGCAACCCGCAGCCGGGGCCGAAGTTCGATTACAAGCTCGCCTGGTTCGATTGCCTGAACCAGCACGCCCAGACCCTGTGCGACAGCGACCATCCCGTCATCCTGGCCGGTGACTTCAACGTCGTGCCGACGGACGAGGACGTCTATGATGCCGCCTCCTGGCGCAAGGATGCCCTGCTGCAGCCGGCCTCGCGCGAGCGGTACCGCACGCTGCTCGAGCAGGGCTGGACCGATGGACTACGCCAGCAGTACCCTCAGGAGCGGCTCTACACCTTCTGGGATTATTTCCGCAATCACTGGCCACGCAACGCGGGCCTGCGTATCGATCACCTGCTGCTCAACCGCGCTGCCGCGCCGTATCTGAAACAGGCAGGGGTCGATGCCTGGGTGCGCAACGAGGCCCATCCCAGCGATCACGCACCGACCTGGATCGAGCTGGGCACACGCAAGCGCCGCTCGGCCTAGGCCTCCTCAAGGTTGATCATGACGACTCGTCGCCGATCGGATGCACCTGACGACATCGACACGCGGCTGTCCGACCCGGCGCGGTCGGCCGCCTTGTTTCGCCTGACGCTGAGTTTCATGGCCGTGGTCCTGCTCACCTTCGTGGCGGTCGAGGGCTGGCGGATCTGGCGTGATTACCGCCACGCCTTCGAAAGCGCCGAAGTGACCGTGTCCAACCTGGCGCGCGCCACGGCACAGCATGCCGACGATGCGATCCGCCAGGTGGATGTGGTCACGGCGGCCCTGGCCGAGCGCATCGAAGGCGATGGGCTGGACAAGCTCGACCGCAAACGTCTGCATTCCGCGCTCTACCAGCAGTCGCGCATCATGCCGCAGCTGCACGGCCTGTTCGTGTACGACGCCCAGGGCCGCTGGGTGGTGACGGACAAGGACGTCATCCCCCAGGACGCCAACAATGCCGACCGTGCCTACTTCAGCTACCACCGCAATCACCGCGACCGCAGCGTGCAGATCGGCTCGGTGGTCAGGAGCCGCTCCACGGGCGACCTCATCATTCCCATTTCCCGCCGCCTGGAGTACGCCGACGGACACTTCGCCGGGGTGATCCTCGGCACCATCAAGGTCGACTGGTTCGTGCGCTACTACGGCGCTTTCGAAATCGACGAGCGCGGGGCGCTGGTGCTGGCCAAGCGCGACGGGACCATTCTGGTGCGCCGGCCCTTCATTGCCGGGCAGGTCGGGCGCAGCCTGGTCGACAGCGAAATCTTCCGCAATCATCTGCCCTATGCCGACGAAGGGGTCACCGAGGCCCAGGCCGTGGTCGACGGCACCTGGCGGCTCTACGCCTACAAGGCGCTGAGCAGTTATCCGCTGTTGGTGGAGGCCGGTCTGTCGCGAGATACGATCATGGCCCCCTGGCGGCACGACGTGATCAAGACGGCCATCGTGCTGCTGTTGCTGGTGTTCGGGTTGTCGGCCTTCGGGTGGGTGGTGCTGCGTCAGCTGCGTGAACGCCTGGTGCTCGAGAATGCCCTGCAGCAAGCCAACAAAGCGTTGGAAAACCTGGCGCTGTCCGATGGCTTGACCGGGCTCGGCAATCGGCGGCAGCTCGACAATGAGCTGGCCCACGAGGTCAAGCGCGCCCAACGTCAGGGCTATCCCATCGCAGCGGTCATGCTCGACCTCGATTACTTCAAGCTCTACAACGACCACTATGGGCATCAGGCCGGTGACGCCTGCCTGCGACGGGTGGGCGACGTCCTGCGTGCGGCATTGAAGCGGCCAGCCGACCTGGCGGTGCGCTATGGCGGGGAGGAGTTCACGTTGTTGCTGCCCGACACCGACCAGGCCGGTGCCGAATCGATCGTCAACGAAATCCTGCAGGCGGTGCGTGACCTCGATCTGGCCCATGCACCCAGCCCGCTGGGGCGGGTGACGCTCAGCGCAGGCATTGCCATCGCGACGCCAGGGCATGCGCTGCTGTCGCCAGAAGCCCTGACCGGCGCTGCCGACCAGGCGCTCTATCAGGCCAAACGCCAAGGCCGCGACCGCTACTGGATCGCGGACGGTTCGTGACGCTCAGTCACGCCCGGTCGACGTGCGCAATTGCCATTTCACGGCGCTGACGCCCGGCTCCAGGCCGATGCGGCTCACCAGCGACTCGAGCTGCGTCGGTGCCAGGGTGCTGCCGACGATCTCGGCACGCACTTCGGTGCAGGCAGGGTCCGGCAGCGTCTGGCTATGCAAGGCCTGCAGACGCAGGCTCGGATCGCTCAGCCCTTGCAGCATCAGGCTGCGCACATGAATGTCTTCGCCCCGGCGGCACACCACGCGCAGGTCGAACCGTTGCTCTGCTTCAGTGGCCGCGAGCACATCCTGGCGATCCAGGCGCTGCGCCAGGTCGCGCAGCAGGATGTTGGCACACAGCACCATCAGGCTGCCCAACAGGGCTTCGATCAGCAGGTCCAGGCTGCACAGCACGCCGATGGCCGCTGTGCACCACAGGGTGGCGGCCGTGTTCAGGCCGCGCACGTTGAGGCCATCGCGCATGATCACGCCGCCGCCGAGAAAACCGATCCCCGACACCACATAGGCCGCGATGCGTGAAGCATCACTGGGCGCCATGCCCGGCACGGCCTGGGTGGTCAGCACGAACAGGCAGGCGCCGGTGCTGACCAGGGCATTGGTGCGCAGGCCGGTGAGGCGCTGACGCAGTTGACGTTCGGCGCCGATCAGCGCCCCCAGGACCAGGGCTGCGCCAACGCGCAGCAGAAAAAGCTTCCATTCCATGATGGACCTCACGTGCGGGCAGTCCCGCGCAGGCACCGTCGGCGACGGTGCGGTTCGTTGAAGGACGCGCGAGAGGTCGATCACCCTCGCTCTCCGGCAGGAGGTAGGGTGCTTACGAAAACATCGGCCAGGCCGGCCGACGGTACTGCCCTCTGTCACGGGAGGGGGCACGAAGAGGCTGGGCTAGCGTGTCGTCTGGACCTGTCGCACGCGACTGGGATAACTGTCCAATACAGGCTCCTGAGTGAATCGGTTCGAGGCGGCGCGGACGATAAAGGCAGGCATCGAAATCAGTCAAGCCGCCAAACATGACAAAGATTTACCGTGACCCGAGGGCCGCAGGTCGAACCGGCAATGCTACCCTTGGCGTTTTCGTCGCTCATTCCCGGACCCCTCATGCTGTTCAACCTTGCCGTGCTACTGGGCACCCTCGTGGCCATGGAGGGCGTCGGCACATTGGCCCACAAGTACGTCATGCACGGCTGGGGCTGGTGGCTGCACCGTTCGCATCACCGGCCTCAATTGGGCATGCTCGAACCCAACGACCTGTACCTGCTGGCGCTGGCCTTGATCGCCAGTGGCTTGATGCTGTTGAGCCGGTCAGGTCTCCCCGCGCTGCAATGGGTCGGGTTGGGCGTGGCCGGGTACGGCGTGCTCTACGTGGTCTTCCACGACGGGCTGTTCCATCGGCACTGGCCGCGACACCTGATGCCGTTCAACGGCTATGTGCGCCGGTTGCACCTGGCGCACCGACTGCACCACCGTGGCCAGGGGCAGGGCAAAGGGGTGTCGTTCGGCTTCTTCTACGCACCGCCCCTGGCGGTCTTGCGGCGTCAACTCAGGGCGCAGCGCCGCGCGGCGCATGCGGCACCCGAGCACCTACGGTCGGCGGACGCCGCCTTGCACGAGCGCTAGACCCTGAAAGGCCGCGTCTCCTGAAAGGACGGACGCTGGCCAAGTGCGGCACACAGCGCTGTCAACCTGGGCACGACCGGCACCCAGGGTGCCTCGCCAAAGCGAAACCGCACCGCCTCGAGCAGCACCACGGCGACGATCTGCAGCAGGTTTGGCATGCCGCCTTCGACCAAGGCCGGCGGCTGCGCCTCGAGCCGGCGCAGGGCCTCGGCCAACCCGTCACGTCGTCGCTGCCCTACGGGCGACGTGTCGAAATCTGCCCGTGAGCGACGACCGATGATGAGCGAGGCGAAGGCCTCCAGGGCCACGAACGCCATGGCGGTCTGGGCCGTCTCGGTGGCCGAGACGGGCGGTAGGGCACGCTCGGGATAGGTCGACTCCAGGTACTGCACGATCATCAGGCTGTGGCTGATGGCGACGCCCTTGTCGATGAGCACCGGCACCTTGCAGGCCGGGTTGGCCTCGCGCAGGGCGGGCGGTGGCGACCAAGGGTCGACCTGGATCGCTTCGTGCGCGAGCTGCTTTTCTTGCAGCAGGATCCGCACGATGCGCGCGAAAGGCGAGGTGGAGCTGATGAACAGTTGCATGAAGGCAGACCAGAATATTGAAGCGGGTCGCCATCATCCAGAGGCTGTCGGCGCGTGTAAACCGTTCGCTCGGCACCGTGCTGCCGTGCATACGCGTTCAGGCGTTGTGCGATGCCAGTGTTCGCGACGACAGTGCAGGGGTATCGTGAACGCTTTCCCGACACACGAGCGTTCCATGCCTGACGTGAGCCCGAGCCCCGACCTTTTCCTGCGCCATGCCCACCCACTGTCCTTGCAGCCGGCCCGACACGTACCTGGCGGGCCGGTTCGATGACCGGTGTGCTGATCCTGGCCCTGGTGCCGGTCGCTCTGCTGATCGCTCTGGGCGTCGCCTTGCGCCGCAGCGGCTGGATCGCTGAGACCTTCTGGCCCCAGGCCGAAAAGCTCGGCTACTACGTGTTGTTGCCGGCGCTGTTCGTCCACGGTTTGGCCACGGCGCGGCTGGACGAGGTGCCGGTCGGGCGCCTGATGGGCGTGCTGGTGGTCGCCACCACGCTGGTTGCGGCGGTGCTGTGGGCGGCGCGTCGGCGTCTGCCCTTCGACGATCCTGCCTTCACGTCGGTCTTCCAGGGCGGCGTGCGCTTCAACAACTATGTCGGTGTCTCGGCCGCTGCCGGCCTGTTCGGAGCGCACGGCATCGCCCTGGCGGCCGTGGCCAATGCCGCCATCGTGCCAACGGTGAACATCCTCTGCGTGCTGGTGTTCGCGCGCCATGGCGCCGGTGAGCAGGCCACCTGGCGTGGCGTGCTCAAGCAACTGCTGCTGAACCCGCTGTTGCTCGCCTGCGCCCTGGGCGGTGCGTTCCGGTTGTTCGAAGCGTCACTGCCGCCGGGTCTGGAGTCGGCGCTCAAGGCGCTGGGGCAGGCTTCCCTGCCGCTGGGCCTGCTGTGCATCGGCGCGGCATTGAACCTGTCCGCCGTCAGGCACTGGCTGGCGCCGATCGCCGTGTCGTCCGGCTTCAAGTTCCTGCTGATGCCCATGGTCACCGTCGCGCTCTGTCGGCTGTTCGGACTCCAAGGCGAGGCGGCGATGGCCGCGCTGGTGTTCCAGGCGCTGCCCACGGCGTCCTCGGCCTACATCATGGCGCGCCAGCTGGGCGGCGATGCACCGCTGATGGCCGGGATCATCGCCGGGCAGACACTGCTCGCCGCGCTGGCCCTGCCGGCGGTGATGGTGGTGGCGACCTACCTGCTGTAAGGCCGTGAACGGAGCCGGTCGTCGTCCTGGCGCCGCGGCCGGGCGGAACACCTCCCGTGCCTGGCCGGTCCATTGCACATCCTTTCACAGCCAGGAGACCCCTCATGTCCTACCCCGAGCGCATGCGCCGCATCGAGATCGATCACCCAGGCGGGCCGGAGGTGCTCACACTGGCCGAGGCCGACACGCCTGCGCCCCAGGCAAACGACGTGCTGATCCGCGTGCACGCCGCCGGCATCAATCGCCCGGACGTGCTGCAACGCGCCGGCGCTTACCCGATGAAGCCCGGCATGAGTCCGGTGCCGGGCCTGGAAGTGGCCGGCGACGTCGTCGCGGTCGGGCCGGATGCCAGGCGGTTCAAGGTCGGCGACAGGGTCTGCGCGCTGACCAATGGCGGCGGTTACGCCGAGTACTGCACGGTGGTCGAGACCCAGGTGCTGCCGGTGCCGGCAGGCGTGAGCATGATCGAGGCCGCGGCGATCCCGGAGACCTTCTTCACCGTCTGGGCCAACCTGTTCCAGCTGGGCCAGGCCCGCGCGGGTGAAACCGTGCTGGTGCATGGCGGCACCAGCGGCATCGGCACTACGGCGTTGATGCTCTGCGACGCGCTCGGGATCAAGGCGTTCGCCACGGCCGGCAGCGAGGCCAAGTGCGCGCGCATCCGCGCCCTGGGTGCCGAGGCCATCAACTACCACGACGTGGATTTCGCCGACGCCATCGCCACCGCGACCCAGGACAAGGGCGTGGATGCGATCCTCGACATCATGGGCGGCAGCTATTTCGAGCGTAACGTGGCCGCCTTGGCGCGGCGTGGCCGGCTGGTGATCATCGGCACCTTGGGCGGCGACACGATCGACGGCTTCAAGCTGATGAAGCTGCTCGACAAGCAGGCCCACGTGACCGGTTCGATGATGCGCTCACGCAGCGCCGAAGAGAAGGCGGCGATCGCCCAGAGCCTGGAAGCGCACGTCTGGCCGTTGCTGGCACAGGGACGCTGCCGGCCGATCATCGATCAGGTGTTCGCCCTGAGTGAGGCGAGCCAGGCCCATGCGCGCATGGAGGAGGGCTCGCACATCGGCAAGATCGTGCTGGACGTGATCGAGGACGGCTGAACGGCTGAGAGGAAGGTGTCGGACGCAACGGGGCGTGCCTGGCGGACCAGCTTCCAGTTCATGATCCACGCGTTGGCTACGGTTTGTGGGCCCTTCGGTCCCCTAGAATCAGCCACTGCGCGTATCAGGCCAACCTGCACTGGCAGCCGGATCCCTGGAAGCAGGCGCCCCTTGATGGCCTCGCCAAAGCCCATCGCCATTACACTGGGCATACCCCAATCACGAAGGACTCACGCCTCCTAGAATTCCTCTTTCGGCAAGTCGAACACCTGCACGTTGCCCCCTTTGGCCCGGCTCAAGGTCAAGGTCAGGGTGCTGTACTCGATACCGCGCTCGGTCTTCTTCTCGGTAAACGTCAGCGCCTGCGAGCGCGAGCGTTGGCCGTTGCGCAGGTCTTGGTAGCGCACATCGTACTGCCCCGGCTGCACGTTCTTCATGGTGAACGTACCGTGGGCCGGCACATAGATCTGGCGGGCCGTGCGCGGCGTGTCGCCGGCCAGCGACACCAGCTTGACCAGCATGTCCGCATCGTTGGCGACGTTGTCGATGGTGACCTGGCAGTACCCGGCCGTGCGTGTCTGCGCTTCACCTTTGAGGTAGCCCGCGCCTTGCGGCCAGGGCTGACCGTTCGGCGCACGCTGGGGCATGGTGTAGGCCGGTTGAGCCGGCAGGCTGAGGGACGGCTGAGGCGCGACGGCCGGCGCCTGGACCGAATACTGATCGCTGCCGTCAGGTACGGCCTTGGGCGTGTCGAACACCGTGGTGGCCAGCACGAAGCAGAGGGCAGCGATCCCCAGGCCCAAGGCCGCGGCATGAGCCGGAAACAGTGGATTGAGAATCCGCCAGCTGTTCTTCAGCGGCGCTGACGGGGCCGCAGGCTTCAAGGCGTCGAGAAAGGCCTTGAGCCGGATCCGCAGGTCATCGCGCTCATGCATCAAGCCTGTCTGACGGGACGTCGGGCGGATCTTGGCACAGAACTTCAAGGCGTCGCTGGCCACGGCGTAGGCGATGTCGTGCCGGCCCTGGGTCTGGAAGTAATTGGCCTGGTAGGCCAGCAGCCGGGTGTTGTCCAGCGCGGGCTGGTCGCCACCGAGCATGTTCTCGAACAAGGCCTGCAGCGAATACAACGGCCCCCACGGCACGGCCCACCACCCCAGCAGCCAGGTAGTGGCCGAGGCCTTGAGCGCCAGGCGCCGGGCACAGTCGCTGCAGAAGATGCCCGCGATCGGCTTGCGCATCGTCAGCAGCAGAAAGCTTCTGACCGAACGCAGCACCACCACGCGCGGCTGTGCCGAGACTTTGCCGCAACGCGAGCAGCGCACCGGCTCAGGTTTGGCCGAGCGTGGGGCCTTGGGTGGCGGCGACTGTTGGGCACGCGCATCGTAGGCGGCGCGGGCGACCGGGTCGGACAAGGTCGCGAAGGCGTCGTTGAGGGTCTGGAACTGCGGTGTGGTGTCCTGGCCGGGATTGCGGTCCGGGTGCAGGGCCATGGCCTGTCGGCGGTAAGCGGTCTTGATGTCTTGCGGTGTGGCACCCGGTTGCAACCCGAGCAGTTGGTAGTAACCCAGAGGGTCGTTGGCGCTCATTCACCATCCCATTACGCTGTGCGTCGACTGCCTATTCTACTGCAATGCGGCCAGGGCAGCGCGTACCGGCCGGCGCCTGGCCCGGTGCATGATCCCGGGCCAGGCGTCGGTCCTGGGCCTAGCGGACCTTGAACATCGCGACTTTTTCAGTCAGTCGATCGGCCAGTTCGGTCAATTCTTGACTGGCGCAAGCCACCTGCAAGGAACCGCTGGACGACTGCACCGTCGAGCCATGGATCCGATTGAGGTTCTGTGCCACGTCCTCGGCCACCGCACTTTGCTGCACGGCCGCGCTGGCGATCTGCGCATTCATCGCGTTCAGGGCACCGACTTCCTGGCTGATGCGCGCCAGGGCCTGCTGGGCATCACGGGTCTGGGTGACGGTCGAATCGGCCAGCTCGCAGCTGCTGCGCATGGTTCGGCTGGCAGTCGCAGTGCCGCTTTGCAGGGCGCTGATCATCTCGCGGATCTCTTCGGTCGACTGCTGCGTACGGTTGGCCAGCGAGCGCACCTCGTCGGCCACCACGGCGAACCCGCGACCGTGCTCACCCGCCCGTGCTGCCTCGATGGCCGCGTTCAAGGCCAGCAGGTTGGTCTGCGAAGCGATCGAGTTGATCACGTCGATCACCGTCTCGATCCGCTCGCCCTGGCGCGACACCTGTTCGACGGTTTCGGTGGTGTCGGCCAGGGTCGTGGCCAGTTGTTCGATGGCCGTGGTGGTCCCTACCACCAGGCGATTGCCCTGTTCGACTTCCTGGTCTGCCTGTCGCGTCGCTTCGGCGGCCTGGGCGGCGTAGCCGGAGACTTCGTTGACCGTGGCGGCCATCTGCGCGATGGCCGTGGCGACCTGCTCGGTCTCGCGGGTCTGCAGGCCGATCTGTTCGTTGTTGGCGCTGGAGGTCTGCGACAGCTGACCGGAGGAGCGATTGACCTCCTGGGCCGCCAGGCGGACCTGGGCGATGGTATCGGCCAACTGGTCCTGGGCGGTCTTGAGCACGCCCATGACACTGTTGGGGTAGCGCGTCGCGAGCGCCTGGCACAGATCGCCCGCCGCCAGCCGCTCGATGGCCTGACCGACCTCGGTCGGTTCGGCGCCCAGGGTCGCGCGGACGAAACGCATGATCACCATCGCCAGCAGGACGCTGAGGATCAAGGCCACGCCGGTTGCCCCGAGCATGAGGCCGCGGAACTGGCTGGCAGTGGAATGCACCTCGGCCAGTTGCTGCTTGATGGACGCCTCTTCATGGTCGATCAGCGCGTTCACCCGGTCGAGCCACTCGCTGTAGTCACCCGACGTCTCGCGCAGCAGCAAGGCCTGGGCACCGGCGATGTCGCCGGCGCGGCGCAGGTCGAGCACGGCCTTGGACGAGGCGAGGGTGCGTGCCTCGATCGCCTTGATGGCCTGTAGCAACTGCTGCTCCTGGGCCGACACGCCGCGCGCCGCGAACAGCTGGTCCATGGGCCCGGCGGATTCGGTGTAGGCGTTTTCCAGGGTGGTCATTTCATCCAGGTGGCGGGCCAGGTCGCGGTCGTTGTCGACCAGTACCGCATCGCGGATGGCGATGGCCCGGTTGTGCACGCTGCCACGGAAGTTGATCGCATAGCGCTGGATCTTGGCCGCGTTCTCGCTGACATGCTCCAGCGTCGTATCGATGAAACCGACCCGTTGGATGCCGACGGCGGTGACCAGGACGAGCAGCGAGACGATGGCGGCGAAGCCAAGGCCGATACGGGTGGCGAGGGGGAGTGATCTGTTCATGCCTGGAGAACCTGAAGGACGTGTGAAGGTGCCGGGCCGAGAAGTGGCATAAGGCCAGATAATGGCAAAGCGATAGTACGTAATGACCACATCGGGCGCGAATTGATCCTTCGCACTGTGACGATAGGGGGAGGCTATGTGGGAAGAGGGTCTGGGAGGTGCATGGAAAGACAGGCGTTGGATCTGAAAAGCGGCGGTTTGCCCTGGAGGCGTGTGCAGCAGGTTGAGCGGGGCGCTATCAAGTCAGGCTTGTTTGATACGAAGGCGTCGCTGTTTTCATGGCCCCTGCGGGCCTAATCGCGGCACTGGGGCCGCTCCCACACGAATCGCAGTGCTCTGCCTCATCGCGGTGTGTCTACGGGTGCGGGAGCGGGCTTGCCCGCGATTGGCTCCGCAGGGGCCACAGAGCCAACAACGCTTATCTCTCAGACGAACTTGCCTCGATACCACGCAAGCCTACCTGCGATGGCACCCGCTCAACGCTGATAAGCCCTACCGTAATACCGTTCCAACCGCGCCTGCAGCAGCTCCATGGCCATCGACAGCACCCAGTAGATCACCGCCGCCGTCGTCAGCATCTCCAGGTAGCGGTAGCTCGAGCGCCCGTAGGACTGGGCCAGGAACATGACCTCCCAGACCCCCATCACCGAGATCAGCGACGAATCCTTGAGCATCGAGATGAACTGGTTGGCGGTGGGCGGGATGATCACCCGCATGGCCTGGGGCAAGGTCACGTGGCAGAAGATCTGCGCCGGTCGCAGCCCCAGGGCCAGGGCAGCTTCACGTTGCCCCTGGGCCACGCCAAGGATGCCGGCACGGAAGATCTCGCTCAGGTAGGCGCCGTAATTGAGCGACAAGGCGAGGATCCCTGCACTGATCGCCCCCGGCACCACACCGATCTGCGGCAGCCCCAGGTAGATCAGCAGGATCTGGATCAGCAGCGGCGTGCCCCGAAAGAACGAGGTGTAGAAGCTGGCCACGCCCACCAGCACTGCACTGCGCGACAGCCGAGCCAGCGCCACCGCGAAGCCCAGCAACACCGACGCGGCGATCGAGCACAGGCACAGGAACACGGTCAGCGCCGCGCCTTGCAGGAACCCATTGGGCCCCAGGCGCAGGCCGGCCAGGTTGGGGAATTTCTCCAGGATGATCGAGAACTTCAGATCGAAGCTCAGGAAGAACATCACGAACACCGCGAACAGCGCCAGCCAGGTCAGGCACAGCCGCGCACGAAAACCGAACAGGCGTGCAAGGCGCGCGGCGGGCAGGGAGGAGGAGGGACGTGCACTCATTTGCTGATGTCGGCACCGATCCACTTCTGCGACAGCGTCGCCAGGGTACCATCGGCCTTGAGCGCGGCGAACACCTCGCGCAGCCTGGCGTCCCACTCGGGGTCACCTTTTTCGATGGCCACCGAGTTGGGCTCTTCGTACAACGGTGCGCCCGCGAGCTTGAAGCGCTTGTCCTGGTTCAGGCGCGGCTGCGCGGTCACCAGGTTGGTGAGCACGGCATCCAGCCGTACGCCGGCGCCCAGGCCCAGGTCCTGGAAGGCCACGTTGTCGGTGTCGTAGGGGGCGGCCTGCACCGTGTCGAAGGGATAGTCGAGCTGGGTGTCCTCGGCGCCTTCGATCACCAGGTTCTTGTTCAGGTAGCTTTCGTAGCTCGACGCGCTGGTCAGGCCGACCTTGCGGCCGTTCAGGTCCTTGGCCGAATGGATGCGATCGTCTTGGGCGTTGACCACGATCACCGCGGGCGACGCGTAGTACTGCACCGGGAAGTCGAAGACCTCGGCGCGTGCCTTGCTCGGCGTCATCGAGCAGATGCACACGTCGTAGCGCCCGCTCCAGCGGCCCGCCGCGATGACGTCCCACGACGGTGTTTCCAGGCGCAGCTTCACACCCAGTTTCTCGGCCACGGCCTTGGCCACGTCGACGTCGAAACCATCGAGCTGGTTCTGGTCGTTCAGAAACGAGAACGGCGGATAGCTTTCCATCAGGACGTTGACCATTTCCTTGCGCGACTCGACCCGGTCGAGGGTCGCGCTCGCATGGGCCTGCGAGGCGACGGCGAACAGAACGAGCCCGGTGCTGAGCCAGGAAGAAAGACGCATGTAACCACCTGAATATTTGGCTAAAAATGAATTTGGCTATTTAATAGTTATAAACGCACTGTACCTAGTGAATTTTATTCATAAGCACCTTCAGAGTAGTTATATGAAACAGCGAGCGATGGTCATTCTCGACGGTGGCATGGGCCGCGAACTGCAGCGTAGCGGTGCACCGTTTCGGCAACCCGAATGGTCGGCACTGGCCCTGACCGAAGCACCCGACGCCATAGTAGGCGTGCATGCGTCCTACATCGACGCCGGTGCACGGGTAATCACCAGCAACAGCTATGCCGTGGTGCCGTTTCACATCGGTGAGGCGCGCTTCGCCCAGGAAGGCCGCCAACTGGCGCAGACGGCCGGTCGCCTGGCGCGCACCGCCACCGATGCCAGCCCGCATGCGGTGCAGGTCGCCGGTTCGCTGCCGCCGTTGTTCGGCTCGTACCGCCCGGACCTGTTCCAACCGGCACGCGTAGCCGAGGTGGTGCTGCCCTTGGTCGAAGGCCTCGCGCCGTATGTCGACCTGTGGCTGATGGAAACCCAGAGCGCCGTCGAGGAAGTGCGCGCCATCCACAGCCACCTGCCCGAGGACGGCAAACCCCGCTGGGTCTCATTCACCCTCCAGGACGAAGACACCGACGACACTCCCCGCCTGCGTTCCGGCCAGCCGGTGGCTGAAGCGGTCGAGGCCGTGGCCGCGTTGGGTGTTCAGACGGTGCTGTTCAACTGCAGTCAGCCGGAAGTCATCGGCGGGGCGGTCGAGGCGGCCCGTGCGGTGATCGAGCGGTTGAACGCCGACATCGCCATCGGCGCCTACGCCAATGCCTTCCCGCCGCAGCCCAAGGAGGCGAAGGCGAACGATGGCCTGGATGAGCTGCGTGAAGACCTGGACCCACCGGGGTACCTCACCTGGGCCCAGGCCTGGCGTGCCCAGGGCGCCAGCGTGATCGGCGGGTGCTGCGGGATCGGGCCGGAGCATATTGCGCAGTTGAGCGAGGGGTTGCGCTAGGTTGCAGGGAGCAGGGTCGCCGTACGGGGATTTTCTGAGCGGTGAGCAGCGGGGTTGGCTGAGTGGCAGACACTCGTCGGTGTGTCCGGCGGGGCTGGATTTGTGGGCCCTGGCGGGCCCAATCGCGGCACAGGGACCGCTCCTACAGAAGACCGCGCCTGGCTGAATCACCGTGCTGGCACTACGGGTGAGCGGCCCCTGCGCCGCGATTGGGCCCGCAGGGCCCACAATCCAGCGC
>NZ_JAAMQJ010000045.1 GCF_013523125.1 Pseudomonas entomophila | reverse complement strand
CGCAGCGAGGCGCCTTGCATACGCATGATCATTAGCGTTACGCGCTCTTCGATGGTCAAGTGGGTGTAGTGAGTAGTCATGCAGCACCTTACCTCGGGTGTTGCACTTGGTCACTGAGACCGCCCATCGTCTATCTCACGCATACTTTTTATTATTGATTCGGTCCCAGCCGCTCGTTACGTTCCCGCTAGCACTCCCGTCAGATCGTTTTTGACGTGTGTAAGTGGTCTTGATACGCCCATAGTTGAGCTGAACGACTTCAATAGGAATGCCTGAGCTGGCTGTCTGTGAATAATCGGCAATAATTACTTCTTCGAGCACTATTTCGTAGTACTTAAGCTTGTCTGTGCCGGCTCGACAAATCGCAATCTTAACCTCTTTTAAATCTTAACCTCTTTTAAATGTTGCCCGGAACAGCCCGCTTCAAGCAATTTGCAGCTGGCGCTATCGAGAAATTTAGTGAAGGTAAAATTGGTCAAGCTTGTACGGCCCGATGAGGCGCCGCCAGACGAGCTTGCGGTGGCTGAAGTGCTCTGATTGACGGCGAAACTGTAACCAGTGATCTCGATCCAGTTAGTGTAACGATCATCCAGCGCTTCACCAGCAATATTGTCGATCTGAAGGTAGGCGTCAAAAGCCATACTTACCTCTCCTTGGTGGTAATGGTGTGGGTCCTGCTAGGAATTTGGGACAACTATATTGATGCATTGTTCCTAGGTGTGTCAAAAATATTATTGATCCGTTGATTAATATGGTCTTGTAGCCAGCAGGTACGGCATCCTAATGAATCACAGCAGAAAAGCCCGCCGACTCGTACCCCTAGGGGGGCTCCCGATCAACTTGCTCCCTAAAAGGCGACAAGCCGAGGTTTTCTCAGTCGGCAGCGCCATGTGTTGAAAAGCGAGCGATCTATCCGATGTAGGGCGACACGGATGTCGGCGTCAAAAACGCCGCCTCCAGCAACTGCCGGGTATACGGATGCCGAGGGGCGGCGAATACCGTCTCGGCCTCTCCCTGTTCCACTACCTGGCCTTGCCTGATCACCATCAACTGATGGCTCAACGCCTTGACCACCGCCAGGTCGTGGCTGATGAACAGGTAGGTGAGGTTGTACTTCTGCTGCAACGAGCGTAACAGCTCGACCACTTGGCGTTGCACGGTACGGTCCAGCGCCGAGGTGGGCTCGTCGAGCAGGATCAGCGCCGGCTTGAGCACCAGCGCGCGAGCGATGGCGATGCGTTGGCGCTGCCCGCCGGAGAACTCGTGGGGGTAGCGATGGCGTGTCTCGGGGTCCAGGCCAACCTCCTGCAAGGCGGCGATGATCGCCGCCTGCTGGCTTTGGGCGTCACCGATGCCGTGGATGCGCAGCCCTTCGCCGACGATGTCCGCCACGCTCATGCGCGGGCTCAGGCTGCCGAAGGGGTCCTGAAACACCACCTGCATCTGCCGCCGCAGGGGGCGGACCTGGTTCGCGTCCAGGCCCTGCAGGTCCTGGCCGTCGAAACGAATCTGGCCCTGGCTGGCGATCAGCCGCAGGATCGCCAGGCCCAGGGTCGACTTGCCCGAGCCGCTCTCGCCGACGATACCGAGCGTGCGTCCCCGGGGCAGGCTGAAGTGAATGTTCTCGACCGCCTTGACGTGGTCCACCGTGCGCCGTAGCAGGCCCTTGCGGATCGGGAACCAGACGCGCAGGTCGCGCACTTCCAGCAGGGGCGGGCCGGCCACGGTGTCGGCGGGGCCACCCGTGGGCTCGGCATTGATCAGCATCTGCGTGTAGGGATGCTGGGGCGCGCTGAATAGGGTCTGGCACTCGGCCTGCTCGACGATGCGCCCCTGTTGCATCACGCACACGCGGTGGGCGATGCGCTTGACCAGGTTGAGGTCGTGGCTGATCAGCAACAGCGACATGCCCAGGCGGGCTTGCAGGTCCTTGAGCAGGTCGAGGATCTTAAGCTGCACGGTGACGTCGAGCGCCGTGGTCGGCTCGTCGGCGATCAGCAGTTCCGGTTCGTTGGCCAGGGCCATGGCGATCATCACCCGTTGCCGCTGGCCGCCGGACAGTTCGTGGGGCAGTGCCTTGAGCCGCTTGGCCGGCTCCGGAATCCCCACCAGGTCGAGCAGTTCGAGGGTGCGGGCGGTCGCCTGCTTGCCGCTCAGGCCCTTGTGCAGCAACAGCACCTCGTTGATCTGCTTTTCCAGGTTGTGCAGCGGATTGAGCGACGTCATCGGCTCCTGGAAGATCATCGCGATGCGGTCGCCACGAATCTGCCGCAGGGGCTTCTCGCCCAGGCCCAGCAGGTTCTGCCCGTCATACTGGATGCTGCCGCTGGGGTGACGGGCCAGCGGGTAGGGCAGCAGGCGCAGGATCGAGTGGGCCGTCACCGATTTGCCCGAGCCGCTTTCGCCGACCAGGGCCAGGGTCTCGCCGCGGCGAATGTCGAAGCTCACGCCCTCGACCACCCGCTGCGCACGGTCGCCGCCGACGAATTCGACCGACAGGTCACGGACTTCGATCAGGTTGCGGTCGTGCATGTCATTTCCTCGGGTCGAACGCATCGCGGGCGGATTCGCCAATGAACACCAGCAGGCTGAGCATGAGCGCCAGAACGGCGAAGGCGCTGATGCCGAGCCAGGGTGCCTGCAGGTTGGACTTGCCCTGTGCCACCAGCTCGCCGAGCGAGGGCGCGCCCGGTGGCAGGCCGAAGCCGAGGAAGTCCAGTGCGGTCAGCGTGCCGATGGCCCCGGTGAGGATGAACGGCAGGTAGGTCATGGTCGAGATCATCGCGTTGGGCAGGATGTGCCGGTACATGATCGCCCCATCGCGCATGCCGAGCGCCCGGGCGGCGCGCACGTATTCCAGGTTGCGCCCCCGCAGGAATTCGGCCCGCACCACATCGACCAGGCTCATCCAGGAAAACAGCAGCATGATGCCCAGCAACCACCAGAAGTTCGGCTGCACGAAGCTGGCCAGGATGATCAGCAGGTAGAGCACCGGCAGCCCGGACCAGATCTCCAGAAAACGCTGCCCGGCCAGGTCCACCCAGCCGCCATAGAAGCCTTGCAGAGCGCCGGCAATCACCCCGATCACCGAGCTGAGCGCTGTCAGGGTCAAGGCGAACAGCACGGAAATGCGGAACCCGTAGATCACTCGCGCCAACACGTCGCGGCCCTGGTCATCAGTGCCCAGCAGGTTCTCCGCCGAAGGCGGCGCAGGCGCCGGAACCTTGAGGTCGTAGTTGATACTTTGGTAGCTGAACGGGATCGGTGCCCACAGCACCCAGCTGTCCTTGGCCGCCAGCAACTCGCGGATGTAGGGGCTCTTGTAGTTGGCTTCCAGCGGGAATTCACCGCCGAAGGTGGTTTCCGGGTAGCGCTTGAACGCCGGGAAATACCACTGCCCGTCGTAGTGCACGGCGATCGGCTTGTCATTGGCGATCAGCTCGGCGCCCAGGCTCAGCCCGAACAGGATCAGGAACAACCACAGCGACCACCAGCCTCGACGGTTGGCCTTGAAGCGTTCGAAGCGACGTCGATTGAGGGGAGAAAGGGCCATGTCAGTGCTCCCGGCTGTCGAAGTCGATGCGAGGGTCGACCAAGGTGTAGGTCAGGTCGCCGATCAGTTTCACCACCAGCCCCAGCAGCGTGAAGATGAACAGCGTGCCGAACACCACGGGGTAGTCGCGGTTGATCGCCGACTCGAAACTCAGCAGCCCCAGGCCGTCGAGGGAGAAGATCACCTCGATCAGCAGCGAGCCGGTGAAGAAGATGCCGATGAAGGCCGAAGGGAAGCCGGCGATCACCAGCAGCATCGCGTTGCGGAACACATGCCCGTAGAGCACCCGCGAGCGGCTCAGGCCCTTGGCCTTGGCAGTGACCACGTACTGCTTGTTGATCTCGTCGAGGAAGCTGTTCTTGGTCAGCAGCGTCATGGTGGCGAAGTTGCCGATCACCAGCGCGGTGATCGGCAGCACCAGGTGCCAGAAATAATCGAGCACCTTGCCCAGGGGCGACAGCTCGTCGAAGTCGTTCGAGGTCAGGCCGCGCAGGGGGAACCAGTCCAGGTAGCTGCCGCCGGCGAACACCACGATCAGCAGGATACCGAACAGGAAGGCCGGAATCGCATAGCCCACGACGATCGCCGAGCTGGTCCACACATCGAAATGACTGCCGTGGCGCACGGCCTTGGTGATCCCCAGCGGGATCGACACCAGGTACATGATCAACGTGCTCCACAAGCCCAGCGAGATCGACACCGGCAGTTTTTCGGCGATCAGGTCGATCACCCGCGCGTCGCGGTAGAAGCTTTCGCCGAAGTCCAGGCGGGCGTAATTCTTGATCATGATCCACAGCCGCTCGGGCGCCGACTTGTCGAAGCCGTAGAGGTGCTCGATCTCGGCAATCAGAGCCGGGTCCAGGCCCTGGGCCCCGCGGTAGTTGGACCCGGCGACCGACACCTCGCCGCCGCCGCCGGCGATCCGGCTGGTGGCGCCGTCGAAGCCTTCGAGCTTGGCGATCATCTGTTCGACCGGGCCGCCCGGCGCGGCCTGGACGATGATGAAGTTGATGATCAGGATGCCGAACAGGGTCGGCACGATCAGCAGCAGGCGGCGCAGGATGTAGGCGAGCATGTCAGTGCGCTCCGGCAGCGGTGGCGGTGTCGTCTACTGACGGCGCCACGGACGCGGCCCTGGCGTTAGGCTTGATCCACCAGGTGTTGAGGCCGACGTCGTAGGGCGGCGACTGCTCGGGGTGACCCACGCGATTGCTGTAGGCGACGCGCCACGTCTTGATGTGCCAGTTGGGAATCACGTAGTAGCCCCAGAGCAGCACGCGGTCGAGTGCGCGCGTGTAGGCGATCAGGCTCTGGCGCGAATCGGCGTTGATCAGGCCTTCGACCAGGTGATCGATGGCTGGATCGCGCAGGCCGATCAGGTTGCGGCTGCCCGGTTTGTCGGCGCTGCTGCTGGACCAGAACTCGCGTTGCTCGTTGCCGGGCGAGGAGGACTGCGGAAAGCTGCCGACCATCATGTCGAAGTCCCGTGAGCGCATGCGGTTGATGTACTGCGACACGTCCACGCGGCGGATGCTCAGGTCGATGCCCAGGTCGGCCAGGTTGCGCTTGAACGGCAGCAGCACGCGCTCGAACTCGGTCTGCACCAGCAGGAACTCGATCGAGACGGGCTTGCCCTGGGCATCGACCATCTTGTCGTCGACGATCTTCCAGCCGGCCTCGAGCAGCAGTCGGTAGGCTTCGCGCTGATGCTCGCGGATCATGCCACTGGCGTCGGTGACCGGATTCTGGAACGCCGTGGTGAACACCGGTTCTGGGACCTGACCACGCAACGGATCGAGAATCTTCAACTCTTCAGGACCTGGCAGCCCTCGTGAGACCATGTCGGAATTCTCGAAGTAGCTGCTGGTGCGGGTGTAGGCGCCGTTGAACAGCTGCTTGTTGGTCCATTCGTAGTCCAGCAGCAGGTTCAGCGCCTGGCGTACTCGCACGTCCTGGAACACCGGGCGACGCAGGTTGAAGACGAAGCCCTGCATGCCGGTCGGATTGCCGTTGGGGAGCTCTTCACGGATCAGTCGGCCGTCGCGTACCGCGGGCACGTTGTAGGCCGTGGCCCAGTTCTTGGCGCTCATCTCCAGCCAGTAGTCGAACTGCCCGGCCTTGAGCGCTTCGAGCGCCACGGCGTTGTCGCGGTAGTAATCGAAGGTCATTTCGCCGAAATTGTACGTGCCGCGGTTGATCGGCAGGTCCTTGGCCCAGTAATCCTCAACCCGTTCATAGCGAATCGAGCGGCCTGGTTTGACCTCGGCCACGCGGTAGGGCCCGCTACCCAGGGGCGGTTCGAAGCTGGTGCCGTCGAAGGCACGGTTGGCCCACCAATGCTTGGGCAGCACGACCAACTGGCCGAGAATCAGCGGCAGTTCGCGATTGTCCTTGTGCTTGAAGACGAACCGTACGCGGTGCGTGTCTTCGGCCACGGCCTCAGCCACGTCGGCGTAGTACATGCGGTACAGCGGGGCGCCTTGGGTCGTGAGCGTGTTGAAGGAGAACACCACATCGTCGGCGGTGACCGGTGTACCGTCGTTGAACGTGGCTTCGGGGCGCAGGTAGAAACGCACCCAGCTGTTGTCGGGGGCTTTCTCGATCTTGCCGGCCAGCAGCCCGTACTCGGTGAACGGCTCGTCCAGGCTCTGGCGCATCAGCGTGTCGTAGACCAGCTCCAGGCCCTCGGCCGGGGTGCCCTTGTTGCTGAAGGGGTTCAGGCTGTCGAAACTGCCCGTGCCGGATTGGCGAAACACGCCGCCCTTGGGCGCATCTGGATTGACGTAATCGAACTGCTTGAAGCCTTCAGGGTACTTGGGCGGCTCGTCGTAGAGTGTCAGGGCGTGCTGGGGCGCGGCCAGCGTCGGTAGCGCCAGGCAGGCGAGCAGCAGGCTGCCGGCCAGCTGTCGCAGGCGGTGCAAGGGCATCATTGAGGGTTCTCCGAAGGCTTGAGCCACCAGCTGTTCAGGCCCAGGGTGTAGGGCGGCGTGGTGACGAAGGCGAACCGATTGCGGTAGGCCAGGCGATGAGTGTCCAGGTACCAGTTGGGGATCATGTAGTCGTGCCATGACAGGACGCGATCCAGCGCCCTGGCCGCAGCGACCTGCTCGTCACGGGTGCTGGCGGCGAGCAGGGTCTCGAGCAGGTGGTCGACGATGGGGTCCTGTACGCCGGCGTAGTTCTTGCTGCCCTTGATCGCGGCCTGGCTGGAATGGAAGTACTGCCACTGCTCGAGCCCTGGGCTGAGGGTCTGGCTCAGGGTCATGAGGATCATGTCGAAGTCGAACTGGTCCAGGCGCTGCTTGTACTGGGCGCGGTCGACGGTGCGCAGGCGCGCTTGCACGCCGATGCTGGCCAGGTTCTCCATGTACGGCTGGAAGATGCGCTCGAGGTTGGGATTGACCAGCAACAGCTCGAGATGCAGCGGACGTCCCTTGGCATCGACCAGGCGCTGGTTCTTCAGGGTCCAGCCGGCCTCGGCGAACAGTGCAATGGCCTTGCGCAGCGTCGCTCGATCGATGCCGCGTCCCTGAGTCGTGCCGACCCTGTACGGCTGGGTGAACAAGGCGTCGGGCAGTTGCCCGCGATAAGGCGCCAGCAGCAGCCACTCCTGCCCCGTGGGCAGGCCGGTGGCGGCGAATTCGCTGTTGGGGTAGTAGCTGGTAGAGCGCCGGTAGGCGTCGCTGAACAGGGTCCGGTTGGTCCACTCGAAATCGAGCATCAGGCCCAAGGCATGCCGTACCCGAGGATCGGCCAACGTGTCGCGACGACTGTTCATGAACAGCCCTTGGGTCTGGGTGGGAATGCGATGGGGGATCTGCGCCTTGATCACCTCGCCACGCCGGACGGCCGGGAACCGGTAGCCATTGGCCCAGTTCTTGGCCTGGTGCTCGATGTAGAGGTCGAACTCACCGGCTTTGAATGCTTCGAAGGCGACGGTCGAATCTCGGTAGAACTCGTATTCGACGCGGTCGAAGTTGTACTTGCCCCGGTTGACCGCCAGGTCTTTGCCCCAATAGTCCTTGACCCGCTCGAACACCAGGCGGCGTCCCGGCACGACTTCGGTAATGCGGTAGGGCCCACTGCCCAGCGGGGGTTCGAAAGTCGTCGCCTTGAAGTCGCGGGTTTGCCAGTAGTGCTTGGGCAGCACGGGCATTTCCCCGAGGCGCAGGATCAGCAGCGGGTTACCCGCCCGCTTGAAGACGAACCGAATGCGCAACGGGCCGAGCACATCGACCCGCTGGACCTCCTGCAGGTTGGTGCGATAGGTCGGGTGACCCTCCTTGAGCAGGGTGCGGTAGGAGAACGCCACGTCGGCCGACGTGATCGGGTGGCCGTCGTGAAAGCGTGCCTCGGGGCGCAGGTTGAAGACCACCCAGCTACGGTCCTTGCTGTACTCCACCGAGCGCGCGATCAGGCCATAGCTGGAGGTGGGTTCGTCGCCCGACGGGTCGTACTGGCCCGTGCCGATCATCAACGGCTCGTTGAGCTCGTTGACGCCATACTGCAGAAAATTCGGTGTGGTGACCGGGCTGCTGCCCTTGAAGGTATACGGGTTGAGCGTATCGAACGTGCCGAAGGCCATGGCCCGCAGGGTGCCGCCTTTGGGCGCGCGTGGATTGACCCAGTCGAAGTGGGTGAAACTGGCCGGGTACTTGAGCGTGCCGAATTGCGCGTAGCCGTGGCTTTCGCTGACGGTCGCGACGACGGGAAAGCTCAAGGCCAGGCTGATGAGCAGCAGGAGAGGGCGTATCAAGTCGGCGATCCGATCCAGGCAGCTTGGGCTTCGATCGGGCTACAGTAACAGCTTGTCCAGCCTCGAAAAAGACTGCTTTCACACGGCGTACGAGGCGGGCCTGGAGGCGGCGGGCCACCAGGCCTCTGCCATCTAGCGGCTGACGTAGACCGTCAGTGTCTGACCTGGCTTGAGCGCCTGGCCGCTGCGGGGGTTCCAGCGCTTGAGGTGTTTCATCTCGACGTTGAAACGCTTGGCGACCCTGTACAACGAATCGCCCTTGCGTACCTTGTATTGCGTGGTGCGCTGCTTGGACGCCGCGACGCGATTGGCCGCCGCCGACGGCGCGCTGCCACCGCGCAAGGCCAGTACCTGGCCTGCCTTGAGACGGTTGCCTGGCAAGCGGTTCCAGCGCTGCAGGTCCTTGACCGACACCTTGTTGGCGCGTGCGATGGCGCCCAGGTTGTCGCCGCGCTTGACGCGGTAGCTGCGCGTCTTGATGGTCGGCGCGGACGCCTCGGCCAGCGCCGCTTCGAAGGCACCCTTTTTCGGTTGCAGCGACACCAGCTGCTCAGGCTTGAGGTTCGACAGGCTGGCGCTGAGCCGTTCGGCCTTGGCCGTCGGTACCAGCAGGCGTTGCGGGCCATCGACGGTCATGCGTTTCTTGAACGCCGGGTTCAGCTGGATCAGTTCGTCCTCGTCGATGTCGGCGAAGGCGGCGACCCGGGTCAGGTCCAGGCGGTCGTTGATGACCACGGCCTCAAAGTAGGGCTCGTTGGCGATCGGTGTCAGGTTGACCCCGTACGCTTCAGGGGTCATGACGACCTGCGACAGGGCCAGCAGCTTGGGCACGTAGTTCTGGGTTTCCTGGGGCAGGGGCAGGTTCCAGTAATCGGTCGGCAAACCGAGCTTCTGGTTGCGCTCGATGGCCCGGCTGACCGTGCCTTCGCCGGCGTTGTACGCCGCCAGCGCCAGCAGCCAGTCGCCGTTGAACATGTCGTGCAGCTTGCTCAGGTAGTCCAGCGCCGCGTTGGTCGAGGCGGTGATGTCGCGGCGGCCATCGTAGAAGTTGGTCTGGCGCAGGTTGAAGTACTTGCCCGTGGTGGGAATGAACTGCCACAGGCCGACCGCATGGGCGCGGGAGTAGGCCATGGGGTTGTAGGCGCTCTCGATCGCTGGCAGCAGCGCCAGCTCCAGCGGCATGTCGCGCTCTTCGAGACGCTCGACGATGTAGTGCATGTACAGGCTGCCACGCTCGCCAGCCGTCTCGACGAACGATGGGTTGCTGGAGAACCACAGCCGCTGCTGCTCGATGCGTGGGTTGACGCCGATGCTGTCCTGCAGCACGAAACCGCGACGCATGCGCTCCCAGACGTCCTGGGGCGCCTGCTCCACCGGTTTGGGCGCAGCGGTCATGACCACCGGTTTGTGCTTGATCCTGGCCTGGTAGTTGGGCACCTGGACGTTGTCGGCCTCGCTGACCCGCGAGGTGCTTTGGCAGCCCACCAAGGTGGCGGCCAGCGCCAGGGCAGCGGCCTGGGCCAGGCGAGTCAGGGCGGCGGATTGGACGGTCCTTCGGCTTCGAGTAGACATCGGCGGGGACGGGTTTCCGGGCAAAAAATTTCGGCGATTCTAGAAACCGCTCCCCGCCTGGTCAACCGTTGACCAATAACCCGATGGAACTTGCGGCCTTCAGAAACTGTCTTTCCAGCGCCTCAGCACAGCAAACACGGTGCTCGCATCGCTAGCGACCGCCGCGTCCCGTTCGTCCGCTTTTTGTTTAACAGATGTTTCCGAACAGCGCAGGAACGGGTTGGTCGAGCGCTCGAGTCCGAGCGTGGAGGGCAAGGTGATCCGCTTGGCGGCCCGCAGCCGTTCGACCTCTGCCAGCCGGCGGGCGATATCGGGGTTTTCAGGCTCCACGGCCTGGGCGAAACGCAGGTTGCTCAAGGTGTACTCATGGGCGCAGTACACCTGCGTGTCGTCTGGCAGCGCGGCCAGCCGTTGAAGCGAGGCATGCATCTGGGCCGGGGTGCCTTCGAACAGTCGACCGCAACCGCC
Organism: Pseudomonas entomophila; assembly: GCF_013523125.1. Lineage (GTDB taxonomy): Bacteria > Pseudomonadota > Gammaproteobacteria > Pseudomonadales > Pseudomonadaceae > Aquipseudomonas > Aquipseudomonas entomophila_B. The sequence goes on along the minus strand of NZ_JAAMQJ010000045.1, from coordinate 24,906 downwards.
GGCGAACAGCGTGTCGCCGCTGAACAGGACAGGCGTCTGGCCGTTGACGGTGTGCAGGGCGATATGCCCCAAGGTATGGCCGGGAACCTCGATGACCGTGAACGTCAGCCCCAGGGCTTCGATGCGCTCGCCCTCGGTCAGGCCCCGATCGCGCGCCGGAATGGTCTCCTTGGCCGGGCCGCTGACCTGGGCGCCGGTCGCCTGCTTGAGGCGTTCGACGCCGCCGACGTGGTCGTGGTGGTGGTGGGTGATCAGGATCGACGTCAGCGTCCAGCCTGGATGTGCGTCGAGCCAGTCGAGCACCGGCTGGGCATCGCCGGGGTCGACCACCGCGCATCGGCGTGTGTCCGTATCCTGTAACAGCCAGATATAGTTGTCCGAGAAAGCAGGTAACGCATCGATCTGTATCATGAGCAAGGTCCGATTCGCCAGAAGTGGGCAGGGCAGTCATCTTATGGACCGCCCAGGTCGTCGCCAAGTTTGCCCTGTCGCAGGGCCGGACGACCCAGAGCGGCCACGGCCGGACGATACGCGCGCCGCCGTGCGCTGCGTGGGGCAGACAACCGATCCGAGGAGATCACCATGACCGACCAGGCATTTGCCCAGGCCGACCGCGAGTGGGTCGAGCTGATCGCGATGGCCCGCGACTGGTTCGAAGGGCCGCCAGGGCAACTGATGTTGCACGAAGGGCAGCGCTTGCTCGAGGACGAGCTCTCGCGCTATTTCGGCGGCTTTTCCATCCATTACGGGCCCTGCGCCGAGCCTTCCCCGAGCGCGTCGCGAATCCAGCGCAACGTACGCCTGGGCGCCCCGTTTCCCGGCGTGGACATCGTCTGCGAAGAACAGGCCTGGCCGCTGGGCGAGCATGCTGCCGACCTGGTCGTGTTGCAGCATGGGCTGGATTTCAGCCTCTCGCCCCATGGCCTGCTGCGTGAGGCGGCGCAGGCCGTGCGTCCGGGCGGTCATGTCCTGATCGTCGGGATCAACCCCTGGAGTGCCTGGGGTGCAAGCCATCTGTTCGGCCGTGGTGCCCTGCGACGTGCCCGCTGCATCGCCCCTTCGCGGGTGGCCGACTGGCTGGGCCTGCTGGGGTTCGCGCTGGAGAAACGGCGCTTCGGATGTTATCGTCCGCCGCTCGTATCGGCGGCCTGGCAGCAACGGCTGATGGGCTGGGAACATACCGCTGGGGGCTGGCAGTGTGCCGGCGGCGGCGTCTACCTGCTCGTCGCCCGCAAGATGGTGAGCGGCCTGCGGCCCTTGGCTCGACCACGGCGCGAACCCATGGGCAAATTGTTGCCCTTGCCGCTGGCCAAGGCCAATCGCCGCTCCAGCGAGCCCTGACCTGGCCACGGCCTGACTTTTCAATCGAACACTGAGCGGTACATGAGCGATAGCATCGAGATCTACACCGATGGCGCCTGCAAGGGCAACCCGGGCCCTGGTGGCTGGGGTGTGTTGATGGTTTACAAGGGGGCGGAAAAGGAGCTCTGGGGCGGCGAGCCCAACACCACCAACAACCGCATGGAGCTGATGGCCGCCATCCAGGGGTTGATGGCGCTCAAGCGCGAGTGCGCGGTGTTGTTGGTCACCGACTCGCAGTACGTGATGAAAGGCATCACCGAGTGGATGACCAACTGGAAGAAGCGCGGCTGGAAGACGGCGGCCAAGGAGCCCGTGAAGAACGCCGACCTGTGGAAGTTGCTGGACGAGCAGGTCAATCGTCACCAGGTGACCTGGAAGTGGGTGCGCGGGCACATCGGCCATGCAGGCAACGAGCGCGCCGACCAGTTGGCCAACCGGGGCGTCGACGACGTGCGCGCGCAACGTCACGCCGCGTCCTGATCGTACCCCTTGCAGTCGACGGAGACCTTACAGGTGGAACAGCAGTTGAGTAGGTTCGTGGTGCTCGATACCGAGACCACGGGTATGCCGGTCGGCGATGGCCACCGCATCATCGAGATCGGGTGCGTCGAGATCATCGGCCGCCGCCTGACCGGGCGACACTTTCACGTCTATCTGCAGCCCGATCGCGACAGTGACGAAGGCGCCATCGGCGTGCACGGCATCACCGATGCCTTCCTGATCGGCAAGCCGCGCTTCGCCGACGTTGCCGACGAGTTCTTCGATTTCATCCAGGGCGCCCAGCTGGTCATCCACAACGCGGCGTTCGACGTGGGCTTCATCAACCACGAGTTCGCCCTGTCCGGGCAGCAGGATCGCGCTGACATTGGCCAGCATTGCGGCATCCTCGACACCTTGATGATGGCGCGTTCGCGTCACCCGGGTCAGCGCAACAGCCTCGATGCGCTGTGCAAACGCTACGGCATCGACAACTCCGGCCGTGAACTGCACGGCGCCTTGCTCGACTCGGAGTTGCTGGCCGATGTCTACCTGGCGATGACTGGCGGCCAGACCAGTCTGTCGCTGGCCGGACATGGCAACGAAGACGATTCGTCGGGTCAGCAGGGCAAGGCCACCGAGATTCGCCGACTACCTGCCGATCGCGTGCCGGGTCCGGTCATCCGGGCAACGGCGGACGAAGAGCAGGCGCATCTGGCACGGCTGGAGGCCATCGCCAAGGCGGCCGGTGGACCGGCGATCTGGCAGACACTGGCAGGGTAGGGCGTCGAGTCGTCGCCTGGAGAAGGCAGGGGGCAGTATGAGGCCGCAGGGGGCGGCCCCTCGTCAGGGAACGCGAATCAGCTCGACGCCTGTCTGCGCCAACTCGAAACGATCGTCTCCCAGGTGGTTGACGCGGTCGCCGATCGCCAGGCGGTAGACAGTCACAGGCGAGGCCAGCGCAGCACCTTCCGCGGCTGCAGGCGCCTCTTCGAATTGATGGACCGGGTAGATGCGTCCTTCGGCGTCCCGTGCATGGAACCGACCGACCAGTACTGCTGCCATTTAGCGTACAACCTCTACGAGATAAATTGAATTTCCGCAGCGATAGACCCTCGCCCGGCGCGGGAAGTTTTCCAGCGGCGGAAAAAAACTTAAGCAGGTCCGGGACGGTCAGCTATAACGACTTCTTTCCTTCCGTTCATAAAGGTGTCCGTCCATGAGCCAGGTGTATTCGGTAGCAGTGATCGTCGGCAGCTTGCGCAAGGCTTCCTACAACCGCAAGGTGGCCAAGGCGCTGATGTCGCTGGCGCCCTCCAGCCTCGAGCTGAAGATCGTTGAGATCGGCGATCTTCCCTTGTACAACGAGGACCTCGAAGACTCGGCGCCTGAAGCCTGGTCGGTCTTTCGCCAGGCCATCAAGGCCAGCGATGCGGTCGTGTTCGTGACACCCGAGTACAACCGCACCATGACCGGGGCCTTGAAGAATGCCATCGACGTCGGCTCGCGGCCCTACGGTGACAGTGCCTGGAACCGCAAGCCGAGTGCCGTGGTGAGCGCCTCGCCGGGTGGCCTGGGTGGTTTCGGCGCCAACCACAACGTGCGTCAGGCGCTGGTCTTTCTCGACATGCCGTGCATGCAGATGCCGGAGGCCTACATTGGCGGGGTGGCCGATCTGTTCGACGAACAGGACACTCTGAGCGAGAAGACCCGCCCCTTCCTGCAAGGCTTCATGAACACGTTCGCCGAATGGGTAGAGCGCAATCACGCCAACGCATAGGCCTGCCGTTCTGGCACGTGCTTCAATCATACCCATGAGCGACAAAGACACCATTTCGATCCATCTGGTCCGTGAAGCGTTGCAGCAGGCCTGCACCGCGCAGACACCGGTTGAAACACTGCTGCGGGCCGGTATCGATCCTGCGCTGCTCGAGCGTTCGACGGCGCGTGTGTCGGTACAGTCCTACTCGAGCCTGTGGCGGTTGCTGGCACGGCAAAACGATGACGAATTCTTCGGCATGGACCGCCGTGGCCTGCGCCATGGCAGCCTGGCATTCATCTGCCAGGCCAGCATGACCCAGCCGACGCTGGGGGCAGGGCTCGAGACGCTTCTGGCGTTTCTCCGGCTGATGCTGGCCGATCTGCGTCCGCACCTGGTGCGTCATGCGGGGGTGGCCGAAATCGTGCTCGACGAACCATTGGCCTCGCCCCGCCGGGCGTTCACCTACTTCACGCTTTGGATGTTCATTCACGGCATCCTCTGCTGGCTGGCAGGGCGCCGCTTGCCGATTCTGGCGATCGACCTGCGTTGTGACGAACCGTCGTTCTGCGAGGATTATCGAGTGATGTTTTCCGAGAACCTGCGGTTCGGGCGGACGCCGTCACGCATGCTCATCGCCGACGACTGCCTGGATACCGGTATTCGTCGTGGCGCGGCAGAATTGAAGCGGTTCCTGGCTCAGGCACCTGGCAACATCCTGGTCAAGTACAGGGATCCGGACAGCCTGGGGCGTCGGTTGCGTCGGCAACTGCTGCAGCGCGAGCCTGCACGTTGGCCGGATGCCGACGGCTTGGCCCGTGAGCTGCATCTGTCGGCTTCTACCTTGCGCCGACGGCTGGCCGAAGAAGGGGCTTCGTTCCAGAGCCTCAAGGACAGCGTTCGGCGGGAACTGGCGATTGCCTGGTTGGATGAGGGCCGGCAGGGCATGAGCGACCTCGCCGAGCGCCTGGGCTTTGCCGATACCAGCTCGTTCTACAAGGCTTTTCGAAAGTGGTTCGGGTGCAATCCTGGGCAGTACCGCGCCCTGGTGTGTTCCACGGTCAGTGGCATCGACTGACAGAGGGCAGCGCGAAGGCGCTTGCACAGACGGTGACAGTCCTTTTGGGCGTCATCGTTTCCCTCTGCCGGCCATCGCGACGGTAACCGATGGTGGCAGCTTCGACCCAGAAGGAATGCCACATGTCCGTTCTCTCCGCTTTCTCGCCTGTACCCATCGAACCCACCCCTGCAACCGAAGAGAAACTCCACGACGCAACCGACGCGTTCATTCGTGATCGTCTGCCTGAGTGGCTGCGCAAGGCCACGCCTGCGCAGATCAACCTCTTGCGTGACCGCTTCACGGCCCAGCATGCTGCGCAGGAGCAGGTACAGGAGCACCTGGCCGGGCTGATTCCGATCGACCGCTTCGCCGACGCGCATGTACAGGCCGTCGTGACAAGGCACCTGTCCGTGCCTGTGGCCTTGAAGGACCTCGAATGGCACGAGGTGCGCCGTACCTTCAAACCTCCTGTCGGCATCGGTTTGCCGACCGACACCCTCAACGTGCTGCGTCGACCTGCTCTGTTGCGGCTGATGCAGAACTTTCATGCAGGCGCCACCTTCTACGAAGGCACCGGACTGGTGCGCAAAGGCCAGGACCAGGTCCTGTCGGGTAATGCCGATGCCTTTGCGGCCGCTGTACGCGCAGTGGACCTTGGCGCACAGTATCAGGTACACCTGAACACGATTTTTACCCCCGAGGCGCAACATGCGCTCGGCCAGGACAAGCGCGCAGCCCTGGCAGTGTGCGCGCAGATGGCGCTGTTGCAGGGGGTGCTCACGGACGATGAAGCGGCCGCGTTGCAACGACTGCTGGAAGCGCCAACCCCGGCCGATCAGCACGCCGTGGTGGCTTGCCCTGGGGCGCTCACGGTAGTGGGCGCGGCGATCGAAGATGCCTTGGCGATCCAGTTGCGAGGCGTCGAAGGGGTGGATCACGGCGTGGTGCTGTACGTGCCAAACGATACGGAGCAGCCGTTGCGCCGCTTTGCGAGCTGGGAAGCCATGAACACCGCCCTGGCGGCCTCGCTGCAGCACCCGGCCTACCAGCGTCGTTTCAGCCTGTCGGTCGGGCTGGCGCAGCGCGTGGCGTTTCTCGAGCGTCTGGCAGTGCGTCTCGCAGACCCTCACAGCGATCTGGAGCTCAACGGCTCGACCATTGGCGGCAACCTGTTCGAGCACTTGGCGGCGCGACAAGTACAGCGCGTCAAGGCGGATGCTTCTGTGCTGCTGGTCAGCAATGCCGACGCCGACGGTGTGGCCTCGAAGGCGCGGCTGGACCGCTGGGAGGCCCTTGGCCTCGATCTGCTCAACCTGGCAGGTCTGTTCGTGCCAGCCATCGGCGCCGCACTGCTGGCGCGGCTCGTGGCGCAGACGACAGTCGAGGTCTATGAAGGCATCAAGCACTGGCACCGCGGCCATCAACACGAAGCCTTGCAGCACCTGCTCGGCGTCGCCGAGACCGTGGCGATCACGGCGGCGACAGCGACCGGCATCACGGTCATCGCACGGGGTTTCGCGCGAAGCGCCTTCGTCGATGCCCTGGAGCCGGTCGTCACTCAGGACGAACGAAAGGTGTTATGGCACAGAGATCTGGAACCCTTCGCCGAACAGTCGGAACAGGCCACGCTGCAGGACGACGGCCATTTCAGCGATGGCACACGTGACTGGATACGTGTCGACGGCCGTCTTTATCGCATCCATCAGCCCGAGCCAGGGCGGGCGTGGCGATTGAAGCACCCACGCGGTGACGGTGCCTATGAGCCAGTGGTGGAGTTCAATGGCGAGCGTGCCTGGCGTCTGCGTGATCATCGCCCTCTGGAGTGGAACGACACCGCTCGGCTCCTGGATACCTTGTGGCCGCACGACCCGCCTCTGGGCGCTATGCGCGCCGAGCATATGCTACGCGTCGCTGGCATGGACCAGGATGAACTGCGCGGCCTGTTGGTCGAGCATCGGCACACGCCGTGCAACCTGAAGTCGGCCATCCACTGGTTCGCTGCCGACCAGCGTATCGACGCCTTCTACGAACGCTTGGGAAGCACCGCGCTGCCCACTGACATGGCGTTGTCGAGCTGGTGCCAGGCGCAGCCTCAGCTGGCTGGCCTCGAGGGTGCCCAGTTGCTCAGCGCGCTGCTCGAAGGGCAGGGCTGGATACGTCCTCGACTGTTCGAGCATCTGACGGCGGACGAACCTTCTTCTGATCCCTTGCATGCGTTGGTCAAGCGCGACTTTCCCGGACTGCCGACGCTCTATGTCCAGGCGGTGCTGGAAAAAGCCACGGACATCGAGCGCACCGTCGCCAGCGCCGAGCAGCGGCTTCCCTTGGCCTGGGCCACCAGGGCCCGAGCCCTGTTGCAACTGGCGCGACTGAACAAAGCATTGGCAGGTCTTTATCTCTCCAGTGCCTATACCACAGGCACGGGCGAGATGGTTCTGGGCTTGCTTCGGCGTGTGCGTTGGCCGGGACGACTTGGCCTCGAATTGCGTGACGGCCCTGACGGCGCGCTACTGGCGCGCCTCGAACCACAGGGGCCTGACACGACGCTGTGCGTGTTGGTGCACGAGGAGGATGGCGTTCATCTCTACGATGAACGCGGGCTGGAGCGCGAGGAGCCGGTTCAGGCGCCGCGCACGCTCTTTCAGGCCTTGGTGACCCTCTTGTCGCCGCAAGAACTCACGGCACTCGATTGCCAGCCGCACACGGCAGCCGAGGACTTGCGCCAGGCACTGCTCGCGCATGTGCCCACGGGGCAGGCGCAATGCCGTCAGTTGGCCGGATGGACGCCTGAACCGCGCTGGTTCAACCCAGGTCAGCGCCTGCCCGACGGCCGTGTCGGTTATCTGCTCAGCGGCCGCAGGCCGTCTGGAAACAGCGCACGACCGCTGCTGCGCGAGCGTATACGGCGGCTCTACTGGGGGTTCAACGACCAGCAGGTGGAGAACTACCTCAACATGTTGCTGCGCTCGCCTGGCTCGGCCTTCGACATTCTCCTCAATCAGGAACTCGACTACCAGCGTCTGGACGACGCCCTCAACACCTGGGCGAATGCCGCGCGTCAGTTCAGGCCCCGTGCGGTTCGCAACCGCTTGAACGCCGCCATCCGGCGCTGCTGGCGGTTACAGGGCCCGATCGTCTTCGCCGCCGATGGGCAGGCTGATGGCATGTTGCTGGACCTCAGTGACTATCCTGTCGGCACGCTGCCTGAGTTGCCCGAACGCACCGATTTTGGCCATGTCACTCAGCTGATTCTGACGCGCATGGGGTTGGAATCGGTGCCTGACCTGTTCATGCGCGCCTTCACATCGCTGCAACACGTGAACCTGTCGGACAACCGTCTGACGCAAGTCCCGGCCGGGCTCGCACGCTTGAGGACACTGCGCAGCCTGCGAATGTCGGGAAACAGGCTCGTCTATTCAGAGCAATTGATCGATCGGCTGCAAAGCTTACCCAGCTTGTGCCTCATCGACCTGCGTTTCAACCCGTTGGGGCAGTTCGCATGGCGGCATAATCCGCGCCTGCGTCTGCAGACGCTCATGCTCTCGCACACCCAGTTGCACCAATGGCCGACGGGCTTGCTGGCGTGCCCGTACCTCGAATGCGTCGATTTGCGTTCCAATCAGATCAGCCTCTTGCCGCCCGACCTCTTGCGCATGCCGTTCAGCTATCGTCGTGCGTTCGCCGTCGACGACAACCCGCTGTCGCGCTGGGACCTGGATCGCTTGGTGGCCCACGATCCTGCCAGTGTGGCACCGGACTGGAATCTGATCGGGGACGAAGCCAACACGCGTGCGCTGTGGCTGAGCGATGTGCCCAGCGTCGACCAACCACGGCGGGTAGCCTTGTGGGATCGGGTCAGGGCCTTGCCCACCAGCGCCGGGCTGATCGCCTTGCTGGGTGAGCTGGCCCATTCGGCGGATTACCGGCAGGCGCGCGAGGCGCTGCAGTCCCAGGTGTGGGAGTTGCTTGGACACGTCGACACCGACAGCGACCTGCGAGAAGACGTGCTGGCGCGGGCCAATGAGCCTCGTACCTGCGCCGATTGCGCGGCCGATCGGTTCGCCGAGTTGCGCTTGCACGTGATGGTGTTCGAGGCACGGCGAACGACGGGGCCGCAGCGCGAGCAGGCATTGTTGAACCTGGGCAGGCGCTTGTTCCGCCTGGATCGACTCGATCAGTTCGTCCGGGCCGACATCGCTGCGCGTATCGCATCAGGGCGCGGGGTCGATGAAGTCGAAGTGAGCCTGGCCTACAGAATACGTCTGGCCCATGACCTGGACCTTCCAGCCCAGCCGATGCACATGCTGTTCGAACAGGTCGCCAACGTGAGTTCGGCCGATCTCGGCGACGCGCTGGAGACGGTCCGCACGGCAGAGCGCTCGTCGGCGCTGGCGGACAACCTGAGTCGACGGTCGTTCTGGCGGGACTACCTGGAAGACAGCCATGGCGCCGCTTTCACGGCCGTGCGCGATACCTTCGCAGCACACGGCAGCGCACTCGACGATCTGGCCGACACCTTGACCAGCGAGCAGTATCACGCGCGTTGGCAGACGCTCAATGGCGAGCGTGAGGCTGCGCTCCAGGCCGTCGCATTGCAGCTGACCGAAGAGGCGCTCGCTCGCCATCCGCTGGAGTGAAGGGGTTCTGGCCAAATCGGTCAACGCGATTGGCAGATTTGGCCATTGTTTCACGGCAACGCTGGCGCGACCATCCGGTGATCAGTCGCCAGCGGAACCCTTGTCATGCAGATCGAACAGCAGCATTTCGTCGTCAGTGGCGCCGCCTCCGGGCTGGGGGCGGCAACCGCCCGCATGCTCGTCGATGCCGGTGCCCAGGTCATGTTGATCGATGTCGATGCCCAGGCGCTGGCACGCGAGGCCGAAACACTGGGCGACCAGGTGCGTTTCGCCGTGGCCGACGTCAGCGACGAGCGTGCGGTTCGCGTGGCCGTTACCACGGCGATGGACGCATTCGGCAGCCTTCAGGGCCTGGTCAACTGCGCAGGTGTCGTCGGTGCCGAGAAAGTGCTTGGCAAGCAGGGGCCTCATCGTCTGGAAAGCTTCGCGCGCGTCATCGGCATCAACCTGATCGGCAGTTTCAATCTGCTGCGACTGGTGGCCGAGGCCATGGCGCAAGGGCCGGCGGGCGCCGACGGTGAGCGGGGCGTGATCATCAACACGGCCTCCATCGCGGCCAGCGATGGACAGATCGGCCAAGCCGCCTACGCTGCGTCGAAAGGGGGCGTAGCCAGCCTGACGTTGCCTGCAGCCCGTGAACTGGCGCGTCATGGCATTCGAGTCATGACCATCGCGCCAGGCCTCTTCGAGACTCCCATGATGGCCGGCATGCCGGACGAAGTCCGTGCGTCGCTGGCCGCCGGGGTGCCCTTCCCGCAACGCCTGGGTCAGCCTCGCGAGTATGCGGCGCTGGTGCGCCATATCATCGAGAACAGCATGCTCAATGGCGAGGTGATTCGCCTCGATGGCGCCTTGCGCATGGCTGCCCGTTAAACCCCTGGAGCCATTACCGTGAATCGAGAAACCGATCCCATCGTCATCGTCAGTGCCATGCGCACGCCCATGGGCGGCCTGCAGGGCGATCTGAGCGGCCTGACCGCCCCGCAAATGGGCGCCGCGGCGATTCGTGCCGCCGTCGAGCGCGCAGGCGTAGCGCCCGACGCGGTCGATCAGGTGTTGTTTGGCTGCGTCCTGTCTGCGGGGTTGGGTCAGGCGCCTGCGCGACAGGCCGCGTTGGGGGCCGGTCTGGGCCAACACACCCACTGCACGACGCTGAACAAGATGTGCGGCTCCGGAATGCAGGCCGTCATGCTGGCGCACGACACGCTCCTGGCCGGCAGTGCCGATGTCGTCGTCGCCGGCGGCATGGAAAGCATGAGCCATGCGCCTTACCTGCTGGACAAAGCGCGCGCGGGCTATCGCATGGGGCATGGTCGGATGCTCGACCACATGTTCCTGGATGGGCTGGAAGATGCCTATGACAAGGGAAGGCTGATGGGCACCTTCGCCGAAGACTGCGCCCGTGACAATGGCTTCACCCGGCAGGAGCAGGACGCCTTCGCCATCGCCTCGCTGACGCGCGCCCAGGCGGCGATCGAACAGGGACGCTTCGCGGCGGAAATCGTGGCACTCGAGGTGCCGGACGGCAAGCGCCTCAAGCGCATCGAGCACGACGAGCAACCCCCCAAGGCCCGTCTGGAAAAGATCCCGGAGCTGCGCCCGGCCTTCCGGGAAGGGGGGACCGTCACCGCGGCCAATGCCAGTTCCATTTCCGATGGCGCCGCGGCCTTGGTGTTGATGCGCCGCACCCACGCCGAGCGATTGGGCCTGCAACCTTTGGCGGTCATCCAAGGCCATGCCGCATTCGCCGACGCGCCGGCCCTGTTCCCGACCGCACCGATCGGTGCGGTGCGTGCACTGATGCAACGTACCGGCTGGGCGCTGGAAGACGTGGATCTGTTCGAGATCAACGAAGCCTTCGCGGTGGTCACGCTGGCGGCCATGAAGCATCTGCGACTGCCGTCCGAAAAGGTCAACATCCATGGCGGCGCCTGTGCCTTGGGGCACCCCATCGGTGCTTCGGGCGCACGTATCCTGGTGACCCTGCTGTCCGCCCTGCGCCAGAACGGTTTGCGCCGGGGCGTGGCAGCCATCTGCATCGGTGGCGGCGAGGCCACGGCCATGGCCGTCGAATGCGTGTATTGAGACGAGGTGACTCCCATGCTGCTCAGTGAAGAACAACAACAGATCACCGAGGCGGTGCGCGACTTCGCCCAGGAGCGACTCAAGCCTTTCGCCGAACACTGGGACCGCGAGCACCGCTTTCCGCGTGAAGCCATCGACCAGATGGCCGAGCTCGGTCTGTTCGGCATGCTGGTGCCCGAGCAGTGGGGCGGTAGCGACACAGGTTATGTGGCCTATGCCGCGGCGGTCGAGGAAGTGGCTGCGGGCGACGGCGCCTGTTCGACCATCATGAGCGTCCACAACTCCGTAGGGTGCGTGCCGATCCTGGCCTTTGGCAACGAAGACCAGAAGCAGCGTTTCCTGACGCCGTTGGCCCAGGGCACCCTGATCGGCGCCTTCGCCTTGACCGAACCCCATGCGGGCTCGGACGCCAGCAGCCTGAAGACCCGGGCACGTCGCGAGGGCGATCATTATGTGATCAATGGCAGCAAGCAGTTCATCACCTCCGGCCAGCAGGCCGGGCTCGTCATCGTGTTCGCCGTCACCGACCCGAGCGCCGGCAAGCGCGGGATCAGCGCGTTCATCGTGCCGACCGATACGCCTGGCTATACCGTGGCGCGGGTCGAGGAAAAACTGGGCCAACATGCCTCGGACACCTGTCACCTGGTGTTCGAGGACATGCGTGTCCCTGTGGTCAATCGCCTGGGTGAAGAAGGCGAGGGCTATCGTATCGCACTGGCCAATCTCGAAGGCGGTCGTATCGGCATCGCAGCCCAGTCCGTAGGCATGGCCCGGGCAGCGTTCGAGGTGGCGCGCGACTATGCGCGCGAGCGGCAAAGCTTCGGCAAGCCGCTGTTCGAGCATCAGGCGGTCGCCTTTCGTCTGGCGGACATGGCCACGCGTATCGCCGTCGCGCGCCAGATGGTGCTGCATGCGGCGGCCTTGCGCGATGCAGGTCGGCCGGCCCTCATCGAAGCCTCGATGGCCAAGCTGTTCGCCTCGGAGATGGCAGAGGGTGTCTGTTCCGATGCGCTGCAAACCTTGGGCGGCTATGGTTACCTGAATGATTTTCCGCTGGCGCGTATCTATCGGGACGTGCGGGTCTGCCAGATCTATGAAGGCACCAGCGACATTCAGCGCATGGTCATTGCGCGCAACCTGTAGAGGAACTTTGCCCATGACGTTCGACACCGTGCTGGTCGAGGTCCGAGGCCGCGTCGGCCTGATCACCTTGAACCGACCCCAGGCGCTCAATGCCTTGAATGCGCAACTGATCGAGGAGCTCAACCAGGCGCTCGAGCACTTCGAGCAGGATCCAGGAATCGGCTGTATCGTACTGACCGGTTCGGACAAGGCGTTCGCGGCCGGGGCCGATATCAAGGAGATGGCGACGCTGACCTATCCCAGCATCTATCTGGACAACTTGTTCAGTGCGTCCGACAACGTCGCCAACCGACGCAAACCCCTTGTGGCGGCCGTCAGTGGGTTCGCCCTGGGGGGTGGGTGTGAACTGGCGATGATGTGCGATTTCATCCTGGCGGCCGACACGGCGCGCTTCGGTCAGCCTGAAGTCAACCTGGGCGTCCTGCCGGGCATGGGGGGCACGCAGCGCCTGACACGGGCCGTGGGCAAGGCCAAGGCCATGGAGCTGTGCCTGACGGGTCGCTTGATGAGCGCCGAGGAGGCCGAGCGTGCAGGTCTCGTCGCCCGCGTGGTCCCACAGGCACGCTTGCTGGAAGACGCACTGGAAACGGCGCAGCGCATCGCCAACAAGTCGCTGCCGGCGACCTTGATGATCAAGGAGTGCGTCAACCGTGCCTTCGAAGGCACGCTCAGTGAAGGTGTTCGGTTCGAGCGGCGTGTGTTTCATGCAGCGTTCGCGACCGAGGATCAGAAAGAAGGCATGCAGGCTTTCATGGCCAAGCGCGAGCCTGACTTCAAGCACCGTTAGGTGGCCTCGCCACGCCGAGGCCTTTGCGCCGGTGCACCGATCACGGTGTGCCGCGTCGGACCACCGGCCCACGGCTGCATGCCAGAGCGCGCCACGGCGTCCCGGCGCCGGGTGCGTCGAACGACCCTGGAGGCTCGAGGTAGCCTGTCGGCCACTTCGGTCGATTTCCCCTCATTTCTGTTGCCCAGCACGACGTGGCGTCTTAGACTGCCGCCCCCTGTAAAGGAGCGCTGCATGGCGCTCGACCCCTTCCGCTGTCGGGGCGCGGTTCCCGATGGCATCCGTAATGCCTAAATGCACGTATTTTCATAGAGAAATCGATGACCAAGGAACAGTTGCTGGCCATGCCGGCCGATGACTACATGAACGCTGAGCAGCTCGCGTTCTTCACCGAACTGCTGCAGTCGATGAAAGTCGATACCCATGAGCGCATCGAGCAGAGCCGTACCACCATCGAAAGCCTCGACACGCCGTCCGATCCGGCCGATGTGGCTTCGGTCGAGGAGGAGCGTCACTGGTTGGTCAATGCCATCGAACGCGACCAGCGCCTGCTACCCCAGCTCGAAATGGCGTTGGGTCGAATCCAGGATGAAAGCTTCGGTTGGTGCGATGACAGCGGTGAACCCATCGGCCTGCAGCGTCTGTTGATCAGCCCGACGACCAAGTACTGCATCGAGGCCCAGGAGCGGCACGAGCAGCTCGATCGGCACCAGCGTCAGATCTGATCGAGGGTGGCATGCGTGCTTCGCAAGCCACCTGTCCGGTATTATGAAAGACATTCACGCCGGCAAGGATCATTTCGACACGAGGCGAGGCCTAGGCCTAGGGCAAGCCCCCCTTGCTGGCATGAGAAATCCTTGAAGTCGCTCGACGGGTTTCGCTGTTTTCGGGCATAGTCCTCTCCTTGCCATGCGCCTCCTGACGAAGGGGCGCTTTGGATGAGTCAGCGGGCGCCTATCTATTGCATCTTTTGGCCGTTGTGATGTCGTATCTGGCGACGTCGAACAACGCATTCGACGACGTCCGCTCCTTGGCAAAAGCGTGCTGGCACCCGTCAGTTTTCCTGCGTCCGCTGTTGCCAATATGTACAGACGATGGGACGCCGACCCCTTATCTTCGATTGAAGCACCGTCGCTTTAGCATTCGTCTGTTCGCGAGGCACGGGATAGACCTGATGTGAGGAATTGTTCATTGGCAGTCAGTACTCTGGATACCCACGCGCTGTTCGTGTTGGGTGATTTGCGGGCCAAACTGGTCAAGCAGTTTCAAGGGCGTTACGTGTACGTGACCGAGCAGAATGCCGAAGGTCTCTACATGGCAGAAATCGATACGGACAGCGCGTTGGTGGTCGATGACAAACAACGGCTGGAACTGAAGGTAGGCGACCACTTCCGCGCGGCGGTGTTGCCAAGCCGCGACGGAGGCAAACTGGATATCCGTTTCCGCGACATCAAGCTGAGCGTGTATGGCGTAGGCGACTATGCGTACGTCTCCACATCGGAAGGGGAAGGCATCGTGTTTCGCGAGGCTCACACGGCCGTGCTGGTGTTCGCGGCGCACGAGCAACTGCGCGAAGGGCTGGCCAAGACCCTCAAGGCCGTTACTGGCAAGGTCGCCAAATGGCGCAAGGGCGAACTGACGACGTTCAAGGCCAGCGAATAGATCGGTGGCGTCGAGGAGCACGGTGCGCCGTGCTCAGTTGCCGCTGCGATCGCCGTCGCTGATTTCCGCGGGGACATCGTCGCCTGCCGCACGCTTTCGAAACAGCGCTGCACGGGCAAGCAACAGCGTCGTGACGGGTACCGTGAGTGACAACAGCACGGGAATCAGCCATGCATGCAGCACGGGGGCTTCCTTGAGCCAGGAGAAGTACAGGATCGAGGCCAGCGCGATGCACCAGGCGCCAAGGGTCGAGGCCAAGGCGGGCGGATGCATGCGCTGGAAGTAATCCTTGAGCCTGACCAGGCCGAACGCACCGATCAGCGCGAACAGGCTGCCAGTGATCAGCAAGGCCGACATCGCGAGGTCCAGCCAAAAGGGCAGTACCGTGGCTTCATTCATTCGATCACTTCTCCACGCAACAGAAACTTGCCCAGGGCGAACGAGCCGACGAAACCGAACAACGCGATCAGCAAGGCACCTTCGAAATAGGTGTCGCTCGCATAGCGTATGCCCAGCACCAGCATGGTCAGCATCGCCAGGATGTACAGGTAATCCAGCGCCAGTACCCGGTCCTGCGCCGACGGACCGCGGAACAGCCTGACCAGCGCCAGCGCCATGGCGATGATGAAGATGAACAGGCTGACGATCAGGGCGCTGGGCAATAGGCCGATCATTCGAAGATCTCCATGAGTGGGCGTTCGTAGATGCGTTTGAAGTGTTCGACGAACACGTGTTCTTCCATGCTCAGGTCGAATACATGCATCAACAGCTGGCTGCGGTCCAGTGCCAGCTCGCACCAGATGGTACCCGGCACCACCGTGGTGATCATCGACAGGGCCGCCAGGCCGTGGGCATTGCGCAGGTCCAGCGGGACATGGATGAACACCGAGCGAGGCGGACGCTTGCGCATCCTGAGCACGCCGCGCGCGACTTGCAGATTCGACAGAATGACATCCAGGCCGACACGCCCCAGTAGGCGCAGGATCACTGCCGGGCGACGGATGCGTGCCTGCTGCGGACGCAACGGTGCAAGCAGCAGGGGTGCCAGGACGCCCAATGCGATGCCGAGCAGAATCTGCCCAGGGCTGACCGACACGTTGAGCATCAGCCATAGCAGCAGCAGTGCCAACGAGAGCAGTGGTGCAGGAAATAGCCGCTTCATGGTGTGGCCTCTGCAGCGAGTGAAGTAGGGCCTGGAATCGGACGCGTACTCATGACGGCATTGATGTAGTTCTTGGGCGCGCTCAGTTGCGCGGCTGCGTCCTGGGTGTAACGCAACAGGGGTTCGGCCCTGAGGCTCAGGCCGATGCACAGGGCGAGCAGGATGGCGATCGGCAGGCATTCGAAACGTCGCAGGACGGGCAAGGGGCGTTCTTCCGGTTTCCAGAAACGCTGGATGCCGATACGACCGAAGGCGATCAGCGACGCCAAGCCTGACAGGATCAGCAGGATCACCAGCATCCAGCCACTGGCGCTGAGGGGCGTCGGGGTGGGCATGCCCAGCCCGGCCGGGTTGAACAGGGCGCTGATCAAGCCGAGCTTGGCGATGAAACCGGACAGCGGCGGCATGCCGATGATCAACAATGCACAGCCGATGAAACCAAAGCCCAAAAAGGCCATCGTCCACGGAATCACCTGGCCGATTACGGCTTTCTGCTCGTCGTCCAGGTTGATGCCCTTGGGCGGGTGCAGCGATTCGAGCAGTGCCGGAATCGGCCCTTCCTCCTCGTCCAGCGGCATCTCGTTGACCGAGCGTGAGCGCTCGATCAGCTCGGCCAGCAAGAACAGGGCGCACAGGGCCAAGGTCGAGCTGACCAGATAGAACAGCGCACTGCCGATCAGGATAGGCTGCCCGAAACCGACGGCTGCGATCAGGGTACCGGCCGACACCAGGATGCTCAGGGCGGCCATGCGTTCCAGACGCTGCGCTGCCAGCATCGAGACAGCGGCCACGGCCAGCGTGACCAACCCGCCATACACTAGCCACTGCCCGCCGAAAAAGGCCGAAGCGCCGGCTTGCGCGGAGAACAGCAGTGTCCAGACGCGCAGCACCGCATAGAGGCCCACCTTGGTCATGATGGCGAACAAGGCCGCGACAGGCGCGCTTGCTGAAGCGTATGCCGGCACTAGCCAGAAGTTCAGAGGCCAGACGCCTGCCTTGGTGAGGAAGGCGGTGGCCAGGATGGCCGCACCGGCATGCAGCAAACCGCGATCAGCTTCTGGCACCAGAGGAATCTTCACCGCCAGGTCGGCCAGGTTGAGGGTGCCCGTCACCCCGTACAGCATGGCAGCGCCAATCAGGAACAGAGACGAAGCGAACAGATTGATGGCAATGTAGTGCAACCCCGCCTTGACCCGCGCACGGCCGGAGCCGTGCAGCAGCAGCCCGTAGGACGCGGCCAGCAGCACCTCGAAGAACACGAACAGGTTGAACAGATCACCCGTCAGGAAGGCCCCGTATAGCCCCATCAACTGGATTTGGAACAGGGCGTGGAAACTGGCGCCTGCAGCGTCCCATCGGGCACGGGCGAACAGCAGCGCACACACGGCAATCACGCCGGTCAGTGTAGTCATCAAGGCCGACAGGTGATCCACCACCAGGACGATGCCGAACGGCGCCGGCCAGTTGCCCGGCAGGTAGACCCCGATCGATTCGGCCTGCCCGTGCGCGCGTACCCAGAACAGCAGCGTCATGGCCACCCCCAGGCCCAGCAAGGTCGACAGTAGGTTGAGGCGCGCCTTGAGGGGGCGATGCTTTTCGCCGATCAGCAGCAGCAACGCGGCGGTCAACAGCGGCAACAGCACGGGCGCGACGATGAGATGATTCATGTCGCTCATTCCTCACGCTCCCGGCCATCGACGTGGTCGGTCCCGGTCAGGCCGCGCGACGCGAGCATCACCACCAGGAACAACGCCGTCATGGCGAAGCTGATGACGATGGCGGTCAATACCAGCGCCTGGGGCAGGGGGTCGGTGTAGTGCAACAAATCCTGCGGGAGGCCGTCCTTGATGATGGGCTCCTTGCCGATGAACAGGCTGCCCATGCTGAAGATGAACAGGTTGACGCCATAGGACAGCAGGCAGAGCCCCATGATGACCTGGTAGGTCCGAGGGCGCAGGATGAGCCAGACACCCGAGGCGGCCAGGACACCGATGGCGACGGCGATGACTTCTTCCATCAACGAGCTCCTGCAGGACGGGATTTGGAGGCCAGCCCCGGACGGTAGGCGCGTACCGACTGGTGGGCGAGGGCGGTCAGGATCAGCAAGGTCGAGCCGACCACCACGGTGTAGACCCCGACATCGAAGAACAGCGCACTGGCGAAATGCACCTCGCCCAGCACCGGCAGGTTCAAATGGGCGGTATGGGTGGTCAGGAACGGATAGCCGAGCAGCAGGGCGCCAACGCCCGTCAGCGTGGCGCACATCAAGCCGGTCCCCATCCAGCGCAAGGGGCGCAGGCTCATCTGGGCTTCGACCCACTGCGTGCCGGCCACCATGTACTGCAGGATGAACGCGACCGACATCACCAGACCTGCCACGAAGCCGCCGCCGGGCTGGTTGTGGCCGCGCATGAACAGGTACATCGAGACCAGCAGGGCCATCGGCAAGAGCAGGCGCACCAGGACTGCAGGCACCATCATGAAGCCGAGTGCGGTATCGGTGGCCTGGCGTGGATTCACCAGGTCGGTGACCACGTCCGGCGCCATGCGTCGCTGCTGCGAAGGCAGCTGCATGCTTTCCTTCGGTGGGCGGAAGCGACGCAACAGGGCAAAGACCGTCAGCGCCACGGCGACCAGGACAGTGATTTCGCCCAGGGTATCGAAGCCGCGGAAGTCCACCAGCATGACGTTGACCACGTTGGTGCCGCCCCCTTCGGGCAGGGCACGGCTCAGGTAGAACGACGAGATGTCGTTGGGCGTCGGGCGCGTGAGCATGGCATAGGAAATCAACGCCATGCCGCCCCCGACCAACCCTGCGAGCAGGAGATCGCGCAGGCGTCGAAGGCGGGGGCGGTCGATGCGCGCACGGCTGCGTGGGACACCTTCCAGGCGTCGCGGCAACCAGCGCAAGCCCAGCAGGATCAGCACGGTGGTCACCACTTCGACCACCAGTTGCGTGAGCGCCAGGTCGGGCGCGGAAAACCAGACGAAGGTGATGCAGGTCATCAGTCCACAGACCCCGACCATGATCAGCGCCGCCAGTCGGTGATACTTGGCTTGCCAGGCGGCGCCGATCGCGCAGGCGATGGCAATCAGCCAGAGCGCGACGAAGACGCTCGAACCTGGAATCTTCGGCCGGTCCCCCCAGGTCAGGCCGCTGTCGAGCAGAGGTGCGAGCCCGGCGAGGAACGCCACGATCACCACCATCAGCAGTTGCATCTGCAGACGCCGGCTGGTCAGCGCGTTCTCGACATGCCGTGCCAGCAACATCAGGTGCACCTGGCCGCGCTCGAACAAGCGCTTGCCGTTGAACCGCTCGATCACTGGCGGATAGGCCAGGCGTCCGCGCCGGAACTGCTTGCGCAGCACCAGGTACAGCACCACGCCAAGGCCCATGGCCAACAGGCTCATGACCAGCGGCAGGTTCCAGCCATGCCAGATCGCCAGACTGTATTCAGGCAAGGTTCCACCGACCACCGGGAGAGCGGCGGCAGCCAGTAGCGGCCCGACCGATTGCGCCGGGAAGATCCCGACGACCAGGCAGGTGAGCACCAGCAGCTCGACGGGCGCACGCATCCAGCGGGGCGGTTCGTGGGGCGTGTGCGGCAGGTCTTCGGCTGGCGGCCCGAAGAAGACGTCGACCGTGAAGCGCAGGGCGTAGGTCACGCTGAAGATCCCTGCCAGCGTGGCGATGATCGGCAAGGCGATTTCCACCCAGGCCGTGGCGCTAATGAACACGGTTTCGGCGAAGAACATCTCTTTGGACAGGAAACCATTCAGCAACGGAACCCCGGCCATGGAGGCACTGGCGACCATGGCGAGCGTCGCGGTATACGGCAATAGACGGAACAGCCCACTGAGCCGGCGAATGTCACGCGTGCCGCTCTCGTGATCGATGATGCCGGCGGCCATGAACAAGGACGCCTTGAACGTGGCGTGGTTGAGGATATGGAATACCGCCGCGACGGCCGCCAACGGGCTGTTGAGGCCCAGCAGCAACGTGATCAGGCCCAGGTGGCTGATGGTCGAGTAGGCCAGCAAGCCCTTGAGGTCGTTCTGGAACATGGCAGCGAAGGCGCCCAGCAGCAGGGTACAGGCGCCCGCGCCACTGACGATCCAGAACCATTCCTCGGTACCGGACAGCGCAGGCCACAGGCGTGCCATGAGAAACACGCCGGCCTTGACCATGGTCGCCGAGTGCAGGTATGCCGACACCGGTGTCGGCGCGGCCATGGCATGGGGCAGCCAGAACTGGAAGGGGAACTGTGCGCTCTTGGTCAGGGCGCCCAGCAGGATGAGCGGCAACAGGACCGGATACAGCGCATGCTGGCGGATCCGCTCGCCCGAGGCCAGGACCTGATCGAGATCGTAGCTGCCGACCACATGCCCGAGCAGCAGCACGCCGACCAACAGGCACAAGCCACCTGCACCGGTCACCATCAGCGCCATGTAGGCGCCGCGCCGGGCATCGTTGCGGTGGTGCCAGTAGCCGATCAGCAAGAACGAGAACAGGCTGGTCAGTTCCCAGAAGAACACCATCTGCAACAGATTGCCGGACATGACCACGCCGAGCATGGCGCCCATGAACGCCAGAAAGAACGCGAAGAAACGTGGCACCGGGTCCTGGGGTGACATGTAGTAGCGTGCATACAGCGAGACGAGCGTGCCGATGCCCAGGACCAGCAGCGAGAAAAGCCAGGCGAAGCCGTCCAGGCGCAGCACCAGGTTCATGCCCAGGCTCGGTAGCCAGAGGATCTCTTCGCGAATGACGCCGCCATGGACCACTTGCGGATAGAGCAGCGCCACGTATACGGTGCCCGCCAGGGCTACTGCGCCGGCCAGCAGCGACTCGGTATTGCGCGCGTTGTGCGGCAAGACAGCCGCCAGGCAGCTGCCGATGAAGGGCAGAAGCAATAGCACTATCAAAGACATAGCGTCCCAGTCTGCAAAAGGTTTGCCAGAATCATACGTGTGGTGGCCGCCATCACCAACCTGCAAGCGACACCACAAGCGTGTAAATACGTAGGCGTGAGGGGGTTTTTTATAACATTTAATTTCAATTGCCGATGGCCAGGCGTCGTCGCCTCGACTGCTGCCAGCAGCTGCAGGCCATTCATGCTGACTCGACGGGCTGCGTGAGGTTCATTCGTACTGCACGGGCCGAGGTGCGTTGCGACGCCGTGCGCGCTGCTCCATTATCAGGGCCGACCTTTCGACTTGGCGCAGGAGCACCCATGAATACCGAGGCCGTCCCCCCTTCTGTCATACCCGCCCGGCTTGCACGGGTCCGGGAACTGATGAGCCAGCGAGGCGTACAGGCCCTGCTGGTACCGTCTGCCGACCCTCATCTGTCCGAATACCTGCCCGAGTACTGGCAGTGCCGTCGCTGGCTGTCAGGCTTCACCGGGTCCGTGGGCACCTTGGTGGTCACGCATGCCTTTGCCGGTCTCTGGGTCGACAGCCGCTACTGGGAGCAAGCGCACAGCGAGCTGCTCGACAGTGGTGTGACACTGATGAAATGGGTCCCGGGTCAGGCCGATGCGCTCGACTGGCTCGTGGCGCAGGCAGCGCCCGACCAAGTGGTGGCTGTGGATGGCAGGGCCTTGTCGCTCGCTTCGGCGCGCCAGTTGCGGCAACGCTTGGCGCAGCGCCAGGCCAGGCTGATGACCCATCATGATCTGCTCGACAAGGCATGGCTCGACCGCCCTGTGCTGCCGAATGCGCCTATCGTCGAGCACTTGCCCCCTGAAGCCGGCACCCCACGTGCGCAGAAGCTGGCCTCGCTGCGGCAGGCCATGCATGACCACGGTGCGGACTGGCACTTCATGGCAACCCTCGACGACATCGCCTGGTTGTTCAACCTGCGCGGCAGCGATGTGCCTTATAACCCGGTGTTCCTGGCATTCGCATTGATCGGGCAGGCACGGGCGGTGCTGTTCGTCGCCCAGGACAGGATCGATCCGGCCATCCGCCAGCGTTTGAATGACGACGGCATCACGCTCCAGGGCTACGACCAGGCGACAGAGGCCCTCTCGGCGTTGCCGCCAGGCAGTCGTCTGTTGTTCGACCCTGCCAAGACCACCTGCGCCTGGCTGGACGCATTAGGCGATACCGTGCAACAGGTCGAGGCGCTCAATCCCACGACCTTGGCCAAGGCCTGCAAGACTGAGCACGAGTGTCGGCAGATTCGGCAAGCGATGGAGCAGGATGGCGCAGCGTTATGCGAATTCTTTGCAGCATTCGAGATGCAGGTGGAGCAGGGCAACCTCACGGAGCTCGATGTCGATGCCCTGCTGATGGCGGCGAGGCGCAAGCGTCCTGGCTTCGTGTCGCCAAGCTTCGCCACCATTGCCGGCTTCAATGCCAACGGCGCCATGCCTCATTACCGCGCCACTGAACAGGCCCACGCAGTGATCGAGGGTGACGGGCTGCTGCTCATCGATTCGGGTGCGCAGTATGTAGGCGGGACCACGGACATCACACGCATGGTACCGATCGGTCAGCCAAGCGACGCGCAGAAACGCGATTGCACGCGCATATTGCAAGGCGTCATCGCGCTGTCACGTGCCGTGTTCCCTCGGGGAATCCTGTCGCCGGCCCTCGATGCCATCGCTCGAGCGCCGCTATGGGTCGACCAGGTCGATTATGGCCATGGCACCGGTCATGGCGTGGGGTACTTCCTCAACGTCCACGAAGGACCCCAGGTCATCGCTTACCAGGCTCGTGCTGCAGCGCACATGGCGATGTTGCCTGGCATGGTCACGTCGATCGAGCCAGGCACCTATCGGCCAGACCAGTGGGGGGTGCGCATCGAGAACCTGGTGGTCAATCGCGAAGCAGGGGAAAGCGCGTTCGGGCGGTTCCTGTCGTTCGAAACGCTCACGCTGTGTCCGATCGACACGCGCTGTCTGCTGATCGAGCAGCTCAGCACGGCGGAAAGACAATGGCTCAATGACTACCACGCGCAGGTGCGCGCACGATTGCAGCCGTGGGTGGAGGGGGCAGCGCGAGCGTGGCTTGAACTGCGCACGCAAGCAGTCTAGCGGGACAGGGTTCGACGGCACGCAGGGAGCGGTCAGCCTCAGCTATTTGCAGATGACGATCATGCTGCGGCTGGTATAGCCAGCTGGATTGATACCGAAGAGGTAGTCGCCTTCCTCCTGGTCGGTATCACCTGATCGCGCGACCACCCTGTAGCCTTTCTTGCTGCAGGCAGTGGCCGCCCTGTCGTAGCAGCGATCCCAGGAGGATGACAGGCCGCTGCAGTTGATGTGCAGGCCCTTCTTGCCGCGTTTGACTTCTGTCTTGGCGGTGGCAGCACACCCGGCGATCGCCAACATGGCCAAGACGATAACAATCCGCTTCATTCCTGTCCTTACCCAGCCCGACCTGTGGCGTGGAGTTCGTGGATAATCGTTCTCCCTGAAAAAACGGGGCGTCCGTGCGCGGTCAGTAGAGCCCTCGAAGATGACAACTTTGTGACCGTTTGGATAGACCACCAGGGTTCTACAATGACTCACGGGCTTTCAAATGACAAATCTCGCACGTCAGTCGGCCGCCACCGGCGGGGCGGACGACGCGTTGGTGGTCAGGGTCGCGCCGATGGACGCAGTGATGATGGCGCCGATCGCCAGCCACTGCAGGCTGCTAAGGACTTCGCCCAGGAATACCAGGCCAGCCAAGGCCGCGACCACTGGCTCGACGCTCATCAAGATGCCGAAGGTGCGCGCCGGCATGCGCGTCAGCGCGATCATTTCCAGGCTGTAGGGCAAGGCCGTGGACAGCACCGCTACAGCCACTGCCACGGGAATCAAGGACACATCCAGCAGTGCAGCGCCAGCGTGGGCGATGCCGATGGGCGCCACGAAAAGCGTGGCGATGACCACGCCGAGGGCGGCGCTCTGCACGCCATGCTCGGCGCCGGCACGTTGCCCGAACAGGATATACAACGCCCAGCACGCGCCGGCGCCCAGTGCACAGGCTGCCCCGAACAGATCAACGCTGCCTTGCCCGGCCCCGATGGGGATGAGCATGAACAAGCCTGCGACGGCCAGCACGATCCACACGTAGTCGATCAGGCGGCGCGAAGCGAACAGGGCGACAGCCAGGGGGCCAGTGAATTCGAGGGCGACGGCAACACCCAGCGGGATGCTGCGCACCGCCATATAGAAAAGCAGGTTCATGCCACCCAGCGCGATGCCATAGACGATGACGCTGCGCCAGGCGCTGGCGTTCAGGCGTGCACGCCACGGACGAAGCAGCGCCAGCATGATCAGACTGGCGAAGAACAGGCGCAGCGTGGTCGTGCCTTGTGCGCCCGCGAGCGGGAACATGGACTTGGCCAGGGTTGCGCCGGATTGAATCGACACCATGGCAAATACCAGCATGCCGACAGGTAATAGAAGACGAGAAGCGGGCGCAGGGGTGGGGCTCATGAGTGAACAACGTTCTTTGAGGGCAGGGCAGGCAATATAGTGTCGGCTGGCGCGAGAAGGCAAACCGTCGGCAGGTTCTATGAAAAGTGAAGGGTTTTGAAATTAACGGTTGACGGGCGTTCAGATCCCCTTATAATGCGCACCACTTCCAACGCACTCGGAACGATAAACGCCTTGTTAATCAACAGGTTGTGTGAATCGAGACGGTGTTGGAAGGGCTTCGGTTTCGACCGGAAGCGGTGAAAAAGGTGGTTGACAGCAGGTTGTAACGCTGTATGATTCGCCTCCCGCTTCGAGAGATCGCAGCGAGTCAAGTGGTTGAAGTTGTTAGGGTTTC
>NZ_JAAMQJ010000044.1 GCF_013523125.1 Pseudomonas entomophila | reverse complement strand
GTGCATGCACCCCTACGGCCTTCTATACGTATAGAAGGCCGTAGGGGTGCATGCACCCTTGCACCTATCCACCATGTAATACTCTACCTGGATTGACTACATGGGTGTATGTATTTAGGGATTTAGTGTGAGGGTGTATGTAGACGTGCGAAAAGGTGTATACATACATGGCAAATGGGTGTATGATTGGTCTGGTGTTGCGGTGTATGCCAAAGGGGCTACGCTGTTGAAACAGGTACAAGGGTGAATGCCGAGGAGGCAGCATGGCGCGCAAGGTAGAGCTGGGCGAACTGATCGAGAATCTGATCACCGACGTCAAGGCAGTGGACGATAACCAGGAGCTCTCCAGGAGCGAGAAGACGAAGCGCATCGGACGCCTAGCCGATCGCCTGAAAAACGCGCTGTACGAGGACAAGCGCCGCAAGAGCGAGGACAAAATTCGCGCCTCGAGCTATCGCCGCTACCTGACCACTGTGCGCAAGGCGATCACCGCTCAGAACTGGAAGCACCATTCGCTCGAGGAGAGCGTGCAGCGCCTGGCCAAGCGTTACCCGAAATATGCCGAGGAGCTGCAGGCGCTGCTCGAGCACGCCCGTATCTCCGACCTGCGCGTCGCTCACCACGACCTGGTTGTTCTCGTGCGCCAGGACAAGGACGCCGACGCCTACCGCGATATCAGCGAGATGAAGCTCGATCACGAGGTTATGCGGCACCTGACCCTGCCGAACATCACCCGCGACCAGCTCGCCGACGAGGCCGCAGAGGCGCTCGAGGAAAAGGCGACGAACACCGTCCAGGTCAACTACTACCAGCTGATCGACACCATCAACGAGCTGTTCTACAGCGTCCAGGTGCGCGACGGCGTTGCCGCCCCGTACTTCTCCCATCTGGCGCTCGGCATTGCGCTGGCCACCGGGCGCCGTGAGATTGAAGTGATCAAGCAGGGGCGTTTCGAGAAGGTCGGCGAGTACGAGCTCGAGTTCAGCGGCCAGGCCAAGCGCCGCGAGGGCCTCGATTACAGCTCTAGCTATCGCATTTACACCCTTGTGCAGGCAGACGCCGTGCTCGAAGCGCTGGCCAAGCTGCGCAGCCTGCCCGAGGCTCTGGAGCTGCAGCACCTGGACAACGTCGCGATTAACAACCGCGTGCACAGCAACCTGAACCAGTTGGCCAAGCGCATGCTGGGCAGCGACGAGCGTGTGTTCAAGGACTCCCGGGCGATCTGGGCGCGGGTCGTCTTCGAACTCCATTTCGGGCGGGACGCCAAGTGGAAAAGCGTAAACGAGGATGTGTTCTGGCGCGAAATGCTCGGCCACGGCGACGCGATCACGCAGCGCTCATACAAGCAATTCAAGATCGATTACACGAAGCCCGCTGCGTCCGAAGCGATCGACAGCCCCTACGCGAGCCGGCTCGAGGCGCTCGAGGCCCTGGACAAGCACGAGAAGGTCGACGGTCGCGAGGCGATGCTCAAAATTCACCGTTGGGTAAAGGACACCGTCAAGGCCGCGCCAGATGCACGGATCACTCAGAAGGCCATCAGCGTGAACGTCGGCAGCTACCGCCCGCTGATTAAAGAGTACCTAGAGCTGGCCAGCGAGGCCCTCGCCACCCCTAACCGCTCGATCAGAGCGGTGGCGCCGGTCGTCCCGGACGAGGTGGCCAAAGCGAAACCGCGCATTTCGGTTTCTGAGGTGAATGGGGTGTGGCTTGCTGTCGCGAAAGTCAATGGCGTTGAGGTTGCCAGGGGCGAAGGTGACAGCAGGGAGAGCGCCTATCAGGACCTGGTGGGCAACGGCACCACGCGCTGATCATGGCAGTTGCCTGCCAAGTCTGCCGGGGCAGGTCGCCCCGGCATAACCCCCTGATTTTCTCCCTCCCTGAGCGCGGCGTCTGCCGCGTCGATTCCCTCGAGAGCTGACTCGATCGCGTCGAGCAGTTCCCCTTTGGTTGCCTCCGCTCCCGCCTTGAGCGCCACGCTAAGCATGGACCGAATGCGACTGAGTTTGGCGGACGCTACGTCCATTTTATCCTGGCACTGCAAGGTGATTCCCTCCCCTCGTGTTAAAAAGCCACTACTGTACTTTCATACAGTATAGCGCGGTTACCGGGCAATGAGCTGGGCCGCGTAGTTGAGCATCCATTTTGCCGAGGCCAGGTCGATTCCCGGATCAGCCAGTCGAACCGCGATATCGGGGTTCAGCGCCCCCACCACTCGAGCAGCAGAGATACCGGGCGGGAGGTCGCATTGCGCGGCTACAGCGAAAATCCGTTCCGCAGTATTCAAGTGATACTTTCCTTCTGTGCTTACACCCTCACTCTGCAAAGTGTCACTGCTGGCGCCGTGGGTCAGCAGTGCGGCTGGCAGGTCTGCGAGCTCCTCTGGCGCCAGCAGCGGCTGGTGCGAGGGCTCGTGCTCGTGGGTGGTCAGGGAGTGGACGTTCTTCGCTGCACGGCGCTGTACGTAGCCCATGACGAACTCCCAATTATCAGGCTTGAGCGCGAACAAGTTCTGCCCGTTCGTCGACCGCTTGATAGCAGTTTGCCCGAGCTTCTCCAGGATCGACTTAACCAGCGTGGTGGCGCAGAGCTTAGAGGCCAGCGACGGGATGTAGCGCCCGAGGCCGAGCGTGTTGTAGAGGTCCAGTGTTTCTTGATCAGTGCGGACGAAGTCGAGGACCTCGCGGCACTGCTTGCTGCTGAACTCACCTTCGCCGGTGAAGCGGTCGAGGGTCAGAATCTCGAAAATGCGCTCGAGCATTGCCCGTGGCGTCGCCTTGAAGCGGTGTTGCGTCAGCACGACCCGCGCCTTGCGCTGCGCCAGGTCGTAAGCCTCGGCCTGTTTGTCGCTGGACTGCAGCAGCTCCAGGGCGACGACTTTTCGCACGCCGCGATCGTCATAGAACGCGACGTCGTCGGCGGTAATCTCGTCTACGCCGAGCTGGTTCTCGATGTGATAGCGGTCGACTTGCGCGCTTTCGCTCTCGCTGAGCACCTCCTGCCGGTGGAGCTTTACGAACTCCTCCTCGGTCGGTGTGGCCACGCGGTCGATAAGGTCCATGCGCTTGGCGAACACCAGCTCGCCCGCGAACTTCCGGTTTTCCCGGGACTGGGCGGCGAGCTCCTCCTCGGCACCCTTGAGGTCCAGGCGCTGCACCTGGTAACCCTCGGCCTCGAGCATCAGCAGCAGGTTATTGGCAAAGCCCGAGCGCGCACGGTTTTCCGAGGTAACGGCGGACAGATAAACCTTGTCGAAGGCTGTTTTCTTCCTGGTGACCTTGTACTCGTCGGGGGTGTGCTCGATCTGGCAGGCCAGGTTCTCGAGCGCCAGCATGCCACGATACATGACGTCGGGGTTCGTCTCGCGCTGGGCCGAAGCGTGGCCAATGCCGACGATATAGTGTTTCGCGGTACGGTCGCGGCGCATCATCTGCATAGCGTCGGACGGGCCGACAGTGTTGCCGCTGAACAGGCCAAAGTGGCAGTCAAAATGCGGCTTCGCCCAGGCCATCGATACCCCGGACGAAATCGCCGGGGAGTAGATCAGCACGTCGTACTTGAGCGCCTCCTCTTTGGGGTCGCTGAGGAACGCCTCGACGTCCTCGTCGGCCTTACTTTCGGAGTGCACCAGGAGCATGCGCACGGGGTTGCACTCGCCGTCTTTGACCTTCTGCTCTATCAGCGCCGCCATGCGTTTGGCGCTTTCGGCGGAATCGTTCGCTACCAGGACCTTGCGCCCGGCGCAGATTTTGTCGACGGCCAGCTGCCAGACACTCTCGTCGTCGCCGTGGTCGACGCGAATATCGCTGCCGGTACTGGTCACCTCGATAACGGTGATGATCTGCCCAGGGCGGGCCAGTTCGCAGAACTCGATAACAGTGTCATTCGCGTCGGCGTCGCACAGCAGCACGCGCTTGGCCGAGGCGACAGCCTCGATCAGTGCATCCATGACCCTGACGCGCCCCTCGACTGGGCCGGTGGTGGTGTGGCGGATAACCTGGCTTGCTTCGTCGATGCAGAGCGTCTCCAGCGTGGTGAACCAGCTGCGATCCTCGGCGTTGTAGAACTTCTGGTTGGTCAGGCTGTTGACGCAGCAGGCCAGATGGGAGACGTAGGGCATGTGGTGCGCCTGGACGTGCTTATAGTGCTCGACCGAAATGTCGGCCTGTTCCTCGGTACCGCGCTTGAGATTCAGGCGTGCAGTGGCGTCGTCCAGCAGAGAAATACGGTGTGCCACATAGGCGCCTTTGGCCGAAGCCTGCAGCAATGGCGCGATCAGGTCCTCGGTTTTGCCCGAACCCATCGGAGCCCGTGTGATGACGATACCCTCCAGGCTCTCGATCAGGTCGGCCAGGTGTGGCGGGATCATAGGGCCACCGTGCACGGGGTGCGGCACTGCTGCGATCGGCATGTATTGAATGTGCGGCTTGTTCAGTGCGGCAGGCGAGAAGCTACGCAATTGCTGAGCTTTGGCCAGTCGGTCGCGAGCGATCCAAAGGGCCAGGCTGCGCAGCTTGATACGCAGCGCGTCAGGACAGACGACGGGGAGCTGCTCGAGCACGCGCTCGATTACCTCGTCGGTGCTGTACTTGATCGGCACCAGGTTCATGCCCGAGCTGATCGCCATTTTTGCGGCTTTATCGGCGAGCTTGCCGCTGTATTTCACGCGTTGCAGGCAGTAGGTGAACCAGTCTTTCTCGGCGCGTACCGCGTTCGCCCTGGAGCGCAGGGCTTTGGCCGTGGCTTTCAGGCCGTAGAGGACGTGGTAGTCATTCCAGTCGGTTGGCCCCTTGCCGGTCGCCTTAGCTGCGGCGACTTCCTCGTCGCTCAGGTCGAACTGAGGCAGGGTGCTTACGTGCTGCAGCTCACGGTGAATGTCGAGCGCGGCGAGGTGGCCGGCGTTGCCGGTGGCTTTCCATTGGTCATTGTCGGCGGCGTTGGTGAAGCGCCAGGCCGGGTAAAACTTGGCGTAGACCTGGAGCACCTTCGACAGGTTGTCGACGTTGAACGTGATCACTACCGCGACGTTGCGTTTCGCCTCGAGCTCGGCCAAGTAGACGCTGGCGCCGGTTGCAAAGCCTTCGACGGAATACCGGTAGTCTGCCGACTCCAGGTCGCCCAGCACGCAGTGAGCGCCGTCCATCTTGACGCCAGTACCCTGCAGCTTTTTGTCGTCGTAGAGACGCTGCAGGCCGATGAAATTGCGGTGAATGTCGTAGAGGGGAATCGCAGTGAACACACCGTGACGGTCACGCATTCTTTTCATTTCGAAGCGTGACGCAATGTCGGAAATCTGTTTTTTGACTAGGTAAGGAGCGGTGCCGTCTTCCGGGCCGATCAGTTCGACGAAGCCCTCGAGCAGGCGAGAGGCTTTGCCGCGTTGCTCCTCATAGGTGAAGGTGCTGCGCTCGCCGGTGAACCAGGTGCGCTCGAAAGCCAGGCGCTCGGCATGGATACGCTCGGCGCGGGCTTTCGCCTCGGCCTCTTCGGCCTGCTGGCGCTGCTCGCGCTCGGCGCGTCGCTTGGCCTGCTCGGCCATGAACTTCTGTTGCTGCTCGGTTTGCTCAAGCCCCCGCTCGCGCCGGTACAGTTCCAGGAGCGCAGCGAAACCGCTCCAGGTAACGGCGCCGGTTACGTTGTTGCTGAAAGTCAGCTGCGGGAAGGTGATCGGCTCGTGACCAGCCTTTTTCGGCTCGCTGGTACGTAGGTCGCCCCACACCATCAGCTTGCCGTGGTAGCGGGTTTCCGTGGCCTCGATCTTGGTCTTTGAATACTTGCTGAGTTTCAGCCCGTTGAGGCGAATGCTGGCGCTGACCGATGCCCATTTGAGCGAAGCGTCAGCGGCGACGGCGGCGATGTCCGCGTCGAAGTAAGCCAGCAGGTTGTAGGGGTCGGAGTCGAATCGCTCCTTATAGAAGGCCCCTAGACCGGTGCTCCGTGGTACGTTTGTCATCTTGTCCCTTTGGTCAAAAGTACAAAGGTGAAAAGGTACAAACGATTGACGTGACCCATCATGGGCCTAAACTGAGCACTGAACGGCAAGTTCTTTTGCTGATTACCTGCCCGCTAAAACAGATAATCAGATGTGCTGCAGTAAGACACCGCAAGGTGTGCGTCTATCGCGAAGGCCGGGGGGTTGCTAAAGCCCCCCGGCCTTTGTCCTTTCTAGCCTTTGAAAAAATACAGCTCGTTAGCGGGTAGCCCCGCTACTTTACGTCGTCCGCTCTATATTTAGAAGACAGCGACGCTCTTTTTATAGAACCCCTCCTTTGTCGAACGCCGCCCGCAGGCCGACGACGACACCTATGCTCTCGAATGTATCACCGACCTGCTGCATGGGGAACTGCGGATTCAGGGACTGCAGGTAGAACGCCGACCCGTCTCGAACCAGTTTCTTGAAGACCGGCGCAGTGGGGTCACCCAGGTGCGCGACCACGTAGTCACCTACACCGGGCTTGCGGGAAGGGTCGACGAAAAGGGTAAAGCCAGCCGGAAAGCTGACGCCCGAGGGTGACTGCATGCTCTCGTCGCGGACTTTCAAAGCGAAGACTTGGCCGACCGGTGTATCGGTTGGTACGACCCACTCAGTACCCGACGGAAGCCTTCTAGCATCGGGGTTTCTGGCCCATTCGTTGGCGGTCTCCCAGGTGACAAGGGGGACACGCTGAATATTGACGGTAGGCTCGCTGAATCTTTCCGGGTCTTGAGTCTCTCGCAGCAATGCGTCAACGGTGGTTCCGAGCCCTTTCGCAAGGGCGGCGGCGACATAAACGCTAGGCGCAATGTCCTTTGTCTCAATGGTCGCGAGGTGGCCGCTCGATATCTCCAAACCGGAGGCATCGATCAGGCTTTGCAACGACCATTTAAGCGCCTGCCGCCGCGTCCGAATTGCGGTGCCGATGGTGTGATCGCGCTTCATGGTTCCCTCTCCTAATTGGCTAAATATTGTCCCTTCTAAATGCCTATCGGCACCACTCGATATTTAGAATTTTGGTTGCGTTTTCTCTCTAAAT
Organism: Pseudomonas entomophila; assembly: GCF_013523125.1. GTDB lineage: Bacteria > Pseudomonadota > Gammaproteobacteria > Pseudomonadales > Pseudomonadaceae > Aquipseudomonas > Aquipseudomonas entomophila_B. The sequence continues at coordinate 30,676 of NZ_JAAMQJ010000044.1, read as the reverse complement.
ATAGAGAATGTGGGGAAAGCGACATGTGACCAATTTTCTAGGGAAAGGTGCTATGGGTACGCGAACTGAGCGTGACGTGATAGTCGATCAAACCAGCCGGTGGTTCGCCCACTCGGATTGGTCTCTCGAGCGATTCGCCAGCGAGCGCCTCGCACTTGCCCTTGCTGCCGCAGGGCTGATCGAGCACGAGGAGCCCGACGACGTCGAGGCTTACCAACGGACTCGCAAGGCCTGGTCGCAGCGCGTGTCGCGCATTTTTCACGCGACCCAGCCGTTCCCCTTGGAGTGGAAATGGGTGTGGCTCTCCTGTCTGCCCGAGGATTACCAGCGTTCGGCTCGCTCCGAGCTGCTGGCCATGGCCGGCTGTTTCGACGTTCGTATCCCTGAGCTGGTTGGCCTGGTCGGCGTGCCGTCGGCAAAGGCCAGGCTGGGCGAAGTGACCCAGGCAATCGGCGAGTTTCTGGCAGCGAGCGCGCCTGCCCATGATGGCCTGTACGACCATACCGACGACCCTGCCGACGTCGACCGCATGTTGGTCGAGGGTACCGAGGCTATTTCTGCCATGTTCAACGAGCTGGTGGCGCTAGCGACCGGCACGGGCCGACCGCTGCCGCTGATGATGCTGGCCAACCTCAAGGGCGAGAAGCTATGAGCGTCGCCCTGCGCCTGGTTCACTCCGTCGAGAGTGATCACATTCCCAAGTCAAAAGAGGCCCTGCGCGAGCGTTTCCACGCCGTGCCGGGCGAGTCCAAAGAAGAACGCGCCAAGCGCCTGTCGGCTGAGCGCTCGAAGCGTTACCGCTTGAAGCAGAAGCACGCAGTCGTGCAGTCGCACCAGGTGAAGGTTCCTGCCATGACCTTCTATGGCGGCACGGCGCTGGCGCTGGCTGACGTCTGTAAGGCTGGCGGCTTCCAGGAGCATGCCGAGGCGCTGACGCTGATGGCGCATGGTGCATCCAACCTGGCCAAGAACGACCCCGAGGCATTTGCACATTTCTTTGCGCCGGTGCTGGCTGCGCTGGCGATCGCTGGCGCCGATCTGGCTAAGCGTGACGGTGACGCTTTCGCGTTGCTGGTCGCGCCTCCGTCACGCGCCGAGGTGACCGAGTGAAAGCTATTCGCCTTTTGCGCACACCTGCCGGCCAGCCTGTGCTGGTGATGGAGTTGCCCCGTCGCGATGGTCGTGGCGAGGCTGTTGTAGTTGGCGGGCGCCCCGAGGTCCTGCGCTACGAGTTCGACGAGCCGGCAGAGTGCTCCTGGTTCGTCCAGGGCTTTGACAGCCTGAGTGCTGCAGACGCGGTCGCTGACCGTATCCCGCCGAGGGTCTGGAATGTCGCCTGATGTTTTCTCTGGCCTGGAGCTTTGCCAGGACGACGCAGTCGCTCGAGCGATCTTGAGCGACGAACTGGTGCGCGACGCCACCATTTTCACCCCTATCTGCGGCGCCTGCGGCAGGAACATCGACGCGAAGCGCCTGGCAAGTAAGCCCCTGGCTTCGAGGTGCTCCCTGTGCGCTGGTTTCTCCGTTCTTGCCAGGAGGCGCTGAGCAATGACTGCTCGTTTTTCGCTTGAAATCAAACACCCCGCGCCCCCGGTCGACGCGCTCGATATGTGGGTCCTCGTGCCTGGCCCAGTGGTCGGCGCTACGGCGACTACTGTCCGGGCTCGTCGCGACCTGGTGACCGCGCAGGGCCTCGTATGGCTGCGGGAGCGCCTCATGTTCGCCTACCTTGCGCCCAGTAACTACACCGAGACGGGTCGAGAGCCTGACGCTGCCGGTACCGGCGTCGTCGAGCAGCAGCGTTTACGCGATGCGTTCCCTCGCCATCGCGCCCGGGAGCTCGCCGCTTGCCCCGTAGAGGGTAGCGACGAGGCCGGGAAACTTCCCCTGGACTACGTGGCCAGCCTGGCCCGCGACACCACGCGGGTGACCTACAGCGAGACGCGAGCAAAGAAAAAGAGCTCGATTCCCCTGCCGTCGACCGCGTTCCAGGACGCGCACCTGGTGCGCACTGTGACCACGCTCGCCCCCGAGTACAGCCGCTGGATTCGCTACGCCTACGGCGATTCAAAGGAGTGGGACGACGAAGCAGGCTGCGTCCTGGTGCTGTGGGAGCGGGTCGCGCCAAAGCTCGGGAAGCTCCAGGCAAAGACGCTCAAGCGGGCTCAGGGCCTGGCTCACATGGCGGTACAGGATCACAAGTTGCTCAAAAACTGCGGCATCGAGCGGCACTGCGGCGTGGCCGTGGCGCTGCTCCTCGGAGTCTCCGAGGTGAACTACCGGCAGCACTGGGTAGGGCGCTGGCAGGCAATGCACGACGAGCTCGACAAGCTCGACACCGAAGCGCTCGAGGCGCTCTGGAAAGCACTTTAACCACACACAAAACCACGAGGGAAACACCATGTTCGGATTGGGCAAAAAGCTGTTCGGCGCTAAGCGTGCGGTCAAGAAACTGGAAAACCGCGACCTGATGCAGGCCATTGTCGGCGGTTGCCTGCTGGTGGCGGCGTCTGACGGCGAAATCAGCAAGAACGAAGCCGCGCAAATCGATATCCAGATTCGTGCGAACAAGGCCCTGGAGCACTTCGGCTCGGAAATCACCAGCACCGTGAACCTGTTCACCGAGCAGCTGCAGGCTGGTTTCCGCTTGGGCCGCATGAACATCATGCGCGAGATTCGCGATATCAAGAACAACCCTGCCGACGCCGAGGAGGTGTTCGTCAACATGCTGACCGTGGCCGAGGGCGACGGAGATATCAGCCCCGAAGAGCTCAAGGTGCTGGCCGAAGTCGGCAACGAACTGGGCCTGCGCCTCAAAGATTTCGGGATCGAGGCTTGATCACTTCTTTTCGCCGCTGGCTGGCCTTCGGGCTGGCTGGGGGCGTCGTCCTGGTCGACTCGGCGAGTCGACTCCTCTCAATGTGTGCTGACCTGGTGATCGTCGCGCTACTGCTGGCGGTGCTCCTGGTTGGGAAAAAGCAGGGATAGAGCATGTTCGGATTCGATATTTTTGGACTCAAGCGCCGCCGCCGCGAGCGTGAAGCCGCAGCCGAGGCAGAACGCCAGCGGTTGCGCGGACGTGTTGGGCTAGCTCGCCCTCATGTTGGCTCTATCGCCGAAGCAGACCGCGCCCTCGCTCTCGCCAAAGTAGACCATGCTCTGTCTTCTATTTCTCGCGCCGCTTCGCGGTCGTGCCGCTCGATAAGCACTCGCCCGGCACCGGCCCCGGCGCCGGCAACCGACTTGCTCAACCCGCTGAGCCCCATGTCGCCCCTCAACCTGGTGAGCCAGGCAGAATCCTACTCGACCCGCCACGACGAAGCCCCTGCCTCGCGGCACGAACCGGCACCATCCTCGCGCTGCAGCTCGGATGACTCCTGGAGTCGCTCGAGTGGCTGCGACGCGAGCAGCTGGGGCGGTTCCGACTCCAGTAGCTCGAGCAGTTCGAGCAGCTCCGACTCGAGTTACTGACGCAATGAACGTCTGCCCCTGCCAGCACTGCGCAACGGCGCCGGAGCGCCGCCATCAGGTCGAAACCGGCCTGATCATGTGGATCTGCCCGGCCTGTAACAACCGTGGAGAGGCTTCGACCGTCGAGGCCCGTGCTATCGCCTCCTGGCACCTGGTGAACGATCAGGAAATGCCGGCGCACAACTGCAAGGGCGAGGGCGTTGCCCGCTTCTTCTCTCGGGGCGGCAAGTGGGGCGCTCGCTGCCCGGCCTGCGATTACGTCGACGAGGGCTATGCAACTATCGAAGGTGCTCGGGCCGGCTGGGCTCGGGCCGTGAGGTGATCATGCGCAAGCTGAAAATTGTGGGCTGCACCGATCCTATGATGTGGTACGCCGGGCTGGTTGGGCAGGTCGTATCGTTAGTGCGAGAGGAGGCTGACTGCTACTGGAGTCGAGAACCTGCAGGGCACATAAACATTGTGCGTAAGTCCGACGCTCGAGCTGTATGGGTCGATCAGGATGGAAAGGAATACAGCGACGGCGAGCATGTCCGCTGCGCCTGCGGGGAGGTCGAGCTCAAGTTGTCTCGTAATGTGACCTGCTCCTGGCCTGTAAAGCTGATGTATGACCTTGATGTAAGGCATCTGCCGACCATTTGTGAAAAGGTACAAACAGACCTTTTGTCAAATGTACCAAAGTACATTGGCCAAGAGCGCCAGCGCATTGAGCCGTACATGAACTTACCTATTAAAGTCGTGCCTGGCGCGTGCGTGATTCTCCGTGGCGTTTGTTAAAAATGCCAAAGGTACAAAAGGCCAAAGGTGAAAAAGACGAATAGGCCCTTGCAAAAGTAACGCGAAAAAGGGTACTTTATCCACTCTGCGATACATGCGAACAAAGCCCGCCACCGAGCGGGTTTTTTTGTGCCTGAAATTCGCACCAGGAGGCAATTAGTAAGCCCTCCGGGCGCCACAATGGCGCCCCACTATTCCCTCCCTGCAGGCCTCGGCCTGCTCTCAAGCGCCCCGCCACTGTGCGGGGCTTTTTATTTATAGGTGCCGCCCATGGATGACGGAAATCTCTCGCTGGTCAGCCTGGCGAAGGCTGAGGCCGCGAAGGTTGCGCCCGTGGGCGGTGGCCTGCTGATCTACGGCCTGACGTACCAGGAATGGACGATTCGCCTGATGGCCGCTTATGCGGCGTTCCTGGTACTCGACGGCGTAGGCCGTCGCTGGGTGTTCCCGCTGGCCAGGTTTGCCTGGCAGCGATTCCGTAAGCGCAACCAGGTCAAGCAGGAGGCCGGACAATGAACCTCCTGCAGCGAACAATCGCCGCCGCGACCCTCGCGCTCACTGCTGCCGGCTTCACGATCAATCAGACGGGCTTGCCGGTCGAGGTCGAACGGGCCGCGATTACCAGCGCCCTCCTGGTGATGACGCCAGAGCTCGAGGGAACGCGCTTAAAGGCCTATCCCGATACGGGCGGCGTCTGGACCATCTGCACCGGCCACACCAGCGGCGTGCGCCGTGGCGACGTGGCCACAAGGCCGCAGTGTGCCGCGTACCTGCGCGACGACCTGCAGGCCGTTGTCAGTTGGGTGCTGCAGACGTTCCCCAAGGCGACGCTGATGTGCAAGGTCGCGCTGGCCGACATGGCGTTCAATGCCGGTCGCACTGCGGTCGGCAAGTCGTCCATGGCGCGCCTGGTACTGGCCGGTGATTTCCGTGGCGCAGCACAGGCTTTCATGCTGTGGATGTACGTCGCCGGCAAAGACTGCCGCGACCTAGCGAACAACTGCTACGGCATCGTCAAGCGACGCATGCTGCAGCGCGATCTTTGTCTCGAGGGGGTTGCATGACTGCTGCGCGCCTCGGCCTGCCAGGCCTTTGCATACTGCTTCTGGTGCTGACTTTCGGCGCCGGCTACCACGTCCGGGGCATCAACGAGAAGTCGAAGACCGTCCAGGAGCAGAACGAGCAACTGGCCAAGGCTTTCGAGCAAGGCCAGGAGCTCGGCGTCGTCCGCGACCGAATCGTCACCCAGTACGTCGACCGCGTCCAGGTGATCCGCGAGCGAGGCGAAACCATCGTTAAGGAGATTCCAGTCTATGTGTCTGCGAAAGCTGATGCTGCCTGCGTTGTGCCTGTCGGGTTTGCTCGGGTGCACGACGCAACCGCAGCCGGTCTGCCTGCCCCTGAGCCCGCCCGAGCTGCTGATGAGGCCGCCAGCGGCATTGCGCTCTCTGCCGTCGCCGCGACAACCGCAAGCAACTACGCCACCTGCAACGAAACAGCCGAGCGGCTGACGTCGCTGCAGGAGCTGGTGCGCGAGTACGAGAAAAAGCAGGCGGGAATGTAGCCGGGGGTGACCAGTCGTTATAACCCAAGGGGTAACGATTGGGCTTCTGGCACGTCGCAGCGAGCTTTATTTTCGTTTTCCCCTTGTAAATGAAAGGGGTAGGCCTCCATACATGGTTGTGGCCTACCTTTTTCCAATCGGACGGACACGCATGCAAGACCATCAACTCGAGAAGCAAATCACCTCGCTGGGGCTGACAGCGCCCCGCGTCACCGTGAACCAGGTAGACGACCTGGTCGCCCAGCTGAGCTATCACACCTACGTCATTCCTGGCACCACGACCACGATCGCAGCCGCGATCGATCCGACCGGCTTTGTGCTCGGCCTGGGTCAGGCTGCGTCGGTCAGCGCCGCGAACTTCGACGAAGTGATCGGGCGAAATCGCGCTAAGTCTCGCGCCGAGGCGATGGCCCGCGAGGAGCTATGGAAGCTCGAGGGTTACCGCCTGAGTCGCAACCTTTCCGAAGCTGCCCGAGCGGGCCTGCTGACTACCGTCGAAGCCTACGCCAAGCATGGCGAGCCGATCGACGCGGCGTTCGTGGCCGACCTTGCGACAGGCCACTGCGCCGTTGCTGCTGCCAACCAGTGCGGCGCTGGCAGCGGGTCGGCGGGGCGCTGATGCGCACCATAGCGGTGCACGGCGGTTTTTGGGTCCTCCCCGGGACCCTCCCCCTTCACGGGCGGTAACGGCGCGGCATTCGCTCGTGTCGGATCGCAAAAGTCCAGTCCTTACTTCCGAACTTGAGGCCTCCCGGCCTGCATCGCCAGCCTGACCGCTAGGCCAGGCGCGGCGGGGCCTCAACCTAATTCACAAAGTGCCAAAAGGACAAAGGTAACAAAGGACCTTTGTACCTTTGTCCTTTTGCCACTGCGAACCTGGTCCTTTCTCCCATGGGCAAAACCATCAGCAAGAAAGACCTGGCCGACTTGCTGGGCAAGTCAGAGCGCTGGGTTTCCAAGCTGATCGAGGAGGGGCTACCGACTCAAGGCGGCGGCGGTCGCGGCGTGGCTGTGCAGATTGACAGCCAAGCGGCGATTGAGTGGCTGATCCTGCGCGAGGTTCGTCGAGAAATCGGCGACGAAGGCGACGACGAGGAGGGGCTCAATTCGACCTCAACCGAGGATCGGCTCCTCAAGCGGGCGCGGCGGGAAAAGCTGCAGCTCGAAATCGACCAGGTGCGCGGGCGGCTCATTCCGAACGAGACGTTCGTCGACCTGATGACCTCAATCGCGGCGGTCTATGCGACCCAGCTCGACTCGCTGCCGAGTCGATGCGCCGCCGACTTGGCGATTATCGATGACCCTGCCCTTATCCGAGCTCGACTATTTGAAGAAACGCGGGCGGTCCGGGCAGCTACAGCCGACCGCCTCGAACGTCGATCACGCGAGCTCTCTGCGGACGTTGATCGAATCGATTCTCTCCGCCTCGAAACTGGTGAAGGCGCCGCCGCCGAGAGCGAGTGACGAGTGGGCGCGAGACAGCCGGGTAATGCCGCCGAGCTCGCCCCGGCCCGGGAAATTTAACCCTGACGTTAACCCGTACATGAAGCCTGTGGCGTGGGCGGCGAATCAGCCGTGCTACGACAAGATATCGATTATCACCGCTACCCAAATGGGCAAGTCGGTCACCTTCGAGAACATCATCGGGCAGCGCCTCGACGAGGACCCGGTGCCGATCATGTACGTGGCGCCGACGGCGCCGCTGCTGAAAGACGCTGTTATCCCGAAATTCGACGACATGATCGCCGAATGTGAGTCGCTCCTAAAGAAGCTCGATAAGCGGAAAAGCACTGTTTTCGTTAAGTGGATCGCCGGCACAAAGCTGCGCTTTGTATGGGCTGGCTCGCCGTCTGGCTTGTCGGCTGACTCCGTCGGATTGATCCTGGTCGACGAGGTCGACCGTATCGTCAACACCGGAGAAGGCTCGACGATGATCGTCGTAGAGCGCCGGGGCGACGCCTACGACGGGTCGAAAATCCTCTACACCGCCACGCCGACCCACGGGCGGGTGGTGAAGCGCAAGCACGAGGTCACCGGCCTGTGGCATTGGGACGTGACCTCAGTCAAGGCGCTGGGCTCGACCATCTGGAAGCTGTGGCAGTCGGGCACTCGTCACGAATGGGCGGTCCCGTGCCCCGAGTGCGGCGAATACTTCATCCCCTGGTCAGGCCTGCTGTGGTGGCCAGGGAAGGGCGGCGAGAACGAATGCACGCCCGACGAAGCCTATCGGCACGCCCGGCTGACCTGCCCTAACAACGGGTGCCAGATTCAGAGTAAATACCGCTCCTGGATGAACGAGCGTGGCCGGGCAGTGGCGCCTGGTCAGTCGATCAGCCGCGACGGCGAGGTCACGGGCGAGGCGGAAACCGCAGGGTCTACGCACTACACCTACGCAGCGTCCGGCCTGTGCTCGTTCTCCTCGAAAAAGAGCTACGGCGCGCTCGCTCGCGACCTGTTGGCCGCTATCCAGTCTGGCGACCCTGCCGACCTGCTGGCGGTCTACAACACCGGTTTCGGCGAGTGTTACGCGCAGGGCGGTGACGTGCCGACCTGGGAGCAGGTCAAGGCGCAGTGCTACGGATACAAGGCGGGCGAGCTGCTGCTCAAGCCGCTGAAAATCTACTGCACCGTCGACGTTCAAAAACGCCGACTTGAGTACGTCGTGCGGGCCTGGTATGCCGGTATGGGTTCGATGCTCCTGGAGGAGGGCGAGCTCTGGGGCGACACCGAGCAGGACGGCGTATGGGACCAGCTAGCGGACCTGATCGAAACCGAATACGACGGTCACCCCATCAACATGACGGGTATCGACATTGGTTATCGCGACGACCAGGTCTATCGCTTCATCAACGACGGCAACAAGCACCGGGTTATCGCGCTGCGTGGCCGGGAGACGCTCGACAAGCCATTCCGCAAGGAAGTGGTCGAGGTCGACAAAAAGGGTAAGACGCGCAAGCGCGGCGATGCTCGCTGGGCCTTCGATTCGCCATTCGCGAAACGCTGGGTTCACGGTCGACTGAACCGCGAGGCCTCGCGCACCGGCTGGTGGCTGTTGCACCAGCAGGTTACCGAGAGCTACTGCAAGGAAATCGTCGGCGAGGAGTGGCGCGAGGACCTGGGCAAGTTCCTGGAGGTCGGCGAAAACCATGCGCTCGACTGCGAGGCCATGCAGTACATCATGGCGCTACGCGACAAGCTCCAGCGTCGCAAGCTCGGCGCATTGACCAAGGACGAGCTTGGGCCAGCCATCAAGGCCGGCCTGCAGCCCGGCGAGGAGTTCGACGAGCAGGTCGACCGCGACTATGACGAGCCCGAGGTAGAGGACGACGACCAGGACAACGACGGCGCCGAGCCTGTCGCTGCCCCTGAGCCGCCGCCGCGCCGGCCAAAGCCCGAACCCCGTCCGGCCCCCCGGCCTGCTGCAGCGCGACGCGCTGACGCTCCCCCGGCTAAGGCTCGATCCCGCTTCAAAATCATCAAGAAACCGACCAGGTAGCGCCTCGGCGCCTCCTGGCGGCGCCGAGTGAATCAATGGAACCGACAAAACTCCACGCGGGTGATTCTGCCACCTGGTCGCGTGACGTGCCCGGTCGACCGGCTTCTGCCGGTTGGGGGCTGCGCTACGTGTTCAGAGGCCCAGCAGTTCACACGGTCAATGCTAAGCCGGGCGCTCCGTTCCAGGTCGAGCTGGGCGCCGATGAAACAGCGGCCTGGTCTCCTGGGCTTTATCGCTGGGTGGCCCTGGCTTCTCGGGGCGATCAGCGCCTGACGGTGGCCAGCGGCCTGATCGAGGTCGCTCCCAACCTGGAAACAGCAGAGCCCTTCGACGCCCGCAGCCATGCGCGTCGAATGCTCGATCTGATCGAGGCTGCGCTCGAGAAGCGCATCCCCAAGGATCAGCAGAGCTACGAAATCGACGGGCAGCGCCTCGACCGCATCCCGATCGAGCGCCTGGACGCCCTTCGCACCAAGTACCGACGGGAGGTTCAGCGGCAGAACGCCAGCCGTTCGCCCTACGGACGCAGCGTCAAATTCACTCTGAGATAAGCCAATGAACCTAGCACGCGCCTTTTCCTGGCTGAGCCGGGGCAGTAAGCGCACGCCTGCCCTCGACGCTCGGCGCGAGCCAAAGGTCGGGCGTCGCGGCGGATTCAAGATGGCGGGCGGCGGTCGACTGACTGATGCCTGGTCGGCTCGGCAGTCCGCTGCAGACGCCAACCAGACGATTTACGGGAGTCACGAGACGCTGCGGCAGCGTGCACGCGAGCAGTCGATCAATACATCGCTGCTCAAGCGCTTCTATCGCCTGCTGCGACAGAACGTCATTGGCCCCTACGGCATCCGCCTGCAGTCGAAAGCGGTCCTGCGGGATGGCACGCCCGACCGGATCAGGCGCCGCCTGATCGAGAAGGAATGGGAGAAGTACAGCAAAAAGGGGAGCTTTGACGTCACTGGACGTTACTCCTATGTCACTTTCCTGTGGCTCTGGATCGAGACGCTTGCCCGCGACGGCGAGGTCCTGGTGCGGTTGCATCGCAACTGGCCGAACCGCTGGGGGTTCGCTGTCCAGATTCTTGAGGCCGACCGGCTCGATCTGAATCTCAACGAGCTGTTGACCAACGGTAACCAGATTCGCATGGGCGTCGAGCTCGACGCATACGAGCGTCCAGTCGCTTACTGGATGCTGCGTAACCATCCCGGCGACGTCTACCAGCGCCCCGAGGAGAAGTACGAGCGGATTCCGGCGAGCGACCTGGTGCATTCATTCGACACCTGGCGCCCGCACCAGGCCCGGGGCTTCACCTGGACCCATGCGGCGGCGCTCGACATTCATCACCTGGAGGAGTTTCGCACGGCGACCAGGATCAAGGCTGAGCAGTCGGCCAAGATCACTGGTTTTTACGAGCAAAACCCCGAATGGCTGGACCCTCCCGAGGAGGGTACCGACGAAGCTGTTTCGGAGACTGTCGAGGCGGGCACGGCTCGCGTGCTGCCCTACGGCCTGAGCTACAAGCCCCATCAAACGGCGTCACCTGGTGCTGACTACGCGGCTTTCGTGAAGGACGGCCAGCGCAGCTCTGCTGGTGGCCTCGGACCCAGCTACAACCGACTCGCCAACGACCTGGAGGGGGTGAACTTCTCCTCGCTGCGCTCTGGCGAGCTGGACGAGCGAGATTTCTACAAGTGCGCGCAGGAGCTGGCCACCAGCGATCTGCTCGAGCGCGTCGGCGCGGCCTGGTTTGACTGCTCACTGTTGACCGGCGCCCTGGACATTTCCCCCCGGGATATCGAGCGCTGCAGCGAACTAGCCTGGCAGCCGCGAGGCTGGGACTGGGTCGATCCGCTCAAGGACGCGAAGGCAGCAAGCGAGAGCATCGCGAACCGCACGAAATCGCGCTCCGAGTACATCCGCGCCAATGGCGACGACCCCGAAGCGATTTTCGCGGAAATCGCAGCTGAGGAGGCGCTGCTCAAGTCGCTGGGCCTGATGGCCATCCCCCCTACCAACACGGATAAAGCCAATGCTTCCAAGCCCGACGACGAGGACGACGAATAGTCCTGCGCCGCTGAAAGTGCTGCGCACGATTGAGGGTAAGCCGCTCGAGCGAGCCTTCGCGGTCGATCTTTCGACCATCAACCTGGAGGAGCGCACCGTCGAGGTCGCGGTTTCCAGTGAATACCCCGTGCGGCGCTGGTTCGGCTTCGAGGTCCTGGACCATTCACCCGAATCTGCTGACCTGACCCGCTTGCGGGCAGGTGCGCCGCTGCTCCGGGAGCATATCGGCTCATTGCAAGTCGGCGTCGTGCTCGATGCGTGGCTCGACGCTGATCGCAAGATCAGGGCGCGGATCAAGTTCTCGCGGGACCCAGCAGTCGAGCCGATCTGGCAGGACGTCGTCGACGGCGTCCGCCGCAACATCTCATGCGGCTACCTCATTCACGACATGGTGCTCGAGCGCACCGTCGACGGGGTGGACCACTACCGCGTTACCGCCTGGGAAGTCTACGAGGTTTCCCTCGTTTCAGTGCCTGCAGACCCGACCGTCGGGGTGGGGCGCTCCATCGCAATGACCAACACCATCACCATTCGAGGTATTCAAATGCCACCTGAGCAAGCCCAAACCGACGGTCAGCGCACTATCGACGCGCCCGTCGCCAACCCGAACGACCCGGTCAGCGTTGAGCGCGTCCGCATTGCCGATATCATCGCCCTGGGCGACCGCTTCGGTCAGCGTGACCTGGCTAATCAGGCCATCACCAGTGGCCAGACCATCGAGCAATTCCGTGGCGTGCTCCTGGAGCGCCAAGCGCCCCAGCAGAAGCCAGCGGCCACCGCTGCAGAGCCGAAGCAGGGCGACCGCGACCTGCCGGGCTTCCTGACGCACGACGTCAGCGCTCGCGGCCTGGGCGTTTCGGAGAAGGAACAGAAGCGCTACTCGCTGATGCGGGCGCTCAATGCCGCCGCTACCGGCGATTGGAGCAAGGCTGGCCTCGAGCGCGACATCAACATCGCCGCTGCCACCACCATGAAAAAGGATGCCCGCGGCTTCTACGTACCGCACGATATCCTGATGCGTGGCCTGTCCAAGGGTGAGGCCGGTAAGGGCGGTGAGCTGGTATCGACCGACCTGCTGCTCGACCAGTTCGCCGACGTGCTGCGCAACAAGACGGTAATGGCACAACTCGGCATGCAGATGCTGACCGGCCTCGACGGCGACGTCGACCTGCCGAAGAAAACGAGCGGTTCCTCGTTCGTGTGGCTGGGCGAAGGCGAGGACGCGCAAGACAGCTCGTTCGACTTCACCACGCTGAACATGACGCCGAAGACCATCGCAGGTGCCATCCCGGTCACCCGCAAGCTGCGCAAGCAGGCTTCGCGCTCGATCGAGGCGCTGATCATCAAGGACCTGCTCGACGGCATGGGCGTCGCCATCGACTACGCAATGCTCGCCGGTCCAGGCGGTAAGGCCCCACTGGGCCTGCTCAAGGATGTAGGCGTTCCAGGCCTGACCTACCCAGTCGGCGGCGTCACTTTCGGAAAGCTGGTCGACATGCTGACCAAAATCGGCACTTACAACGCCGATCGCGGCGCGCTGGCTTACCTGACGGGCATCATCGAGCGTGGCTATGCCATGCAAACCTTGAAGTTCGCAAACGTCGGCGGCTGCATCTGGGAGAACGACAAGGTCAATGGCCACCGCGCCGAGGCGACTAACCAGGTGCCAGCGGACACCTGGATTTTCGGCGACTTCTCCCAAATGATCTGCGGCTTGTGGGGTGTTCTCGACCTCAAGGTCGATGCCGCCAAGCTGGCTGCGAGCGACGGCCTGGTGCTGCGCGCTTTCCAGGACGTCGACGTCGTCAACCGTCGCAAGGAATCGTTCTGCATCGCCAAGCGCGCTGCAGCCTAACCGAACCTGAAATAGCGGGCAGGTAGGGGGCGAAAGCCCCCGTTTTTAAGCCCTATTTCTCACGAGGTATCACCCCTATGAACACCGTAACTAGCGTGCCGACCAGTTTCGTGGTCGTGCTCCTGGACGACCTGTGGATCGGCGAGGAGCTGGTCGACAAGGGTACTGCCGTACCAGTCGACCGCGCCCTGCGTAACGACTGGGTAGGGTCGAAGCTGGCCCGCGACGCGAACGACGAGGAGCTCGAGCAGTTCCGCGCCGAGGAGCTCGAGGCCGCTGCCGAGGCTGCGGCAGAGGCTGAAAAGGCCGCTAAGAAGTCTCCTGCGAAGTGATCGGCGACGATGACTTCGAGACGTTTTTCGATCCTGACGAGTTCGGCGCCGTAGTCGTCCTGGTTGAGCCTGGCCAGCAGCCCCGCGACCTCGCGGGCATGTTCGGCAAGCCCGCCCCGGAGGCAAGTCTCTATCGCGGCGGCATCGATCCTGGTGCTGCAAACGTGCGAGGCCGAGCTGCGCAGGAACACTTTCACATTGCTACCCGTCAACTGCCGGCCAACTGGCGCACGGCAAAGGTCCTGGTCGACGGCGCCGAGTTCTCGATCGCTAACGCCCAGCCTTTCGGGCGGTTGCGCACGGTGCTGACGCTGGTTCCCTACGGTGACCGGGCAGCGCCTGCAGGAGAGCGCGGCAAATGGCAGGCTTCGAACTAAAACTCGATGCCAGCGGCTGGACAGAAGTCGAATCGATCATCGGCCAGGCGACGAAACAGCTCGACCTGGCTGCTGCTCGAGCACTGCGCCGAACCGCGCAGTGGCTGCGCACGCATAGCTCTCGGGAGATATCCAAAGAGCTGCGGATCACGCAAAGCCCGATTCGCCACCGCTACAACGTGTACAGCAAGTCAACCTCCAACGAGGTCAAATTGTGGGTAGGTCTGCGCCCTATCAGTGTTCACTACCTGGGCACTCCCAAGCAGACGCCGACCGGTGTATCGGTCGGCCATCGTCAGTATGACAGCGCCTTTATCTCGCCCATGAAGACCCGCCACCGGCTCGTTTTTCGACGCAAGGGCCGCGAGCGCCTGCCTGTTGAGCGGGTGATGGAGGACTGGGAATCGCCGGCTATCAACGCCCTGGAGCGGTGGGAGAAGCGCGCACAGGTGTATTTCATTGATCAGTTCGAGCGCGAGGCGCGGCATGTCTTTTCGACCTCTTAACAACCCCTCGGACCTGTTTTTCGCCATTGGCGACGCGATACATGCGGCAGGCCTGGGCGTCGACGTGGCCAACTACGACGAATTCGACGGGACCGTGCGTGACGCAACGGTCCTGATCGAGCTCGAGCGTACCGCGCCGGCGACAAAAAAGAACGACGGGCGCTATGTCCATGAATACACCGTCACCTTGCACGCTGTTGTGGCCAGGTGGCGAAAGTTCTCGGCGCTCGAGGCGACAAACCTCTCCGCTGCCCTGGAGCGGCTGGCGGACGATAACCGCTGGGGCTTCCATGGGAGCCAGTGCCAGTACCCTTGCGATATCCATAGCGGCCCGTCGATTTTCCACCAGGGCCGAGACGGGTACGACGCCTGGGGCTGCACGTTCCGGCAGGCGATCGCGCCAGGTCCTCACAAGCTCCCCGAGGACCCGGTCGTAACAGGCATGCCGCTGGTGGCTGAGAGCTGGCGAGTGGACGACATGGACGACCCGACACAATACCGACCGCTGGAGGGCTAATGCATGTACGAGCTCGTGCGGCGGGTCGTTAATCAGTTGCTCGCGCCGCTGATCGAGCGCCTGGCCGAGCTCGAGACGGAGCTCGAGGACATGCGTCGCCGGTCGGAGAATCACAACCGTATCGGCATTGTGAGCGCGGTAGACGCAGGTGCAGGCACCTGCAAGGTCAGCCACGGCGATCTGACGACGCCGCCCATCAAATGGATGAACCCAAGCGCGGGGGAGGTTAGCGAAACCCGTGTGCCGTCGGTTGGCGAGCAGTGCCTGCTGATCAATTACGGCGGCGGCGACGGAGGCGCTCACACGGTCGCGCTATGTGGTTTGACCTCGGACGCTTACCCGGCGCCATCCGTCGAGGCGAATCTGCGCCGCCAGGTATACCCGGATGGCACCGAATGGAGCTACGACCACGCTGCGAGCGCGCTCTCCTGGAAGAACGGACCGCTATCGGTCAATGGCGACCGCAACGGCCTGGTGGTCATGCTCGGCTCTGTGGGCTTCAAGCTCGGCGCCGCTGGCTTCGATCACATCAAGGGGCAGGTCACGCATGACGGCGTGAACGTCGGCAAGGATCACTTGCACGACAACACCATGCCAAAAGACGGCGCTCAATCTGGCCCGCCAGTGGGGGGCGCATGATCGGAATAGACAGAAGTACCGGCGCCAAGCTCGACGACTGGCCCCAGTTCGTACAGCGCGCCACGCGGGCGCTCTCGACGCCCCTCGGCACCAGGCAGAAACGCCCCCTATATGGATCGAAGCTGCCCGCCCTGCTGGCCAAGAACATGACCGATGAGCTGCTGATCCTGGCGCAATCTGAGGCGGTGGCCACCTTCTACAACCCAGCCAATGGAATCGGTGAGTTTTCGCCATCCGTGGTCGTTGCAAGCCGGTCGCAATCGGGGCTGTTGCTTCGATTCGAGGGTACCTGGACGAACCGAAAAATGACCTTTGAGGTGCTGCTGTGAGCATGCTTCTGCCTGGCCAGAATCAGCTGGCCGACCCCGAAATCGTCCTGGTCGAAGACTTCGAGACGCTGCTCGCTGAGTTCAAAGCGTTCCTGGTCGAGTACGTGAGCACCAGGTCGCCGAGTGACTCTGCTCGACTGGCTGACAGCCTGGAGAATGAGAGCGAGCTCCTGACTATGGTGCTCGAGGCGTTCACGCTGCGCCTGCAGGCGCAGGAGCGCAAATGGAACTCGAAAATCAAGCAAATGCTGGCCTGGTGGGCGACGGGTAAGAACCTCGACGCCAGGCTCGCCGACATGGGCCTCGAGCGCCAGGTCATTTCGCCAGGCGACCCGAGCGCTTTCCCCCCGGTCGACCCGGTCTACGAAGACGACGAGTCAGCCAGGATTCGCTATTACCTGGCGCCGCACGCGCCTGCAGGCGGGTCGCGGCTGCACTACCAGCGAGAGGTTCGCACGCTGGGCGAGCGGGCTAATGTATCCCTCGCGACGCCGTCGCCAGGGGTCGTGGTCGTGACCTACAAGTTTTCGCCGGACGGCAACGCGGTCAAGGTAAAGGACGGCAATGGACGGCGTACAGCACCTGGAGAGGTCGCAGTCACTGTGCTGGCCCGGGCTGGCAACGGCGCACCTGATGCAGCGCTGCTGGCGGCTGTTCGCAAGCACTTCGCCCGCGATGACGTGGTGCCCGAGACTGACAGCGTCACCGTCCAGGGCGCGACCATCAAAGAGTACAAAATCAGGGCGATCGCCTATATCAACGCCGGGCCTGACACGTCGATCGTGAAGTCGACCGCCGCGAAAGCTCTGCAGGCGTATGCCGATGACTGTCACGTATTAGGCGGTCGGGTAGAGACGAGCTGGATTGACGCCAAGCTGCACGGCGCCGGCGCAGTCCGTATCGAGGTCCTTGAGCCTTTGGCGCCGGTGATCACGACTGATAGCCAGGCCCCGTACTGCACCGGTATTGACGTCCAGGTGCGCACGCTATGAGTGGATACAGCGAGGAGCGTAATTACAGTCTGCTGCCGGCCAATAGCTCGGCGCTTGAGGTGGCGCTCGACCTCGGGTTTGCGCGGTTTCTTGATCGCGTAGTCCCGCCGTTTCCTGAGCTGATGAACCCCGCCGAGACGCCGGTCGATTTCCTGTCGTATCTGGCTGCTGAGCGCGGCGTCGCCGAGTGGGACGCGGACGCGCCCGAGGCAGAAAAGCGCTCGATGGTTGCTATGTCCTGGCCCACCAAGCGCCTTGCGGGCACTACAAAGGCGATCAAATCAGCGCTCAAGGGCCTGCAGTTAACAGCGGATTTCACGCCCTGGTACAAGCAGTCACCGAAAGGAGCGCCGTACACGTTCGGAATCGTAGCTTGGGTAAATCAGAACAGGGGTGATGGTAAGCCGATCATTTCCGAGACTCTTTTCCCTCGGCTGATTACTGCAATCGACGCTGCGAAAAGTGAGCGCAGTGGCTACTCACTGAAAGTCGGCGCCCTGTTCACTGGTGGCTGGGTTGCCGCCAACGGTGCCCATGCGCTGAATGTGTACAGGCGAACCTTCGATGCGCAGGCGGTTCAGCCTGACACCTTTGCGGACAACCTGGTACTCGCCAATGCGGGCGACGTCCGGGCCGTTTACCACGGGTCACTTGATGCTCAGGCGGTTCAGCCTGACGTATTTGGGTGCGGCCTTGCGTTCGTAAATGCGAGCGAATCCAGAGCTATTCACCATCACTCCGCCGACGCTGTCGGCGTTTCACTTGAAGCCGAGAGCCCGCTTTCAACTGCCAATGCCGCGCAGGCGCGAAGCGTTGTTCGGGTGACCATGGAGGCTGTTTATTTATGACCACTCCGCTACAGCCGGTTATTACCTCTGCAGGCCTAGCGGCCATTTGGCGGGCGGATAACAAAGGCATTGCTGCTGAGATTACCCACATCGGGCTCGGCACAACGGGATACACGCCCAATAAAACGCAAACGGCGCTCAGAACGCGAAAGGGGCTCTATCCAATCTCGGATGGCGAAAAGCTGAGTTCGACCCTGCTGCACTTGACCGCAATTGCGGATGACGACCTCGAGTACTGGGTAAGGGAGGTCGGGTTCTACCTTTCTGACGGCACGTTGCTGGCTGTCTGGTCCGATCCGGCTACGGCGCTGGCATACAAGTCCCCGACTGCCCAGCTGCTGCTTGCATACGACCTGTCGCTCTCGGCGCTTCCTGCAGACAGCGTAGTCATCAACTCGACGGGTGCTGGGCTGAATTTGACCCTCGCTGAGCCGTTGGCCGCACAGGCCTCGGCACTTGTGGCTGAAATGATGCGTGGCGTTCAGCAGCAAGATCAGCTGGAAACGCAGAGCAAGCAACTCCGAGTGGTTGGCGAGCTTTTGGGCAATCTAACCGAGCGCATGAAGGAAGTTGAAGCACGGCAGGAGTTGGACCGCGAAGGCATGCTGACAGCGATCGTCGCCAATGCTACCGCGTTGATCAACCTGCAAAACCTCTTTTCACAAAAAACCCTAGGAGCTTAACTTTCCATGAGTCTTGAATCGCAAATCGCAGACTTGGTTACCGCAAGCAACGCGTTGATCGCCACGTTCAACGGCAAGAAAAACGAGATCAACGCAGCGGTAGCAGCGGCCATCGCGGCAGTTCCCTTGAACGAGAAATCGTTCTACATCAACTCGATCACCGGTGATGACAAAAACCCCGGCACTGCCGAGGCGCCACTGAAATCGCTCAAGCAGGCACTGTACAACACGCCTGTTGGCGGATTCGTCATTTGCTACCTGCAGGCTGACTACGTACTGGATACTCAGGTGGCTGTGAATAGCCGCTCGATGAGCGTGTGTTCCGATGTTGCCGGCGTTAAGCGCAAGCTGCGCTGTAACTACTACACCACCTCCGAGGGCTCCACCTGGCAGGGCGGCTTTGTCGCGTACAACAGCGGCATGGTCATGCTGACCGATATTCAGCTGAACCTGCCGAGTCCTGCAGGCTTGTCGCCTGCACCTAGCAGCTCGAAAAACTTCGTCTTCATGTCCAACGCAAGCGGCGGTACTCCAATCCTGCCGGTCAAGCTGTCTGGCTGCGAGGTTCTTGCGCCATCGGACTGGCTCGGGAACCTGGTCGCTGCATCGGCGAGCGCAATCGTATTCGAGGCGAACAACACCACGTTCCCTGCCAACTTCGGCGGTCGCTATATCAGCGGTGTTGCTGCAGGAACCAACCCGGCCTCACTCACCAACGTTCTGACCAACCTCGGCAGCCTCTAAGGAATCATCATGCAAAAGACCAACCTGTCTATCGAGTTCGACGGTAGGACCTACAGCGGCTTCGACTTCGCTGCTCTGCCACTCGCAGCTGCCACGCAGGTGGCCTGTCGTCAGATCGATCAAGCCGCAGACGCAGCCCGCCGTTCGGTTCTGGGTGAATCGCTACGAGCCTTGGAATACCAGGTGACCGCAGATGAGGCGGCGGCATTTGCAGCTGCTGGTTACACCGGTGAGGTGCCTCCAACCGTACAAGCCTGGATGGATGCAGCGGGGCTGGAAGCGCAAGCCGCTACCGACAATATTCTGGCTGAGGCTGCAGCGTGGAAGCAGGCTATGTACAAGCTGCGGGCGCTGCGCTTGAAAGGCAAGCAGGCTGTGCTGAAGGTTGCCAGCCATGATGCTGCAGAGGTTATCGCTGATGAGGCGATCGCAGCGATTCAGGCTTGCGTGCAGGGCGTCGGCAACGCCGCTTAATCCTCTCCAGCTTCACCGTCACCCCCACCGAGGCCGCTAAGCGGCTTTTTTTGTGCCCAAGGGTCGCCCAAGTGCGGCCCTTTTTCGTTCCTGGAGAACATCAATGGCTATCAGCCAGAAACAGAAATACACCGTTGTGGTGCCGTTCCCTACAGGCGGTGGTCACTGGGCCGCGGAGGGCGCCGAACTGGAGCTCCTGGACGTCCAGGCGCACGCCCTGGTGACCGCTGGGCGCTTGAGGCTGACCAGCGAAGTCAAGGCCGAGGCCGAAGCCGTCGAGGCTGCTGCAGCGGCTCCCGTCGGGACCTCGAGCACCTCCAAGAAAACCACTGTAAAGGCTGAGTAAGCATGGCGAAGGTTACGAATTTCGAGCACAACGGCGTTACGCTCAATGCCGGCGAATCTCCCGAGGCAATGGGTGGTATTGGCGATAACGTGATCGGCGTTGTCGGCACGGCGCCGAATGTGGGCCTGGGCATTCCCAAGAACTCCCCGTTTCGCATCAACAGCAACACCCTCGCCGAGTTGCTGGACCCGACCGGTGCCGAGGCCGGTACCCTGTACCAGACCGTGAAGCAAATCCTCAAGGTCGTGAAGGTCCCGATCTATGTAGTGGTGGTCGAGTCGGGCGCCACCCCAGCGGCGACCCTCGCCAACGTTGTCGGCGGTGTAGACGCGGCCTCTGGCCAGCGCAAAGGTCTGTCGGCGCTGATGGTCTGCCAGGAGGTGCCGACCATCATTGGCGCGCCGGGCTTCTCGCACGATCAGGCCGTGCATAGTGAGCTGGCATCGATCGGTAAACGCATCCGCGCTCGCGTGGTGCTCGATGGCAAGGACGTCACCGTCGCCGGCCAAGTGACCAATAGCGAGTCGATCGGCGGCGCTACCCTCGGTTACGACCGTTGCTACCTGGTACACCAGATGCCCGCCGTGTACTCGAAAGCGGCCCTGGGCAATGTGTTTTTGCCGCCGTCGAGCCTGGCCATTGCCGCTCTGGCCTCGGTCAAGCAGTGGGAAAGCCCGGGCAACCAGGTCACCTACGCGGCGGACGTGGCGCGCACTGTCGAATACAACATCCTCGACAAAAGCACCGAGGGCGACCTGCTGAACAGCTACGGCATCAGCTACTACGCCCGAACTGACCTGGGCGGTTTCTCGCTGATCGGCAACCGCAGCATCACCGGCAAATTCATCAGCTACGTGGGGCTTGAAGACGCCATTTCCCGAAAGCTGGTCGGTGCGGCCCAAAAGGTCATGGCCAAAAACCTGACCAAGTCGTTCATGGATCAGGAGGTTGAGCGAATCGACGCCTGGCTGCAGACGCTCGTCGCTGACGGGACTATCCCGGGCGGGAAGGTGTACCTGCACCCTGAGCTGAACAGCGTCGAGAAGTACAAAAACGGCACCTGGTTCATCTGCATCGATTACGGGCGCTATGCGCCGAACGAGCACATGGTCTACCAGCTCAACGCATCCGACGCCATCGTCGAAGAGTTCCTGGAGGGAGTTCTCTAATGTTTACCAACCGCGTGCGGCAACTGATCACCGCGACTCTGCAAGGTATGCCGCTGATGGCGACCATTGAGGAGTTCGAGCCGCCAAAGATCGATCACGAAATGGAAGAAATGCGCGGCGGTCGCTGGATCGCCGAGGAAATGGCGACCGGCCTCAAGGCGCTGAGTGCGAAGCTGACCCTGCAGGGTATCGGCCTGCCGATCATGACGGCGCTCGGCGTGTCCGGTGGCGATAACGTCATGCTCTCCGTGCAGGAGGCGGGCGAAGACCAGGACGGCAACGAGTGGTTCACCTACTACGTGTGCGCCGGCAAGTTGAAAGTGCTTGAGGAGAAAACCCTCAAGATGAAGGACAAACCAGTCACCATCCTGGAGCTGGCTCTGCGCAGCTACAAGCGCCTCGAGAATGGCGTGCTGGTGACCGATATCGACACCCGCACGCAGGTCTGCGTGATCAACGGCGTCGACCAACTCAAGGGCGCCCGTCGTCTCGCCCTGATGGCCGGTTAACCGGCTGATCGCTCCCACAAACGACCGCCTTCGGGCGGTTTTTTGTTGCTTGAAGGAAAGGAAAAATGGAAGAAAAACAGTCTTGGAAGCTGCCCGATCATCCACTGCGGTTCCCTGTCACGACGGCCAGCGGCGAGCGCCTCGAGTCGGTGGCCCTGCGTGCTTTCAGCGTGTCCGAGCATCGCGAGGCGATCGCCAAAGCGGGCGAGCACGAGGACGATCATTTCGAGGCGCTGCTGCGCTTGGCGTCTGGCCTGTCGGTCGAGGACCTGGAAGAAATCAAGCGACCCGACTACGTGTCGCTCTCCCGGCTGATTCACGAATACGTGAGCCTCCCGGCCTCCTACTTTCAAGGGCGCGTGCCGGAGAACCCGGACAGCGTTGAGCTCCTGGTGCCGGTAAAGGGCATCGGTCGCACTATCGAGCGCCTTGACCTCGAAGTGCCCCCCATGAAAGTCACCAAGGCCATGCGCAAGCTCAAGACCGACGACGAGCGCGCCGACTTCTGCAGCGCGCACTGCACCGGCCTAGCCGTGCCAGAGGTCCAGCGCCTGAGTGTTCCAGACTGGACCCAGCTACAGGGGCGCCTGAACTCTTTTTTGAACAAACCGGCGGACTTCTTTCCGAGAATGACGTCGACGTGATCCTCGACGTGGTGCCCCTCGCCTACAACGTGAGCGAGGCGGAAATCCTGGAATGGGACGCTGAGAAAGGCCTGCGGCGCTACGAGCTGGCCATCGCACGGCTGGGTGTGAAACGGGAGTAGGCATGGCCGAATCTAAATACTCTTTGAAGCTGGCTGCGGTCGATGCCTACTCGAGCACGTTCGGAGACTTCGCAAAGAAGTCGGGCGCGCTCCAGGAGGGCTTAAAGCTCCAGCAGGCCGAGCTCAAGCAACTGAACCAGACCACGCGCTCGCTCAATGGGTACGTGGCGCTGACGCAAAAGATCGAGGGCACCACGACGGCGCTCGCAGCGGCTCGGGTCGAGCAGGCCAAGGTCAGCAGGGAGCAGGCCGCAGCGGCGGCGAAGGTCGAGCAACTGACCGCGCAGCACAAGCTCGCCGTCGACTCGTTGAAAACCCTTGGCGCCTCGACCGAGGCCACTGCTGCGCAGGTGCGTGCAGCCGGGATCGAGGAGGCCAGGCTTTCCCGGGAGCTTGGCGCAGCCACCAGTGCGGCGGCGAAACTCGATACAGCGCAGGACAAGGCGACCGCCAGCGTCAAAACACTGCAGGCGGCGCACCGGGCCGAGAGCAACCAGCTCAAGGGCTTGAAGGCTGATCTGACGGCTGCAGGTGTAGACACCGGCAAGCTTGCGGGCGAGCAGAAGCGCCTCGAGGCGGCAACGGAGGCGGCTAACTCCGCCCTTGCGGCGCAGCGCGCCAAGCTGGCTGCAGTCAAATCGGCGCAAGAAAATATCCAGTCCAACCGAGACCGCCGTGCAGACCTGCGCGGACAAATGGTGGAGACGGCAGCGCTCGCCTACGTGGCCAGCCGGCCAATCTCGCAGGCAATGGACATGGAAACGGCCATGGCCGACGTCGGCAAGGTGATCAACTTCGAGGATGGCGGTAAAGAGGCGATGGCCTCGGCGAACTTGCAGCTGGCCAGCGATCGCCTAATCGCCTCCTCGGGAATGACGGCAATCGACCTGGCCAAGATCGAATATGCAGCGGGCCAGTCGGGCATCGGCAACGAGCTCAAGGACAAGAACGGAAACATCGACGTCAAGGCCAAGACGGCTGCGGTGATGGACTTTACCCGTGACGCGGCGATCATGGGCTCGGCGTTCGATATCGATGCACAGACGGCGGGCGAGACAATGGCCGGCTGGCGTGCGTCCATGGGCCTGGATCGGGCGCAGACGCTCGATCTGGCCGACTCGACGAACTACCTCGGCAACAACTTCAACGCCAAGGCGGCGGACATTGCGGCGGTCGTGAAGCGTTACGGCGCTGTCGGTAAGGCATCGGGCCTTACGCCCGAGCAGAGCGCCGCCCTGTCGGCTGCACTGCTGAACCCGGGCACCGAGAAGGAAATCGCCGGTACCGGCTTCAAGAACTTCACCAGCGCCCTTGTCGCGGGCAAGTCGGCGACAAAGGGTGAAAAGGAGCAATGGAAAGAGCTCGGCTTTGACCCCGAGCAGCTCGCCGCCGACATGCAGCAGAACGCCCCTGACACGATCATGCGTGTGCTCGAGGCGATCAAAGAGCAGCCCCGAGAGGAGCAGGCGGCAGTCGCGACAAACCTGTTCGGCTCGGAGTCGATCGGCGCGATTCAGCCGCTCCTGGAGAACCTCGGCGAGGTACGCAAGGCCTTTGCCATGGTTGCAGACAAAAGCAAGTACGCGACGTCTGTTATCGGCGAACAAGGCTCGATGATGCAGGAGGCGGCAGGCGTTGCGAATACCGCTCGTACCGGCTGGAACTCGTTCACTGCTCGCCTGACGAGGCTCTCGACTGTAGTTGGCAACGCCATGTTGCCGGCACTGAACGCTGTCCTGGTCCCGCTCGGGAGCCTGGTAGACATGGTTTCGTGGGCTGCTGAGACGTTCCCCGGGGTGACCGGTGCCCTTGCGGTCGCAGCGGGTGGCCTGGCTGCGCTCAAGGTCGGCGCGCTTGGGCTAAAGTTCGTCGGTTTGCTTGTTGGGCAGGGGTTCAACCGCGCCGGCCTGGCGCGTGCCAAGCTCGACGCCAGCACGGGCAGGACGGCGATCGCTGCTGATCAGGCGGTGGTGCGTTTGAATGCAACACTTGGGCGGCTCGGCAATGCACCTGGTGGTGCTGGTTCTGCAGGTGGTGCGGGCGGCGGAGGCGGCAAAGGAAAGGCTGCAACCACGGCGGCAAAGGCGAGCCGGTTTGGGCGACTTTCCGCGCTGGGTGGGAAAGTCATTGCGCCGGTTATGGCTGCGGCAGGGCTGGCGACCGTCGCCAGTGGCGCTCTCGCGTCGCCAACGGCGCTTTCGACAGTCCCGCTAGGCCAGGCCCCTGCTGCGGCCTCTGTCGCTGCGGCAGCGGGGCCAGCGGCTGCCAAAGCGGCGCCGGTTCTTACCCTTGTGCCTAAAGGTGCTCCTGCAGCGCCTGGTGCGCCGCTCACGACGCCTCGGACGGCACCGGTACTGTCGCTGGTACCGCCTGCGAGCGCTGTGCCTGGTGCGCCTGGTGCTCCGATCGCAGCGGCTCGTGCAGCGCCGGTGCTTTCCCTGGTTCCAACCGGCAGCGCTGCTCCTGGAGTTTCCGGCGCACCTGGTTCGGCGGCAGCAGCACCTCGAGCACTGTCCGCGCTGCGTCCGGTGGCGGCATTGCCTGCGCCGTTCTTGCCGACGGCGCCAGCGGGGGCGCTGGCTGGTGTGTCGCGTGCTGCACCAGCGGCTGCGGCAGTGGCTGAGGCAGCACCTGGTACGCTGGCCAAGGCTGCTGCCGTGGGTGGGAGCGTACTTGGGCCTATGGCGAAGGTCGCCGCGAAGGTGGCCACGCCCTTGATGCTGCTCTCTGGCGCTGCCACGGCGGCAGACGGCCTGGCCAAAGGTGACGCTGGCCAAGTTGGCGGCGCCGTCGGCGGCATGGCTGGGGGTTGGGCAGGGGCCTCGGCGGGTGCAGCGATCGGCACGGCGATTTTGCCCGGCATCGGTACTGCAGTTGGTGGCGCCATTGGCGCGCTGGCAGGCAGTGGCGGGGGCGAGTGGATCGGCAAGCAGCTCGGCGCGTTGGTCGACAAGCTCAAGGCGCCAGCCGATACGGCCAAGGACGTGGCCAAGGCCGTCACCGAGAACAAGCAAATCACCTTCGCGCCGCAAATCACCATGCAGCCGACTGGCGACCCGGCCTATGACAAGCGGTTGGCCGACCAGATTATCGCCAGGCTTAAAGCGGAAATGATGGCGGCGGGCGTGGGGGGCGACCCTCTAGCCGTCCGGCGCGGTGCCTCTTTGACTGACGGGAGCGATTGACGATGGCGCAGCAAATGGCGCTCGGTAACTTTGTGTTCAGCCTCTCGAGTGGCTTTCCTTACGACACTCTCGACCGGAAAACCTCGGGCGGCTGGGTGACCATGGATATCATCAGCAGCAAGCCCCTGTCGCAAAACACCGGGCAGGGGCTGGAGACGCTGAGACTGACCGGCAAAGCCCAGTGGGAAGCGGGCATGCAGAAGGTCGACCAGTTGCGTGCCCTCGTCAACGCCAGGACGCCGCACGTCCTGGTCGACGGCGTGGGTCGTGTGTGGGGGCGCTGGACCGTGCAGGAGGTCAGCGAGTCGCAAAAGAGGGTGCTCGATGACGGTACGGCGTCGCTCCTGGAGTGGACGCTCGAGCTGCAGGAGTTCGCTAATGCGTAGGGTTCGGACCATTGCCGGCGACACGGTCAATCTCCTGCTCTACCGCGAGCTGGGCCGGTCGGACGACGCCGCCGAGGCTGCGTTCTGGCTGTTGAACGAGGACCTGGTCGACTACGGGCCGACCTTGCCAGCGGGGCTGCGGGTGATCTTGCCTGAGCTCCAGGAGCAGGCCGCAACGCCTGCAGTTGTAAGCGCTTGGGACTGAGGGGGTTAAATGGCCATTGGATACACGCCAGCGGTCGAGGTGACCGGCGCCAATGCGGCGCTGATCAACTCGCGGCTAGTTGACTGGGAGCACGTCGACGCGGCGGGCGTCGAGTCGGATACGCTTAAGCTGACCGTCAATATCGAAGGGCTGGAAGGCCTGCCGAGCGTTGACGGAAAAATCGGGCTGCGGCGGGGCTATAAGGAAACCGGGCTCGTCGACGCGGGCGAGTTCGTCGTAACACGCACCACACCGCAGCTTTTCCCGGCACTGCTGCTGATCGTTGCCACGGCTGCGCCGTTCAAGGTGGCTGACGAGACGAAGTTCAAAGAGCGTCGTTCGGCCAGCTATGGCCCGACGACCCTCGGCGCCATCTTTCGCGAGCTGGCCGGCAAGCACGGATTTTCGCCGCGCATCGCTCCCGAGTTGGACGCGATCGCGGTCGATCACGTCGACCAGTCGAACGAAACGGATATGGGGTTCCTGACCAGAATCGCCCGCAAGTACGACGCAGTGACAAAGCCGGTCAACGACCTGTATGTCATGGGTCGGCGCGGTCAGCTCAAGTCGCTGAGCGGTAAGGCCCTGCCGCCAGTGACGCTGACGGTGACGAATGACAACCGCCCCGGCGAGCGGTCATTCATCAACGCCACGCTCGATAGCGAGAGCCGCGTCAAGTTCAAGGGCTGCAAAACCGTCTGGTGGGATGGTGCTGCGGGCAAGGAATGCGTCGTAGAGACGGGTTCGGAGCCGTTCAAGCGCGTTCGCCAGCGCTACCAGAATGAGGCCGAGGCCAAGGCTGCAGGCGAGGGCGAGGCGCGCAAGATCAAGCGCGAGGCGATGAAGCTGCGCATTGACTGCCCCGGTAACCCAGCTTTTGCTGCTGAGGGCCTGGTCACGCTCGATGACACCTGGCCGAGCTTTATGCGCGGGCAGTGGTCAATCGACAAAGCCACCGAGAGCGGCAGCAAGGCGCAGGGTTACCGCTGCGTGCTCGAGGCGACATTACCAGCATGAAAAAGCCCCCACTGCCTTGCGGCGGTGGGGGCTTTTGTCGTTTCTGGCGATTACTCAAGCAGTCCCGCTGGCATTCTCGGCGGGTTGGCGTAGTCGATCTGCACGTTAGGCAGGTTTTGCTTGTCCTCGGCGTGCTCAAGCCGATTAAAGGCTTCGATCGCATTGCCGTTGCCCGCTGTCCATGTGCCGTCTCGGTCAAGCCATGCGTTTGCAGGTGCGCCGTTTTTATACCGGCATACTCCCCAGCGCTGCCCCTTCACCTTCTGCACTTCACAGTCAACTTTCAATCCGACGCGGTCGTTAAGGCGCTCGAGCGCGTTTGCGTCCTTGTTGATCAAGTCGTTAATGCCCAGCGCCACAAGGGCGGCGGCGCCGACGGCGATAATCAGGTGCTTTGCTTTCATGCTGCGCGCTTCTCCATGGGTTAAGGCCGCGCAGGGTAACAAAAAGCCCGCCGAGTGGGCGGGCTTGTGGGTCGGGCTACAGGGCGATTACTCCTCCTCGTCGCGCAGGCGGTCCTGCTCCTGCTCCCATTCGCACATACTGACGTGCTCGAACCAGTCGTCCTCGTCGACGAACTCGCATCGGTCGCAGTGCGGGCAATCCGCGTAGAAATCGCGATCTGCCATTTCAGCGGCCTTCGTCATTGCCGACAATGCGCAGTTCGGCTAGGGGCTTGTCGTCCTGAACGATGAAGGCTTTACCAGGCGGAACGGCTGAATCCTCTACGATTGTCATGCCGCCAAAGGTCGTCAGTTCGGTTTTTGCTGCGGCCATCATGTGTACCTGGTCGCCGTTTACCTTCACTGTGCCAAGCGCATGGTAGAGCTTGCCGGAAAGAGCTCCGCAGATCGGGTGGGTCATCAAGAGCACTCGCCCGAGCAGCTCGCGCAGCCCCTCCTCATTCTGGAGAAGGTCGCCGCACAGCTCCTCATCGACAAACTGCATAACCTCGTCCCACAGGTCGTCACCGGCTTCGTCACGGGCAGCGAATTTCTCGGGGTACATGGCGACGACCAGGTCGTAGAGCTCAAGGTCGGAAATACGGGCGGCTTTCTTCATCTTTTCGATATGGCTCATGCTGCTTGCTCCTGGTGCGTGTAGATAGTTGTTCCTGGTTCAGCTTGGGCCTGCTCGAGCAGGTCTGGGTCAAGTCCGAGCTTTCGGCATACGGCCGCCGCAGCGGCCCTTGCGCTCTCGGCGCTGCTGGCAGTGACACCTTTGCGCATCGCCCGGGCCTGGTAGGCGCCGCAGCTTAGTCGAACCTTAATGGTGATAGCCATTTCAGCGCCCCTCCCGGTTATCAGGTCCGCCAAAGCGCGAATCTGTGCGCCCGTCGTTGTCGAGGTCGCGATCAGGTCCTCCGAACGTAGCGTCGGTGCGCCCGTCGTTGTCGACGTCTCGATCGGAGCCGCCAAAGCGCGCATCTGTTCGCCCGTCGTTATCAAGGTCGCGATCGGGTCCGCCGAAAGTGGCGTCGGTGCGCCCGTCGTTGTCGAGGTCCCGATCTGGCCCGCCGCAGGTGGCGTCGGTTCGGTTGTCGTGATCGACATCGCAATCGCGTGCGATGGCCTGGCTAGCGGCGATGGCCACGGCGAGGATTAGGATTATTTTCACTCGTTGCTCTCCTGCTCGATCTGGCGGTCGCGGTGTACGTACAGGCGGTAAACAAAGATCCCGATCGCGTAGAACATGAGCCCCAAGGCTATGGCGCCTGAAAGTAGGATCTGCAGGCCGGACGTGTCGTCATTGCGATTCATGCGGCCTCCCCGATCATGCGCAGGTAGCCGTGCCAGGCGAGTGCGCAGCACTCTTGCTTGAGATAGGCCTCTACCCGGGCGCGATTCGCCGGCTCGGCCGCTTCGCGCAGGGAGAGCCCGCGCACTGTGATATAGTCCGCTTTGGACATGGTGAACCCCTCTAGGTCTATCGGTCCTGCCTGGTTAGCGGTTGCCGCCGCTGCCAGGCGCTTTTTACAGCAACGATTTCAGGCGGCGCGTTAGCTCCTCCTGGTCCTCGATCTTGTAGTGCCCATTCCCCTCGCTGTACTTCCTGAACAGGTCGTCGAGCGCTTCGATTACCAGATATTTGACCGGTACGCTGTCGACCGACATGTTTTTAATGTCGGTGGTGCCTTTGTGATACCTGGTCGAAATGATCACCTTGAGCTGCTTCTCGTCGACGCTGTCAGACACGACGGCTTTCCGCGCCTTGTCCAGGTGCGCTTGATCTGGCTCGCTTGCCGGACGGCTCGGGCGGTCAAGCGTGATTTTTGCGGCAGGCTTGGTCATTTATCCATCTCCAGCAGTTCCAGGGTCACGGCCTCGATGTCGTCCCGTGCGCCGTCGCTGGCCGGCAGGTCGAATACGCTGCGCCCTTCTGCAATGCCATTTAGATACGAGACGCTTTGGTAAGTCTTTGCGTTGAGCACGGGTAGCTCATAGCCATGCAGGGCCTCTGTCGCGGTTCGCTCGATGATCGTGTTGCGGATTGCGCGGGCAACCATCAGGGCTGCCTTTGGCAGGCCGTCGGTAACCTCCTGGCGATCTTTGACCAGCTGCACCATGTCGCGGGTCGCCCAAATGTCGTACTGGCTGGGCTGTACCGGGATGATTACCAGGTCGGCGATTTTTACCGTGTCAGAGGTCAGCGGGCTGATCTGCGGTACGCCGTCGATAATTACGTAGTCGTAGCCTGCCGAGATTCGCGGTAGGTCGCGCTTGATGTTCTCGCGCATGATCACGCACGGCACTGGCGGCGCATCGTCAGAGCGGGCGCTAGCCCAGTCCGTAGCTGATCCTTGCGTGCCGTCCAGGTCGACCAGGAGTACGTTTTTTTTGTGCACGGTGGCCAAGCACGCGGCTATGTTCGTCGCGGTGGTGGTTTTAGTGGTGCCGCCCTTTTGGTTCTGAACTGTCCAGACTCTTGCAGCCATGTCGGCGTGCCTCCTGTTGGTGAGTCGCCAATATACGTACAAATGTACCTTTGTACAATAGGTCTAAAGGTCAAAGGTACAAACAAAAGCGGCGCGCAGCGCCAGGCATTTTCAGCTTTTCGCCCCCGCTTGATGCCTTGTCCTTACCTAGTTCGCTGGAGGCCCCGTGTTTGCTGGGCTTTGCGCAGGTAAGGACGAGCCTGCATTAGGCCCTATCCTTTCTCGTATGACGCTCCTGCGCCCCTCTGCTGGCTTCCTGCTATTCGTCGATCGCTATACCCGCCATGGCGGCCATTCTAGTTATCCGCCTGCATAATTCCTTAATGGTATATGTGCAAAGGTGTATGCAACCTAAGTACATACACCCTCTAGCACAATCCTCATTCACCTTAATAGACGTACCATCATACACCCCCAAGCATATGTAATAAGGTGCGCAAGGGTGTATACACCTCTGCGGCCTTCTATACGTATAGAAGGCCGCAGAGGTGTATAC
>NZ_JAAMQJ010000043.1 GCF_013523125.1 Pseudomonas entomophila | reverse complement strand
CTCGTACCCCCGCCGCCCCTGCAACCCCCCGGTGTGCACGAACACCACGCGCGTACCCGGGGAGACGCCACCGGCCTGGACTTCACGTTGCAGCGCCAGCAAGGCCTTGCCGGTGTACACCCCTTCCAACGGCACGCCGCTGGCGCGCTCGCAGTCGTCCATGAACTGCCGTAGGGCCGTGTCGACCTGACCGAACCCGGCCCCGCAGGCCTCGTGCAGGCGGTAGCCGCCCTCGCCCACCAGCGCCTGCACGTCCCGCGCTACCCCATAGCGGGCCGGCACGGCCAGGGCGCCATGCACCGGGTGACGCCCCTGCTCGGCCTGTACCAGGCCCGCGAGCGTGGTGCCGGTGCCGACCGCCAGCCACCAGGCATCATGATCGTCCCAGCCCAGTCGTGGCAGTTGCGCGCGGACCTGCTCCAGCAACACCGCACAGCCGCCCATGCCCAATCGGCCACCGCCACCCTCGGGAATGCAGTGCCAGCCGGGATAGCGTGCCTGCCACGGCTGCCAGAAATCGGCCTCGTGCCGAGCCCGGTAGCCGCCGTGCCCCAGCCAGTGCAGGTGCATGCCGAAGGCCTGGAGGTCGCGCACCGTCGGAGTGTCCTGGTACTGGCCGCGCAGCAGGCCGGCGGTGGCGAAACCGAAGCGCTTGCCGGCCGCCGCCAGGGCGTGCAGGTGATTGGAGTGGGCGCCGCCCAGGCTCACCAGGCCGGGCGCATCGGCGCGCCAGGCCTGGATCAGGTGATCGCGCAACTTGAAGCCCTTGTTGCCGGTGATCAACGGATCGACCCGGTCCAGGCGCAGGACGGCGGCTTGTACCCCGGCAGTGGCCAGCCAGGGCAGGTCCAAGGGGTCGAGCGGCGCATGGGGCACGTCGAAGCGGTCGCAGGTCATGGGCATCGCGCAGATGAAGGGCGCGCGAGTGTAGCAAGCGACCGTCGTCCGCTTCGAGCCCTCACCGGCGGCCGTGGGTCACAAGGTCGCGGCCAACCTCGAGGCCTGGTTGATGGCCCGCTTGGCATCGAGCTCGGCCGCCACGTCCGCACCGCCGACCAGGTGGGTCGACTGCCCGGCGGCGATCAGCGTCTCGTACAGGTCACGCAGCGGCTCCTGACCGGCGCAGATCACCACGTTGTCCACCTCCAGCACCTGTGGCTCGCCCCCCGCGATGCGCACGTGCAGCCCGGCATCGTCGATCTTCAGGTATTCCACGCTATTGAGCATGCGGACCCCACGCTGCTTCAGCCCGGCCCGATGGATCCAGCCGGTGGTCTTGCCCAGGCCATCGCCGACCTTGGAGGCGCTGCGCTGCAGCAGGTACACCTCCCGCGCCGCCGGGGCCGGACGCGGCGTCACACCCGCCACACCGCCACGCGCCTGGAGTTGGCTGTCGATGCCCCACTCGGCCCAGAACGCCTCGCGGTCCAGGCTGGTGGCAGGCCCGGCGTGCACCAGGTACTCGCTGGTGTCGAACCCGATGCCACCGGCCCCGATCACCGCGACACGCGGTCCGACCGGACAGCGTTCGCGCAGCACGTCCAGGTAGCTCAGAACCTTGGGGTGATCGATGCCTGCAATGGCCGGCACCCGTGGCGTGATCCCGGTAGCCAGTACCACCTCGTCGTACCCCTCGGCCAG
This sequence comes from Pseudomonas entomophila, assembly GCF_013523125.1. Classification (GTDB taxonomy): domain Bacteria; phylum Pseudomonadota; class Gammaproteobacteria; order Pseudomonadales; family Pseudomonadaceae; genus Aquipseudomonas; species Aquipseudomonas entomophila_B. The sequence goes on along the minus strand of NZ_JAAMQJ010000043.1, from coordinate 36,901 downwards.
CAGCGCCTCGGCGTCGACCCGCTGCCCCAGTCGCACCTGCACACCGAGGTCGCGCAGGCGGTGGTCGAAGTAACGCAGGGTTTCGGCGAACTCCTCCTTGCCCGGCACGCGCTTGGCCACGTTGAACTGGCCGCCGATCTCGGACGCCGCGTCGAACAGCGTCACCTGGTGCCCGCGCTCGGCCGCCACGCTCGCGCAGGCGAGGCCCGCCGGCCCGGCGCCCACCACGGCGAGGCGGCGCAGTTGCTCAGTCGGCGCGTAGGTGAGTTCGGTTTCGTGGCAGGCACGGGGGTTGACCAGGCAACTGGTCAACTTGCCAGCGAAGGTGTGGTCCAGGCAGGCCTGGTTGCAGCCGATGCAGGTGTTGATGCGTGACCCCAGGCCGGCGGCGGCCTTGTTGACGAACTCGGGGTCGGCGAGGAACGGTCGCGCCATGGAGACCATGTCCGCATCGCCAGCCGCCAGCACGGCCTCGGCCACCTCCGGCGTGTTGATCCGGTTGGTGGTGATCAGGGGGATCCCCACCTCGCCGCGCAACTTGGCGGTGACCTGGGTGAACGCTGCGCGCGGCACCTTGGTGGCGATGGTCGGAATGCGCGCCTCGTGCCAGCCGATACCAGTGTTGATCAGGGTGGCGCCGGCCTGCTCGATGGCCTTGGCCAGCGTCACCACCTCGCCCCAGTCGCTGCCCTGTTGCACCAGGTCGAGCATCGACAGGCGGAAGATCAGGATGAAACGCTCACCGACAGCGTCGCGCACGCGGCGCACGATCTCCACCGCCAGGCGCATGCGGTTGGCATAGCTGCCGCCCCAGCGGTCGTCGCGCTGGTTGGTCTGGGCGACCAGGAACTGATTGATGAAGTAGCCTTCCGAACCCATGATCTCGACGCCATCGTAGCCGGCGAACTGGGCCAGCTCGGCGCAGCGGACGAAATCGGCGATCTGCTTCTCGATGCCCGCCTCGTCCAGCGCGTGGGGCGTGAACGGGTTGATCGGCGCCCGGATGGCGCTGGGTGCGACCTGCTTGGGGCTGTAGGCGTAGCGCCCGGCATGCAGGATCTGCAGGCAGATCTTGCCGCCGGCCTGGTGCACCGCCTCGGTCACCACGCGGTGGCGCTCGGCCTCCTGCTCGGTGGTGAGCTTGGCCGCCCCGGCGTACACCGCGCCCTCCTCGTTCGGCGCGATGCCCCCGGTCACCATGAGCCCCACACCGCCACGGGCACGTTCGGCGAAGTACGCCGCCATGCGCGCGAAGCCCTCCGGGCGTTCCTCGAGCCCCGTGTGCATCGAGCCCATCAGGGTGCGGTTGCGCAGGGTGGTGAAGCCCAGGTCCAGCGGGGCCAACAGGTGGGGGTAAGGGGTAGCGGCCATCGGGCATCTCCAGAGTCGGCGAACACGGGACGCAGGCACCTTGTCGGTCGGGCCTGTCGTCATGCGCCGACATTACCCAGCCCAGGCACGCGCCTCAATGACCGAAAGTGACAACTTTCTGATCGTATCGGACAGCGTGCCCAGGCGTGGTCCTGGTCAATGCTCCGACAGCGGCGCCGGTTTCTCGACCGGGGCCGGTGCCGGCGCGACCTTGGTTTCCTTGACCACGATGTGGAATTCCTCGCCGTGCTTCACCGCGCCATACAGCACCGCCTTCTCGATCAGCTCGCTGCCGCGCAGGTGCCGCAGCATCATCGGGTCCTTACGCAGGTCGCGGTACAGGGCCAGGCAGAGCAGGACCATCACGATGACGAACGGCAGCGCCACCACGATGGTGAGGTTCTGCAGCCCGGTCAGCGCCGACCCCGGGTCGGACGGATCGCCGATCGCCAGCATGATCGCCGCGACTGTGCCGGTCAGTCCGCCCCAGAAGATCACCGTGCGCCGCGAAGGCTCGGTGGTGCCGTGCTCGGACAGCGTGCCCATGACCAGCGAAGCGGCGTCGGCCCCCGAGACGAAGAAGATGCCCACCAGGATCATCACCAGCACCGAAGTGACCGAGGCCCAGGGGTAGGTGGCCAGCAGCTCGTACAGCGCATGGTTGCTATTGACCGCACCGTTGGTGAGCTGGAAGGCCCCTTCGCGCAGGGCGTCGATGCTGGCGCCGCCGAAGATGGCGAACCAGATCAGGCTGACCAGGCTGGGCACCAGCAGCACGCCGCTGACGAACTGGCGGATGGTGCGGCCCCGGCTGATGCGGGCGATGAACATGCCGACGAAGGGGGTCCAGGACACCCACCAGGCCCAATAGAACACGGTCCAGCCGGCCAGCCAGTCACCCATCTGCACGCCGCCGCTGGCGGTGGTGCGCGCCATCATTTCCGGCAGCAGCTTGACGTAGATGCCGATCGAGGTCGGCAGCAGGTTGAGCATCAGCAAGGTCGGCCCGACCATGAACACGAACAGTGCCAGCACCAGGGCCAGCACCATGTTGGTGTTGGACAGCCACTGGATGCCTTTGCCGATGCCGGAAACCGCCGAGGCCACGAAGGCCACGGTGAGAATGGTGATGATGAGGATGTGCAGCAGCTTGCCGGGATGTTCGATCCAGCCGTTGTACTCGAGACCACCGGCGATCTGCAGGGCGCCCAGACCGAGCGACGCGGCCGAACCGAACAGCGTGGCGAAGATTGCCATCATGTCGATCAGGCGCCCGGCCGGGCCATTGGCGTGCCGGCCGATCAACGGCCGGAAGGCGGCGGAGATCAGTTGCGAGCGGCCCCGACGGAAGGTGCCGTAGGCGATCACCAGCCCGACGATGGCGTACATGGCCCAAGGGTGCAGCGTCCAGTGGAACAGCGTGGTAGCCATCGCCACCTGCAACGCTTCGTTGGACTGGCCCGCCACGGTGCCGGGCGGCGGATTGACGTAGTGCGAGAGGGGTTCGGCGACCCCGAAGAACATCAGGCCGATGCCCATGCCGGCGCTGAACATCATGGCCACCCAGGAAAGGGTACGAAACTCTGGTGCCTCGCCGTCGCAACCGAGCGGAATCCGCCCGTACCGACTGGCCGCCAGCCACAGCACGAAGGCCACGATCAAGCTCGAGGTGAGCACGAAGAACCAGCCGAAGTTCACGATGACCCAGGACTGGGCCGTGGACGCGCTGGCGGCGAGGTTGGCCTGGTTGAGAAAGCCCCACAGGATGAAGGCCAAAGCGATGACGCTGGTCACGCCGAACACCCAGCCGTCGAGTCGGCCTTCGAGCGAACGGTCCTGGCGGGCCTCGGCGGTGTTGGAAGGGTCGGTCACCCCAAGGCCCATGACCTCGTCGATCGGTTGCGTAGCCATCTGAGCCCCTTTGCGGTTGTTTTTGTTGTGTCGTGCCAGCCTTTGCCGGGTCTGTCGAACCCGTACACCGGTCGCCACGCGATTATCGGCGTCGGTCTGGGCATCGCCTGTTCCAGGACCGTCCCGGTCCACACCATGAGCGACTTGCGCTGGTCTTTCCTGACGCAGCACGCCGACCGCTGACGACCGATCGTCGGCTCGCCTGCGGGGCGATACAACTTCATCGCCTGGACGCGCGTCGACCGTGGGTCGCCACTGCGCGCAAGGTGGGGACACAGCGCTTGAGCCGACCTGCAACGCGCGTCGCTATCGACCCCATCGAAAAAATTTGTGGGCTTCACGGCGCGGGACAAGGGAATCTACTGCCGTCAGCAGGTGTCTGACTCGTCGGCGAACGCCTTCGACGGCGCAGCGCCGTTCTAGCAAGCGTGAAGTCCGCATGCCGTCATCCGTGGGAGAAGCGCTTCGCGCCCGATGCAACATGGAATCACTCATCACTATGAAAGCGTTACCGACCGTGTTGCTGATAGAGGACGAACCCAGTCTTCGAGAACTCATCGTCATGGCCCTGGAAGACCTGGGCGCCGAGGTGACGGCCGTCGCCACCGCCGACGAAGGCGCGGCCATGCTCACCCGACAAGCCTGGGCCCTGCTGCTCACTGACGTCCGGACCCCAGGCACGCTCGATGGACTCGAACTCGCATGCCTGGCCCGGCAACAGACGCCTGGCCTGAACATCGTGGTCATGAGCGGCTACCACAACAAGCTGGCCTCCCCCTTGCCACCGAACGTCGACTTCCTGCCCAAGCCCTGGTCCATGCAGGATTTCAACACGCTGATCGGTGATCAGCTGTCTGTCACCGATCCTCGGCATATCGTGACCGGCGGTTTCGTCACCCCGCTCGCCCCAGCGCGCGACTGACGTATTGGCGCCTCGCTCGCGCGCCTCACGTCCCGTGAAGGGGCATGCGCTCTGCTTTTGGCCCCCAGACCGCTCCTGCACGTCGCCCAGAGGCGTTCTTGGCGCACAGGCAAGACCCGACCCCCTGTGCGATGGTATGGTGAGCCACCAGGCTGGCCGCTCGCCCGATCGGCCGACGACGAACGCGGCACGGCGCCGTTCTTTTCAGTGACGTCCACATGCGTAAATTCCTGGTCGGTGCGTGCGCACTGGCACTCCTCCTCGCCCTGAGCGGCTATGGCCTCTGGACGCTGCAGCGCCCGGAAGGCCATTACCTGTCCGATCTGCGCATCACCGTGGCGCTCGACCACGGCACCCCGAGCGACCGCGGCAATCTGCTGGGCATCGAGCCGCTGCTCTATCCGGTCGACTACCAGAACCTGCAACGCCTGCACCGCAAGCTGGCCGCCTACTTCGACCAGGCCAGGGCGCTGGGCCTGCTGACCCCCAGAACCGTGGTGGTGTTGCCCGAACACGTGGGCACGTGGCTGTGGGCACGCGGCGAAAAGAACGCGCTGTACCAGGTGACGCAACGCCGGGAGGCCTTGCAGTGGCTGGAGATCAGCAACCCTGTGCGCTATGGCCTGGCCGTCCTGATGGCCGAGGGCGAGGACCGTCGTGGCGATGCGCACCTGCGCATGAAGGCCGGGCAAATGGCAGCCGATTACCAGGCCTTGTTCGGCGGGCTGGCCAAGGAGTTCGCCGTGACCTTGGTGGCCGGCTCGATCGTGCTGCCTGCGCCCTACGCCGAACAGGGAACGCTGTACCCTGGCACGGGCGCCCTGTTCAATTGCAGCGTGGTGTTCGATGCCACGGGAGCGGTGCTGGGGCAGCCGCAACGCCAGCGCTTTCCCGACAGCGACGTACGACGCTTCATTCAGGGCGAGCAGGCACAACCGCTGCAGACCTTCGCCACCCCGGCAGGCACGCTGGGCGTGCTGGTCGGCAGCGACAGCTGGTACCCACAGAATCAGCAGCAGTTGGCCAGGCAGTCGGTCGACCTGGTCGCCAACCCCGCCTTTCTCGGTGGGCGCGACCGTTGGACGGCCCCATGGCGCGGCAACCGCCATCAACCGTCGAGCGTTCACCTGCCCTTGAAACCAGGCGAGGTCAGCGAGCAGGCCGCCTGGCATACGCTGGTCGGCGCACCGTCCAACCCGGCGACGCGCATGACGGTCTTCCTGCGTGGTCAGTTCTGGGACATGGGCAGCGATGGGCAAGGTTTCGCCGGTGTCGGCGGTCAATCCTTCAGTGGCCAGCCCCATGCAGGTGCGCGCCTGTTGAACGTCTGGCTGTAGCCCATGCCGACTCCGCGGGTACGCCTGGGTGATCTGTCGGTGGCCTTCACCCTGCCGCTGGCCGAGGCCCTCACGCAGCGCGGGCACGACGGCAAAGGGTTGCTGCAACGCTACGGCCTAGGCGACGCGCTTCTGGCGCAGCCTGGTGCACGGCTGTCGATCCCTCGCTACATGCACCTGGGACATGCTGCGCTTTCGTTGAGCGGCGAACCCGCCCTGGGCCTGCACATGGGCCGCCTGAGTCGCCTGCCCCAGGCCGGCCTGGCTGGCATGGCCGCCGCCCAGGCACCGACCCTGGGCGAGGCCGCGCGCACCCTGTTGCGCTTCGAACCGTTGTACGCCGTCAACTACCGTGGGCAGTCGTCCTACCAAGCCGATGCACAGGGCGCCTGGCTGTGCTTCTACGCCATCGACCCGTACAACGACTACAACCGGTTCGTGGTCGATTCGGTCCTGAGCGGCTGGCTGGCGCAGCTCGGCGGCCTGGTGAACGTGCCCGTGCAAGCCGACCGCTTGGAGATCGCCTTCGAAGCACCCGACTACGCCGCGCACTACGCACCACTGTGCACCTCGAACGTGCGCTTCGCCGCCCCCACCAATCGGTTGCACCTGAGCCACACACTGCTGGACCTGCCCAACCCCTGGCATTGCCCAGGCACGTGGCAGCATCTGCTGCAGCTGTGCGAGGCGGACCTCGAACAGCGCACACGTCTGCGCAGTGTGTCGGAGCACGTGACGCGCTGCCTCGGCCCCTTGCTCAGCGGTGGACGGGAGCCGGACCTGAAGACCATCGCCCGGCACCTGCAGCTGCCTGCCTGGACCGTGCGCCGTCGACTGGCCGCCGAGGGCACTCAATTCCGTACGCTGCTCAACGACACACGGCGCGACCTGGCCGAGGCCTACATTCGGGATACCGCCTCGAGCTTTGGCGAGATCGCCTACCTGCTGGGATTCGCCTCGGCCGAGGCGTTCCAGCGTGCGTTCAAACGCTGGGCGGGCAAGACGCCAGGCGACTATCGCCGCGAACAGCGCCGCGGGGCCGGGACCGACTAGAGCTCGGTGGCGTCTTCAGCCGGTTCGGCCGTGTCGAATTCGACGGCGCGGGACTCGAGCAGCTCTTCCTGATAATCATCCATGGGTCTGGCTCCTGATCGGCTCATAAGGCGGTGTCAGGGCGTCACGCTACAGCGCGATGATGAAAACGCCATGACAGTGTTATGAGCGATCCGCAGCGCAGGGGTTCACAGCGTGTCTGGCCCGCTTGTATCAGCCCGTTTCAGGAAGGACGGCGCACGCGTCTCGACTCAAGGCGAAACCTCAGGCGCTGTCGCCGGCGTTTCCGGCGTCTCGGTCTGAATCTGAAGCGGCGCAGCCTCGGCAGGCGGCGCTATCGGCTGCGAGCCCTGCTGTTCGTCAGAGGCAGGTACGGGTGCCGATGAAGCGTCGGACGTGCCGGATACGGCTGGAGAAGCGTCCTGAGCCCCTTGACCGCCCTGAGAGCCCTGGACGTTCTGGCCACTCGAATCGGTGGCAGGCGGCTCGACAGGCGTGGCCTGCGTCACCCCTGAGACAGGTGGCGTAGTGTCGGGCTGAGGCGCCTCGACGGGCGCGACTGGCGGGGTGGACGGCGCCGGCTCGGGGGCCAGGGCCGTCGTGGCCGTGCCTGGCAGACCCAGCGAGGCGGCCGCAGGTGGGCTGACGGGTGCCGCCTCGGGGGCAGCCTTGCGCGGCTTGGGCAGGTAGCTTTCCACCAGCGCGAAGTAACGCTCGTAGAACTGGGGTGCCGTCACGGTTTCGCTGGCGACCTTGACCATCGAGTCATCGCTCGAGCCGATCGGCATCGATACCGAACCCAGCACCCCTACCCCGAGGCTGGCCGAGGTATTGGACTTCTTGAGGCTGTAGCGATCCTGCAAGGCATTGGCGAACAGGGTGGAGCCGCCGGTGTCCGCACTGTCCGGCGCGCAGGTAATGTTGAAACTGATCTGCAGGTGGTTCTCGCTGTTCTGCTGGAAGCTCTTGTTGCCCGCGACCTGGTTGGCGCTGCTGCTGGTGATGATGTAGCCCTGGCTCAACAATGCCCGGCGTGCCGCTTCGCAGGAGCTGGCTTCGTTGACCGAGAAAGCACGTGAAAAGGTGCCTGAATCGTCGAAGTGCTCATGTTCGTAGATGGCGGTTTTTTTCGAGGCACAGCCTGCCAGGCCTGCCAGCAGCAAAGCCAATCCAAGCGTACTGAAGAGCGGTTTTCCAGACATTGCGGATTCCGGGACAAGACGGACACGTATTGTGCATGACATCGCGCGCCTGCTGAAACCATTGGTCCATGAACATCGTCAAGCGCGAGGCCGTTCGCCCGATGCGGCACGGGCAACCGGCAGAAACAAAAAAAGCGACCCGAAGGTCGCTTTTTCTGTGCTTCAAGGCGTTCAGTGACCTCGAAGCGGATATGGCGCAGCGGACGGGACTCGAACCCGCGACCCCCGGCGTGACAGGCCGGTATTCTAACCGACTGAACTACCGCTGCGTATCGCTCAGGCTTGCGCCCGATTGAAACTGGGATCTGGCCTGGAAGCTTGGCAAACCTTCTACCTGGCTTCTGACCTCAGACCGGTGCAAGCACCCATCTGGATAAAAAGTGGCGCAGCGGACGGGACTCGAACCCGCGACCCCCGGCGTGACAGGCCGGTATTCTAACCGACTGAACTACCGCTGCGCATGTGGACTTGCGTCCGGTTCCTCTCAATTAGCGTCATCTTGCGAATCGGCTGGGTCAGGAACAGTCTCAGTGAAGTGGTGGGTGATGACGGGATCGAACCGCCGACCCTCTGCTTGTAAGGCAGATGCTCTCCCGGCTGAGCTAATCACCCGCTTGTTGCGTTTGCTTCGCTGAGGCCGCGAAATTTACGCAGGTACCGACGCTAAGTCAACACCCCTGTTGAATTTTTTTTAAAAAAGATGAAATTGGGGGTGGGATGCTGGGGGCGTTTAAGGGAGTGGGTAAGAGGCTGCAAGCTGCAAGCTGCAAGCTGCAAGCTGCAAGCTGCAAGCTGCAAGCTGCAAGCTGCAAGCTGCAAGCTGAGCGTATGGGCAGCCCCCGCTTCACAGCCATTGCAAGAGCAGCAGGGTAACAGGCGGGTGGAGGGGCGGCAGAAGCGGTGTTTGCTCAGAGAGGCACTGCCCCCTTACCCACCGGGCCTTTCAACGTCTTTGGAAAAAGCCCCGCGATAGCGTCGTTGCGCCCATGGATTCACCGGCATGACACAGGCGCGTGCAGCCCTCCCATGGGAGCTGGCTTGCCAGCGATGGGGCCTGCGCATTCACCTCAGGGCTGACAGGCCAGCGCTTGCCTGTCGGCCATGTGTCGGATTCACCACCGCTATCGCAGGCAAGCCCACACAGGTGGCGTCGCCATCGTGCTGCTGCCTGCTTGAAATGAGTACCTGTGGGAGCTGGCTTGCCAGCGATGGGGCCTGCGCACTCACCTCAGGGCTGACAGGCCAGCGCTTGCCTGTCGGCCATGTGTCGGATTCACCACCGCTATCGCGGGCAAGCCCCCACAAGGCCTGCTCCCCTACCCGTCCCGCCTTGCCATGACCGTCAGACGTAGATCATCTTGCGGGTCATGCCGCCGTCGATCACGTACTCCTGCCCCGTGACGAACGACGCTTGGCCGGACAGCAACCAGGCGACCAGGGCGGCCACGTCCTCGACGGTGCCCACGCGTCCGACCGGGTGCTGCCCATGATCGGTGCTGCTCAGAGGCTCGGCCCGGCGCCGGCCCGGGTCACGTGCATCGATCCAGCCGGGGCTGACGGCGTTGACGCGAATCTCTGGCCCCAGGCTGATGGCCAACGCATGGGTCAGGGCCATCAGGCCACCCTTGCTCGCCGCATAGGCTTCGGTGTCGGGTTCCGACTGGTGAGCGCGGGTCGAGGCCAGGTTGACGATGGCGCCCCCATGAGCACGCAGATAGGGGGCACAATGCTTGGCCAGCAGCATGGCGCCGCTCAGGTTGACCGCCAGCACCCGGTTCCACTGCGACAGGCTCAGGCTCTCGAGCGTGCCGCTGTGGGGATCGGCGACGGCTGCATTGCACACCAGGGCGTCCAGGCGACCGAACTGGCCCAGCACCTGCGCCACGCCGGTCACCACGTCCTTTTCATCGGCGACGTCCATGGAGACGAACCAGGCGTTGTCGCCCAATGCCTTGGCCACCTTGGCACCGCGCTTGCGGTCCACATCGCTCAGGACCACTTGCCAGCCTTCGCAAATCAACCAGGCCGCGATGCCCAGACCGATGCCACGCGCGGCACCGGTGACCAGGGCCACGCGGCCATTGTGGCTGGTCTCGCCGCCTTTCCAATGGGTCACAGCGCGGCCAACCCCCGCGCCAGGTCGGCTTGCAGGTCGGCCACGTCCTCGAGCCCGACCGCTACGCGAATCAGGCTGTCGCGAATGCCCGCCGCCTCACGCTCGTGAGGCGTAAGACGCCCATGGGAGGTGGTCGCCGGGTGCGCGATGGTGGTCTTGCTATCACCCAGGTTGGTGGTGATCGACACCAGCCGCGTCGCATCGATGAAACGCCAGGCACCTTCTTTGCCACCCTTGACCTCGAAGCTCACCACCGCACCGAAACCGCTCATCTGACGCTTGGCCAGCTCGTGCTGGGGATGGCTCGGCAGGCCGGCGTAATGCACCCGCTCGATGCCGTCCTGTTGCATCAGCCATTCGGCCAGCGCCTGGGCGCTCTGGCAGTGGGCACGCATGCGCAGCTTGAGCGTCTCCAACCCCTTGAGGAACACCCAGGCGTTGAATGGACTCAAGGTCGGCCCGGCGGTGCGCAGGAAGCCGACCACCTCTTTCATCAGCTCGGCGCGCCCGGCGACGGCCCCGCCCATGCAACGGCCCTGGCCATCGATGAACTTGGTCGCCGAATGGATGACGATGTCCGCCCCCAGGGCGAGTGGCTGCTGCAAGGCTGGCGTGCTGAAGCAGTTGTCCACCGCCAGCAGCGCGCCGTGCGCCTGGGCGATGGCCGCCAGTCCGGCGATGTCGACCAGTTCGGCCAGCGGGTTGGAAGGCGACTCGACGAACAGCAGGCGCGTGTTGGGCTTGAGCGCCTGCTGCCAGCCGTCCAGGTCGGCCAGCGGTACGTAGTCCACCTGGACCCCGAAGCGCTTGAAGTACTTCTCGAACAGGCTGATGGTCGAGCCGAACACGCTTTGCGAGACCAGCACATGGTCGCCCGCGCTGCACAGCGCCATCACCGTGGCCAGGATCGCCGCCATGCCGGTGGACGTGCCGACGGCCTGTTCGGCGCCTTCGAGGGCGGCCAGGCGCTCCTCGAAGGCCCTGACCGTCGGGTTGGTGTAGCGTGAGTAGACGTTACCCGGCACTTCGCCGGCGAACCGTGCCGCGGCATCGGCCGCCGTGCGGAAGACGTAGCTGGAGGTGAAGAACACCGCCTCGCTGTGCTCCCCTTCTGGCGTGCGGTGCTGACCGGCGCGTACCGCCAGGGTGTCGAAACCGACACCCTCCAGGTCGCTGTCCAGCCGCCCGGCCTCCCATTGATCCGACATGCCCTGCTCCCAGAATCAGTTGTTGTACAGGTCGATGATCGCGCTGACCGCCTGGTGCTTGACCTTGGCGGTGTCGTTGCGCGACTGCTCGATGCGGTCGAGGTAGGCCTCGTCGACGTCGCCGGTCACGTAATGGCCGTCGAACACCGCGCAATCGAACTGCTCGATCTTGATCTTGCCGCCACCGACCGACTCCACCAGGTCCGGCAGATCCTGGTAGACCAGCCAATCGGCGCCGATCAACTCGGCCACCTGTTCGGTGGTACGGTTGTGGGCGATCAGTTCATGGGCGCTCGGCATGTCGATGCCGTAGACGTTGGGGTAGCGCACCGCAGGGGCGGCGGAACAGAAGTAGACGTTCTTGGCGCCGGCCTCGCGGGCCATCTGGATGATCTGCTTGCAGGTGGTGCCGCGCACGATCGAATCGTCCACCAGCATCACGTTCTTGCCGCGGAACTCCAGCTCGATGGCGTTGAGCTTCTGTCGCACCGACTTCTTGCGAGCGGCCTGGCCCGGCATGATGAAGGTCCGGCCGATGTAGCGGTTCTTGACGAAGCCTTCGCGGAACTTGACGCCCAGGTGGTTGGCCAACTGGAGCGCCGCCGTGCGGCTGGTGTCGGGGATCGGGATGACCACGTCGATGCCGTGGTCGGGACGCTCGCGCTGGATCTTGTCGGCCAGTTTCTCGCCCATGCGCAGGCGCGCCTTGTACACCGACACGCCGTCGATGATCGAGTCCGGACGCGCCAGGTAGACGTGCTCGAAGATGCACGGCGTCAGCGTCGGTGCGGTGGCACACTGCCGGGTGTGCAGCTGGCCGTCCTCGGTGATGTAGACCGCCTCGCCTGGTGCCAGGTCGCGGATCAGGGTGAACCCGAGCACGTCCAGCGCCACGCTTTCCGAGGCGATCATGTACTCCACGCCTTCGTCGGTGTGGCGCTGGCCGAAGACGATCGGGCGGATGGCATGGGGGTCGCGGAAACCGACGATGCCGTAGCCGGTGATCATCGCCACCACCGCGTAACCACCGACGCAGCGGCTGTGCACGTGGGACACGGCCGCGAACACGTCTTCTTCGGTCGGCTGCAGCTTGCCGCGCACGGCCAGCTCATGGGCGAACACGTTGAGCAGCACTTCGGAGTCGGAGTTGGTGTTGACGTGACGCAGGTCCGATTCGTAGATCTCCTTGGCCAGCTGCTCGACGTTGGTCAGGTTGCCGTTGTGCGCCAGGGTGATGCCATACGGCGAGTTGACGTAGAACGGCTGGGCCTCGGCCGAGGTCGAGCTGCCCGCGGTCGGGTAGCGCACGTGACCGATGCCCATGTGCCCGACCAGGCGCTGCATGTGGCGCTGCTGGAAGACATCGCGCACCAGACCGTTGTCCTTGCGCAGGAACAGCCGGCCATCATGGCTGGTCACGATGCCGGCAGCGTCCTGGCCGCGATGCTGAAGGACGGTTAGCGCGTCATACAGCGCCTGATTGACGTTCGACTTACCGACGATACCGACGATGCCACACATGCGACGCAACCCCTACTTTGATGAAACCTGACTGAGTCCGCTCACGACCGGTTCGGCCCGAGCAGCTGCTCCTTGAAAGGGAGATCGGTCGCAGGACCGACCCCACCGGACATCCATTGGCTGGCAAAGCCCAGCACGAGATTCTTCGACCAGTCGGCGACCAGCACGAACTGCGGCAACAGACGGGACTGCTGCCACCAGGGATCCTGCTGCACCGGGCCGAGGCTCAACAGCCCGACGGCCACGACCACCAGCAGGCCGCCACGCGCCGCGCCGAAGACCATGCCGAGAAAGCGATCGGTGCCGGACAATCCGGTCACACGGATCAGCTCGCCCACGATGAAATTGATCATCGCCCCCACGATCAGGGTGGCGACGAACAGAATGGTACAGCCTGCGATGACCCGCGCCGAGGGCGTCTGGATGTATGGCTCCAGGTACTGCGACAGTGACCCGCCGAACAACCAGGCGACCGCACCGGCGACCAGCCAGGTGACCAGCGAGAGGGCCTCCTTGACGAAGCCACGGTTGAGACTGATCAACGAAGAAACGGCGATGATCGCGATGATCGCCCAATCGACCCAGGTAAATGCCACGGTGCTGCCTGCAGACCTATTAGGGCGCGCATTTTAGCAGAGGGACGGGGATGGGGTAAGCGGAATGTCAGGGTGGAGACAGGCTGATGACGGATGCGTTCCGCCGCGACGGTATCTCGGTGGTGCGATCGAGCCGCAGGACAGGCGGTCTCGATGCAAAGGGGACCAGGCGGGGAGCGTGCAGCCTGCGCCGTGGCTTCAAGCGCTCACGACACCGACCACACCCACCCTGACGGGCTCGGCCTGCGTCATTACCCACGCTCCGGCTCGAAGCGCACGACGATGCCCTTGATTTTCTGCTGACGGTTGATCACGTCACGCACACGTTCGGCCTCGCTGCGCTCGATCAGCGGGCCGACGAACACGCGATTGAGCCCGCCTGCGGTCCGAATGTAGGCATTGTAGCCCTGGCTGCGCAGGGTCTTCAGCAGGTTGTCCGCGCCGGCTCGATTGGACAGGCTGGCCACCTGGATCGACCAGCTGACCGGCAGGCCATTGCCATCGACCTTGTTGCCAGCGTTCGGCGCCTGGGCCGCCATCGGCGCAGGCGACGACGCCTGAGGGCTCGCGGGTGCCTCTGCGCGGGCCACGGGCGCCGGTGCCTTGGCAGGCGCCTTGGCCGCAGCCTCGTGGGACGGCGTGATGGGCTGGCGCGGCGCCGTCATGGGCGCCGTGGACTCGTCGACCACCACCGGCGGCGCCTCGCTGACCGCTGGCGCCTGCGGTAGCGCCTGTGGCTCGGGCACGGCGACTGGATCGACCTGCACCTCAGGCAGTTCGGACCTGGCCGACGCCTGGGGCGCCTCGACCTGGACCTCGCGCACTTCGTCCTGACGCGTGAACAGCATCGGCAGGAAGATCACCGCCAACGCCACCAGCACCAGCGCACCGACGATCCGTTGCTTCACGCCCTTGTCCAGCCCTGCCATCTATCTAGCCCCTCGAGCCCTGCCGCTCCAGCCACGCAAGGGCCTGGGCGACGCAGAAAAACGAACCGAACAGGAGGATCTCATCATCCTCCGTCGCCTGCGCGCACTGCGCTTCGAGCGCAGCGTCGACGCCCTCATGAGACTTCACCGTCGCGCCAAGGTTCTTCAGGGCCTCGTGCAACTCGGCTGCCGAGCGACTGCGCGGCGACGCCAACGGCGCTACCGCCCAGTCATCGACCACCCCGAGCAGTGGCGCGATCACGCCGTCGAGGTCCTTGTCGGCCAGCAGCCCGAACACCGCCAACCGTCGTCCCTGGGGCGAACGGGCGGCCAGGCGCTGCGCCAGGTAGTGGGCAGCGTGGGGGTTGTGGCCGACATCCAACAGCAGATGCAGGCGCTTGCCCTGCCACGGCACGGAGCGACGATCCAGGCGCCCGGTGACGCGGGTACCCAGCAGCGCCTGACGCAGTGTCTCGGGGTCGCATGGCAGACCGCACAGCAGGTAGGCCTGAAGGGCCAGGGCGGCATTCTCGATGGGCAGGTCGAGCGTCGGCAGGTCGAGGGTCAACGGACTGCCATCGGCCCTGCGCCCGTGCCAGCGCCAGTGCTCGCCAGCACGCTGCAGAGCGAAGTCGCGCCCCCGGACGTACAGCGGGCAGCCCAGCTCGGCCGCCTTGTCGAGCACGGGTTGCGGTGGGTTCGGATCGCCGCACAGGGCCGGCGTGCCCGATCGGAAGATCCCGGCCTTCTCGAAGGCGACGGACTCGCGCGTGTCGCCCAGGTACTCGGCGTGGTCCACGCCGATGCTGGTGACCAGCGCCAGGTCGGCGTCCACCAGGTTGACCGCATCGAGCCGTCCACCCAGGCCCACTTCGAGCACGACCGCATCCAGCCCGGCCTGACGGAACAGCCAGAACGCCGCCAGGGTGCCCATCTCGAAGTAGGTCAGCGACACCTGGCCACGAGCCGCCTCGACGGCGGCGAACGCCTCGCACAGCGCCTCGTCGTCCACCTCCTGCCCATCGATCTGTACGCGCTCGTTGTAGCGCAGCAGGTGCGGCGAGGCGTAGACGCCGACCCGTAGGCCCTGGGCCTTGAGCAAGGCCGCGACGAACGCGCAGGTCGAGCCCTTGCCGTTGGTGCCGGTCACGGTCACCACGCGCGGCGCCAGCGTACCCAGCGCGAGACGCTCGAGCACCTGGCGGGACCGCTCCAGCCCCATGTCGATGGCCGACGGGTGCAGTTGTTCGAGGTAGGCGAGCCAGTCGCCCAGGCTACGGGTGCTCATCAGGCGACGACGGGCTCGTCGATCGCCACCGGCGCCTCGGACATCAGGGTCGGTGTCGGCTGACCGGTCATCTGCGCGAGCAGGCGCGCCAGGCGTGGACGCAGTTCGTTGCGCGAGATGATCAGGTCGATGGCACCGTGGTCCAGCAGGAACTCGCTGCGCTGGAAGCCTTCAGGCAGCTTCTCGCGCACGGTCTGCTCGATCACGCGCGGGCCGGCGAAGCCGATCAGGGCCTTGGGCTCGCCGACGATCACGTCGCCCAGCATCGCCAGGCTGGCCGAAACACCGCCGTAGACCGGGTCGGTCAGCACCGAAATGAAGGGGATGCCTTCTTCGCGCAGGCGCGCCAGCACTGCCGAGGTCTTGGCCATCTGCATCAACGAGATCAATGCCTCTTGCATGCGCGCGCCACCGGAGGCGGCGAAACAGACCATCGGGCAGCGGTGCTCCAGGGCATGGTTGGCGGCGCGCACGAAGCGCTCGCCAACCACGGCACCCATGGAGCCACCCATGAACGAGAATTCGAAGGCGCTGACCACGATCGGCATGCCCAGCAGGGTACCGCTCATGGAAATCAGCGCGTCCTTCTCGCCGGTCTGCTTCTGCGCGGCGCTCAGACGGTCCTTGTACTTCTTGCCATCACGGAACTTGAGACGGTCGACCGGCTCCAGGTCGGCGCCCAGTTCGGCACGGCCTTCGGCATCGAGGAAGATGTCGATGCGCGCACGCGCGCCGATCCGCATGTGGTGGTTGCACTTGGGGCAAACGTCCAGGGTCTTCTCGAGCTCGGGACGGTACAGCACCGCCTCGCAGGACGGGCACTTGTGCCACAACCCTTCGGGCACCGAACTCTTCTTCACCTCGGAACGCATGATCGATGGGATCAGTTTGTCTACCAACCAGTTGCTCATGCTTTCATCTCCAGTCTTGGCAGGCGGATGACATCAGCCACACACCCTGCCCTTGAACTCATCATCTGTTCGAAACGGCTGCAAGCCGCTCCGGCGAGTCGGCCATGCCATGACTCGCCCGTCGAGCGTCTTGCACCCCATGTTCTGTCGGCGCCGCTGGCGCCGGGCCTGCCCGGTCGTGACCGTGGCAGCGATAGCTATGGACGATGCCGCCCGGCGTGCCGTCACATCGCCGCCGAAGCCGCCCGTACCGCGGCCATGAACGCCTGGATCCGGGCGGCATCCTTGACCCCCTTGCGCAGCTCCACCCCGCCACTGACGTCCACGCCATAGGGACGCACCTGGGCGATGGCCTGACCGACGTTGTCGGCGCTCAACCCTCCGGCCAGGATCACCGGTTTGCTCAGCCGTGCGGGAATCAGCGACCAGTCGAAGGTCTCACCCGTGCCGCCGGGCACACCGGCCACATAAGCGTCGAGCAGAAGACCGCGGGCCCCTGCGTACTGTTGGCAGGCCGCTTCGAGGTCGTCGCCAGGGCGCACTCGCAGTGCCTTGATCCAGGGTCGATGGTGCCCGGCGCAGGCCTCGGGCGTCTCGTTGCCGTGAAACTGCAGCAGGTCCAACGGCACGGCGTCGAGGATGTCCTGCAGCTCG
This sequence comes from Pseudomonas entomophila, assembly GCF_013523125.1. Classification (GTDB taxonomy): domain Bacteria; phylum Pseudomonadota; class Gammaproteobacteria; order Pseudomonadales; family Pseudomonadaceae; genus Aquipseudomonas; species Aquipseudomonas entomophila_B. Next base: position 19,882 of record NZ_JAAMQJ010000043.1, on the reverse strand, counting down.
CAGCGCGATGCATCGACGAACAGGCCGACGCTGGTGACGAACGGCGGCAAGGCCGCGAGGATCTCGCGCGCCTGCGCCACGCTCACGGCGCGCGGGCTCTTGGCATAGAACACCAGGCCGATGGCATCGGCACCCGCCTCGACGGCGGCCAATGCATCTTCGACCTGGGTGATACCGCAGATCTTGCTGCGAACGATAGTCACGAACGGGGCCCTTCGTCAGCGGATAAGGCACCGGATGTTAGCAAAAGCCTCATCCAACGTCAGCCGACAAGGCCTCGTAGCCGGTTAGAAAGTGAGGCCCGATGTAACGGCGCGGCAGCTGGAACTCGTCGGGATACTCCACCTGCACCAGGTAGAGGCCATGGGGATGCGCCGTGACGCCGCCTTCGCGCCGGTTGCGGCTCTCGAGCACGTCGCGAGCCCAGGCCGCAGGCCGTTCCCCCGCGCCGATGGTCATGAGCACGCCGGCGATGTTGCGGACCATGTGGTGCAGGAAGGCCGTGGCGCGCACGTCCAGCACGATCATCTGGCCATGACGGGTGACGCGCAGGTGGTGCATGTGCTTGATCGGCGACTTGGCTTGGCACTGGCTGGCGCGAAAGGCACTGAAGTCGTGGGTGCCGAGCAGGTGGGTCGCGCCTTCGGCCATGGCCGCCACGTCCAGCGGACGGTGGTTCCAGGTCACCTCCTGGGCCAGGTGCGCCGGGCGGATCGGGTCGTTGTAGATCACGTAGCGGTAGCGTCGGGCGACTGCCTTGAAGCGCGCGTGGAAGTGGGCCGGCATCTGCCGCGCCCAGGTCACGCTGATATCGGGCGGCAGGTTGAAATTGGTGCCCAGGGTCCAGGCACGCTCGTCGCGCACGGCCTGGGTGTCGAAGTGCACGACCTGACCGCAGGCGTGCACGCCGGCATCGGTACGCCCGGCACAGAGCACGCTGATCGGCGAGTCGGCCACCTTGGACAGCGCCTGCTCCAGCGCCTGCTGGACGCTCGGCACGCCACTGGCCTGACGCTGCCAGCCCCGGTAGCGAGCGCCCTTGTACTCCACGCCCAGGGCGATACGGAAATGGCCTTCGGCCGCCGATTCGGCCGCGACGGTGTCGATGATATCCAAGAGCAAGACCTGTGGGTTCTACGAAAAGCGGGAAGTATAGCGAGACCGGGCCACGAATGAACCGGTCCGAGTGAGGGTGCGGCGGTGCCGGCGCAGGGCGTCGCCGGCAACGCCGGCGGACCTAGGCCAGGCGCGAGAGCAACTCACTGGCCTCCAGACGCTGCCCTTCGTCGCCATCCTTGACGACTTCGTCGAGGATGTCGCGGGCGCCCTGTGGGTCGCCCATGTCGACGTAGGCGCGGGCCAGGTCGAGCTTGGTCGCCACCTCGTCGGCGCCCGAGAAGAAGTCGAAGTCCAGGTCGTCGACCGGCTCGGGTTCGGGCTCGGGCGCGACCGCCGCGACGCTCGGCGTGCCGGCCGCTGGCGTGTCGAAGCTGTCCGAGAGCTTGTCCAGCTCGGCATTGACGTCGTCCAGTTCGCTGGCGAAGCTGCGCGCGGCGGGCGAGTCATCGTCCAGTGCCAGCGAGAGGTCGAAATCATCGCCCAGGTCGGGTTCGGCGACCGGTGCGGCACGTTCGTCGCCACGGGTGCCGTCCGCCGCGGGGACGGCGTCGGCGCGGGACGGCTCGTCCAGTCCTGCCGTGCCCATGTCCAGGTCGAACGCATCACCTGCCGCTTGCGCCTGGGCCTGGGCCTGGGCCAGCATGGCTTCGAAGTCGTCGTCGGCGTCGTTCTGTTCGGCCAGGTCCGAGGACGCCTCGACCGGCGTCATGGCTGCGGCAGGCTCGAGCACGGGCGGCTCGGCATAGCCGGCCACGGGCAGGTCGGCGTTGACCTTCAGGTCGGCTGCCGCGCCCAGCACCTCGTCCGGCACCTCGGCCAGCGGATCGTCTTCAGGCACAGGCGTCGGCTCGCGAGCAGCGCTCGGCGTCGAGGGTTCACGGGGTGGCGTATCGTCCATCAGCGCCTGCACGTACTGCTCGTCTCGCGCCGTCGCCAGTGCGGCGGCGCCCAGGCCTGCGGCAACCATGCCGAGCATCGCCGGGAAGCGCTGCTTGAGCGTGTCGACGTCGGTCTGGTTCTGATGGGTGGCAGGCAATTGCCGTTCCTGACTGACGAAACCGTCCCGGTCGCCCTGGCGCCCGTAGACTTCCATCAGCTTGAGGCGCAGGTCGTTACGGGCCGGATGCGCGGCCACGCCTGCCTCCAGCAGCTCTGCCGCATCGTTCAGTCGCCCGTCGGCGATCTTCAACTCGGCCTCCATCAGTACCCGATCGGCCGCCTGCGCCTCGGCCTGCTCGCGCGATTGCGCTTGCTCGGCCGGCATGGCAGCGGCGGCGGAGGCTGCCACCACCGCCGGCGACAGGGTGTGCGGGCTATCGAGTTCGTCGAAGCTGCCCGGTGGCAGGTCGAGCTCCGGGTCGGTCTGTTCTTCAGCCAACGCACGCGCCATGCGCAGGTGCTTTTCGGCCTCCTGCTGGGCCCTGCGCTTGCGCAGGATGAGCAGCACCAGCAGCAACAGCACCAACAGGAGGGAGCCGGCGATGACGGCCAGCAACCAAGGGTTGCCCAGCAGCGTATCGAGCGGGTCGCGGGCAGGTGGCACGGCCTCGGCCGGCGTGGCCTCAGGCAGCGTCCCGGCGGCCGCAGGCGCCGGCTGGATGACCGGCTCGCTCGCCGTGGCAGGCGGAGTGACCACCGGGGGCTGGGTCTGCGTGGCGGCCGTGACGGGCGCCGTACCGAGGGTTTCGGCCGGCGCTTCGCCTGGCAAGGCGGGCGCCGTAGCCGGCGTCGTGGCACCGACGGCGACCGCGGGTGTCGGCACGCCGGCCTGCTGCGACAGGCGCGCGAGCTGGTCGTTCTTGAGCTCGATCAACCGTTGCAGCTTGTCCAGCTGGCTTTCCAGGTCCGCCATGCGGCTCTTGAGTTCTTCGTTGTCTCGACGGCTAGTGTCGAGGCTTTCTTGGGCCACGGCCAGTTGATCGTTGAGCGCACGCGCATCGTTGGCGGCGGCCGCCGACTCGGGCGACACCAGGCGCAGGTTGTCTGCCTGGGCCACCTGCGAAGGCGCGGCACCGGCGCTGGTACGCCGGGTGGCATCCAGCTGCCGGGCACGCGGCCCCAGACGCCGGCCTTCACGCCAGGCGGCGTACTGCTCGGCCACTTCGGCTTCGGCCTCACGTTGCGGGATGCTCTGGATCTGCTGCGCGTCCGGCAGGCGCAAGACCTGCCCGACCTTGAGCTGGTTGATGTTGTTGCCGATGAAGGCGCCCGGGTTGAGCGCCTGAATCGCCAGCATGGTCTGCTGCACGGAGCCGCCCTGGGCGTTGCGCGCGGCGATCTGCCAGAGGGTGTCACGGCGCTGACTGGTGTAGGTACCGGCTGCGGTCACGGCAGGCTGCACACCTGGCGTGGCGCGCGCGGGCGGTGCCTGAGGGCGATCCAGGGCGATGTCGTAGTCGCGCAGCAGGCGACCCTGCGGCCACAGGACCTGCACCAGGAACTTGACCACCGGCGCCGGCAACGCCGTGCTCGAGGTCACGCGCAGCACGCTGCGGCCATTAGGCACGATCACCGGCGTGAAGGTCAGGTCTTCGAGGTAGGCTGGCATGGGGAGACCGGCACGGCTGAACTCTTCGGGACCGGCCAGGCTCGACCTGAGGTCGGCCGCCGTCAGGCCTTGCACGTCGCGCAACTCGATCTCGGCATCCAGGGGCTGACCCTGACCGGACCTGAGCGTCAGGTCGCCCAGTTCCAGGGCGTTGACCACGCCAGAGGAGAACGCGGTAGCGGCGGCAATGGCCAGCACCATCTTGCGGATTCGAAGCATGACCCCTTCCCTATCGATGAATCGTCCCGGCGAGCCCGTGATGGAACAAGGACATAAGTGCTGGCAAGTATCTTTTACAGCTGGTCTTTTATCAACAAGCGCGCTATCTGCACCGCGTTGAGCGCCGCGCCCTTGCGCAGGTTGTCGGTGGTCAGCCAGAGGTTGAGCTGCTCGGCATCGTCGATCCCGTGGCGCACTCGTCCAACATAGACCACATCCTGGCCCACTGCATCGCCGACCGGTGTCGGGTAGTCGTCGCCCTCCACGCGCTCGAGGCTCTCGCCGGCGTCCAGGGCCGCATTGACCGCCGCCAGATCGACCGGGCGCCGGCTCTGTACGGTGACGCTGTAGCTGTCGCCGAAGAACACCGGGACCTGGATGCAGGTGACACCGACCTTGAGCGTGGGCGCCTCCAGCACGGCACGCAGCTCATCGACCAGCCGACGCTCCAGCAGGCCATGGCCCTGGTCATCGTTCGGGCCGACCTGGGCCAGCAGGTTGAAGGCCATCTGCCGGTCGAAGAAACGCGGCTCGAGCGGTCGGGCATTGAGCAGTTCGGCGGTCTGCCGGGCCAGTTCGGTGACGGCTTCGCGCCCCTGGGCGGAGACGGCCAGGCAGGCGGTCAGCTGAAGGCGCTCGATGTCCAGCAGCTCGCGCAGCGGTGCCAACGCCACGGCCAGACTGATCGTCGCCGCGCTGGGGCTGGCGACCACGGCAGGCCAGGGCATCTGGGCAAGCTGCGCGCCGTTGACTTCCGGCACCACCACCGGCGCCTGCTCGAGGCCACCGGACAGGTCGATGACCGAGCACTGCGCCGCCAGGGCTTTGTCGGCCAGGCGGCGACTGACCGCCGGGCCCGCGGCGAAGAAGGCCAGCCGAACCTGGGTGAAATCGAAGTTCTCCACCTCGCGCACGCGCACGTTCCGGCCCCGGAAGGCGACGCTGCTGCCGGCGGACTCGAGGCTGGCCAGCAGGTGCAGCTCACCGACCGGGAAGTCGAGCTCTTCGAGCAGCTGCACGAGGGTTTCACCCACCGAGCCGGTGGCACCGATGACGGCGATGTCGAAAGCGTGGGGCATGGGGGAAGTCCTCCGGATGAGCAAGGGGCGGCACTTTACGCCGATTGCGTCGGGGAGGCCATGGGCCCGGGCGGCAGGGGGCCGAGAGGTGGGAAGGTAAATGTCTCGTGGGCAAGCCCGCTCCAACCCGTAGCCCCTCGGCCTGACAGGAAAACACGATTTCTGTAGGAAGCCGCGCGCCGCCTTGGCGCCGCGCTATCGCGCAGAGAACATGGCGATAGTCGGCAGGATCCAAGGCTTTATTGCTGACCGATTTTAGGGCCGCTTCGCGGCCCATCGCGGCACGGGGGTGATCCTACAGGGGATTGCGTTTGCTTCCACCGACGCTCATGAAAAAGCCCGCCCCTGCAGGACAGGGGCGGGCCAGGTTCACGCGTCAGGCAGCCGACGCGCTCAACGCTCCAGCAGGATGCGCAGCATGCGACGCAACGGTTCGGCAGCGCCCCACAGCAGCTGGTCGCCGACGGTGAAGGCGCCCAGGTACTGGGAGCCCATGTTCAGCTTGCGCAAACGGCCCACCGGCACGTTCAGGGTGCCGGTCACCTGGGTCGGGCTCAGCTCCTGCATGCTGATCTCGCGGTGGTTGGGCACCAGTTTCACCCAAGGGTTGTGCTGGCTGATCATGCCTTCGATGTCGGCCAGTGGCACGTCCTTGTTCAGCTTGATGGTCAGCGCCTGGCTGTGGCAGCGCATGGCGCCGATGCGCACGCAGATGCCATCGACCGGGATCGGATTCTTGAAGCGGCCGAGGATCTTGTTGGTCTCGGCCTGGGCCTTCCATTCTTCGCGACTCTGGCCGTTGGGCAGTTCCTTGTCGATCCACGGGATCAGGCTGCCCGACAGCGGCACGCCGAAGTGCTCGGTGGGGAACGCCTCGCCGCGCATGCTCTCGGCGACCTGGCGGTCGATGTCGAGGATGGCGCTGGCCGGGTTGGCCAGGTCATCGGCCACGGCCGCATGGGTGGCGCCCATCTGGCGGATCAGCTCGCGCATGTTCTGCGCACCGGCACCGGAGGCGGCCTGGTAGGTCATGGCGCTCATCCACTCCACCAGCCCGGCCTCGAACAGCCCGCCCAGGCCCATCAGCATCAGGCTGACGGTGCAGTTGCCACCGATGTAGTTGCGCGTGCCGGCGTCGAGCTGCTGGTCGATGACCCGGCGGTTGACCGGGTCCAGCACGATCACGGCGTCATCCTGCATGCGCAGGCTGGAGGCCGCGTCGATCCAGTAGCCTTTCCAGCCGGCTTCACGCAGCTTGGGGAAGACTTCGCTGGTGTAGTCGCCGCCCTGGCAGGTCAGGATGACATCGAGGGTCTTGAGCTCGTCGATGCTGTAGGCGTCCTTCAGCGGGGCAATGTCCTTGCCCACCGCCGGGCCTTGGCCCCCGACGTTCGAGGTGGTGAAGAAGACCGGCTCGATCAGGTCGAAGTCCTTCTCCTCCAGCATCCTCTGCATGAGCACGGAACCGACCATGCCGCGCCAACCGATCAGACCTACACGTTTCATCGCAACTACACCTTTGCTAAAAGTGGGCCGCTACCCGATGGATAAACGATAGCGGGCCAGAGAGATTACAGATTCCGCAGGGCCGCGACTACTGCGTCGCCCATTTCCTGCGTGCCGACCTTGTTGCAGCCGTTCGACCAGATGTCGCCGGTGCGCAGGCCCTGGTCCAGCACACGGCTCACGGCCTGCTCGATGGCATCGGCGGCGGTGTGCCGGTTGAAGCTGTAGCGCAGCATCATGGATACCGAGAGGATGGTCGCCAAGGGGTTGGCGATGCCCTGCCCGGCAATGTCCGGTGCCGAACCGTGGCACGGCTCGTACATGCCCTTGTTGTCGGCATCCAGCGAGGCCGACGGCAGCATGCCGATCGAACCGGTCAGCATCGAGGCTTCGTCGGACAGGATGTCGCCGAACAGGTTGTCGGTCACCACCACGTCGAACTGTTTCGGCGCACGCACCAGCTGCATCGCCGCGTTGTCGACGTACATGTGGCTCAGTTCCACGTCCGGATAGTCCTTGGCCACCTCTTCGACCACTTCGCGCCACAATTGGCTGGAGGCCAGCACGTTGGCCTTGTCCACCGAGCAGAGCTTCTTGCCACGCACGCGGGCCATGTCGAAGCCGACGCGGGCGATGCGGCGGATCTCGCTCTCGCTGTAGGGCAAGGTGTCGTAGGCCTGGCGCTCGCCGCCGTCCAGCTCACGGGTGCCACGGGGTGCGCCGAAGTAGATGCCACCGGTCAATTCACGAACGATGAGGATGTCCAGACCGGCGACGATCTCGGGCTTGAGCGACGAGGCGTCGGCCAGTTGCGGGTAGAGGATGGCCGGACGCAGGTTGGCGAACAGGCCCAGCTGCGAACGGATCTTCAGCAGGCCGCGCTCGGGGCGGATGTCGCGTTCGATACGGTCCCACTTCGGCCCACCCACGGCGCCCAGCAGCACGGCATCGGCACGGCGAGCGCGCTCGAGCGTCTCGTCGGCCAGCGGCACGCCATGCTTGTCGATGGCCGCGCCGCCGATCACGTCATGCTCCAGGGTCAGGTCGAGCTGGAACTTGTCGTTGGCCAGCTCCAGCACCTTGACCGCTTCGGCCATGATTTCCGGACCGATGCCGTCACCCGGGAGAATCAGAATCTGCTTGCTCATGCTTTCCTCATATCCAATCAAGCGGCGCGGCCAGATCGGCCCGCCGAAACGAATTCAACGCTCGGCCCACAGGACCAGCACGTCGGTGCTGAACGAACCTTCGTGGTCGATCTGGTAATACTGCCGTACTTCTTCGCCCATGGCGTGCTGCACGTCGCGGATGGCCACGCGCATCGCTTCGGGCGTGCGCATGCGCTCGACCCAGGAAGTGAACTCCAGGTGCAGCCGCTGGCGCGCATGGCTGCGTACCTGCAGGCCGGCCTCGCAGGCCTGGCCGATCCACTCCGCCGCCGTGTAGTCGCGTACGTGACTGGTGTCACGCAGCACCTCGACGCACTGCAGATAGGTGTCGAGCAACGGGCTGCCCGGCGACATCACGTCGATGAAGGCCGCCACGCCACCAGGCTTCAAGACGCGGCGCACCTCTCTAAGCGCCAGTCCCAGGTCACTCCAGTGGTGCGCGGAGTAACGACTGAAGACGAAGTCGAACGTGCCGTCCTCGAACGGCAGACGCTCGGCCGGCCCCTGGACGGTAGTCACGTTGCCCAACCCGCGTTCGGCCGCGGCACCGGCGACCACCGCCAGCATGGCCGGGGACAGGTCGTAGGCCACCACCTCGCCCACCAGAGGCGCAACCTGAAAGCTCACGTGCCCTGCCCCACAGCCCAGGTCCAGTACCCGCGCACTGCCCTGCCCGCTGACCGCCTCGCGCAGCAGCGCGAACTCGCTGCCTTGCGCATGCACGGCGCTGCTCAGGTAGGCGGTGGCCTGCTCGCCGAACTGGCGTTGCACGACCTCGGTATGGTGTTCGGTCATCGGAGTCTCCTTGGGACGGGGTGGCGCTGCAAGCTGCAAGCTGCAAGCTGCAAGCTGCAAGCTGCAAGTCAGAGCGTCAGCGCCGCCTTAACGTCCGGCCAACACCTGACCCACCGCACTACCGTCCGCTTGCAGCTTGTCACTTACCGCCTGAAGCTCTCTTCACCCCCGAAACAGCCAGGGCTGGCTGGCACGGTGGCGCTGCTCGAAGGCGGCGATCGCGTCGCTGTCCTGCAGCGTCAGGCCGATGTCGTCCAGGCCGTTGAGCAGGCAGTGCTTGCGGAAGGCGTCGATCTCGAAGGTCAGGACCTTGCCATCGGGGCGCGTCACGGCCTGGGCCTGCAGGTCGATGGTGAGCTGGTAGCCGGGCATGGCCTCGACCTGCCTGAACAGTTCGTCGATCTCCTCATCCGGCAGGATGATCGGCAACAGGCCGTTCTTGAAGCTGTTGTTGAAGAAGATGTCGGCGAAGCTCGGCGCGATGATGCTGCGGAACCCGTACTCGTCCAAGGCCCACGGTGCATGCTCGCGGCTCGAGCCACAGCCGAAGTTCTCGCGGGCCAGCAGGACGCTGGCGCCCTGGTAACGGTCGTGGTTGAGCACGAACTCGGTGTTCAACGGACGCTTGCTGTTGTCCTGGTAAGGCTGGCCCACGTCCAGATAACGCCACTCGTCGAACAGGTTGGGGCCGAAGCCGGTGCGCTTGATCGACTTCAAGAACTGCTTGGGAATGATCTGGTCGGTGTCGACGTTGGCGCGATCGAGCGGTGCGACCAGGCCGGTGTGCTGGGTGAAGGCTTTCATGCTGCGCTCCCTTGGATCAACTCGCGGACATCGATGAAGTGACCGGCGACCGCGGCGGCGGCGGCCATGGCCGGGCTGACCAGGTGGGTGCGTCCACCGGCGCCTTGGCGGCCTTCGAAGTTGCGGTTGGAGGTGGACGCGCAGTGCTCGCCACTCTCCAGCCGGTCCGGATTCATCGCCAGGCACATCGAGCAGCCTGGTTCACGCCATTCGAAGCCGGCGGCGAGGAAGATCTGGTCCAGGCCTTCGCGTTCGGCCTGGGCCTTCACCAGGCCCGAGCCTGGCACCACGATCGCCTGCTTGACGCTGGCCGCGACCTTGCGACCCTTGGCGATCTCGGCGGCGGCGCGCAGGTCTTCGATCCGCGAGTTGGTGCACGAGCCGATGAACACGCGGTCCAGGCGAATGTCGGTGATCGCCTGGTTGGCCGACAGGCCCATGTACTTCAAGGCGCGCTCGATCGAGCCCCGCTTGACCAGGTCTGGTTCGGCGGCCGGGTCGGGCACGCGCTGGTCGACGGCCAGCACCATTTCCGGCGACGTGCCCCAGCTGACCTGTGGCTTGATGTCCTCGGCGCGAAACTCGACCACGGTGTCGAACACCGCGTCGTCGTCCGAGACCAAGTCCTGCCAGGCCGCGACCGCCTGCGCCCACTGCGCGTCGGTCGGCGCATAGGGGCGCCCCTTGACGTAGTCGATGGTGGTCTGGTCGGTGGCCACCAGGCCGACGCGTGCGCCGGCTTCGATGGACATGTTGCAGAGGGTCATGCGGCCTTCCATCGACAGCGCGCGAATGGCGCTGCCAGCGAACTCCATGGCATGCCCGTTGCCGCCGGCGGTGCCGATCTTGCCGATCACGGCCAGGACGATGTCCTTGGCGGTGACGCCCTGGGGCAAGGTGCCCTCTACCTTGACCAACATGTTCTTCATCTTTTTGGCGACCAGGCACTGGGTGGCGAGCACGTGCTCGACCTCCGAGGTCCCGATGCCATGGGCCAGGGCGCCGAACGCGCCGTGGGTCGAGGTGTGCGAGTCGCCGCAGACCACGGTCATGCCAGGCAGGGTCGCGCCCTGCTCCGGGCTGATGACGTGCACGATGCCCTGACGTACGTCGTTCATCTTGAACTCGACGATGCCGTACTCGTCGCAATTCTCATCGAGGGTCTTGACCTGAAGGCGCGAGACCTGGTCGGCGATGGCGTCGATGCCGCCCTTGCGTTCAGGGGTGGTCGGGACGTTGTGGTCCGGCGTGGCGATGTTGGCGTCGATGCGCCATGGCTTGCGCTGCGCCAGGCGCAGCCCTTCGAACGCCTGGGGCGAGGTGACTTCATGAATGATGTGGCGGTCGATGTAGATCAGCGACGACCCATCGTCACGCTGCTTCACTTCGTGCGCGTCCCAGAGTTTGTCGTAAAGCGTTCTGCCGGCCATGGAGCGTTTCCTCATCAGCGACTTTCTGTGCCAAAGACCACTTGGCTTGTACGGATGAATGCTATGGGGTTAGATTGAATAACTCAAATTCATAATTTTCATGCTTTGGATAACCTTAAGGAATCCAAGATGGACCTCGCGACCTTGGGCGCCTTCATTGCAATCGCCGAGACCGGCAGCTTTTCCGGCGCAGCGCAGCGGCTGTTCCTGACCCAGCCGGCGATCAGCAAGCGAGTCGCCAACCTCGAGCAGCAGCTCGACACACGCCTGTTCGATCGCCTGGGTCGCGAGGTCACGCTCACCGAGGCCGGACGTGCCTTGCTGCCGCGCGCCTACCAGATCCTCAATGTGCTGGACGATACACGGCGTGCCCTGACCAATCTCTCCGGCGAAGTGGGTGGGCGACTGACACTAGCGACCAGCCACCATATCGGTCTGCATCGCCTGCCGCCTGTGCTGCGCGCCTTCACCCGGCAGTACCCGCAGGTCGCACTGGACATCCAGTTTCTCGATTCGGAAGCGGCCTATGACGAAGTGCTGCACGGACGCGCCGAAATCGCCGTCATCACCCTGGCGCCTGAACCCCACGCCCTGATTCGCGCCACGCCGGTCTGGCGTGATTGGCTGGACTTCGTCGCCTCCCCCGAACATCCGCTGGCCAACGACCAGGCGGTCAGTCTGACCGACGTGGCCAGGCACCCGGCGGTGTTCCCTGGGGGCAACACGTTCACGCATCACATCGTCCATCGCCTGTTCGAGAGTCAGGGCCTGACGCCGAACATCGCCATGAGCACCAATTACCTGGAAACCATCAAGATGATGGTCTCGATCGGCCTGGCCTGGAGCGTGCTGCCGCGCACCATGCTCGACGAGCAAGTCGCCCCGATCGCCCTGCCTGGTATCGAGCTGTCGCGCCAGCTGGGCTACATTCTGCATACGGAACGAACGCTGTCGAACGCCGCCCGGGCCTTCATGGCCTTGCTCGATGCCCACGCCGCGCCTGGCTGAACAGGCTTCATTCCCGTCGTTCGCCCCAAGGACGCGTCATCGCCAAAGGTCTGGTACCGATGCCCACTTCCGCACACCGATTCCCCCGCTTGCCGCGCATCCTCGCCTCCGACCCCGAAGCCTCGGAGCAGGCCTGGCAAAACGCCCCTCAACTGCTGGCCGCGCTCAACGGCGCGCGTCTCGGCGCTTGGCTATGGGACATCCCCTCAGGTGGTGTGAGCTGGTCGCGGGGTACGCAGGCCCTGTTCGGCTTCGACCCGGGTCAGCCGCTGCCCGCCGACATCGATTACCTCGACCTGCTCCCGGCCCAGGACCGCGACCGCGCACGCCAGGCCTTCGAGGCGGTGATCGCCGGCCAGCCGTTCGGACAGGCGATGCGGCACCGTATCCGCTGGCCCGATGGCAGCCTGCACTGGCTGGAGATCAGCGGTAGCCTGATGCATGACGCCGAGGGTCGCGCGCAGATGATCGGCGTGGTCCGCGAGGTCACCCGGCAGCGTGAGCGTGAGGTTGCACTGATGCAGTCAGAGCAGCGCTTCGCCACCTTGTTCCGCCTGAGTCCCAACGTGATCCTGCTCACCCGTCGGCATGACGGGCTGATCCTGGAAGCCAACCAGAGCTTCGAGCTCTGCCTGGGCTGGCCATTGGCCGAGGCCATCGGCAAGACCACGACGGAGCTGAACCTGTGGGTCGACCCGGCGCATCGCCAGCAGATTCTCGACGCCACCCAGCATGCCGGCGGCCCGGTCACGCTGGAGGTGTCATTCCGCGACCGTAGCTGCAAGGTGCACGACGGCATCCTCAGCACGCAAGGCATCGAGATGGACGGGGTCATCCACCTGCTGACGACCTTCGTCGACCTCAGCGAACAGGTCGAGCGCGAACAGCGCCTGAGTGCCTCGGAGGCGAAGTTCGCCAGCCTGTTTCAAGTCAGCCCCGATCCCATCTGCGTGACGCGCCAGGACACCGGCCAGTTCATCGAGGTCAACCCGGCCTTCACCCAGACCTTCGGCTGGCACGTGGACCAGGTCATCGGCCGCACCGCCGAGCAACTGGGGCTCTGGGCCGAAGCGCCCGAACGGGCCCGACGCATCGAGCAGGTCATCCGCGACCAGGGTTTGAGCAACGTCGCGGTCGTGGCGCACACCGCCCAGGGCGAGCGGTTGACCTGCGTGATCGCCAGCCGCGTGATCGCCGTCGATGGCCAGGCCTGCAGCGTGACCACCTTGCGCGACATCACCCAGCAGCAACGCGCCGAGGCCGCGCTGAAGGCCAGCGAGGAGAAGTTCGCCAAGGCGTTCCACTCGAGCCCCGACGCCATCACCATCACCGAACGCGACAGCGGACGCTACCTGGAAGTCAACGAAGGGTTCTGTCGATTGACCGGCTACCGGCTCGAGGACGTGATGGGGCGCAGCGTATTCGAGCTCAGCATCTGGGCCGACGAGCAGCAACGCACCGCCCTGCTCGCCGAACTGCTCGAGCAGGGTCGCGTGCATCGACGCGAGATGCTCGGACGCCACAAGCGCGGCGATGCGCTCACGGTGGAAATGTCGGTGGAGCCGATCACCCTCAACGAAACCGACTGCCTGCTGGTCACGGCCCGCGACGTGACCCAGCTGAAGAATGCCCAGGCCCAGATTCGTCATCTGGCCTATCACGATCCGCTGACCAACCTTCCCAACCGCGCCCTGCTGATGGATCGCCTGAGTCAGCAGATCGAGGTGTTGCAACGCGATGGCTCACGCGGGGCGCTGCTGTTCCTGGATCTGGATCACTTCAAGCACATCAACGATTCCCTGGGCCATCCGGTGGGGGATGCGGTGCTCAAGGTCGTGACGGCCCGCCTGGAGGCGAGCGTCCGCGCCGGCGACACCGTGGCCCGGTTGGGCGGCGACGAATTCGTGGTCCTGCTCGGCAACCTGGCCGGCAGCCGAGAGGACGTCGAGGCGCTGGTCGGTGAGCGGGCCAGTACCCTGCGTCAACTGCTGGCCGAGCCCATGGCGCTGAACGGTCAACAGCTGCAGGTGACCCCGAGCATCGGCGTGGCGCTGATCCCCGACCATGGCACCACACCCGCCGACCTGCTCAAACGTGCCGACATCGCCCTGTACCGTGCCAAGGACGCCGGACGCAATGCCACCGAACTGTTCCATGCGAGCATGCAGACGGCCGCCAGCGAGCGCCTGCGCATGGAAAACGACCTGCGCCTGGCGGTGACGCGCAACGAACTGGCCTTGCATTTCCAACCCCAGGTCGATGCACGCGACCAGCAGATCGTCGGCGCCGAAGTCCTGCTGCGCTGGTATCACCCCGTACTGGGCCAGCAATCCCCTGCACAGTTCATCCATGTGCTGGAGGAAAGCGGGCTGATCGTCGAGGTGGGAGGCTGGATCCTCGACCAGGCCTGCCAGGCCTGCGCCGACCTGCTCGCCGACGGGCTGATCGACCCGGCGCGCTTCAGCCTGTGCGTCAACATCAGCCCACGCCAGTTCCGGCAACGTGACTTCGTCGAGCGCACCCTGCACAGTCTCGACCGGTGCGGGCTACCCCGGCGCCTGCTCAAGCTGGAAATCACCGAAGGCATCGTCATCCAGAACCTGGACGACACCATCGACAAGATGCGCGAGCTCAAAGGCCACGAGGTGGGCTTCGCCATGGACGACTTCGGCACCGGATACTCCTCGCTGACCTACCTCAAGCGTCTGCCGGTGGACACCCTGAAGATCGACCAGAGTTTCGTGCGTGACGCGTTGCTGGACACCAACGATGCCGAGATCGTCCGCGCCATCGTGGCGATGGCACGCAGCCTGCGCCTGACAGTGATTGCCGAGGGCGTGGAACTGCCTGAGCAGCTGGCGTTTCTCGAACAGCTCAACTGCCACCTGTACCAGGGTTATCTGTACAGCCGCCCCCTGCCGCTGGAGGCCTTCCGGGCACTGCTGACCCACGGGCCTGTGAGCCCCTGAGCCAGACGCCAGACACGCAGAGGCAAAAGGTAGGGAGGGCCCAACGAAAACCGGGGTCGCTAGGCGACCCCGGTATCGGTCAAGGCCATCGGGCCCGGACCGGTGCTCTCGTCACGTGACCCGACGGGCTCAGTTCAGCGCAGGCTTTTCGCCATTGATCGGGATGCGCTTGGCCTTGGCTTCTTCCGGCACCAGACGCAGCAGATCGATACTGAGCAGGCCATTGGCCAGGTCCGCGGCCTTGACCTCGATGTGGTCGGCCAGGCGGAACGACAGCTTGAAGGCACGTTGCGCGATGCCCTGGTGCAGGTAGGTGACCTCGCCATTGGCGTTGTCACGCTTGCCACCGGTCACGGTCAGCACGCCTTTTTCCACTTGCAGGTCGAGATCGGCTTCCTGGAAACCGGCCGCCGCGATCACGATGCGATAGTGGTCATCGCCATGTTTTTCCACGTTGTAGGGCGGGTAGCTGCTACCCGTCTCATTACGCGCCGCCGACTCGAACAGGTCGTTGAAACGGTCGAAACCGACGGAATGGCGGAACAGTGGAGCGAGCGAAAAAGCAGTAGTCATGATACATCTCCTGAGATTCAGCGAGTTCAGTCATCACGCGACCCGACTTCGGCATCGCGTACTGAAGAGATAAGGACCTGACCTGCCTTTTCAAGACCGAGGCACAAAAATTTTTTCGCTCAGGCGACGCACGGCTCGGTCGACACCGCAGGCAGCCCCAGCAGCGCGCTGATGCGTGCACACTCGCTCTCGCGACGCAGCTCGGCGAACAGCGCCACCGCCTCGGGGTAGTTGCGCGTCAGCATGGCCACCCACTGCTTCATGCGTCCCGGTGCGTAGCGTGGCGACAGCTTGGCCTGGGCCTGCTGCCAGAACGCCTGGAGCAACGGCACCAGCGCCTGCCAGGCCATGGGCCGATACTCGCGCCCGTCTCGCGCCGCAGCGATCTGCAAGGCCAGGTCGGGGCACGAGACCAGGCCACGGCCGAGCATGATGTCGCGTGCACCGCTCACTGCCGTGCAGCGCCGCCAGTCGTCCACGCTCCAGATCTCGCCATTGGCGAACACCGGCACGCTGACCACGTCCTGCACCTTGGCCACCCATTCCCAGTGAGCCGGCGGCTTGTAGCCCTCGACCTTGGTCCGTGCATGCACCACCAGGTGCGCCGCGCCGCCGTCGGCCAGGGCCCTGGCGCAATCCATCGCGCCGTCGGGCGTCTCGAAACCCAGGCGCATCTTGGCGGTGACCGGGATGTGCGCCGGCACGGCGCGCCGGACCTCACTGACGATCGCGTGCAACAGCTCGGGCTCCTTGAGCAGCACCGCGCCCCCACGGGACTTGTTGACGGTCTTGGCCGGGCACCCGAAGTTGAGGTCGATCACCGGCGCGCCCAGCTCACAGGCCAGCACGGCATTCTCGGCCAGGCACACCGGGTCGGACCCCAGCAACTGCACGCGCATGGGCACGCCTGCGGCCGTGCGGGCACCCTGCCGGAGCTCGGGCGCCAGCTTGTCGAACTGCGCTGGCGGCAACAGCCGGTCGCACACGCGGATGAACTCGGTGACACACCAATCGATACCGCCGGTACGGGTCAGCACGTCGCGCAGGATGTTGTCGACCAGCCCTTCCATTGGGGCCAAGGCTATTTGCATGGGGGTCTCCGGGGAAAGCGAGTGGCGAGTGGCGAGTGGCGAGTGGCGAGCTGCAAGCTGCAAGCTGCAAGCTGCAAGCTGCAAGCTGCAAGCTGCAAGCTGCAAGCTGCAAGCTGCAAGCTATGGCAGAGCTGAGCTTCTTGCGATCCACTGAATGGTATCAGGGCTGAGGCTGACGCCAGACGTCAATTCAGCGCCTCTCAACTTGCAGCTTGCAGCTTGTAGCTCACAGCTCAAGACCCCCGACCTCCATCGGCCGATAGCGCTCGAGAAACTCGCCGGGCATGCGCTTGGGCTTGCCGGTGGACAGCTCGATGCACACGAACGTGGTCTGGGCACGCAGGACGGTCACACCGTCGCTGGGGCGCTTGAGCTGGAAGCGACGCGTCATGCGCAAGCGCTGGTCCCAGTTCACGATCCAGGTAGCCAGTTGCAGCTCGTCATCCTGATGGGCCGCGGCCAGGTAGTCGATTTCGTGGCGGTGCACGGCCATCGCGCGATCCAGGCGCCGGTACTCGGCCAGGTCCAGCCCGAGCCACTGGGAGTGGCGCCAGGCGCAACGCTCCAGCCAGGTGACATAGACCGCGTTATTGGCGTGACCCAATCCATCGATGTCGTCGGCACCGACGCGCAGGTCGATGATGAATGGCGTTTGCAGATCCCAGCTCATGCCGTCTCCCGATCGTGAGGACCGCGCCAGTGTACCGGATGCAGGACCGTGCCCGCTCGCGCCGATCGGAATCCGATGGCGTCGTGTGGCGACAGAAGTGTTTGCGGCAGAAAAACAAAAGGCCCATTCAATATGCGAATGAGCCTTAAAGGTCCCGCAAAACGCGGGTAAAAATGGCGTCCCCTAGGGGACTCGAACCCCTGTTACCGCCGTGAAAGGGCGGTGTCCTAGGCCACTAGACGAAGGGGACATGAAAACCTTCGTGCAGGTCCGTTTTCACGAACCCTGGCAAAATTGGTGGAGCTAAGCGGGATCGAACCGCTGACCTCCTGCATGCCATGCAGGCGCTCTCCCAGCTGAGCTATAGCCCCAGATTTCTAGCCTCGCGGCCCAGCGTCATCGATGACGGCGCTTGTGTGAAACTGGCGTCCCCTAGGGGACTCGAACCCCTGTTACCGCCGTGAAAGGGCGGTGTCCTAGGCCACTAGACGAAGGGGACGAACCTTCTTACCTTCAAGACCCGGTTGCTGGACCCGGTCTTGCTTCCCAACCCGCAAGGGGTCATGAAGCGGAATATGGTGGAGCTAAGCGGGATCGAACCGCTGACCTCCTGCATGCCATGCAGGCGCTCTCCCAGCTGAGCTATAGCCCCACGTTGTCGCTTTGAACTCGATTCGCCTAACTGGGTGTCTGGCGTTTCGTTTCGTTCATCGCTGTGGACGGGGCGCATATTAAGATCGGATCGAACGCCTGTCAAACATATTTTTCAAAAAAGTTGAAAAAAATTTTCTGGGATAACAAACACTTACCTTTGCAGGTAAGTGGCAAGCCAGGAGCGACAAGCGGCAAGCTGGACGGTGGCGCTGATACGCTTCTGCTCATTGCTCGCAGCGCAGGGCTTGCCTGCCTGACAAAACCTGCTGCAGCCCGCGACACCCATCCGCTTTCGCTTGCCGCTTGCCGCTCACTACTCGCCACTCAACCGATAGTGACCAGCAGCTTCTCCCACTCCTTGTTCTCTTTCTTGGAAACGCCACCCAGCTGCTCCAGCGCCTGGCGCAGGCGGTAACGGGTCAGGTCGGGGCCCAGGATCTCCATGGCGTCGAGCACCGAGACCGAGCTGGACTGGCCGGTGATCGCGGCGAACATCAGCGGCATGGCATCGCGCAGCTTCAGACCGAGCGCGTCGACCACGGCCTGGATGGTCGCGGTGATGCGCTCCTTGTCCCATTGACGCAGGCTCTCGAGCTTCCACAGGATCAGTTGCATGACCTGGCGCACCTGGTCGGGCGAGAGCTTCTTGTGCGCGAACAGCGCGGTGTCGAGCTTCAGCGCGCCTTCGAAGAAGAAGCCGGCCAGGGGCACGATCTGGCTGAAGGTCTCGACGCGGCCCTGCACGTGCGGCGCGATGCTCATCAGGTAGTCGGGGTTGAACGCCCAATCACGCACGCGCTGGGCGAACGCTTCGACGGGCAGGTCACGCAGCCACTGGCCGTTGAGCCAGGAGAGCTTCTCGATGTCGAAGATCGGGCCGCCCAGCGAGACGCGCGACAGGTCGAAATGCTCGACCATCTCGTCCAGCGAGAACTTCTCGCGCTCATCGGGCATCGACCAGCCCATGCGCCCCAGGTAGTTGAGCATCGCCTCGGGCATGAAGCCCATGCGCTCGTAGAAGGTCACGGACGTAGGGTTCTTGCGCTTGGACAGCTTGCTCTTGTCCGGATTGCGCAGCAGCGGCATGTAGCACAGCTTGGGCTGCTCCCAGCCGAAGTACTCGTACAGCTTGATCAGCTTGGGCGCCGACGGCAGCCACTCCTCACCACGCAGGACGTGGGTGATGCCCATCAGGTGATCGTCGACCACGTTGGCCAGGAAGTAGGTCGGCAGGCCATCGGTCTTCATCAGCACCTGCATGTCCATGCGGTCCCACGGGATCTCGACGTCGCCACGCAGCATGTCCGGCACGACGCAGACGCCTTCGCTCGGCACCTTCATGCGGATCACGTGCGGCTCGCCCGCTGCCAGACGGCGCTGGACCTCCTCCGGATCGAGCTTCAGGGCACGACCGTCGTAGCGGGGCGTTTCGCCGCGGGCGGTCTGCTCGGCACGCATCTGGTCGAGTTCTTCGGCGGTGCAGAAGCAGTAGAAGGCGTGACCGGCCTCGACCAGTTCCTTGGCGTACTTGGCGTAGATCTCGCTACGCTCGCTCTGCCGGTACGGGCCATGGGGGCCGCCGACGTCAGGCCCTTCGTTCCACTCGATGCCCAGCCAGCGCAGGGCGTCGAAGATCTGCTGCTCCGACTCGCGCGTCGAGCGCAACTGATCGGTGTCCTCGATGCGCAGGATGAACTCGCCGCCATGTTGCTTGGCGAAGCAATAGTTGAACAGGGCGATGTAGGCGGTGCCTACGTGGGGATCGCCAGTGGGCGACGGCGCGATACGCGTGCGGACGGTGGTCATTGGACTCTCGGGCTGGACTGAAACAAACCCCGATGGTAGCAGGGAGCGGGTATCGGGCTCCAGCCGTGGCATGCAGGTGCCTGGCCCTTCCCCGCTACCTGGGGACTGTGCTGGCTTGCAAGTGCGGGCTTGCCGCCGAGGTCGGCAGTGACTGGGCAGGCCCTAGCGCTGGCAAGCCAGCTCCCACAAGTACCTGTTTCAAGCAGATAGCAGTGTGATTGTTCAGCCTTTATGGGAGCAACTGTCTCTTCATACTCGGTACATGTCCGACCGCATGGGCTGATGTGTGGGCCCTGCGGGCCCAATCGCGGCACTGGGGCCGCTCCTTGTATCTCGACTTTTGCCTCCTTGCAGGCCAAAGTTCTCGACTGATCATCGAGGGAAGGCCATGAAGCAGAGCCGCTCCTAGGGCATCGAGCCCGCATTGTAGATATGCTCGGGC
>NZ_JAAMQJ010000042.1 GCF_013523125.1 Pseudomonas entomophila | reverse complement strand
TCGCAGCGAGGCGCCTTGCATACGCATGATCATTAGCGTTACGCGCTCTTCGATGGTCAAGTGGGTGTAGTGAGTAGTCATGCAGCACCTTACCTCGGGTGTTGCACTTGGTCACTGAGACCGCCGATTCAGAGGAAAATATGGTCTTCAAGCAACAGGAATCGAAAGCCAGCTGCACCCTTCGGAGCTGTGTTGAAAACCCTTGGATGTGGGTGATCAACTTAGCAGCAGCCGTGTTGTCCTGGAAATATTGGGATGGATTATCGACAGATCCAGAGGCCGCTCTCGCGAACGTGATCGTCATTGTGGATCTGGTGATACTGCTCCTCTCGTCAGCATGGTTCTACTATCGGGGTGACCAGGACGTCAGGGAGTTTCTGGCGGGCGAGCAGATCCGGACGTGGTTCACGACTCCGGCGGAAATCCAAGCAATCGAGCGTGATCCTGTAAAGAAGAATCTATATGCAAGAAGTCAGTTGAGCAAAATCCAAAACAGTTGCGTGCTTGCAGGTATTTGGACACTGACACTGCTCGCCATCGTATTAACGGGCGCCAATAGTGCGACTCAGTCAGGTCTTTATATTCGTGTCATGCCCATCGCGGGCTTTGTAGTCGCGTCGCTGTTCTGGCTTTTCATGACACTCCATCTCAAGAGGACACAGCGCGCGTCCGAGGCGGTATGGCACAGCGTGGTTCAGCAAATACCCAAGAGCAAACGCTTGCCGAAGCGCTATATACCCAGTTTGATCCTATGTGCCTCGCCCGAGCCATTGGGGTGCTGGGATGGGGAAAAGTACTTCATTTGCGATATCGCCAAGCTCTATGGACGTCAGATGCCCGAAAAAGACAGTGAAGGACGTAACAAGATCTTGTGGCGCTATCTCGAAGTGAATGAGATGCCCTGAAATGAAAAAACCGGCCATAGGCCGGTTTTTTATTCCAGTACCCACGACTCGCGTCGGGGTGCGAGAAAAGGCAAGTGGTACGCAGGTATCCACTGACCTTGTCCCGAAAGGGAAGAAGATGGCGCACTCGGCGGGATTCGAACCCACGACCACTGCCTTCGGAGGGCAATACTCTATCCAGCTGAGCTACGAGTGCAACGGGGCACGATGATACCCATCTTGGCGGGCGACGTCCATCGCCTTGATGGGCATACGGTTTCTTCGCAACCGCCTCGAACCCTCAGGGTCATTGGCAGCCCTTCGCGAGCAGCCGATGACCCCAAAACCGACCCAGCCACGGCCTCAGACCGTGTGCAGGTACCAGTTGTACTCCAGGTCCGAGATCGAGTGCTCGAACTCTTCCAGCTCGCTTTCCTTGCAGGCCACGAAGATGTCGATGTACTTCGGATCGATGTACTTGTTGAGGATCTCGCTGTCGTCCAGCTCGCGCAGGGCATCGCGCAGGTTGTTCGGCAGGCTTTGCTCGAGCTGCTCGTAGGAGTTGCCCTCGATCGGCTTGCCTGGGTCGATCTTGTTGGTCAGGCCGTGGTGCACGCCAGCCAGGACCGCCGCCATCATCAAGTAGGGGTTGGCATCGGCGCCTGCCACACGATGCTCCAGGCGTACCGCATCGGGTGTACCGGTCGGCACGCGCAAGGCCACGGTGCGGTTGTCCAGGCCCCAGCTGGGTGCGTTCGGGACGTAGAACTGCGCACCGAACCGGCGGTACGAGTTGACGTTCGGGCACAGGAACGCCATCGAGGCGGGCAGGGTCTCGAGCACACCGCCGACCGCGTGACGAAGCGCGGCGTTCTGCTCGGGATCCTCGCTGGTGAAGATGTTGTGGCCATCCTTGTCCAGCACGGAGATGTGCACGTGCAGCCCGTTGCCCGCCTGGCCAGGGTAGGGCTTGGCCATGAAGGTGGTGTCCATCTCATGGTCGTAGGCGATGTTCTTGATCAGGCGCTTGAGCAGCACCGCGTAGTCGCAGGCCTTGAGCGGATCGGGCACGTGGTGCAGGTTGACTTCGAACTGTGCCGGGGCGCTTTCCTTGACGATGGCGTCGGCCGGAATGCCCTGCTCCTTGGCGCCTTCCAGAATGTCCTGGAGGCAATCGGCGTATTCGTCCAGGTCGTCGATCAGGTAGACCTGGGTCGACTGCGGGCGCTTGCCGGAGATCGGCGAGCGGGGTGGCTGCGGACGGCCGTTCACGTTCTCCTGGTCGATCAGGTAGAACTCCAGCTCGAACGCGGCGCAGATGGTCAGGCCCAGGTCGTCGAACTTGCTGACCACTTGGCGCAGCACTTCGCGCGGGTCGGCGAAGAACGGTGCGCCCTCGATCTCGTGCATGGTCATCAGCAGCTGCGCGGTCGGGCGCTTCTGCCAGGGCTCGTTGGACAGGGTATCGGGGATCGGATAGCAGATCCGGTCGGCGTCGCCGATGTCCAGGCCCAGGCCCGTGCTCTCGACCGTCGAGCCGTTGATGTCCAATGCGAACAGCGAGGCGGGCAGGTTGATGCCCTTCTCGTACACCTTGTGGAGGCTGGTGCGCTCGATGCGCTTGCCACGCACCACACCATTCATATCTGCAATCAGAAGGTCAACGTAGAGAACCTCAGGATGTTCCTTAAGGAACGCGTTCGCTTCGTTAAGCTGAACGGCACGCGGGGGTACCGACATGATGCAACACCTTTGTTGTTAAAAATATCAATCAAACGGGGCTTGCAAGCCCAGTCAATCGGAAAGAGGGCGCCAAGTCAAGCGCGCGGGGGGATGCCCCAAAATGGCATGCAGCGGGCATTTTTGCTGCAATTCAGGGCGCCTGCAAGGCCTATCTCAACACACATACGAAGGGCGTCGTCTATTTTTTATGGACACGTTGTGTAAAAAAATGAACAAGGCTAAGCTGCGACTCAACCCATAATAGTCATAATAGCGAGGGTTGAATGATACGCCCGTCATTGCGCGCCATCCCTGGCCACGCCATAGGCCATGCTCGTTCGAAGCCCCGCGCAGGCACTCGGCCTGGCACGCTTCACGCAAGGTCTGCCGTGACCGGAATAATTGACGGGTTGGCCCCTGCATGCCCCTCGCTTCCCACGCGACGCTTGCGCCGCGCGCAGCCTCACGAGGCGCTCCAGACACCTTCCGCATCGATCGGCCTTGTGGCTCATGCCTGCATTCGAGGGCACTTTGCTTTCGTCACGCGCTCCATCCAGAATCGAACGGCGGGCTCGTCCATGCCGCGTCGCGCGCGCTGACCGAGCCGGTCGGCGTCTGCCGTCAGCCGCATCCCGGTCCTGAGCCCGGATCAACATGACCTCCTGAGGTATTTATGAGTAACAACCTCGACCAGCTCACCGATTGGTTGAAAGAGCACAAAATCACCGAAGTCGAATGCCTGATCAGCGACCTGACCGGCATCACCCGCGGCAAGATCTCGCCGACCAACAAGTTCATTGCGGAAAAGGGCATGCGCCTGCCCGAGAGCGTGCTGCTGCAGACCGTGACCGGAGACTACGTCGACGACGACATCTATTACGAGCTGCTCGACCCGGCCGACATCGACATGATCTGCCGCCCGGACGAGAACGCCGTCTATCTGGTGCCCTGGGCGATCGAGCCGACCGCACAGGTGATCCACGACACCTACGACAAGAAGGGCAACCCGATCGAGCTGTCGCCGCGCAACGTGCTCAAGAAGGTGCTCAAGCTCTATGCCGACCGTGGCTGGCAGCCGATCGTGGCGCCGGAGATGGAGTTCTACCTGACCAAGCGCAGCGAAGACCCGGATTTTCCGCTGCAACCGCCGATTGGTCGTTCCGGACGCCCGGAAACCGGTCGCCAGTCGTTCTCCATCGAGGCTGCCAACGAATTCGACCCGCTGTTCGAGGACGTCTATGACTGGTGCGAGCTGCAACAGCTGGACCTCGACACGCTGATCCACGAAGACGGCACCGCACAGATGGAGATCAACTTCCGTCACGGCGACGCCCTGGACCTGGCCGACCAGATCCTGGTGTTCAAGCGCACCATGCGCGAGGCCGCGCTCAAGCACAACGTCGCCGCCACCTTCATGGCCAAGCCCATGACCGGTGAGCCGGGCAGCGCCATGCATATCCACCAGAGCGTGGTCGACGTCAATACGGGCAAGAACATTTTCTCCAACGACGATGGCAGCATGAGCGACCTGTTCCTGCACCACATCGGCGGCTTGCAGAAGTTCATCCCCGAAGCGCTGCCGCTGTTCGCGCCCAACGTCAACTCGTTCCGCCGCTTCCTGCCCGATACCTCGGCGCCAGTCAACGTCGAATGGGGCGAGGAGAACCGGACCGTGGGGCTGCGCGTGCCGGACGCCGGTCCGCAGAGCCGCCGCGTCGAGAACCGCCTGCCGGGCGCCGACGCCAATCCGTACCTGGCGATCGCCGCCAGCCTGCTGTGCGGCTACATCGGCATGGTCGAGGGCATCGCTGCCAGTGCGCCCGTGCAGGGGCGGGGCTATGAGCGGCGCAACTTGCGCCTGCCGCTGACCATCGAGGATGCCCTGGAGCGCATGGAGCAGAGCCGCGCGCTGGAGCAGTACCTGGGCAAGAAATTCATCAGCGGCTACGTGGCCACCAAGCGCGCCGAGCACGAAAACTTCAAACGCGTGATCAGTTCCTGGGAGCGTGAGTTCCTGCTGTTCGCGGTGTGACCCATCGCCGCCCTGCGGCCGACCGACCTTGGAGAACCCCATGAGCGTCAACGATTCACGAACCCAGCACTGGCAGACCCTGAGCGGCGAGCACCACCTGGCGCCGTTCAGCGATTATGGCCAGTTGAAGGAAAAAGGCCCACGCATCATCACTCGCGCGCAGGGCGTGCACCTGTGGGACAGCGAAGGGCAGAAAATCCTCGACGGCATGGCCGGGCTGTGGTGCGTGGCCATCGGCTACGGGCGCGAAGAGCTGGTCGACGCGGCGCAGCGGCAGATGCGCGAGTTGCCCTACTACAACCTGTTCTTCCAGACGGCCCATCCACCGGCGCTGGAATTGGCCCACGCCATCACCGAGGTGGCGCCCGAAGGCATGAGCCATGTGTTCTTCACCGGCTCCGGCTCCGAAGGCAACGACACCGTGCTGCGCATGGTCCGCCACTACTGGGCGCTCAAGGGCAAACCGCAGAAGCAGACGCTGATCGGCCGTATCAATGGTTACCACGGCTCGACCGTGGCCGGTGCCAGCCTCGGCGGCATGAGCGGCATGCATGCCCAGGGCGGGCTGCCGATCCCCGGCATCGCGCACATTCCCCAGCCGTATTGGTATGGCGAGGGCGGCGACATGACACCAGAGGCCTTCGGCATCTGGGCGGCCGAGCAACTGGAGCAGAAGATCCTGGAGCTGGGCGAGGATCAGGTCGCGGCCTTCATCGCCGAGCCGATCCAGGGCGCCGGTGGGGTGATCATTCCGCCGGACAGCTACTGGCCGAAGATCAAGGAGATCCTCGCCCGCTACGACATCCTGTTCGTCGCCGACGAGGTGATCTGCGGGTTCGGCCGTACCGGTGAATGGTTCGGCTCGGACTACTACGACCTCAAGCCGGACCTGATGACCATCGCCAAGGGGCTGACCTCCGGCTACATCCCCATGGGTGGGGTGATCGTGCGCGACTCGGTGGCCCAGGTACTGGCCGAAGGCGGCGAGTTCACCCACGGATTCACCTACTCCGGCCACCCCGTGGCTGCGGCGGTCGGGCTCGAGAACCTGCGCATCCTGCGTGAGGAACGCATCATCGAGCGCGCCAAGACGGAAACGGCACCCTATTTGCAACGTCGTCTGCGCGAGCTGCAGGACCATCCGCTGGTCGGCGAAGTGCGCGGCCTTGGGATGCTTGGCGCGATCGAGCTGGTCAAGGACAAGGCGACGCGCAGTCGTTACGAAGGGCAGGGCGTGGGCATGATCTGCCGCAACTTCTGCTTCGCCAACGGGCTGGTGATGCGTGCGGTGGGGGACACCATGATCATCGCGCCGCCCTTGGTGATCAGCCACGACGAGATCGACGAACTGGTGGAGAAGGCCCGTCGGTGTCTGGACCTGACCTTGCAGTCGCTCGGATGAGCGATTGAACGCCGACGCGTGTTGTAACAGCGGTCGGTAACTTGCCAGACTAACGGGTGTTCCAGCGCTTGCACCCACTGGCCTGGCCGCTGAACAGACGAACTCACGAACAAACCGGAGCAAACGCATGAAGAAATTGGGCAAGACGCTGCTGGCCGCCACCCTCGCAGGTGCAGTGGCCACCGCCGTTCAGGCTGACGACAAGGTCCTGCACGTCTACAACTGGTCGGACTACATCGCTCCGGACACGGTCGCCAAGTTCGAGAAGCAGACCGGCATCAAGGTGGTCTACGACGTCTTCGACAGCAACGAGACGTTGGAAGCCAAGCTGCTGGCAGGCAAGTCCGGCTACGACATCGTCGTGCCGTCGAACAACTTCCTCGCCAAGCAGATCAAGGCTGGCGTCTACCAGGAGCTGGACAAGTCCAAGCTGCCGAACTGGAAGAACCTCGACCAGGACCTGCTCAAGGCCGTTGGCGACGCCAGCGACAAGGACAACAAGCACGCCTTCCCCTACATGTGGGGTTCGATCGGCATCGGCTACAACCCCGAGAAGGTCAAGGCCGCGCTGGGCGTGGACAAGATCGACTCGTGGGACGCGGTGTTCAAGCCCGAGAACATGGCCAAGCTCAAGAGCTGTGGCGTGAGCTTCCTCGATGCGCCGACCGAGATGATCCCGGCCGCGCTGCATTACCTGGGCAAGCCCACCGACAGCAAGGACAAGGGCGACCTGAAGGCCGCCGAGGACCTGTTCCTGAGCATCCGTCCATCGGTGGCCTACTTCCACTCGTCCAAGTACATCTCGGACCTGGCCAACGGCAACATCTGTGTCGCCGTTGGCTACTCGGGCGACCTGGAACAGTCCAAGGCCCGTGCTGCCGAAGCCGGTGGCAAGGTCAAGCTCGACTACGTGATCCCGAAAGAAGGTGCCGGCACCTTCTACGACATGGTCGCCGTGCCCAAGGACGCCGAGAACGTCGAGGCCGCCTACAGTTTCATGAACTTCCTCATGCAGCCGGAAATCATGGCCGAGATCACCAACGCCGTGCGCTTCCCCAACGGCAACAAGGCCGCCACGCCGCTGGTGGACAAGGACATCTCGGGCGATCCGAGCATCTATCCGTCCGATGACGTGAAGAAGAAGCTCTACGCGATCAGTGACCAGGAGCCAGGCACCCTGCGCCTGATCACCCGTAGCTGGACCAAGATCAAGTCGGGCAAGTAACCGTTCGAAAGGTCCACCTGGCCTGGCCATCCCGGGCCAAGTGGATCACCGGTACAAATAAGTTTGCGACAGCGGAGCTGCGAAGGTAAGTTGCGCCCCGGTTTGGCGTATGCGGCAGCGTGCGTTGCGACCACAGGCACTAATTGTGAGGACCAACCCTTGTCCATTTCTGTATTTCGCAAGGCCCTGGTGGCCAGTGCGGGTCTGACGCTGGCTCTCGGCGTCCAAGCGGCGCCCACGGTGCACCTGTACAACTGGTCGGACTACATCGGGCCCAACACCCTCGCGGACTTCGAACAGGCGACTGGCATCAAGCCGGTGCAAGATGTCTTCGATTCCAACGAAACCCTGGAAGGCAAGCTGCTGGCCGGTCGTACCGGCTATGACGTGGTGGTGCCGTCCAACCATTTCCTGGGCAAGCAGATCAAGGCCGGCGCGTTCATGAAGCTCGACCGCGCCCTGCTGCCCAACTACGCCAACCTCGACCCGGCGCTGATGAAGCGTCTGGAGAAGAACGATCCTGGCAACCAATATGCCGTGCCCTACCTCTGGGGCACCAACGGCATCGGCTACAACGTCGAGAAGGTCAAGGCCGCCCTGGGTGTGGACACGATCGACTCGTGGGCCGTGCTATTCGAACCCGAGAACATGAAGAAGCTCTCCCAGTGCGGCGTGGCCTTCCTCGACTCGGCGGACGAAATGCTGCCGGCGGTGCTCAACTACCTGGGCCTCGACCCCAACAGCACCAACCCCAAGGACTACCAGAAGGCCGAGCAGAAGCTGCTTGCGGTCCGTCCCTACGTGACCTACTTCCACTCGTCCAAGTACATCACCGACCTGGCCAATGGCGACATCTGCGTTGCCGCCGGCTTCTCGGGGGACGTGTTCCAGGCCAAGGCCCGGGCCGAAGAGGCGAAGAAGGGCGTCGAACTGGCCTATGCCATTCCCAAGGAGGGGGGCAACCTCTGGTTCGACGTGCTGGCGATCCCCAAGGACGCCAAGAATGCCAAGGAGGCGCACGCCCTCATCGACTATCTGTTGAAACCCGAGGTCATCGCGCAGGTCAGCGACTATGTCGGGTACGCGAACCCCAACCTCAAGGCCGGCGAACTGATGGACCAGGACGTGTACAAGGACCCGGCGGTCTACCCCCCGCAAGCCGTGCTGGACAGGATGTTCGTCAACGCCGAGCTGCCCCCGAAGGTACAACGACTGATGACCCGCAGCTGGACCAAGGTCAAGTCGGGCAAATAATCATCCAGGCCCACCGTCACAGGCGCGGGCCTTAGCCAATCTTGTTGGGAGTTTCATTCATGGCAGTTGCCTCCGGCGCCTCCAAGCCCCCCCTCGACGGTGGTGTCCAGCCGTCCAAGCAGGTGCTGGTCAAGATCGACCGGGTCACCAAGAAGTTCGACGAGACCGTCGCGGTCGACGATGTGTCGCTGGAGATCCGCAAGGGCGAGATCTTCGCCCTGCTGGGTGGTTCGGGCTCGGGCAAGTCGACCCTGCTGCGCATGCTGGCCGGGTTCGAGCGGCCGACCGAAGGGCGCATCTACCTCGACGGCGTCGACATCACCGACCTGCCGCCCTACGAGCGGCCGATTAACATGATGTTCCAGTCCTATGCGCTGTTCCCGCACATGAGCGTGGAGCAGAACATCGCCTTCGGCCTGCAGCAGGACAAGATGCCCAAGGCCGAGATCCAGGCTCGCGTGGCCGAGATGCTCAAGCTGGTGCACATGACCCAGTACGCCCGGCGCAAGCCGCATCAGTTGTCCGGTGGCCAGCGCCAGCGGGTGGCCCTGGCGCGTTCGCTGGCCAAGCGGCCCAAGCTGCTGCTGCTCGACGAGCCCATGGGCGCGCTGGACAAGAAGCTGCGCTCGCAGATGCAGCTGGAACTGGTGGAAATCATCGAGCGGGTCGGCGTGACCTGCGTGATGGTCACCCACGACCAGGAAGAGGCCATGACCATGGCCCAGCGCATCGCCATCATGCACTTGGGCTGGATCGCCCAGATCGGCAGCCCGGTGGACGTCTACGAGACCCCCACCAGCCGTCTGGTGTGCGAGTTCATCGGCAGCGTCAACCTGTTCGAGGGCGAGGTGGTCGACGATGCCGAAGGCCATGCCCTGATCGCCAGCCCCGAGCTGGAGCGCAACATCTACGTCGGGCACGGGGTCTCCACCTCGGTCGAGGACAAGCACATCCTCTACGCACTGCGGCCCGAGAAACTGCTGGTCACCACCGTGCAACCGACCGACGACTACAACTGGTCCCACGGCAAGGTGCACGACATCGCCTACCTGGGCGGTCACTCGGTGTTCCACGTGCAGCTGCCCAGCGGCAAGATCGTCCAGTCGTTCGTGGCCAACGCCGAGCGCCAGGGCGCGCGCCCGACCTGGGGTGACCAGGTCTACGTGTGGTGGGAGAACGACAGCGGCGTGGTACTGCGCTCATGAAGATCCGCAAGCTCAAGCGAGCGTTCAAGCGCCTGACCCCGGACGGGCGGCAGCTGGTGATCGGCGTGCCGTTCCTCTGGCTGTTCCTGTTCTTCCTGCTGCCGTTCTTCATCGTCTTGAAGATCAGCTTCGCCGAAGCCGACGTGGCGATTCCGCCGTACACCGAGGTCTTCAGCTACCTCGACGACAAGCTGCAGGTGGTGCTGAACCTGGCCAACTACGGCCTGCTCGGCGAGGATGAATTGTACCTGGCGGCCTACCTGGGCTCGCTGAAGATGGCGTTCGTCAGCACCTTGCTGTGCCTGCTGATCGGCTACCCGATGGCCTATGCCATCGCCAACGCCCGCAAGGAAACCCAGACCGTCCTGTTGCTGCTGATCATGATGCCGACCTGGACGGCGATCCTGATCCGGGTGTACGCCTGGATGGGCATCCTCAGCAACAACGGCCTGCTCAACAGCTTCCTCATGTGGCTGGGGCTGATCGACCAGCCGCTGCAGATCCTCAACACCAACCTGGCGGTGTACATCGGTGTGGTCTATTCGTACCTGCCGTTCATGATCCTGCCGCTGTTCGCCAACCTGGTGAAGCACGACCAGAGCCTGCTCGAAGCGGCCTCGGACCTGGGTTCGAGCACCTTCAACAGCTTCTGGAAAATTACCGTGCCGCTGTCGAAGAACGGCATCATCGCCGGTTGCATGCTGGTCTTCATTCCGGTGGTGGGCGAATTCGTCATCCCCGAGCTGCTCGGCGGCCCGGAAACCCTGATGATCGGCAAGGTGCTGTGGCAGGAGTTCTTCAACAACCGTGACTGGCCGGTGGCGTCCGCGCTGGCGGTGGTGATGCTGGCGATCCTGATCGTGCCGATCCTGCTGTTCAACCGCAGCCAGGCCAAAGAGATGGAGGGCAAGGCATGAAGCGCTTTGGTTTCTCGAAGCTGATGCTGGTGCTGGGCCTGCTGTTCATCTATCTGCCGATGCTGATCCTGGTGATCTACTCGTTCAACGCCTCCAAGCTGGTGACGGTCTGGGGCGGCTGGTCGGTGAAGTGGTACGTCGGCCTGCTCGACAACACCCAGCTGATGGGGTCGGTCATGCGCTCGCTGGAGATCGCCCTGTACACCGCCGTCGCCGCCGTGGCGCTGGGCACCATGGCCGCCTTCGTCATGACTCGCATCCGCCGCTTCAAGGGCCGCACGCTGTTCGGCGGCCTGGTGACCGCGCCGCTGGTCATGCCCGAGGTGATCACCGGTCTGTCGCTGTTGCTGCTGTTCGTGGCCATGGCACAGATGATCGGCTGGCCGCAGGAGCGCGGCATCATGACCATCTGGATCGCCCACACCACGTTCTGCTCGGCCTACGTGGCGGTGGTGGTGTCGGCACGCCTGCGCGAGCTGGACCTGTCCATCGAGGAGGCGGCCATGGACCTGGGCGCACGGCCGTGGAAGGTGTTCTTCCTGATCACCATCCCGATGATCGCGCCCTCCCTGGCCGCAGGCGGCATGATGTCGTTCGCCCTGTCGCTGGATGACCTGGTGCTGGCCAGCTTCGTGTCCGGCCCCGGCTCGACCACCTTGCCGATGGAGGTGTTCTCCGCCGTGCGGTTGGGCGTGAAGCCCGAGATCAACGCCGTGGCCAGCCTGATCCTGCTGTCGGTGTCGTTGGTGACCTTCTGCGTCTGGTTCTTCAGCCGCCGTGCCGAAGAGCGCCGACGCAAGGCGATCCAGCAGGCCATCGAGGAAGGGGCGGCGGCCAACGCTGCAGCACCGTCGGTCAAGCGCGCCAGTATCGCGCCAGTCTGAGCCTGAATGACCCTGGGGGGCTCGAACGCGCCCCCCTTGCAAGCAGTGGCGATTGATCTCGAGCAGGGATATCGCCTCTCCAGCCGCGCCTTCTCCCACTTCTCCACATCCCTCTTGAATCCCGCCGCCCATCATGGAACCCTCACCTGGGCCATCAGTCCATGATCTGATCAATTCGACATACGCAAGGAGCCGGCATGAAAGTAGCGCGTGCGCTAGGGGGGCTGGGCCTCGGAGTGCTGTTCGTGCTGGCCGGCTGCGACAAGCAGACCGCCGAGCCGCATCACCCGCGGGTCGGGGTGCAACGGGCGACGTCCGAAGCCTTCGCGGCCAGCACCACACTGACAGGCGACATCCAGGCACGGGTGCAGACCGACCTGTCGTTCCGCGTGGGCGGCAAGATCATCTCGCGCAGCGTCGACGTCGGTGACCATGTCAAGGCCAACCAGGTGCTGGCGCGACTGGACCCCAAGGACCTGCAGAACAACGTCACCTCGGCCAAGGCGGAAGTCTTCGCCGCCCAGGCACGGGTCGCCCAGACCAGCGCGGCGTTCGTGCGCCAGCAGAAGCTGCTCCCCAAAGGCTATACCAGCCAGAGCGAGTACGACACCGCCGAAGCCTCGCAACGCAGCAGCCAGAGCGCGCTCAAGGCCGCCCAGGCGCAACTGGCCAACGCCCAGGAGCAGCTCGGCTACACCGCCCTGGTGTCCGAGGCCGATGGCGTCATCACCGCACGCCAGGCCGAAGTCGGCCAGGTGGTGCAGGCCACTGTGCCGATCTTCAGCCTGGCCCGCGATGGCGAGCGCGATGCGGTGTTCAACGTCTACGAGTCGCTGCTGGGCACGCCCGACAGTGACAAGCGCCTCACCGTACGGCTGTTGGACGATCCGACCGTGGTCGCAGAAGGCCAGGTGCGTGAGATCACCCCGACGGTCTCCCAACAGACGGGTACCGTCCAGGTCAAGGTCGCCCTGCGCAACGTGCCCGAGCGCATGCAGCTCGGTTCGCTGGTCACCGCCACAGCCAAGGGCCAGGGCACGCCGAGCATCGAACTACCCTGGTCGGCCTTGAGCAAGACCGTGCACACGCCGGCGGTCTGGGTGGTCGGCGAGGGTGACAAGGTGGACCTGCGAGAGGTCAGCATCGCCCGTTACCTGACCGGCAGCATCGTCATCGACAAAGGCTTGAAGGGTGATGAGGACGTGGTCGTGACCGGAGCACAACTGCTGCACCCTGGCATGCAGGTCGAGAAGGTCGCCGTGAAGAAAGCTGTCGAGAAGCCGGGAGGGCTGGCGCCATGATGCGTCTGGCATGGACGTTGTGCGTGGGTACCGTGTTGACGCTGGTCGGCTGCTCCGACAAGGAGGAAAAACCCGACCCGGTGCGCCCGGTGTTGTCGGTGCAAGTCCAACCCCAGTTGCAGTCGCAACTGGGCCGCTTCGCCGGCACCATCCAGGCGCGCTATGAGAGTACCTTGGGCTTTCGGGTACCTGGGCGCATCGCCCGTCGCTGGGTCGACGTCGGTGCCCAGGTCAAGGCCGGGCAGGTCCTGGCGTCGCTGGACCCTACCGACCAGCAGAACCAGTTACGCGCCGCCGAAGGCGACCTGGCACGGGTCCAGGCCCAGTGGATCAATGCCAAGGCCAACGCCAACCGTCAGCAGCAGTTGTACGACCGCGGGGTCGGTGCACAGGCGCAGCTGGACATCGCGCAGACCGACCTGAAGACCACAGGGGCCTCGCTCGAGCAGGCGCGCTCGTCGGTCAGCCAGGCACGTGATCAGCTCGGCTACAGCGAGCTGCGCAGCGATCATGCGGCCGTGGTCACCGAGTGGCGGGCCGAAGCCGGGCAGACCGTCGGCGCCGGCGAGGCCGTGGTGACCCTGGCCCGCCCCGACGTCAAGGAAGCGGTCATCGACCTGCCGACCTCCCTGGCCGAGCAACTGACGCCGGCGTTGGTCTTCACCGTGGCCTCGCAGCTGAATCCGTCCATCAGCACCACGGCCACCCTACGTGAGCTGGAGCCCCGGGCCGATGCCTCCACCCGGACCCGCCGCGCGCGTCTGACCCTGGCCGACACGCCGGCCGAATTCCACTTGGGCACCGCGATCAGCGTGAGCCTGACCCAGGCGGTGTCCCCCCGCAGCGAGCTGCCCCGCACGGCGCTGCTCGAACGTGAGGGCAAGACCCGGGTGTGGGTCGTGGACACTGAACAGAGCACCGTCTCGTTGCGCGACGTCACCCTGATCGAGCGGCACGACGACAGCATCGTCGTGGCCGACGGCGTGCAGCCGGGCGAGCGCGTGGTCACCGCCGGCGTCAACAGCCTCAAACAAGGCCAGAAGGTCATCGTCGAGAAGGAATCCACCCGATGAAAGGCAGTTTCAACCTCTCGGAGTGGGCGCTGAAGCACCAATCCTTCGTCTGGTACCTGATGTTCGTCGCCCTGTTGATGGGCGTGTTCTCGTACATGAACCTGGGCCGTGAGGAAGACCCCTCGTTCACCATCAAGACCATGGTCATCCAGACCAACTGGCCCGGCGCGACCCAGGACGAGACCTTGCTGCAGGTCACCGACCGCATCGAGAAGAAGCTCGAGGAGCTGGACTCGCTCGACTACGTCAAGAGCTACACCCGTCCGGGCGAATCCACGGTCTTCGTCTACCTGCGCGACACCACCCAGGCGGAGGACATTCCGCAGATCTGGTACCAGGTGCGCAAGAAGATCAACGACATCCGTGGCGAATTCCCCCAAGGCATTCAAGGTCCGGGCTTCAACGACGAGTTCGGCGACGTGTTCGGCTCGATCTACGCCTTCACCGCCGATGGCCTGTCGTTGCGGCAGTTGCGCGACTACGTCGAGCAGGTGCGCGCCGAGGTCCGCGAAGTGGACAACCTCGGCAAGGTCGAGCTGATCGGCCTGCAGGACGAGGTGCTGTACCTGAACTTCTCCACCCGCCGGCTGGCGGCCCTGGGGATCGACCAGCGCCAGGTCATGCAGGCGCTTCAGGCGCAGAACGCCGTGACGCCGGCAGGGGTGATCGAGGCCGGACCCGAGCGCATCTCGGTGCGGACCTCTGGCCAGTTCGCTTCGGAAAAGGACCTGCAAGCGGTCAACCTGCGCATCAACGACCGCTTCTACCGCCTGGCCGACATCGCCGAGATCGAGCGCGGCTACGAGGACCCGCCTGCCCCGATCTTCCGCTATAACGGCCAGACCGCGCTGGGCCTGGCGATCGGCATGAAGAAGGGCGGCAACGTGCAGTCGTTCGGCAAGGCCCTCAAGGAAAAGATGGAGCAGGTCGAGGCGCAGTTGCCGGTCGGTGTGGGTGTGCACACCGTGTCGGACCAGTCGCTGGTGGTCGAGGACGCCGTGGGAGGCTTCACCAGTGCCTTGTTCGAGGCCGTGATCATCGTGTTGGTGGTCAGCTTCGTCAGCCTGGGGATTCGCGCCGGCCTGGTAGTGGCCTGCTCGATCCCGCTGGTGCTGGCGATGGTCTTCGTGTTCATGGAATACAGCGGCATCACCATGCAGCGGATTTCGCTGGGGGCCCTGATCATCGCCCTCGGCCTGCTGGTGGACGATGCCATGATCACTGTCGAGATGATGGTCACACGCCTGGAGAAAGGCGAGAGCAAGGCGCAGGCGGCAACCTATGCCTACACCTCGACCGCCTTCCCGATGCTCACCGGTACCCTGGTGACCGTCGCAGGCTTCGTGCCGATCGGCCTGAACGCCAGTTCGGCGGGGGAGTACACCTTCACGCTGTTCGCAGTGATCGCCGTCGCCTTGCTGGTCTCTTGGGTGGTGGCGGTATTCTTCGCGCCGGTGCTGGGCGTGCACATCCTGAGCCAGAACGTGAAGAAGCCCGACGAGAAGCCGGGCCGTGTCGGGCGTGCCTTCGAAGGCAGCCTGGTGTGGTGCATGCGTCACCGCTGGCTGACCATCATCGGCACCATCGTGCTGTTCGCCCTGGCACTGTTCAGCATGCGCTTCGTGCAGAACCAGTTCTTCCCCTCGTCCGACCGGCCGGAAATCCTGGTCGACCTGAACCTGCCGCAGAACGCCTCTATCAAGGAAACCCGCCGTGTGGTGGACAGCCTCGAGGCGACGCTCAAGGACGATCCGCAGATCGCCCACTGGAGCACCTACATCGGCCAGGGCGCGGTGCGTTTCTACCTGCCGCTCGATCAGCAGTTGCAGAACCCGTACTACGCGCAGCTGGTGATCGTCAGCACGGGCCTCGAAGAACGCAACGAACTCATCGCTCGCCTCAAGGAACGCCTGCGCAAGGACTTCGTCGGCATCGGTACCAACGTCCAGTCCCTGGAGATGGGCCCGCCGGTGGGCCGCCCCATCCAGTACCGGGTCAGCGGCAAGGACATCGACCAGGTGCGCAAGCACGCCATCGAGCTGGCCACCTTGCTCGACGACAACCCCAACGTCGGCGAGATGATCTACGACTGGAACGAACCGGGCAAAGTGCTGCGCGTGGACATCGCCCAGGACAAGGCCCGCCAGCTGGGGCTGTCGTCCGAGGATGTAGCCAACGTGATGAACAGCATCGTCAGTGGCGCGCCGGTCACCCAGGTCAACGACGAGATCTACCTGATCAACGTCGTGGCGCGGGCCCAGGATAGCGAACGTGGCTCACCGGAAACCTTGCAGAACCTGCAAATCGTCAACCCCAGCGGCGTGTCCATTCCGCTGCTGGCGTTCGCCACGATCCGCTACGAGATGGAGCAGCCGCTGGTCTGGCGGCGTGACCGCAAGCCGACCATCACCCTCAAGGCGTCGGTCAATGGCGACATGCAGCCAACCGACCTGGTGGCCGAGCTCAAGCCGAAGATCGATGAGTTCGCCAGCCAGCTGCCGACCGGCTACGAGGTCGCCACCGGCGGTACCGTCGAGGAAAGCGGCAAGGCCCAGGGGCCGATCGCGCAAGTGATTCCGCTGATGCTGTTCCTGATGGCGACCTTCCTGATGATCCAGCTGCACAGCGTGCAGAAGCTGTTCCTGGTGGTCAGCGTGGCGCCGCTCGGCCTGATCGGCGTGGTGCTGGCGCTGGTGCCGACCGGCACGCCGATGGGCTTCGTGGCGATCCTCGGCATCCTGGCGCTGATCGGTATCATCATCCGCAACTCGGTGATCCTGGTGACCCAGATCGACGCCTACGAGCGAGATGGCTACACGCCCTGGCAGGCCGTGCTGGAAGCCACCAACCACCGCCGTCGTCCGATCCTGCTGACGGCCGCTGCCGCCAGCCTGGGCATGATCCCGATCGCCCGCGAAGTGTTCTGGGGCCCGATGGCCTACGCCATGATCGGCGGCATCGTCAGCGCCACCCTGCTGACCCTGCTGTTCCTGCCGGCCCTGTATGTGGCCTGGTACCGCATCAAAGAAGACGACGGCGATCAGAAAGGCGCTGCGGACAGCCAGTCGCAACCGGCGAGTGGTAAGTCGTAAGCGGCGAACTGCAAGCGAGAGCGGATCGATATCGGCCTGACGGGTATCGATCCGCGCCGACGTCCTTGTGAGAGCGGGCTTGCCCGCGACGCAGGTGGCGCCTGACAGGGCCTATCGCGGGCAAGCCCACAAGCTGCTTGCGCAGCCATGCATACACCGACAGGCTGGAGATCTAGGTTGTGGCAGCTGGCTTGCCAGCGATAGGGCCCTGTCAGGCGCCGCCTGCGTCGCGGGCAAGCCCCCATAAGCTGCTTGCGCAGCCATGCATACACCGACAGGCTGGAGATCTAGGTGTGGGAGCTGGCTTGCCAGCGATAGGGCCCTGTCAGGCGCCGCCTGCGTCGCGGGCAAGTCCCCATAAGCTGCTTGCGCAGCCATGCATACACCGACAGGCTGGAGATCTAGGTGTGGGAGCTGGCTTGCCAGCGATAGGGCCCTGTCAGGCGCCGCCTGCATGCTGCGCAAGCCCCACTGGTCCGTGTGACAGCGGGTCTCGCCGTAGCGTGGTTATGGAGCGGCCTTGTCGGGCGGGGAACGAATACTCAACGCGATCAGCTTGCTGCTTGCGGCTAATCGCTTGCAGCGCCTCCCTGCCTCCTCCCAAACCTATATTTCGGTTATATAAAAATTCTTAAACAGTATTTTTAAGAATAAATCCTGCTGGCTACTATTCGCTCACGCCAGGCCGCTCTTTCTCATGCTGCCTGGCACTTCGACTCAAAGGGAGAACGAGCATGAGTGCATCACTGCGTAGCGTCGACGGTCAGGACGAAGCCACCCTCCTGCGCGAGATCCAGAACGCGCTGCGGGACCTGCGGTTCGGCGCGGTGGAGATCACCGTGCACAACGCCCAGGTGGTGCAGATCGAGCGCAAGGAAAAATTCCGTCTGCAACAGCCCGGCAACAAGTCCGGCTGATCCTGCCCCCTACCCAATTAGAACAAACGCCATCCGGGAGCTTCACCATGTCCATCCGCCGTTATGCGCTCGCCGCCTTGACCAGTGTCGTGTTTGCCGGGTCCGCCATCGCCAAGGACTACGAACTGCTGAACGTGTCCTACGATCCGACCCGTGAGCTGTACCAGCAGTACAACGCCGAGTTCATCAAGCACTGGCAGGCGAGCCACCCGGACGACACGGTCAAGATCCAGCAATCCCATGGCGGCTCGGGCAAGCAGGGCCGGGCGGTGATCGATGGTCTGCGGGCGGACGTGGTGACCCTGGCCCTGGCCGGCGACATCGACGAGATCGCCAAGCTCGGCAAGACCCTGCCGATCGACTGGCAGACACGCCTGCCGGATGCCAGCACGCCGTACACCTCCACCATCGTGTTCTTGGTCCGCAAGGGCAACCCCAAGGGCATCAAGGACTGGGGCGACCTGGTCAAGAAGGACGTTTCGGTGATCACCCCGAACCCGAAGACCTCCGGCGGCGCCCGCTGGAATTTCCTGGCGGCCTGGGCCTACGGCCTGAAGAGCGGAGGTAGCGAAGACAAGGCCAAGGCCTACGTCCAGGAGCTGTTCAAGCACGTTCCGGTGCTGGACACCGGCGCGCGTGGCTCGACCATCACCTTCGTCAACAACGGTCAAGGCGACGTCCTGCTGGCCTGGGAGAACGAAGCGTTCCTGGCATTGAAGGAAGACGGCGGCGCCGACAAGTTCGAGATCGTCGTGCCGTCGCTGTCGATCCTGGCCGAGCCACCGGTGGCCGTGGTCGACAAGAATGCCGAGAAGAAGGGCAACACCGAGATCGCCACCGAATACCTCAAGCACCTGTACAGCCCGGCTGGCCAGACCATCGCCGCGCAGAACTTCTACCGCCCGCGTGAAGAAAAGGTCGCTGCCGCGTTCGGCAAGCAGTTCCCGACACTCGATCTGGTGACCATCGACAAGGACTTCGGCGGCTGGAAGACGGCCCAGCCAAAATTCTTCAACGACGGCGGGGTCTTCGACCAGATCTACCAGGCACAATGAGCCGTGCCTGATCCACGCGATACCCTTCAGTAGCCTGCACCGGCCCGGGAATGTTCCCGGGCTTCGTGCGTTCAACCAGGGACTCTTATGTCACGACGCATTTCCCCTGTCATACCCGGCTTCGGGCTGACACTGGGCTACACCTTGGTGTATCTCAGCCTGATCGTTCTCATTCCCTTGGCGGCCATGTTCGTGCACGCCGCGCAGCTCACCTGGGACCAGTTCTGGGCCATCATCAGTGCGCCCCGGGTGATCGCCGCCCTCAAGCTGAGCTTCGGCACTGCGCTGTGCGCCGCGCTCATCAACGGCGTCATCGGCACGCTACTGGCCTGGGTGCTGGTGCGCTACACCTTTCCCGGTCGCAAGATCATCGACGCGATGATCGACCTGCCGTTCGCCTTGCCCACCGCCGTCGCCGGCATCGCCCTCACGGCCCTGTACGCACCAGCAGGCTGGGTCGGGCAGTTCGCCACCGACCTGGGCTTCAAGATCGCTTACACGCCGCTGGGCATCACCCTGGCCCTGACCTTCGTCACCCTGCCGTTCGTGGTGCGTACCGTGCAGCCAGTGCTGGCCGACATCCCGCGTGAGGTCGAGGAGGCCGCCGCGTGCCTCGGTGCACGGCCTCTGCAGGTCTTCCGCCACGTGCTGGCCCCGGCCCTGCTGCCGGCTTGGCTGACCGGCTTCGCCCTGGCGTTCGCACGCGGGGTCGGTGAGTACGGCTCGGTGATCTTCATTGCCGGCAACATGCCGATGAAGACCGAGATCCTGCCGCTGCTGATCATGGTCAAGCTCGACCAGTACGACTACACCGGCGCGACGGCCATCGGCGTGCTGATGCTGGTGGTGTCCTTCATCCTGCTGCTGCTGATCAACCTGCTGCAGCGTCGCATCGAAACCCCTTGAAGGAGGCCCGGCCATGTCCCGTTCGACCCTGAACGCCGCCACGGCGGCCAATGCCGCCCGGCGCGGCAGCGCCACCTCACGGCGCATCCTGATCTTCCTCGCCTGGCTGGTGTTCGCGCTGTTCCTGGCGTTGCCGCTGGTGATCGTCGTTTCCCAGGCGCTGAAGAACGGCTTCGGCACGTTCTTCGAGGCGATCTTCGAGCCCGATGCGCTGGCGGCCCTGCGCCTGACGCTGCTCGCGGTAGCCATTTCCGTCCCGTTGAACCTGGTGTTCGGCGTCTGCGCCGCCTGGTGCGTGAGCAAGTACACGTTCACCGGCAAGAGCATCCTGGTGACCCTGATCGACCTGCCGTTCTCGGTCTCGCCGGTGATCGCCGGCCTGGTGTACGTACTGATGTTCGGCGCCCAAGGCCTGCTCGGGCCATGGCTTCAGGACCACGACATCCAGATCGTCTTCGCCCTGCCGGGCATCGTCCTGGCGACCCTCTTCGTCACCGTGCCGTTCGTGGCGCGCGAACTGATCCCGCTGATGCAGGAGCAGGGCACGCAGGAGGAGGAGGCCGCGCGCCTGCTCGGTGCCAATGGCTGGCAGATGTTCTGGCATGTGACCGTACCGAACATCAAGTGGGGCCTGATCTACGGCGTGGTGCTGTGCACGGCGCGGGCCATGGGCGAATTCGGCGCGGTATCGGTGGTGTCCGGGCACATCCGCGGCGTGACCAACACCTTGCCGCTGCATGTCGAGATCCTCTACAACGAATACAACCACGTCGCGGCGTTCAGCGTGGCCAGCCTGCTGCTGATCCTGGCGCTGTTCATCCTGCTGCTCAAGCAGTGGAGCGAATCCCGAATCAACCGTCTGCGCCATGCCGCAGCGGAGGACTAATCCATGTCGATCGAAGTGCGTAACGTCAGCAAGCGTTTCAACCGTTTCCAGGCCCTGGACGCCATCAACCTGGACATCAACAGCGGCGAGCTGGTGGCCTTGCTCGGCCCTTCCGGGTGCGGCAAGACGACCCTGCTGCGGATCATCGCGGGTCTGGAGACCCCGGACCAGGGCAGCATCGTGTTCCATGGCGAAGACGTGTCCGGCCATGACGTGCGCGATCGCAACGTCGGGTTCGTGTTCCAGCACTATGCGCTGTTCCGTCACATGAGCGTGTTCGACAACGTGGCCTTCGGCCTGCGCATGAAGCCCAAGGGCGAGCGCCCGAACGAGACCCGCATCGCCGAGAAGGTCCATGAACTGCTGGGCATGGTGCAGCTCGACTGGCTGGCCGACCGCTACCCCGAGCAGCTGTCCGGGGGGCAGCGCCAGCGTATCGCCCTGGCTCGTGCGTTGGCGGTCGAGCCCAAGGTCCTGCTGCTCGACGAGCCGTTCGGCGCGCTCGATGCCAAGGTACGCAAGGAGCTGCGGCGCTGGCTGGCGCGCCTGCACGAGGACATCAACCTGACCTCGGTGTTCGTGACCCATGATCAGGAGGAGGCGATGGAGGTGGCCGACCGGATCGTGGTGATGAACAAGGGTGTGATCGAACAGATCGGCTCGCCAGGGGAGGTCTACGAGAAGCCGGCCAACGATTTCGTCTACCACTTCCTGGGGGATTCCAATCGCCTCAACCTGAGCGAAGGTCACCACGTGCTGTTCCGGCCGCACGAAGTCTCTCTGTCACGTCATGAACTCGAAGGCCACCACCCGGCCGAGGTGCGTGACATTCGCCCATTGGGGGCCACCACGCGGGTCACCCTGAAGGTCGAAGGGCAGAGCGAGCTGATCGAGGCCGAAGTGGTCAAGGACCATGACAGCCTCACCGGGCTCGCTCGGGGCGAGATGCTGTTCTTCAAGCCGAAGGTCTGGCAGAAGCTGACGGGCGCCTGACGCGCTTTCCAGGGTACCTGGAGCCCTTGCACGGGGGCTCCAGGTGCGATGTGACGAACGCTTCGCTGGGCCGAAAGCAGGCAAAAGGCTCGTCTTCATATATTCCTAAAAAGCCTAGATATAAGTTTAAATATTCCTTCCAGGGATAAGCTGTTGGCGTTGATGATTCAGCCATGCGCAGGCCTTCACGGCCTTCCATGAACTGCATCACGAACCCCGGGAGTTTGATCAATGGGTAATGTCCAGTCGGCCATCAGGGCCTATGACCCACCGAGGCGCCCAGCGCCTGGTGACTTGGTCGAGCTGGGACGTACGCTACGTGTACCGCTGCTGCACCTGCGTCTGCAACGCACGCCGAACAGCGGCATGAAACGGCGTGACGTCATCGTGCTGGGCCTGCTGGTGCTGGCGCTGCACGGTGCGGTCGCCTACTGGGTCTATCAGGCGCCGACGCCCCCGCTGCCCGTCGAACCGCCGAAGATTCCACCCATGACCATCGAGTTCGCCGCGCCAGCGCCGCCTGTGGTCGAGCCACCCCCACCTGTGCCCGTCGAGCCGCCACCGCCGCCGCCACCGCCTGTGGTCGATGAGTTGGCTACCAAGCCTGCGCCCAAGCCGGTCCCCAAACCTAAACCTGTGCCCAAGCCCGTACCCAAACCTGTGGACAAGCCCACACCGCCGCCTGCAAAGCCCATCCAGGCACCGCCGCCCGTGGCTGCGCCTGTACCACCGGCACCGGCAAAGCCGGCCCCTGTTACCCCGGCATCGGCCAATGCGGCCTACCTGAAGAATCCAGCACCCGACTATCCGCAGCTGGCGCAGCGTCGCGGTTGGGAGGGCACGGTGACCCTGCGGGTCGAGGTATTGCCCAGTGGCAAGCCAGGCCAGATCCAGGTCCAGAAAAGCAGCGGTCGAAACGTGCTGGACGAGGCTGCCCTGGCCGCCGTCAAGCGCTGGAGCTTCGTGCCTGCCAAACAGGGCGAGATCGCCCAGGTCGGCTGGGTCAGCGTGCCCATCGATTTCACCCTTCGTTAACTCGCACCCCTTGGAACGACCCTTCGGAGCATCATGATCATGAGTGTACTGGCATCCCCCCTCGCGTCTGTCGAAAGCGCCGTCATCTGGCTGCTGATCGTCTTCTCTATTGCGACCTGGGCACTGGCCCTGATCAAGGTCGTGCAGTTCGCCCGCCTGAAGAACCAGGACAAGCGCTTCCACAAGCAATTCTGGGCCGCGTCCAGCCTCGACGCCGCTGCCGAGCCGAGCCATGAGTTGCCAGGGCCTGCCGCACGCGTGGCGCAGTCCGGCTATGCCGCCATTGCCGTCGGCGAAACTGCCCATGGCAGTGACCTGAGCCAGGCCATCAATCATCAGGACCGTCTGGAGCGCGCGCTGCGCCAGCAGATCGTCCGCGAACGACGCTCGTTGGAAACGGGCCTCGCCGTGGTCGCCAGCATTGGCAGCACCTCGCCGTTCATCGGCCTGTTCGGCACGGTCTGGGGCATCATGGAGGCGCTCAAGGGGATCAGCGCGGCCGGCTCGGCGAGTTTGGAGACCGTCGCCGGCCCGATCGGTGCGGCACTGGTGGCCACCGGTGTCGGTATCGCGGTCGCCGTCCCGGCCGTGCTGGTCTACAACTACTTCCTGCGCCGCCTCAAGCTGACCGCCGCCGACCTCGACGATTTTGCCCACGACTTCTACAGCCTGGCCCAGAAGAGCGCCTTCCGCGTACTGGTCCACCCCGCCGCGCTCCGTGCCCAGGCAGGCTTCACCCAACCTGTGAAGGAGGCGTCCTGAGATGGCCTTTTCGACCCAGGACAGCGATGAAGTCCTCAGCGAGATCAACGTCACGCCCCTGGTGGACGTCATGCTGGTGCTGCTGGTGGTGTTCATCGTCACCGCGCCGCTGCTGACCAACGCCATCCCCATCAACCTGCCCAAGACCGAGGCCGTGGCGCCGGTGGAGCAGAAGGCACCCTTGGTGGTGAGCATCGATGGCAGCGGCACGCTGTTCATCGACAAGGACCAGATTCAGCCCGATGCGCTGGAGACCCGGCTCAAGGCAGCCAAGGGCAAGGATGCCGAGGTGCGCGTACAGCTGCAGGCCGACGATGGCGTCAATTATGGCGAAGTGGCCCGAGCGATGGCCGCCATCGAACGGGCCGGGATCACCAAGCTGGCGGTGATCACTGCACGGTGAAGGGCGTGTTCTCAAGGCAGGGTTTTGGGGCCAGGGTCGCGGTGCGGCATGGCCTCTTTTTTTGCCCGCAGTCCGGGCGTCGACGGATCGGGTCCTAGCGTTGGCCAGCCGGCGTCTATGGCTTC
Organism: Pseudomonas entomophila; assembly: GCF_013523125.1. Classification (GTDB taxonomy): domain Bacteria; phylum Pseudomonadota; class Gammaproteobacteria; order Pseudomonadales; family Pseudomonadaceae; genus Aquipseudomonas; species Aquipseudomonas entomophila_B. The sequence goes on along the minus strand of NZ_JAAMQJ010000042.1, from coordinate 16,336 downwards.
TCATTCCAACGGCTGATCTATGGGTCCTGCGGACCCAATCGCGGCACTGGGGCCCCCACATGGACCGCGATCACCTGTACCACAGCGGTGAGTGTTGGAGCGGCCCCTGCGCCGCGATTGGGCCCGCAGGGCCCACAAAATCAACCACTCGCAGCATCAGGCCAACCATACATGCACCGCCGTGCCCATAGACGCATCGACCTGCGATGGCAATCGTCATGTTCCTTTATGTTATTAACAAATAGCTTATTATTCCTTTACGCTCAATACAGCCTCTTTATACTGACCACCAAGCACGCAAAACCTCAGTGGAGGCGTCTCCCATGCGCAACGAATCCATTCGCTACCTCATTGTGCCGGGTTGGCAAGGATCGCCAGACAATCATTGGCAAAGTCATTGGCAACGCAGCCTGCCCAACAGCCTGCGCGTCGAACAGCACGACTGGCTCACACCGCAGCGCCACGACTGGGTACGAACGCTGGAGCAGGCCATCGATGCCGATCCCTCCCCCGTGATCCTGATCGCCCACAGCCTCGGGTGCATCACGGTCGCGCAGTGGGCGGTCCAGGCCAGTCCGCGTCTGCTGCGCCAGGTGCGCGGCGCCTTGCTGGTGGCGCCGGCCGATGTCGAGCGCCCGGCCTGTGCACCGGCATTGCGCAACTTCGCGCCGATTCCCTTGCAGCGGCTGCCTTTTCCCAGTCAGGTGGTCAGCTCCGACAACGATCCGGCCGTCAGCGTCCCGCGTGCCCTGTACCTGGCGCGCGCCTGGGGAGCGGAAACCGGACTGCTGTCCAACGCCGGTCACATCAACGTCACGTCGGGTCATGAGCGCTGGGAACAGGGCTTTGCCTACCTCTACCGGTTGCAAGGCCGCATCGAACAGCGCGGTCTGCGTCGTGCCTGAGGCGTTTTCATCCGTCGATGCCACAACGCCTGGTCATCGCGATCAGCACGGGAGTCTGTCATGAGTGTGCACCCTGTTTTCGGTCAGCCCTTGCTGACCTTTCCCGAGCTGGACAAGAGCCCGCTGAGCATTCGCGCCAAGGCCCTGGTGTTCGTCGATCCACGGTCCCGTGCGTTGCGCGAGCGGCTCGAGCACGTAGCGCGCTTGCCGCTCCCCGTGCTGATTCGCGGCGAGACCGGCACCGGCAAGGAGCTGCTGGCCCGGCAGGTTCACCGCGCCAGCGATCGCGCCGGGCTGTTCGTCTCGGTCAACTGCGCGGCCAGCAGCCCGACCTACGCCGATGCCGAGCTGTTCGGCTACACGGCTGGCGCCCAGGGCGGCACGGCCAGCAGCCGGGCCGGCTGGTTCGGCTCGGCCAATGGCGGCACCTTGTACCTGGACGAGATCGCCGACCTGCCGCTGACGATCCAGGCCAAGCTGCTGGCCGCGCTGGAGCACCGAGAAGTCACGCGCGTGGGCGCCGCCCACCCGTTGCCCGTCGATGTTCGCCTGGTGGCCGCCTCCAGCATCGACCTGTCCAAGGCCGTCGCAGCGGGTCGCTTCAACGAACGGCTGTACCAGTACCTGCACGAGGGCGAGCTCGAACTGCCGGCCCTGCGAGAGCGGGTCGGCGACATCCTGCCGTTGGCCGACTACTTCGTCGGCATCTACAGCGCGCGCCTGGGCCGCCCCCTACCGTTGATCGGCGAGGCCGCGCAGCTGGCACTCGAAGCCCATGCCTGGCCAGGCAACACGCGGGAGTTGGAAAACGTCATTCACTTCGCATTGCTGGTCGGCCAGGGCGACGAGGTGTTGCCCGAGCACCTTGGGCTGCCCGATACCGCGCCGTTGGCCAGTCTGGAAACCGCCCTCGAGCAGCTGACACAAGTGCGCGAGCCGTTCGCGGTCGAGGGCGTACGCCGTGTACTGGAGGCTGCTCTGGCACGTCTGCCAGCGGCATGAGGCAAGCGAGTTTTGATAAATCAAAAAGGAATATGTAGCCAACTAAAAGATATTACTGAGTAATAAAAATTACAGGTATTGTCCGCACACCCTTCTTTGGCTCGCCGCCTCAGCGGCATTCGTTGTGCAAGGATCTCCCATGAAGAACACCCTGCTGTTGACCGCCCTCGCTGCCGCGCTGTCCCTGAGTTCCCTGGCCCAGGCCGCCGAGAAGCTGATCGTGGCCGCGACCCCCGTGCCGCACGCCGAGATCCTCGAACTGGTCAAGCCGACCCTGGCCAAGGAAGGCGTGGATCTGGAGATCAAGGTCTTCACCGACTACGTCCAGCCCAACGTGCAGGTCGACCAGAAGCGTCTGGACGCCAACTACTTCCAGACCCTGCCGTACCTCAAGAGCTTCAACGACGGCAAGGGCACCCACCTGGAAACCGTGGTCGGCGTGCACGTCGAACCCTTCGGCGGCTACTCCAAGAAGGTCAAGAGCCTGGACGAGCTGAAGGATGGCGCGACCGTGGCCATTCCCAACGAAGGCAGCAACAGCGGCCGCGCGTTGATTCTGCTGCAGAAGGCCGGGCTGATCACCTTGAAGGATCCAAAGAACGCCCTGGCCACGCCGAAGGACATCGCCGAGAACCCGAAGGGTCTGAAATTCCGCGAACTGGAATCGGCCATGCTGCCGCGCGTGCTGGATCAGGTCGACCTGGACATGATCAACACCAACTACGCCCTCGAGGCTGGTCTGAACCCGGCCAAGGATGCCCTGGTGATCGAAGGCAGCGACTCGCCTTACGTGAACTTCCTGGTCGCCCGTCCTGACAACAAGGACAGCGACGCCATGCAGAAACTGGCCAAGGCGCTGACCAGCCCGGAAGTGAAGGCGTTCATCGAGAAGAAATACAGCGGCGCGGTGCTGCCGGCGTTCTGATGGTTGTGTGACACCTGTCGAATGAATGATCGGGGCCGCCATGCGGCCCTGATTGTTCAAGCACAGCGGTAGGTTCCAACCTAGGCGTATGTCGCGTCATCGTCGATCAGTGAGTGGCGGTGGCGTTAGAGGCTATAAAACGACGTTGCCTGTCAAAACGGTAGTGCCTGACACTTGTTGCGTAGAAATTTCCTAAAGTGTTGTGGCTCCTTTCCCAAGCTTCACACTTCTGAAGAAACTCCCTCTCTAGCCTGCTAGTTTCCAGCGTTTAGCACAGGGAACTTGCGCATGACGCGTGTGAGTCTGGATGGCAAAGGCCAGGCGGTCGATGGAGATCTCACTACCACTGGCGCGCTCTGCATCGCCAGTGGCAGATCGTATATAGCGGGTGGCCGGGATGTCCTGCGTGAGGGCGACACCACCACCGCCTGTCCAGAATGTGGCGAGCCTGGCGTCATCGTCGAGGGTTGTCCCCATTTTCTCAGCGACGATCGCATGGTCGCGACCGACGGAGCGCTGGTGGCGTGTGGGTGCCCGTCCGGTGCCAATCGCGTCGTCGCGCCGCTGCACGAGAGCCTTGGCAACGGGCGGGCTTTCGAGGCAAGCACTGCCAATGCGGGGCCAGCCACCTCTACCTCTCGATCTCTCCAGCCTCGATTGTCCCAACCCGCTTCCTTTCAACCTACCTCTTCCGAACCCATGCTCGTCGCGCCACCGGGCACGCTAGAGCCAGGGTTCTTCATCGTTCCGCGCAGCATGTCGGGTCCAGACGTTCTGTTCTATCTGTCGGACCGGCAGTTGAAGATGCCGATCGAGTACGTGAAGCGGCTGAATCCGACGTACGACGAAGGCTTCAAGGCGGGCGAGATGTTCGTGCTGGCCGATCCCGACAGTCAGCAGGCATGCAGTCGGATGGAGGCGCAGTTGATGGCCGCGGCAGAGCGTGTACGGCGACACATGTCTTCGCTGAATGTCGAGGAGGCGGACTTCATGACACGCAACTTGCCTGAAATCGCCGCACTCTTGGGCAAGGCGAGTAGCGCCATGGGTGTGGTGGAGGCGATGGCTGGAAAGATTCTGGACGACGTGTCGCGAAGTCTGAAGGCGTTATCGCAGTTGCACAGGGATGAGTTTAACCAGACGGGCAAGCTTCAAAGCCAGGCGTTTTTCGACCAGCGCAAGGCAGTACTCAAGGATCTGGAAGCTCAGTTGAAAGCTGGGTTTTTGAACAAGCGGATGGAGCTTGGGAGCTATGACACGCTACGCCGTGATCTGGGTATTTCCTCGAAAAGTCTCGTGCATCACTGGAGCAAGGCAGGTGTGGCAGGTGAGATACCGGGCTATGCAACGCATATGGATAAGGTGACGGCGATGAGTAAATATCTGCATGCAGGAGGTTATATCGGCATAGGTGTAGGTGGTGCTTCGTCTGCACTTAAAATAAAAGAAGTCTGCGCCGCCGGGCGCGATGAAGCCTGTAAGAGGATAACAATCACCGAGGTTTCGAGTTTCGGCGCTGGTCTGTTTGGAGGCGCAACGGGTAGCAGACTATCAACCCTAGCTGCCGGCAGACTGTGCCTCAGTGTTTCACCAATGCGCACCCTTGTCTGTAGCGTGGCTGTCGTAGGCGCAGGCGCTTGGACAGGTGCTTCGGTAGGGGAGTGGGCAGGCGGACACATGGGCGATTACGCAGGAGAGATTATCTATGATCATACATTTATTGACTGATTTTCTACATTCGCTTTGGGGGCTTGCCTTTGTTGCAGCGCCTTTCGTCTTTATCGTGGTCGCGCTAGGGATGGATGTGCATATTGTTCTGTCAGGTGATTTCAATATCATGTTGCGTGCATTGGCAAGAAGTCCAGCACTGTCAAGCTTTCAGGGGGTGTGGCGTGGAAACAGTCTGCGGTCGAAGGTCATGCTTATTTCTATGGTCAGCGCGTTATTCATATGGCCTAAGTACTTTATTGAAAGAGGGTGGCTGGACGTACAGGATCATGACTCATTTCCGGTAGGCCTAAGACGTAAGATACTGATCTCCGCATGGCTCAATACGATCGGATGTGTATGGCTCGTCCTGGCAGGCGGCGCCGTGAAGATCACGCGGTTATGAACGGCAGCCAAGCGCTCGTCGTTTGACGATGCGTTCGAGCTGAGGCCCTTTTGCCAAACCACATACCTGCAAAATCCTTGTGCATTCTCCCCCTCTCCACGGTCCGATCTTCGACGCCTGTCGCGCCCAGCCCTGCCTTGAAGGATCCCCCATGCAGTTGACCGAAAAACAGAAAATGCTCAGTGGCCTGCTCTACCGGCCGACCTGCCCGGAATTGCTGGCCGAGCAGACCGCCAATGCCCAGTGGATGCAGCATTACAACACCAGCGACGTGGCCAACCAAGACCTGCGCAACGGGTTGCTCGATGCGCATTTCGCGGCGGTCGGCGAGGCGGTGACGATTCGTCCGCCGTTTTATTGCGACTACGGCTACAACATCAGCGTCGGCGCGCGCAGCTTCCTGAATTTCGGCTGCGTGATCCTCGACGTGCTCCCGGTCCACATCGGCGAGGACTGCCACATCGGCCCAGGCGTGCACATCTACACGGTCGACCACCCTCAGCAGGCCGGTATCCGCCGCACAGGGCTGGAAAGCGGCAAACCCGTGACCCTTGGCAACAACGTCTGGATCGGTGGCGGGGCGATCATCCTGCCGGGCATCACCATCGGCGATGACGCCGTGGTCGGGGCGGGCAGCGTGGTGACCCATGACGTGCCGGCGGGTTCGGTGGTCATGGGCAATCCGGCCCGTGTTCGGACGGCGGAAGACGCGTAGCTACACCACCGACCTGCGCCTTGCCATCGCGCGCCCGACCGCCGAAGATGGCCGCTTCACCGTCCGTGGATGTGCCCGATGTCGCCCTCGTTCCAGCCTGATCTGCTCCGTGCGAGCCTGGCGCCCCTGGCCGAGGGTCAGCCCTTGTTCAGCGATGCCGAAGCCTACCGACGCTTCTACGGTCTGGCGCTGCCGGGGCAGAGCTGGCTGGGCGGGTTCACGGTGGCAGGGTTCGAGCTGGTCGGGCAGGTCTGGCTGCCGGTCGCGCCGGTCAAGCCGGCTGGCACGGTATTCGTCCTGCATGGCTTCTACGACCACATGGGGCTCTACCGACACGTGATCGAGTGGGCGCTGGCCCGGGGCCAGGCGGTGATCAGCTGTGATCTGCCGGGCCATGGCCTGTCGAGCGGTGCGCGCGCCAGCATCGCCGATTTCGCCATCTACCAGCAGGTCCTGGACGGCTTGCTCGAACAGGCGCGGCGGTTGGACTTGCCACGCCCCTGGCACGTCTGCGGGCAGAGCACGGGCGGTGCGATCGCCATCGACCATGTGCTGCACCAAGGGGATTCGAGTCCGATCGACGGGCAGGTCGTGTTGCTGGCGCCATTGGTCAGGCCTTCGGCGTGGCACCGCTCACGGTTGAGCTACAGCGTGCTGCGGCATTTCGTCGACGGCATCGACCGGCGCTTCACGGCCAACAGCAACGACCCAGCCTTCCTGCCGTTCCTCCAGGCCGATCCGTTGCAGCCGCGCCGTCTGCCGACGGCCTGGGTCGGCGCGATGTTCAACTGGGTCAGGTACATCGAGGCCGCGCCCAGCAGCCTGCGTACGCCGTTGATCGTCCAGGGCCAGGCCGACGCCACGGTGGACTGGGCGTACAACCTCAAGGTGCTCAGGCGCAAGTTCGAAGGCGCCCAGGTATTGATGCTGCCCGAGGCGCGGCATCACCTGGTCAACGAGCTGCCAGACATCCGGGAGCGCTACTTCACCTTCATCGGCCAGCGCCTGGGCTGATCAGCGCAGGTCGCCGTTCGCCTGGCCGACCGCCAGCCCGGCGCGGATCGCCGCCAGGGCGGCCTTGTAGTACGCCTGGCCGTCGCTGGATTCGGCAAAGGTGGAGAACGCTTCGAGCTCTTCGTCCGACAGGTCCCGGTAGACGTACAACAGGGTATTGGGCAGGTCCGTGCCGATCTGTTGCATCAACCGTTGCCGCTGCCCGTCCAGCAGCCCTTGTGCCTGTCCACCGCCGAACAGGCCAGGGATCATCGAGCTGAGGCTGTCGGCGGCGACCCCGGCGATGGCCAGGCTGACTTCGGCCCCGGCTTCGCGAGCGGGCAGGGCGTCGATCAGGTGGCCGATGGTCAGCAGACGGTTGTCGCTGGCCTGAACTTTGGGCAGGCCCTGGGCGTTGCGGGCCAACTGGTCCTTGCGCGTGGCCAGCCGCTCGGCGGCGACGATCTTGCGGCCCAACGGCGACTCGAAGAAAGCCAGGGCCGGCGCCGGATCGGGCAGGTGGGCGCGCAGTTGGGCCTGGGCGCGCCTGTCCATGGCCTGGGGCTCGAAGCGCTGGCTGCTGTTGGTGATCAAGGCCTGGTACACCGCCGGTGGCAGGCTGTCACGGTAACGCTGCTGGGCGGCGTCCAGCGCATCGGTGAAATGCGCGCGCTGCTCTGGCCAGCCGGCCGCCTTGTACAAGGTGGCGAGGCTGTCGGCCCAGGCAGACGTCATGCAGATCATCAGCAGAAACGAGTAAAACACGCGGCGCATTCAGGACTCCTGTCGGCAGGGCGCTATTGTCCGTGGCACGGCCCGGCTTTGTCGAGATGTCCGCGTGCGGTGGCGCCAAGTAGCACTGTTGGTTTACCTGGCTTCTGGATACTATGCGCGGCATGCACATCTCTCCGGATCATCCCACCCTTTCGCTGATCGTCGACGACCTGGTCGAACACGGTTGGTCGCAGCAGCAGCTGCCTGTGACTCTCGACCTGCTCGAGGGGCTGGCGTTCGAGTGCAGGCAACGCGCGGCCGACGGAGCGTTGCTGCCCGCCGGTGTCGGGCGCGGTGCGGCGCAGGAAGTGCGCGAGGGGATTCGGGGGGATCAGATTCAATGGATCGAGCCGGGCCAGTCGAGCGTCTGCGACCAGTACCTGGACGTCATGGACCATCTGCGCCAGGCGCTCAACCGGCACCTGTTCCTGGGGCTGGAAGAGTACGAGTGCCATTTCGCCTTGTACCCGCCAGGCGCCTTCTACAAGCAGCACCTGGACCGCTTTCTCGACGATGATCGGCGCATGGTCACCGCCGTGCTCTACCTGAACCAGGACTGGCAGACAGAGCAGGGCGGCCAGTTGCGCATGGTTCTGCCAGGCGGCAGCGAGCACGATGTGTTCCCGACGGCAGGGTGCCTGGTGGTGTTCATGTCGGACGCGATTCCGCACGAGGTGCTGCCTGCCACGCGCGATCGCCTGTCCCTGACCGGCTGGTTCAGGCGGCGCGGTCAAGAGCCGTTCTGAGCCCTGGGGGCGCTCCTGTCATTGGCCCCCTAGAGCGCGTCACTGCTCGGCGGTGACCTCGAGCGGCACCTTGAGCCACTTCGCTTCCAGCGCGGCCAGGCGGCCGTCGGCCTTGATTCGCTGCATGGCATTGGTGACGGCCGACTCGAAGGCCGGGTTGTCCTTCTGGAACGGAATGGCCAAGGCCTGATCATCGTAGGGCTGGCTGACGTCCACGGCCGAGCCCTCGGTCGTCGCCGGCTTGGCCTGGTTCAGGGCCATGTCGTACTTGCCGCTCTCGATGCCGCCGAGCATCGCGTCCGCAGGCGTTTCGATGATCGAGGCGCGCACGTCCAGTTCCTGGGCCAGGGCCTGGCCCAGCTCGACCTCGAAGCCCGTCAGTCGCTGCGCCTGCTTGAAGGCATACGGCGGGGTGTCGGCCTGCACGGCGATGCGCAGCTCGCCCCGGTCATTCACTTCGTCCAGCAGTTCGGCCTGCGCCAGTGGGCTGATGAATGTGGTCAACAGCAAGGCTGTGGTCAATCGCATGAGAAGGCCCCTTCGTGTTCGGCAAATAGATGACGGTTGCCGAGGCTTTTTATCCTTCGCCCCGGTCAAGCGCTGGGTCTGACCGCAAGTTAAGCGCAATGTTTGAGGGCGACACGCGTTTTTGTCGAAGCAGGGCCGGGAAACGGCCGACGGAGGCAGTGGGCGAGCAGATGAAAGGTGCGAAGAACGGCCGATCGGCACCGGTGCCCAGGCCTTGACGACGAAGGGCCGGGGGTCATCGACCACCCGGCCCTTCAGGCAACCCCTCGTGCGAGGGGCCGCAGATCAGAACAGCACGCGCGAACGGATGGTGCCCTTAACCTGTTGCAGCTTCTCCTGCGCCAGGTCGGAGTACTCGGCGTCCACGTCGATCACCACGTAACCGACTTTCTCGTCGGTCTGCAGGAACTGGCCGGAGATGTTGATCCCGTTGTCGGCGAAGACCCGGTTGATTTCGCTGAGCACGCCCGGGATGTTCTGGTGAATGTGCAACAGACGGTGCTTGCCCGGATGCGCCGGCAGGGCCACTTCGGGGAAGTTGACCGACGAGACCGAGGTGCCGTTGTCGCTGTACTTGACCAGCTTCTCCGCCACTTCCAGACCGATGTTGGCCTGGGCCTCGGCGGTCGAGCCACCGATGTGCGGGGTCAGGATCACGTTGTCCAGGCCACGCAGCGGGCTTTCGAACTCTTCGTCGTTCGAGCGTGGTTCGACCGGGAACACGTCGATGGCTGCGCCGATCAGGTGCTTGTCCTTGATCGCGGCCGCCAGGTGCTCGAGCTCCACCACGGTGCCACGGGCGGCGTTGATCAGGATGCTGCCTTTTTTCATGGCGCGGATCTGCGCTTCACCGATCATCCACTGGGTGGACGGCAGTTCAGGCACGTGCAGCGACACGATGTCGGCCAGGCCCAGCAGCTCGTTCAGGCTCGGGACCTGGGTGGCGTTGCCCAGCGGCAGCTTGGTCAGCGGGTCGTAGAAGTAGACCTGCATCCCCAGGCTTTCGGCCAGCACGGACAATTGCGTGCCAATCGAGCCGTAGCCGACGATGCCCAGCTTCTTGCCCCGGATCTCGAACGAGTTGGCCGCGCTCTTGATCCAGCCGCCACGGTGGCACGAGGCATTCTTCTCAGGGATACCGCGCAGCAGCAGGATGGCTTCGGCCAGCACCAACTCGGCCACCGAGCGGGTATTGGAGTAAGGGGCGTTGAACACGGCGATGCCGCGCTCACGGGCCGCGCCCAGGTCCACCTGGTTGGTGCCGATGCAGAAACAGCCGACCGCGACCAGCTTCTTCGCGCAGTCGAAGACCTCTTCGGTCAGCTGGGTGCGCGAGCGGATGCCGATGAAGTGCGCATCGGCGATCTTTTCCTTGAGCTCAGCCTCTGGCAGCGAGCCGGTGAGGTACTCGATGTTGCTGTACCCGGCAGCCTTGAGAGTGTCCACTGCGTTCTGGTGGACGCCTTCGAGAAGAAGGAACCTGATCTTGCTCTTGTCGAGAGAAGTCTTGCTCATCTGCGTAAACCTGTGTCCCGGAGATAGAAAATGGCAGGGAGGTGAAGCGGCGCGGCATCGGCCTTAGCACGAACAGCGGGAGCGCAATGCTAGCATACGCGACCTGCTCTGAGCCGATTCCGACAGGTGAAGCGTGCTCAGGCTGGCCATGAATGTTTCGAGGGTTCCGCCCAGCCTCCACGCTCACGCCATCGCAGGCAAACCTGACCCTACAGGCCTCGTGACAGCCGTTCTCCGATGCAAGTCGCCTGCATGAAGGTGATCAAGACCGTATTCGATCCGAACGGCATGAATCCGGGTAAGATCTTTGCTCCCGAATGACAGCCGCGTCGGCACAGGAGTCAGCAATGAGCTACAAGCACGCGTACGTGGACGGCACCCCCATCCATTTCCCGCTGGGCAAGGTGGTGTGCATCGGTCGCAACTATGCCGAGCATGCCAAGGAGCTGAACAACCCGGTGCCGAGCGAGCCGCTGCTGTTCATCAAGCCCGGCAGTTGCACAGTGCCGTTGAACAGCGGCTTCCGCATCCCGACCGAGCGCGGCTCGGTGCACTACGAGGCCGAAATCGCCGTACTGCTTGGCAAGTCACTGTCGACCCAGCCCAGCGAAGAGGAGGTACGCGACGCCATTTCCGGTTTCGCCCCGGCGCTGGACCTGACCTTGCGCGACCTACAGGCCAGGCTCAAGGAAAAGGGCCTGCCCTGGGAGCTGGCCAAGAGCTTCGACGGTGGCTGCGTGTTGCCGCCGTTCGTCCCGGCCAGTGCCTTCGGTGATCTAACCGACATCGGCATTCGCCTGAGCATCAACGGCGAGGTCCGTCAGGACGGCAGCAGCGCCTTGATGCTCAATCCCATCGTGCCGATGATCCAGCACATGGCCGCCCATTTCTCCCTGCAAGCCGGCGACGTGATCCTGACCGGTACACCGGCGGGTGTGGGCCCGTTGAACGTGGGCGATACGCTGGTGCTGGAACTGCCGGGCGTCAGCCGCTTCGAGAGCCGTGTGCTCTGATTCCCTCCTGGCGGTGACGGTGTACGTTCGTCACCGCCGGCTTCACGGCCAATCGTCGGTTTTGCCGTTTTTTTCACATCGTTTGCGGATAATCACGCGGCAGACTTTTCACGCTGCCCTTGTGCAGCGTCTTCGGCAAGCTCCCAGGAACACGTCCATGCCCGTTTTCACCCGCGCCCTTTCCTCGTCCAAGGCCAAGGCTCGAACGGCCCTGCGCTGGCCGCTCGGGCTGGGACTCGTGGCGCTGATCGCCGGCGGCCTGGCGGTGACGATGCACTGGGACGATCGCGCCTTGCTCTGGGCCAAGGAGTACTTCGAAAGCCCAGCCGAGCGCCAGGAAAGCACCTGGCTGCCCGATTACCAGGTCGACATCGACGCCAAGGTCCTGCCGGGCATGGAGGACGACGAAGCGTCCGACCTGGCCTACGACCCGACCACGCGAACGCTGTTCTCGGTCATGGGCAAGAACCCGTTCCTGGTCCAGCTGACCTTGGACGGCGAGGTCCTGCGCAAGATTCCGTTGGTGGGCTGGAGCAACCCGGAAGGGGTCGCGGTCCTGGAGGACGGCCGCCTGGCCATCGTCGACGAGCGCCGACACGACCTGGTGGTGGTGCGGGTCGACGCGCAGACCACGTCCCTCGACCGTGCCGATTTCCAGGCCCATGACCTGGGCGACGCAGACAAGGGCAACAAGGGCTTCGAGGCCGTCGTCTGGGACCCGCGTCGGCAACGCCTGATCATCGGTGAGGAGCGTCCGCCACGGCTGTTCGCCTGGAACAGCGACGGGCATGGCAACCTGGTCGGCGAGAAATACCCGCTGCCCAGCGACCAGCTCGACCTGCGCAACCTGTCGGCCACCGGCATGGACCCGCGCACCGGGCACCTGCTGGCACTGTCGGCCAACTCGAACATGCTGCTGGAGCTCGACGAGCAGGGCGGGCAGGTCAGCTTCATGACCCTGCTGGGCGGTTTCAACGGTCTGCAACAGACGTTGCCGCGCGCCGAGGGCGTGGCCATGGACGAACAGGGCACCCTGTACATGGTCAGCGAGCCCAATCTGTTCTATCGCTTCAGTAAAGACTGACCCTATCATCAGATTTTACGGATGATGGCATTAAGCTTTATTTCAGCAGTCGTGGTTAGATTCGTCTTTCCGAACTCGAGTCTGACTTTCCATGCGCCGTCTGTCCCGCCCTTTGCTGCTGCTTGCCAGTCTTGGCCTACTGGTCCTGATCTTCACCGCCCAGGAGTTTCGCCTGTTCGAACGCGGCTGGTTCAACGTCAAGACCTGGTGGCGACCGGCCGAGCAGGGCATGGCCTTGCAGCACTATCGCGTCACCGTGGAGGGCAAGGTCATCGAAGGCCTGGACGACGATGTCTCGGCGCTGACCTACGATCCCGACCGCAAGACCTTGTTCACCGTGACCAACAAGCGCTCCGAGCTGATCGAGCTGGCACTGGACGGCCGGATCCTGCGGCGTATCGCACTGGTCGGTTTTGGCGATCCGGAGGCCGTGGAGTACGTGGGGCGCGACAGTTATGTGATCACCGATGAGCGTCAGCAACGGCTGATTCAGGTTCGACTGCAGGATGACACGCACACGCTCGACGCCAGTCAGGCCGAGCAACTGACCCTGGGCATCGGCCTCAACGGCAACAAGGGGTTCGAGGGCCTGGCCTATGACTCGGTGGGCAAACGGCTGTTCGTCGCCAAGGAACGCGACCCGATGCTGATCTACGTGGTCCACGGCTTCCCGCACCGGGACCCGGCACAGCCCTATGCCGTGCAGGTGGCTCAGGACCGCAAGCGCGATGCGCGGCTGTTCGTGCGCGACCTGTCGAGCCTGCAGTTCGACGAGCGCAGCGGTCATTTGCTGGCGCTGTCCGATGAGTCTGGGCTGGTGATCGAGCTGGACGAGGAGGGTAAGCCCCTGAGCACCCTGTCGTTGCGTCGAGGGTTCCAGGGGCTGCAGCGGACCGTACCTCAGGCCGAAGGCATCGCCATGGACGAGCGCGGTACGTTGTACCTGGTCAGCGAGCCGAACCTGTTCTACGTGTTCGAGCCAGGCCAGCTTTGATCCATGGGCCCTTGGCGCCTGAAAGCATCCGAGGGCCCGCAGTGGCGCTTCAGTGCGTGTCCGCGCGCAGCGTGCGAACGCCGTCCGCGGTGCCCAGCAGCAGGACATCGGCAGGCCGCGCCGCGAACAGGCCATTGGTCACGACGCCGACGATGGCGTTGATCTGGCGCTCCAGGGTCACCGGGTCGGTGATCTGCAGGTTGTGCACATCGAGGATGACGTTGCCGTTGTCGGTCAGCACGCCTTCGCGGTAGACCGGATCGCCACCCAGCTTCACCAACTGACGGGCCACGTGGCTGCGGGCCATGGGGATGACCTCGACCGGCAACGGGAAGGCGCCCAGCACCGGAACCAGCTTGCTGGCATCGGCGATGCAGATGAAGGTGCGGGCGACCGCGGCGACGATCTTCTCGCGGGTCAGGGCGGCGCCCCCTCCCTTGATCAGGTTCAGGTGCTCGTCGCTCTCGTCGGCGCCATCGACGTAAAACTCCAGCTCACTGACCGTGTTGAGTTCGTAGACCGGAATGCCATGGGCTTTCAGGCGGGCGGCCGTGGCTTCGGAGCTGGCGACGGCGCCGTCGAAGGCGGTCTTGTGCTGGGCCAGGGCGTCGATGAAGCAGTTGGCGGTCGACCCTGTGCCCACGCCCACGATGCTCTTGGCGTCGAGCTGGGGCAGGATGAGGTCGACGGCGGCCTGGGCGACGGCCTGTTTGAGTTGGTCCTGGGTCATGCGGGCTCCGGTGGGGCAAGCGTCTGTCAAAGGCGCTCATTATAGCGCCACGCGTCGGTAAAACCTCGGCTTTGCGATGGTCGTCGCGGCGAGCGCTACGGTAGACTGCCCGCTCTCGTCCCGTGGCCAGTGATGCTTTCCCGATGCTCGAACAGTACGTCAAGAAGATCCTCACCTCGCGCGTCTACGATGTCGCCGTCGAAACGCCCCTGCACAGCGCCGGACAACTGAGCAAGCGCCTGGGCAACCAGGTCCTGCTCAAGCGGGAAGACCTGCAGCCGGTGTTCTCCTTCAAGATTCGCGGGGCTTACAACAAGCTGGCCCAGCTGAGTCCCGAGGAGCTGGCGCGCGGGGTGGTCACCGCCTCGGCGGGCAACCACGCCCAGGGCCTGGCCCTGGCGGCACGGGAGCTGGGCATCAAGGCGACCATCGTGATGCCCAAGACCACTCCGGAGATCAAGGTCGAGGGCGTGCGCTCCCGGGGCGGCAAGGTGGTGCTGCACGGCGACTCGTTCCCCGAGGCACTGGCCTATTCGCTGAAGCTGGTGGAGGAAAGAGGCTTCGTCTACATCCACCCCTACGACGATCCCCATACCATCGCCGGTCAGGGCACGGTGGCCATGGAGATCCTGCGTCAGCAGCCTGGTGCTCTCGACGCCATCTTCGTGCCGGTCGGCGGTGGCGGCCTGATCGCCGGGATCGCTGCCTACGTGAAGTACCTGCGCCCGGAGATCAAGGTCATCGGCGTGGAGCCGGACGACTCCAACTGCCTGCAGGCGGCCATGGCCGCGGGCGAGCGCGTGGTCCTGCCCCAGGTCGGACTGTTCGCCGACGGCGTGGCGGTGGCGCAGATCGGCCAGCACACCTTCGAGATCTGCCGTCATTACGTCGACGAGGTGATCACGGTCAGCACCGACGAGATCTGCGCGGCGATCAAGGACATCTACGATGACACCCGCTCGATCACCGAGCCTTCCGGGGCGCTGGCGGTGGCAGGCATCAAACGCTATGTGGAGCTCAAGGGCGCCGTCGGACAGACCCTGGTGGCGATCGAGTCGGGCGCCAACGTCAACTTCGACCGCCTGCGCCATGTCGCCGAACGTGCCGAGCTGGGTGAGCGGCGCGAGGCGATCATCGCGGTGACCATCCCCGAGCGGCCGGGCAGCTTCAAAGCCTTCTGCGAGGCGATCGGCAAGCGTCAGATCACCGAATTCAACTACCGCTACCATGCCGCGGGCGAGGCGCACATCTTCGTCGGCGTGCAGACGCACCCGGACACCGACCCGCGCGCCGCCCTGGTCCGGCACCTGGGCGAGCAGGGCTTCCCGGTGATCGACCTGACCGACAACGAGCTGGCCAAGCTGCACATTCGCCACATGGTCGGCGGGCATTCGGCCGGCGCGGGCGACGAGATGGTGCTGCGCTTCGAATTCCCCGAGCGACCGGGGGCGCTGTTCAACTTTCTCAACAAGCTGGGCGGGCACTGGAACATCTCGATGTTCCACTACCGCAACCATGGTGCTGCCGATGGCCGCGTGGTCGCCGGCTTGCAGGTTCCCGAGGAGGAGCGCCACCTGGTCCCGGAGGCCCTGGCGAAGATCGGCTACCCCTACTGGGACGAGACCGACAACCCAGCCTATCGGCTTTTCCTCGGCTGAATGGCGATCTGGCTGATGCGCGAGGCCTGACGGCATGGACCTTCTGACCGAGCTCGGTCACGTGCACGCCGTGGCCATGGCGCTGTCGATCGGCAGCGCACTCGGCCTGGCCTGTGCCCCAGGGGGCGTGGGGCGTGCCGATCATGAGGGGCGGTCGAGGCGTTGGCTGCGTGTCACGAGTTGGCTCGTGCTGCTCGTGAGCCTGGCCGTGCTGCCGTTCACCGGCTGGTGGCTGGTCCATCTCAACGGCTGGCCGCTGGGCCAGGCCTGGGTCCTGGGGTCCAGCGTGCTGTACACCGTCGCGCTGTGCGGTGTGATCGGGTGGTACCTGTGCCGGCCGACGCGTGTGGGTACCCAGCGGGTGCTGGCCGTGGGCCTGCTCGGGTGCTGCGTGGCGATGGCCGTGCTGATGGTGATAGGCCCGGTATGAGGGTCGAGCGCTGACGGCTCTGAGTTGGACCTGTTGATTCGGCGTGGCGGACTTTACGGCTCCTGCGGCGCCGATCGCGGCACTGGGGCCGCTTGTATGGTAGGACTTGAAGGGAGGAGGAGGGACTAGATCCGCTTCTGACTGTTCGCGCAGTACAGACCGTGGGAGATTTCGCCCCTCCTCCCTTCACCCAAGCGCCGATAAGGAATGC
>NZ_JAAMQJ010000041.1 GCF_013523125.1 Pseudomonas entomophila | reverse complement strand
ACTCAGCAGTGAAACGATGCATCGCCGATGGTAGTGTGGGGTTTCCCCATGTGAGAGTAGGTCATCGCCAAGATTCATTTCGCAAAACCCCTATCTGCGCATGCAGGTAGGGGTTTTGTCTTTTCCGCAGGCCGACACCCCAGGTGTGGCCTGCCTCGGCTTTTGAGACCGAAGCGCTCGACTCCGTCTTTCAATAGGCCGACTCGCGCTTGGGTAATTGAGGTTTCCCGCGTCTCTGTCAGAAGCGTCTGACTGTCAGCCCCCGTGCTCCGCCCGTTTAACTGTGACCTTCTCACCGTGAAGGATCTGCAGATGGACAACGCCCTTCCTCCTTTTCGTCAAAGTGTCTATGCCCATGGGCTGATTTGCCTGGCGATTTCGCTGTTCACCGTCCTGTTCATCGAGGTCGTCAGCGGCCGTGCACAGGTCTGGTTGGGCGTATGGCCCGACTATGAGGACATGCTGCTGCACATCAACGAGCCCTTGGGCCGCCTGCGCTGGATCCTGGGCGACATGAGCGGCGCCATGTTCTACAAGCACGAGCTGGCCACGCTGGGTCTGCTGGGAGGCGGCTGGTTTGCCCACAGAGCCTGCCGACGTACGTCTGCCTGGCAGGGGTTTGCCATCTGCCACGGCCACGGAGAGTGGGGGTGGGTCGTCGGCAGTTCGCTCGTCAGCCTGCTGCTGAGCCACGTCCTCTGGGGATGGACGCTGCAGGACGGCAATTGGCAGCCCACCTATGTGGCATTCATTTTCATCCCGGCCCTGCTGGTCATGTCGCGCGGTGGTGGATGGCGCGTGCTGTTCAGCAGCGCCGTACTGGGTGCCTTGTTGGTCACGCCCATCAGCCTGCTGTTGTTCAATTTCGTGTGCCTGCCCCTGAAGTGGCCGAGTGTCACGGGCAGTATGCTCGGCGTGGCGATCGCCTGTGCCCTGACCTCGCACGTGTGCGCACGCTGCCCTCACTGGTTGGGCGGTCGACACCGACCTCTGCCGACGCGATCGAGGACGGTCGACATCGGCCATGGCCCTGTATGGGTCCTGCGACGCGTGCTGGCCGATTTCAGTGAGGTGACGTTCTTCGGTAACGAGTGGGCCAGCCTGGGTCTGTTGGGCGGCCTGTTGCTGGCCTATCTGCTATCGCCTGCCAGCCCTGCCTATGGTTCAGACCTTGTCATCGAATTGATCACAGGCCAGGCTCTGGCCTCGTTGCTGGGCGTCGTGATCTGGCGTCGGCACTGGATCGACCTGGGCTGGTACCCTACCTATCTGCCCATCGTGTCGATCGTGCCCGTTGCCTTGATGACGTACGGCGGTCAAGTCAGTGTCGTGCTCTTGAGCGCCTTGCTCGGCGCCGCCGTCTTGCCACCCCTGGCCATCGCAATCACTCTGCGACTGCCGGACGACATGCCCGTGCACGTGGGCTGCGCCCTGGCCATGGCGTTAGGCACGCTGGTCCTGAACCCGCTCATTGGCCTGTTCATCGGCCCCTCGACGTTCTGAGCGCGTGAACCGGAGGTGTTCACCGTTGTGCAGGCAATAAAGCCTGGACGCCGTCAGCCATGCACGGCACCCTTGTCACCGATTGCGACAGCAACGTGATCGCACGTGACTTTCCCGTGCCCAAGCTGCGTCAAGACCTTGTTCGTGATCCACAGACAGGCCCACGGACCGATCGATGCAGCGCTGTGCGCTGAAGCATGCCCGGATTCACCACCGCACTATCACTTGAGGTAACAAGCAAGATGGCCAAGGCCGCCGATGTCGTTGTGCAATGCCTGGAAAACGAAGGTGTCGAGTTTGTATTCGGCATCCCAGGCGAGGAAAACCTCGATCTGCTCGAGTCCCTGCGCAAGTCCAAGATCAAGCTGGTACTGACCCGTCACGAACAGTCCGCAGGCTTCATGGCCGCCACCTACGGCCGTCTGACCGGCAAGACCGGCGTCAGCCTGTCGACCCTGGGCCCGGGTGCCACCAACCTGGTGACCGCCAGCGCCTACGCTTATCTCGGCGGCATGCCGATGATGATGATCACCGGCCAGAAGCCGATCAAGAAGTCCAAGCAGGGCCGCTTCCAGATCATCGACGTCTGCGGCATGATGGACCCGATCACCAAGTACACCCACCAGTTCGCCTCGGCCGACAACATCCCGGCCCGCATGCGCGAAGCCTTCCGCCTGGCCGAAGAAGAAAAGCCCGGTGCCGTGCACCTGGAGCTGCCGGAAGACATCGCCGCCGAGCAGACCGACGCGCTGCCGATCCCGCGCAGCCTGCACCGTCGCCCGCTGGCCGAGCACAAGGCCATCGAAGCCGCCGTGCAGAAGCTCCAGAACGCCCGCAGCCCGATCCTGGTGATCGGCGCCGGCGCCAACCGCAAGATGACCGCCAAGGTCCTCAAACAGCTGATCGACAAGACCGGCATCCCGTTCATCACCACCCAGATGGGCAAGGGGGTGGTCGACGAGCGTCACCCACGCTTCCTGGGCAACGCCGCGCTGTCGTCCGGTGACTTCGTGCACCGCGCCGTCGAGGCCGCCGACCTGATCATCAACATCGGCCACGACGTGATCGAGAAGCCGCCGTTCTTCATGGTCCGTGGCGGCACCGAAGTCATCCACATCAGCTTCCGCAGCGCCGAAGTCGATGCCGTGTACTTCCCGCAGGTCGAAGTGATCGGCGACATCGCCAACACCGTCTGGCAGATCGGCGAAGCCCTGACCGACACCAGCCACTGGGACTTCACCCGCCTGATGGCGATCCGTGAGGCCAACGAGGCCCAGATCGCCGAAGGCGCCGACGACGACCGCTTCCCGGTCTACCCCCAGCGCCTGGTCGCCGACATCCGTCGCGTGCTGCCGTCCGAAGGCATCGTGGCGCTGGACAACGGCATCTACAAGATCTGGTTCGCCCGCAACTACAAGGCGCACAAGCCCAACACCGTGCTGCTGGACAACGCCCTGGCGACCATGGGCGCCGGCCTGCCGTCGGCCATGGCCGCGCACCTGGTCTACCCGGAGCGTCCGGTCATCTCGGTCTGCGGCGACGGTGGCTTCATGATGAACAGCCAGGAGCTGGAAACGGCCGTGCGCCTCGGCATGCACATCACCGTGGTGATCCTGCGTGACGATGGCTACGGCATGATCCGCTGGAAGCAGGCCAACATGGGCTTCACCGATTTCGGCCTGGACTACGGCAACCCGGACTTCGTCAAGTACGCCGAAGCCTATGGCGCCAATGGCCACCGCGTGGAAAGCGCCGACGGCCTGTTGCCGCTGCTCGAGCACTGTGTGAAGACCCCAGGCGTGCACGTGATCGACTGCCCGGTCGACTACAGCGAGAACGACCGCATCCTCAACAGCGAACTGCGTGAGCGTGCGCTGGCGGTCTGACCCCTGCAATCGCCCGTACTGCCAGCCATTGGCAGTACGGGCGGCACGGTCCTGCATTCAGCGTGGACTGATCCTGTAACAACAACGCCGGGCCTGAGCCAGGATGTGCTCGGTCCTCTCCACCCGTGCGTCTAGAACCTGCTCGAACAGCTCCAGTTCGGAGCGACAGAAGCCTTGGCAGAACGCCGCTGCTGAACAGATCGGGCAGTGATTCTCGATGAACGTCAGGGTGCCATCCTCTTCGATGGCATACTCCGCCATGTACCCTTCGCGAGATCGCGCCTCGGTCAGGCGCTGGACCTTTTCCACGAGCGAATCCGTTTCACCGATCGCCTTCAAGTAGTTATCGAGATTCTGCCGTTCGCGGATCGAGATCAGCGTCTCGATGGCCGGCTCTCCGAACGCCTGACGCACCGAATCGAGCAGTTGCACCGTCAGGTCCGCATGCGTGTCGGGAAAGCGACCATGCCCTTTGCTCGTCAACTGCCAGAACTGTGCAGGGCGTCCCACCCCTCGCGCTTCCGAATACGCCTCCACCCACCCCTGTGCAGCCAGCTTCGCGAACTGCTGCCTGGCCGCTTCGGCCGTCATGCCCAAGACCTGACCTGCATCGACCGCTTGTTGCGCCCCACGCGTCTTGAGCAGGTGGAGCAGACGATCCGCCGTGGCCTGTGGCCTGTCCTCGATGTCCTGGTGGTGGCTTGACAACGGCAACCTCTCCCTTCAAGAATAAAAAAAGAATTTACTTGTTTTATCAAGCGTAACCCACAGTGCGGATTCAGACAATCCGCACGAGGATAAAGCCAGGAGGCTGTATGGATACCGTGAATGCAAGTTGGGGGAGCCTGCTGTCAGGACGTAATGGCGCACGTTCGCTCGCTTTGTCGGGAGGTGTTGCGTTACACGCCATCAATATATACATCGCGACCACCGTGTTGCCGTCCGTCGTCGCCGAGATCGGCGGAGTCAGTCTCTATGCCTGGAACATGACGCTGTTCGTCGTGGCGTCGATCATTGGCTCGGCCTTGACGGCCCGTCTGCTAGCACGCCGTGGATCGCGCGGTGCCTACGCGGTAGCGGCGCTGTGCTTCATGCTGGGCAGCCTGACCTGCGCCCTTGCGCCCAGCATGACCGTGATGTTGATAGGCCGAACGCTGCAAGGCCTGGGCGGAGGTTTCTTGTTCGCGTTGAGCTATTCGATGATTCAGAACGCCTTCGCGGAGCACCTGTGGCCGCGGGCCATGGCGTTGATTTCAGCCATGTGGGGCGTCGCCACCCTGTTAGGGCCGGCCATCGGCGGCCTCTTCGCCGAGTACGACGCCTGGCGCATGGCCTTCGGTATCCTGGTCCCCATCACGCTGCTCTACACCGTATTTGTCTGGTGGGTACTGCCAGCCAAAGAGGGCGCAAGCGACGGCGGTGCGCTGGCCATGCCGCAGCTCATGGCCTTGACTGCCGCGGTGCTGGCGGTCAGTGCCGGCAGCGTCTCGAGCGTACCGGCGCTGAACGTGCTGGGCGTCGTCACCGCGCTGTTGCTGGTGGTCTGGATCGCACGCCTGGAGCGCGTGAGCGAGGTCCGCTTGCTGCCACAGGGTGCCCTTCGGCTGTCCTCGCCCTTGTGCGCGCTCTACCTGACCATGGGGTTGCTGGTGGTCGGCATGACCAGCGAAACCTTCGTGCCGTACTTCCTGCAGAAGCTGCAGGGCCAGACACCGTTGGTCTCCGGCTATATCGCAGCGCTGATGGCCGCCGGCTGGACGGTCTCGGAAGTCCTGAGCTCAGGCTGGCAAGCACGCGGCGCACGTCTGGCGATCATCAACGGGCCGATCTGCGTGTTCGTCGGCATGGTCATGCTGGCGGCCGCCAGCCCCATTGCGTCGCCGGGCGATGGCTGGGTCATGACCGGCATCTGCGCAGGGCTCGGCCTGGTCGGTTTCGGCATCGGCCTGGGCTGGCCGCACTTGTTGACGCAGGTGTTGGTCATCACGCCTGAGGCGGACCAGGAGGCCGCCGGCGCTTCGCTCACCACCGTTCAATTGTTCGCCACGGCGTTGGGCGCTGCCTTGGCCGGCATGATCGTCAACCTGGCCGGGCTCGGTGATGGCAGCACAGAAGTCGCCACGCTCGGCAATGCAGCCTTCTGGCTGTTCGCGCTGCTGGCCCTCGCACCTTTGCTGGGGATCTTCAGTGCCATCAAGGCGGCGCGTACCTTCGCCTGATGAGCGCCCACCGACTGCCCTGGCGTCGCGCTGTCGCGCAGAGGGCATGGCGATGGCTGGCGCTATTCAGAAGCCTTATCACTGATCGACTTCCAGGGCCGTCGACCCGTGGGTACCCCGCAGTGAGAGCGGTTTTCACGGACCTGTGGGGCTTGCCCGCGATAGCGTCCGGTCCGGCACCGCTTGCATCGTGCACAAGCCCACTCCCATAAAAGGAATCGCGTCGATCAGCCAGGTCGATGATGCAGTCCCCCTTGTGAAGTGGTCCCTGCCGGCAAGTCGCTGGGCATGGACGAGGGTTGACCGATCTGAATAAGGATGAGGGCAGCTGGAGTTGCCCTATCTTCTCCCGATCTTGGGATTAGCTATCTATGGTTTGACGCCGCCCGATGTCGATGACACTGCACGTCCACCTACCTGGACGGACTGACGACATGACGATCGGATCGACACACAACCATCCTGCCGACCTGCGTATCACGCCTGGCGCGGATCCCTTGCCATGGAGCGCGCGTTTTCCCAATCCGCCCGATCTCTGTTTCGACTATCGACGACTCGTCGAGCAAGCAGGTGGCATTGCTCAAGCGACGAAGACCACCCATCGAATTTGCATCGTCGGCGCCGGTGTCACCGGCCTTGTCGCCGCCCGTGAGCTTCTGCGTTGCGGATTCACTGAAATCACGGTGATCGAAAAGGCCAAGCGCGTCGGCGGGCGGCATTTCACGGTCGTGGATGGGCCTGAAGACTACAAGAAGCCGTCTACACCGTTTGAACTGGGCGCCATGCGCATGCCGTTTTTCAACAGGACAGGCGAGCCGCCCGAAGCGGGCCGGTCACTCATGGCGTATTACAGCCAGCTCTTTGGTTTGAGAACGTCGGACTTTCCGAACCCCGGCACACCGTGGGTCAATGCGACCGGTATCTACATGAGAGAAGGCCAACTGGAGGGGCAGGGTGAACCAACGCTCCTGATCTGGCAAAACTCCGACGGCAACACGCCGCCCCCTGGCGCAGCGCTGCGACGCGTCCATGACAAGTGGGAACGTTTTGCGCAACGGTTTGCAGAGAAAGTGGCCGCTTCATATGGCACACGCATGTGGGAGACGCTGTGGCGACAGATCGTCGAACGTTATCAGTCACTGTCATTCCGTCAGTTGGTCGAGCTGCCGTTTCTAGACGTTCTCGATCCTGATCGCCCAGGCGATTTCGGCGGCCTTGGCATGACCGAGGACGAGTCGTCCATCTTCTATGCCATCGGTATCGGCGACGGGAGCTGGGGCGCCTTTTATGACGTGTGCTGTCTTTACCCACTGCGTACCGCGCTGTTCGGGTTCAGCAGTCACCTGCAGCTCATTCATGGTCGCGTTGACGAGCAGGGAGTGCCCTATGCCGCCCCCTACCTGGACCACAGTGAAGTGCCAGACAGTGCCGGCTCGATGTTCAAGGCACCTGACTACCTGGGTATCGGCGCGCTGGATGAGTGCTTGCTGTTCCTGGAGATACCCGAAGTCAAGCGGTCACTCTACGCACATTGCCTGGCACGCCCCGATGGCCTTCTGACCAACACCTCCGTGGTTCGCCTGCAACGCTTGGATAATGGAAAAATCGTCGTGCATCACCGGTGCAGCGATGAACCGATGTCCAGCACGACCGCCAGCGAAGCTTTCGACACCGTCATCCTGACCTTGCCCTCCTGGCTCATCGAGACGACTGTCCGCCTGGAGGGTTTCGGCCGCGACGTTCTACCCTGTTCGATCGTCGATGCCTGGAAGCATGCGCATTGGGAGACCAGCTGCAAGGTCTATGCACGGTTGAGCAAGGCGTTTCTCGACGATCATCCCCAGCTTCCTCAGATCCTGATCACCGACAGCTTCGTGCACGATGTCTACGCCTATCGCTACACGGCGCATCATGCCTACGACTGCATCCTGCTCAGTTACACGTGGGAAGACGATGCCACCAAGTTGGGGTTTCTATCGGACGCGGAGCTAGTCGATGCCTGCACGCAGGAGCTTGATCGCATCCTGCTTCGGTGCAGTAACATCAAACAGGCCATTTCACCGTTCATCGATACGCGATACAGCGTCGTCCAACGCTGGATGACGGACAAACACGCATTGGGTTGCGCGAAACTCTACAGGGCAGGGACGTACCACGCGGCCATCAGCCTCATGCGCTACAACCGGGACTTTGGCGGTATGTCGGGTCTCTACCTGGCAGGCGAGTCCTTCTCCGTGGACGCAGGCTGGACCGAGCCCTGTCTGCGCACGGCGATGGATGCGGTGATTAACCTGTGCGACCGAACCCAAGCCGTCTTTAACGGAGGATTCACCCTGGCGGACTATCCGCATTACCAGGCGTAGCGCTGGGGTCGCGCCTGAGTATCAGCCCATTCAGTCGATGCGGTCGGAAATTTCGCCAGATCTATGGGAAATAGCTGACTGATCAACCCTGGGACGAACGGGGTTAACTGGCGCCTTCCATAACGATAAGAAGGAAGCCGCCATGAACGAGCCATCCGTTCCCGTCAGCCCTGCGCACGTCGCCGTCATCCAGTTCGATCCCCAGGTGGGGATCGAACGCCGGACCGCGAATGTCAGCAAAGGTCTGGCGCTCGCCCGGCGCGCTGTGCAGCAAGGCGCTAACCTCATCGTCCTGCCAGAGCTGGCCAATACCGGTTACGCCTTCCAATCGCGTGTCGAGGCCTATCAACACGCCGAGACCCTCGAAGACGGTCCTACCGTCGCTGCCTGGTCGGAGTTTGCGCGGAACCACCAGGTCTATCTCGTCGCAGGCTTCGCCGAGCGCGAGGGGCTCAACCTGTACGACAGCGCGGTATTGTTCGGGCCGCAAGGCCTGCTGGGTCATTACCGCAAAGCGCATCTCTGGAACCAGGAAAAGCTCTGGTTCACACCAGGCAATCTAGGGTTTCCAGTCTTCGAAACCCCCATCGGGCGCATTGGTCTGCTCGTGTGCTGGGACATCTGGTTCCCCGAAGTGCCGCGTCTGCTCGCCCAGCAAGGCGCCGACATCATCTGTAGCGTCAACAACTGGGTCTGGACACCACCGCCGTTGTTCGACGTGGCCGGCCGCTGCATGGCGTCGTACTTGACCATGACGGCCGCCCACGTCAACAACGTGTATATCGCGGCGGCCAATCGCATCGGCTGTGAACGTGGTAGTCGCTTTCTGGGCTGTTCGCTCATTGCCGGGATCAACGGCTGGCCGATTGGCGAAGTCGCCAGTGCCGAGCAGGAATGCATCCTGTACGCCGAGATCGACCTCAGCCTGGCACGCAGCGCCCCCATCTGGAACAGCCTCAACGACCTGCCGCGTGATCGTCGCGGCGACCTCTACGACGCCATGCTCGGCTATCGCCTGCATGCGCCCCTGCCACGTTGAGGAATCGTGATGAACACGACATTCACAATGCCGCGTCACTGGCGCGTGGTACTGCTCGCGGGTCTCTCGGTAGCCATAGCGCTGGCATGCCTGTCGGGCCATCAGCCCGAGTACGCTCAGCTCACCGCCACCCTCGACCAGCCTTTGAGTCGACTGCGCTGGATCATCGGCGATATCAGCGAAGTGGCCTTCTATAAGCATGAGCTACCCGCTCTCGGTCTACTGCTGGGCGCAGGGCTCGGGCACTGGGCACACCGCTCCGGCAAGCGCTGGCAGGGGTTCGCCATCTGCTATGGCAGCGGGCTTTGGCCATGGTTGTTGGCCAGTTCGCTGGGTGGCCTGTTGTTGAGCCATGCCCTGTGGGGCTGGACCTTGAACAGCGGGGTCTGGCAACCGACCTTCGTCGCCTTCGTCTCGCTGCCGGCGGCCATGGTGCTGCTATTCGGCGGTGGCTGGCGCGTCACGCTCACTGGCGCCGTACTGGGTGCCGTGCTGGTCACGCCGGCCTCCTTATTGCTGGTCAATTACCTGTGCTACCCCCTGGGATTGCCCGTGGTTATCGGCAACGTTTCAGGCATGGCGCTTGCCAGCCTGGTCGCCTTCATGTTGTGCAAGCAGTTCCCTCTGCTGGTGAAGCCAGAACAACCTACCCCTGCGGAAGTCGAGTCGGTAAGCCCACAGGTACCGGGCTACGGCCCGCTTTGGGTCATGCGCCGTGTCCTGGCGGATTTCAGCGAAGCGCCGTTTCTCGGCAACGAATGGGCCAGCCTCGGCCTGGTACTCGGGGCCTTGCTGGCCTACGCGCTGTCGCCCGGCGCTCCGGCCTATGGTTCTGGCCTGGTGCTGGAGTTGATCACCGGTCAGGCACTGGCCTCGTTGATCGGCGTCTTGCTGTGGCGTCATCAGTGGCGACAGCGCGGCTGGTACCCGACCTACATTCCCATCGTTTCCATCGTGCCGGCGGCCGTACTGACGCTCGGCGGCGGGTGGCCAGTGCTCGTGCTCAGTGCGCTGTGGGGCGCCCTGATTGCGCCGCCCCTGGCAGTGGTCATCAGTGATCGCTTGCCGGCCTACATGCACGGCTACATCGGCAACGTGTGTGCCATGGCGGTCTGCACCGCCGTGATCGTCCCACTCATTGGCATCATCGTTGGAGGCCATCCATGACGACGTGTACGCCATTGCCCAGCCTTTCGATCGGCAGCCTGGGCGGCACCATTTGCATGCAATCCAGCGAGGGCGACCTCGGTATCACTCCTCGCCTGGGATGTGCCGAACTGCTCGCCCAGTTACCCAGCCTTGCCACGCTGGCGCGTCTGCACAGCACGGATTTGTGTCTTGTGCCCAGTGCCTCGCTCGATCTCGGTGATTTGATCGATGTCTTCGAGTGGGCCAGGTCGCGCGTCGAAAACGGCGCCTGTGGCATCGTCCTCACCCAAGGCACCGACACGCTGGAAGAGACGGCCTACTGGCTCGACCTGCTCTGGCCTTTCGCGGCACCACTGGTTCTCACGGGCGCCATGTGCCCTGCGACCCAGCCAGGCAGTGACGGGCCAGGCAACCTGCTGGCGGCCGCCCAGGTGGCATTGTCTGCCCACAGCCGTGGGCACGGCGTGCTGGTGGTGATGAACGGAGAGATCCACGCCGCCAGTCGTGTACGCAAGACCGCCAGCCTGGCGCTTGCCGCGTTCGAGTCGCCTGGCTTCGGTCCACTCGGTTGGCTGTACGAAGGCATGACACGCTATCGTCATTCGCCCGTGTCTCGCGTGACGCTGCCCGCACCTCGACAGCCATGTCCTCCTGTCGCCTTGCTCGAAGCCAGCCTGGGGGCCGATACCGCCTTGTTGGACGCACTGCCCGAGCTGGGCTATCAAGGTGCAGTGATCGCCGGTTTCGGTGCCGGCCATGTCTCGGCCAGATGGTCGCGGTCGCTCGAACGCCTGGCTGCACAGATGTCCGTCGTGGTCGCCAGCCGTACGGGCAATGGGCCGACCGCACACGCCACGTACGGGTTCGAAGGCGCGGAAATCGACCTGCAGGCCAAGGACATACAGATGGCAGGGACGCTGTGTCCTCGTAAGAGCCGTCTTTTGCTGTGCCTGCTGCTGGCCAACGGCATGGCCTCATCGTTCACGCGATTCTTGCCGGACTGAGCGCGACGACGTCAGTCACCGACCGCGGGTCAACCTGCGGCCCGCTGTGCTAGGGTGCAGGCACTCACCCAAGGACACCTGCTTTCATGCTGCCTGCACTCTCCGAAAAAGAACTCAACCGCCTCGAAGACCTGCTGATCACCTACGGCAACGACTTCTCCGTCATCAATCTGGCCGAGCTCAACGGCTTTTTCACCGCCCTGGCCAGCTCGCCGGCCCGGGTCAACGCCGAGCGCTGGCTGCCTGCCGTCAGCGGCGGCAAGGTGCCCAAGTTCAAGAGCGCCGCCCATGGCGAGGCCTACACCGCGCTGATGCTGCGCTACTGCGACCAGATCGACCAGGCACTGGCGTCGGACCTGGACGGTTTCGAGCCGCTGTTCGAGGAAGGCGAGGGCGAGGAGGGGCCGGTCACCATCCTGGAAGAGTGGTGCTTCGGTTACATGCGCGGCACCCAGGTCGCCGAGTGGGCGGACTTGCCAGCAGAGCAGGACGCGTTGCTCAAGACGATCTCCCTGCATGGCCTGGAAGACAACGTCGAGCTGCTCGATGCCATGAGCGAGGCGCAGCGGCAGGCCTGCGTGCCCGAGGTCGTCGAGGCGGTGCGTGGACTCTACCGTTATCAACAGCAGTTCGCTGCTACCACCCGACACTAGTCAGGACGAGTCAGGCCCACCCAGATTTTGTACGTAAAGTGCCTGCGCGACGATCAGGCTGCGTTGAAAACAGGCTCGGAATGCTCATTTACCCTATGTAAAGTCGAGCGCGACTGACCGTTCCTCACCTGTTTTCGCCTTGCCTGCTCGCCGCTCGGCGACTTTCCATCCAAAGCCTAGATCCAGATGTCATTCACGGCCGTTCGCGCTCCGCCTTCATGACCGGTGTTCAGCACCCCACGCGGCTCGATCATCATGAGGGTCGTCTCGATCTGCGCCGCGGTCCTGTGCATGACACCCCGCGGCACGACGTACAGCTCACCCGGTTTCACATGAACGCAGCCTTCCGGCAGGTCGATGCGCAAGAGGCCTTCGAGCACCAGGAAGGCTTCATCGGTTTCGGGGTGCGCGTGCCAGATGAACTCCCCCTCGATGCGTACGACCTTGAATTGGTAGTCGTTCATTTCCGCGACGACCCTTGGGCTCCACGGCTGGTCGATCGACGACGCTTTTTGAGCCAGGTTCACAGGGTGCGAGGTGAGCGCTCGATGCAAGACAGACATGATGGATCCTCTCTGATGGGAGTGGCCAGCCTATCCAACGGGAAGTGTGCTGCGCTTGTACGATCCTGCAACCTGGCGGTACGCGTGCAGCCGGTCCAGCCACCGCAGCGGCGGCACCCCATAGGTGCGGGTGAAATGCCGGGTCATGTGGCTCTGGTCGTGAAAGCCGGCGGCGAGGGCAGCATCGACCAGCGTGAAGCCGTCCAGGATCAACCGGCGAAAAGTGTCCAGGCGCCGCAACGTGACGAAGCGATAGGGGCTGGTGCCATAGAGCGCCCGAAAATCCCGTGACAGGCTCCACTGCTCGCGGCCGCTGGCCTGCTCGAGCATCTCCAGCGTGATACCTGTGTGAAGGTGCTCCAGGATGAAGGCCCGGGCGCGTTCGGCAGCGCGGTAGTCCAGACGCTTGCGACCCCGTGGCTTGCCGGCGACGGCGCGCAGGGCCATGGCCAGGTCATACACGGCGTCCTGCTCTTCCAGCGTGTCCAGGGGGTGATCCACGGCCTGCACGAAGACCTCGCTGGCACGGTGCAGGCGCGGGTCGCTGGACAGTCCTCCCGCGATGAACGGCAAGGGCTCTCCTGCGAGCACGTGCTGAATCAACGCCGGGTCGATGTAGGCCATCCGGTAGCGAAAGCCTGCCTCCGTGCCTGCCATGCCATCGTGGACCTCGTCCGGGTGCAGCACGAGCGTGTTGCCCGGCATGCCGTGGCACAAGGTCCCTTTGTAGTGAAAGCTCTGAACGCCGGTGAGCGTGCGACCGATCGAATAGGTGTCGTGGCGGTGCGGGTCGTAGCCATGACCACCGAACCAGGCTTCGATGCGCTCCACATGGCCGGGCGTCGTGCTGCGCAAGACCCAATCGGAGGAGGAGCAGGGGAGTGTCTTTCGTTCCATGAACAGACTCGCTGCTGAGGGACTCTTCGACGCCATTGTCTCTGGACAGACCAGCGTAGCGAAGCTTGCGAAACGTCGTCCATGCAAAAAGCCACCCTTGCCTTTGCGGCTCAGGTGGCTTTCGTATCAGACGCCAGGCAGGCGAACCGTCCTGGACGTCTGAAAGACTTCCCCGCGTATGAAGCCTGAGAACTCCCTACCTCAATCCCAGCTCAACGCCCCACCGGTCTGGTACTCGATCACACGGGTCTCGAAGAAGTTCTTCTCTTTCTTCAAGTCCATGATCTCGCTCATCCACGGGAACGGGTTGGTGGTCCCTGGGTACTCTTCCTTCAGGCCGATCTGGGTCAGGCGGCGGTTGGCGATGAACTTGAGGTAGTCCTCCATCATCGCCGCGTTCATGCCCAGCACGCCGCGTGGCATGGTGTCACGTGCGTATTCGATCTCCAGCTGGGTGCCCTGCAGGATCATCTGGGTCGCTTCTTCCTTCATCTCGGCGTCCCACAGGTGCGGGTTCTCGATCTTGATCTGGTTGATCACGTCGATGCCGAAGTTCAGGTGCATGGACTCGTCACGCAGGATGTACTGGAACTGCTCGGCGACGCCGGTCATCTTGTTGCGGCGACCCATGGACAGGATCTGGGTGAAGCCGCAGTAGAAGAAGATGCCTTCGAGCACGCAGTAGTAGGCGATCAGGTTGCGCAGCAGCTCCTTGTCGGTCTCGACGGTGCCGGTGTCGAATTCCGGGTCGGAGATGGCGCGGGTGTACTTCAGGCCCCAGGCGGCTTTCTTCGCTACCGACGGGATCTCGTGGTACATGTTGAAGATCTCGCCTTCGTCCATGCCCAGCGATTCGATGCAGTACTGGTAGGCATGGGTGTGGATCGCCTCTTCGAAGGCCTGGCGCAGGATGTACTGGCGGCACTCCGGGTTGGTGATCAGGCGGTACACGGCCAGGGCCAGGTTGTTGGCGACCAGCGAGTCGGCGGTGGAGAAGAAGCCGAGGTTGCGCATCACGATGCGGCGCTCGTCTTCGGTCAGGCCGTCCTGGGCGCGCCACAGGGCGATGTCCGCGGTCATGTTGACCTCTTGCGGCATCCAGTGGTTGGCGCAGCCGTCCAGGTACTTCTGCCAGGCCCAGTCGTACTTGAAGGGCACCAGCTGGTTGAGGTCGGCGCGGCAGTTGATCATGCGCTTCTCGTCGACCGCAACACGGGCCGAGGAGCCTTCCAGCTCGGCCAGGCCTTCGGCGATGTCGAGCTTGTCCAGCGACGCCTTGGCGCGCTTGACGGCCTCGGAGTCGGTGGCGACGACGGCACGGGCCTGTTGCGCGGCGGCGTCGCCGGCGCTGTCGAGCTTGTCCAGGGAAGTGGCGGCTTCGGCCTGGGCGGCGTGGGTGTTGCCATTGGCGGCGGCGTCGCCGTCTTCTTTATCGAATTCGTCCCAGCTCAGCATGGTGAGAATCTCCTGCTCGAGGGGCCTTTCCTGACGGAAGGCCTGTGGATCATGGTTGCGGTGCCTGAGCCCCGTGTGGGGGTACTGCGGGTGCACGCAAATCGGGAAGGCCCCGGAAGGGGCGGGCCGGCGCTACGCGGCGTCGACCTGTTGTAGGGCGTCTGCATGGCAGAGGCGCTTCGCTCGACAGAGCGGTGCACCCATGCCCTGCATCCTGGATGCTGTCACGGCGGTCCTGGCAAGGTGAGGTGCCTGGATGAAGAGGCCTTCCGAGGAAGGCCTCGCGTGGCGCTTACTGGCACGCCTCGCAATCCGGCTCGTCGATCGCGCAGGCCTTCGGCACCGGGGCAGGACCGGCGGCCTGGACCGGAGCACTGTCGCCACCGCTGGACACGGCGTTGAGCTTGCCGGTGTTGATGGTCGACTTCTCGGTGCTGGTCGCGGCCAGGGCACGGAGGTAGTAGGTGGTCTTCAGACCACGGTACCAGGCCATGCGGTAGGTCACGTCGAGCTTCTTGCCCGACGCGCCGGCGATGTACAGGTTCAGCGACTGCGCCTGGTCGATCCACTTCTGGCGACGGCTGGCGGCATCGACGATCCACTTGGTCTCGACTTCGAAGGCAGTGGCGTACAGGTCCTTCAGTTCTTGCGGGATGCGCTCGATCTGCTGCACGGAGCCATCGTAGTACTTGAGGTCGTTGATCATCACCGAATCCCACAGGTCACGCGCCTTGAGGTCGCGCACCAGGTACGGGTTGATCACGGTGAACTCGCCGGACAGGTTCGATTTGACGTACAGGTTCTGGTACGTCGGCTCGATCGACTGCGACACGCCAGTGATGTTGGCGATGGTCGCGGTCGGCGCGATGGCCATGATGTTCGAGTTGCGGATGCCTTTCTGCACACGGGCACGGACCGGTGCCCAGTCGAGGCTCTCGTTGAGGTCGACGTCGATGTACTTCTGGCCACGGGCTTCGATCAGGATCTGCTGGGAATCCAGTGGCAGGATGCCTTTGGACCACAGCGAGCCCTGGAACGTCTCGTAGGCGCCACGCTCGTCGGCCAGGTCGCAGGAGGCCTGGATCGCGTAGTAGCTGACCGCTTCCATCGACTTGTCGGCGAACTCGACCGCCGCGTCGGACCCGTACGGGATGTGTTGCAGGTACAGCGCGTCCTGGAAGCCCATGATACCCAGGCCGACCGGGCGGTGCTTGAGGTTCGAGTTGCGCGCCTGCGGCACCGAGTAGTAGTTGATGTCGATCACGTTGTCGAGCATGCGCACGGCGGTGTTGACGGTGCGCTGCAGCTTGGCGGTGTCCAGCTTGCCATCGACAATGTGGTTCGGCAGGTTGATCGAGCCCAGGTTGCAGACGGCGATCTCGTCCTTGTTGGTGTTCAAGGTGATCTCGGTGCACAGGTTGGAGCTGTGCACGACGCCCACGTGCTGCTGCGGCGAGCGCAGGTTGCACGGGTCCTTGAAGGTCAACCACGGGTGGCCGGTCTCGAACAGCATCGAGAGCATCTTGCGCCACAGGTCCTTGGCCTGGATGGTCTTGAACACCTTGATCTTGTTGTACTCGGTCAGGGCTTCGTAGTACTCGTAGCGTTCTTCGAAGGCCTTGCCGGTCAGGTCGTGCAGGTCCGGCACTTCCGAGGGCGAGAACAGGGTCCACTTGCCGTCGTCGAAGACGCGCTTCATGAACAGGTCCGGGATCCAGTTGGCGGTGTTCATGTCGTGGGTACGACGACGATCGTCACCGGTGTTCTTGCGCAGCTCGATGAACTCTTCGATGTCCAGGTGCCAGGTTTCCAGGTACGCGCACACCGCGCCCTTGCGCTTGCCGCCCTGGTTGACCGCCACGGCGGTGTCGTTGACCACCTTGAGGAAGGGCACGACGCCCTGGGACTTGCCGTTGGTGCCCTTGATATACGAGCCCAGCGCACGCACCGGAGTCCAGTCGTTGCCCAGGCCACCGGCGAATTTCGACAGCATGGCGTTGTCGTGGATCGCGTGGTAGATGCCCGACAGGTCGTCCGGCACGGTGGTCAGGTAGCAGCTCGACAGTTGCGGGCGCAGGGTACCGGCGTTGAACAGGGTCGGGGTCGAGGCCATGTAGTCGAAGGACGACAGCAAGGTGTAGAACTCGATCGCACGGGCTTCCTTGTCGGCTTCTTCCAGCGCCAGGCCCATGGCCACACGCATGAAGAACACCTGGGGCAGCTCGAAGCGCACGCCATCCTTGTGGATGAAGTAGCGGTCGTAGAGGGTCTGCAGGCCCAGATAGGTGAACTGCTGGTCACGCTCGTGATCAATGGCCTTGCCCAGGCGCTCCAGGTCGAAGTCGGCCAGTGCCGGGTTGAGCAGTTCGAACTCGATGCCCTTGGCGACGTAGGCCGGCAGGGCCTTGGCGTACAGCTCGGCCATCTCGTGGTGCGTGGCGCTCTCGGCCACGCCGAGGAAGCCCAGGCCTTCGGCGCGCAGGGTGTCCATCAGCAGACGGGCGGTGACGAACGAGTAGTTCGGCTCGCGCTCGACCAGGGTACGGGCGGTCATCACCAGGGCGGTGTTGACGTCCTTGAGGGACACGCCGTCGTACAGGTTCTTCAGGGTCTCGCGCTGGATCAGCTCGCCGTCGACTTCGGCCAGGCCTTCGCAGGCTTCGCTGATGATGGTGTTCAGGCGCGCCATGTCCAGCGGTGCCTTGCTGCCGTCGGCCAGGGTGATGCGGATCGACGGGTGCGGTTCGACCACGGCGCCGGTGTTGGCGCGGGTGGCGCGTTCCTTGGCGCGTTGTTCGCGGTAGATCACGTAGTCGCGCGCGACTTTCTGCTCGCCGGAGCGCATCAGGGCCAGTTCGACCTGGTCCTGGATCTCTTCGATGTGGATGGTGCCACCCGAGGGCATGCGACGCTTGAAGGTGGCGGTGACCTGTTCGGTCAGGCGGGCGACGGTGTCATGGATGCGCGACGAGGCGGCGGCGGTGCCGCCCTCAACCGCGAGGAACGCCTTGGTGATGGCGACGGTGATCTTGTCGTCGGTGTAGGCGACGACGGTACCGTTGCGCTTGATCACACGCAGTTGACCAGGGGCGGTCGCAGCCAGATCCGCAGTGGAATCGGCGGCCGATGGCACCTGGGCCTGCGGGTTCTCGCGAGTTGTGTCGGTTTGCATGGGGGGTGACTCTCCACATTCTCAATGTTTGTACGGACGTCTTGGACGTCCATCGATCCGATCAAGCGCTCGCTGGCCCTGGCGACCTCTGCATGGCATGCATGCAATGGCCCGCCAAGGCCCACCGACGTTGGACAGATCGGAAATAAAAGGGGGCAATCGCCTGCCGCTCCCTGGCCGATGTCAAACGTCCTGGGCGTGTGCCCAACAGTCTGTTGCCGTGGTCCACCGCGCCTGGGGGCGCTGGTATACCTACCTCGAACACGTCTGATTCGGACAGATCTCGAGGGCCTCCGCAGGAGCGGTCTGGTTGGCGACTTCGCGTCACGTACACGCCGAAAAAAGGCCCCTGAAGGGCTTGAGTTTTCTGCCTGACTTGTGTTTGCGATTTGGCGTAAAACCCAACATGTAGTTGGTCGCCGGTCATGGCGATACAAGATAGTGCGGTCGCCGGCCTAATGCAAGACGACGCCTCTGTGGATAACGTGTGGGTATTTTGTGCGTAGGGGGGCGTATCCCTTGTAGCTCGCGTCTTACAAAGGAGTCGCCATTGGTCGGCGAATTTTCTTTGTTTTTCCAGGGAACTCTACGGCCGACGCGTCAGACACTGACCAGGCTCAGCAACTGCCCCTCTTCGACCCGAAATTGGCCTCGTACTTCCTGCCCGGCGCGCCAGGCCGGCGACAGGTCGGTGAGCAACCGTAGCCGCGCGTCGCCCTCTGGCGACCAGTCCAGCACCTCGGCATCCTCGAACCAGAACCGCGTGCCGGTGAGCGGGTACAGGGTCTTGAACAGACTTTCCTTGAGCGAGAACGTAAGGGTCACCGTCAGGCCGAGCTGATGGCGATCCAGCCGTTGCAGCTCCGCAGGCGTCAGGATTTCGCCTGCCAGGCGTTCGGCACGCGCGTCGCTCAGCACGGTTTCAACGTCCAGGCCAACCCCGCCACAGTCATCCTGGGCCACGACCACGGCGGCAGCCCAGCCCTGACCGTGGGTAATGGCACCGTGCACCCCAGGGGCCCAGACCGGCGAGCGATCCTCGTGGGTCGCCGGTACATGCTCACGGCCGTCCAGACGTTGCAGGGCGGCGCGGGCGCAGACCCGGCCGGCCAGATACTCGGCCTGACGCTTGGCGACCGAGCGTTGCAGGCTCGAGGTCTGCACGATCTTCGCGCGCTGGAAATCGTCCGGTGCCAGGCGGCCGGGATCGAAGGTGCAACTGACCAGCACCGCACCCGGCAAAGGGCGGGGCAGGGGCCAGTGGTACTCGAGGGGGTCGCAGCAGTGGGGAAGTCGGTTCATGCTGACCATTGTGCCAGCCCCGGACACAGGAGGGGAGTGCAGGACGAATCGCTCACTCCGCTGTACCGTGCGGGCGGATTTCCGCCATCGCGCCAGGGCTGGCTGGCAGGGGCGGCGGGTTTCCGCCACGGGAGAGACATCGGCTGCACACCAACCGAGCAGCAACATCCCGTAAACACGGCCCATGCCCCGACACCGTGCATTGTGGCACCGGCCTTGCTAAGCAGTTGGCAGAGTCTTGCAATCAGCAGCTCCTACAACAAATCCCTCCCAGTGCAGGAGGGTTCGCGCTAGGTGCTTCGACGCCCTGGGAAGGGTGGCGCCGCACACTGAGGAAATTGAGCCATGACGACACGTCAGCCGCTGTACAAATCCCTGTATGTCCAGGTGTTGGTCGCCATCACCGTGGGTATCCTGCTCGGCCACTTCTACCCTGAAACCGGTGTTGCCCTGAAGCCCCTGGGCGACGGCTTCGTCAAACTCATCAAGATGGTGATCGCCCCGATCATCTTCTGTACCGTGGTCAGCGGTATCGCCGGCATGCAGAGCATGAAGTCGGTCGGCAAGACCGGCGGCTACGCCCTGCTGTACTTCGAGATCGTCTCCACCATCGCCCTGATCATCGGTCTGGTCGTGGTCAACGTGGTCCAGCCCGGCGCCGGCATGCACGTCGACGTCAGCACCCTGAACGCCAGCAGCGTGGCTGCCTATGCCGCCGCCGGCGCGCAGCAGACCACCGTGGGCTTCCTGCTCAACGTGATCCCCAACACCGTGGTCGGCGCCTTCGCCAACGGCGACATCCTCCAGGTGCTGATGTTCTCCGTGCTGTTCGGCTTCGCCCTGCACCGTCTGGGCAGCTTCGGCAAGCCGATGCTGGACATGATCGATCGCTTCGCCCATGTCATGTTCAACATCATCAACATGATCATGAAGCTGGCCCCGGTCGGTGCGTTCGGTGCCATGGCCTTCACCATCGGCCAGTACGGCGTCGGCTCGCTGGTGCAGCTGGGCTACCTGATGGCCTGCTTCTACATCACCTGCCTGCTGTTCGTGCTGGTGGTGCTCGGCGCCATCTGCCGCGCCCATGGCTTCAGCGTCCTCAAGCTGATCCGCTACATCCGTGAAGAACTGCTGATCGTGCTGGGCACCTCTTCGTCGGAATCGGCCCTGCCGCGCATGCTGGCCAAGATGGAACGCCTGGGTGCCAAGAAGTCGGTGGTGGGCCTGGTCATCCCGACCGGTTACTCGTTCAACCTCGACGGTACCTCGATCTACCTGACCATGGCGGCCGTGTTCATCGCCCAGGCGACCGACACCACCATGGACATCACCCACCAGATCACCCTGCTGCTGGTGCTGCTGGTCGCCTCCAAAGGCGCTGCGGGCGTGACCGGTTCGGGCTTCATCGTCCTGGCCGCGACCCTGTCAGCCGTCGGTCACCTGCCGGTGGCAGGCCTGGCGCTGATCCTCGGCATCGACCGCTTCATGTCCGAAGCGCGCGCACTGACCAACCTGGTCGGCAACGCCGTCGCCACCGTGGTCGTGGCCAAGTGGGTCAACGAGATGGACAACGACAAGCTGGCCTCCGAGCTGGCCTCCGGTGGCGCGCCACTGGTCGAGACCCGTCCGACCGACGACCTGGGCGTGGCCGAAGGCCCGGCCCGCTGATCGCTCGACGCGTGTGAAAAAGGCGACCTTCGGGTCGCCTTTTTTGTGAAAGTGGGTAGCCCGCTTTTATGAAGGCAGCGGTCCTTCCGCGCGATCCATGTGTCACCGTATCGCGGTTTTTTGTGGGCCCGCAGGGCCCACGAAATCAGCCACCCCTAGCACCCAGGCAAACCACCGAGGTACCGCCCTGCCTGCAACCCCTCCACCCGACACCCGCACTCACACCATCCGTGTCTCCCCCCTGTACTGCAACACCTGCTTGCAGCGCCGACACACATACCGCCGCCCACCCCGCACCAGCCGGTGCCGCTGCGCTGTGAACGCGAACTCGCTCTCCGGGCACGGGCAGTGGTACAGGTAACGCAAGACGCTGCGCCGCTCCACGGCATAGCTATGGCAGCGCTCGGCCGGCAGGCCGTACACCCCGACCATGATCGACTGCCACTCGCGACCATGGGGCTGGATGCGCCCGCCGAACACCTGGTGCGCCACCAGGTGCGCGACCTCATGGGCCACGGTCTGGCGCAGGAAGTGGTCGGTGTTCTCGCGGTACAGCTGCGCATTGAAGCGCAACAGGTTCTGCTGAAGGTGCGCCACGCCGGCTTTCTGCCCGCGCAGCTTGAGGCTCACCTCGGGCCGGGGGAAGCGACGGTCGAAGAACGTTTCGGCCTGTCGGTAGCAGGCTTCCACGCGTTGGTTGAGCAGGTCTGGCATGACGAACGATCTCCTGGCCGGCCATTATGCCTCACGTCCAGCCTCGGCATGGCGCCACCAGCCGACCGGTCGCCGGTCACGGTCTTCATCGGATTACCCTACGCGAAACGCCGCTTTATGCGTAAAATGGCCGGCTTTTGTCACACCTTGCGGATCCAAGCGCTATGGGCACCCTTTCGGTCAATCAGAACAAACTGCAGAAACGCCTGCGACGCCTCGCCGGCGAAGCCATCACCGACTACAACATGATCGAGGATGGCGACAAGGTCATGGTCTGCCTGTCCGGTGGCAAGGACAGCTACACCCTGCTCGACGTTCTGCTGCACCTGCAGAAAGTGGCGCCGATCCAGTTCGAGATCGTCGCGGTGAACATGGACCAGAAGCAGCCCGGCTTCCCCGAGCACGTGCTGCCGGCCTACCTCGAGACCCTCGGCGTCGAGTACCACATCGTCGAGAAGGACACTTACTCGGTGGTCAAAGAGCTGATCCCCGAGGGCAAGACCACCTGCTCGCTGTGCTCGCGCCTGCGCCGTGGCACGCTGTACACCTTCGCCGACGAGATCGGCGCGACCAAGATGGCCCTGGGGCACCACCGCGACGACATCGTCGAGACCTTCTTCCTCAACATGTTCTTCAACGGCACGCTCAAGGCCATGCCGCCCAAGTTGCGGGCCGACGACGGCCGCAACGTGGTGATCCGCCCGCTGGCCTACTGCAGCGAGAAGGACATCCAGGCCTACTCGGACATGCGCGAATTCCCGATCATCCCGTGCAACCTCTGCGGCTCCCAGGAAAACCTGCAACGCCAGGTGGTCAAGGACATGCTGGTGGAATGGGAGCGCAAGCACCCAGGGCGTACCGACAACATCTTCCGCGGTCTGCAGCACGTGGTGCCGTCCCAGCTGGCCGACCGCGACCTGTTCGACTTCGGCAGCCTGAAGATCGACGAAAACGCGACCCCGCGCTTCCTCGACGTGGTGAACCTCTGACCCATGCGTAACTACACCTGGCTGCACGAGTACTGCCTCAACCGCTTCGGCTCGGCTGCCGCGCTCGAAGCGCGCCTGCCACGGCCCAAGACGCCCGAGCAGCTCAGGGCGATCGGGGACGACCGCTACCTGTCGACGCTGGCGCTGCGGGTCTTTCGCGCCGGGCTCAAGCACAGCCTGGTCGACGCCAAGTGGCCGGCCTTCGAGCAGGTGTTCTTCGGCTTCGACCCAGAGAAAGTCGTGCTGATGGGCGCCGAGCACCTGGAACGGCTGATGCAGGACACACGCATCATCCGCCACCTGGCCAAGCTCAAGAGCGTGCCGCGCAATGCGCAGATGATCCTCGACGTGCAGCATGAGCACGGCAGTTTCGCGGCGTTCATTGCCGACTGGCCGGTGGACGACATCGTCGGCCTGTGGAAGTACTTGACCCGCCATGGTAACCAGCTCGGCGGGCTGTCGGCGCCACGCTTCCTGCGCATGATCGGCAAGGACACCTTCGTGCCCACCACCGACATGGCTGCCGCGTTGATCGCCCAGGGCGTGATCGACAAGCAGCCGACCAGCCAACGCGACCTGGCGCTGGTGCAGCAGGCCTTCAACCAGTGGCACCAGCAAAGCGGTCGGCCGCTGTGCCAGCTGTCGGTGATGCTGGCACATACGGTCAATCACTGACGCCCGAGTGCCCGCGTCTCAGCGGGTCGGGTGGGCGAGCGTCCTGGCGGTGCTCGCCACGCGCTGGCCCAGGGCACGGCACAGGGCGATCTCTTCAGCATCCAACGCGCGCTTGCCATCGGCGCCGGCATGGTGGCTGGCGCCATAGGGCGTGCCGCCGCCCCGGGTCTCGATCAGCGCCGATTCGCTGTACGGCAGCCCCAACACCAACATGCCATGGTGCAGCAGCGGCAACAGCATCGACAGCAGGGTGCTCTCCTGGCCGCCGTGCAGGCTGGCCGTGGAGGTGAACACCGCAGCCGGCTTGCCGACCAGATCGCCGCTGAGCCACAGGCCGTTGGTGCCGTCCAGGAAGTACTTCAATGGGGCGGCCATGTTGCCGAAGCGTGTCGGGCTGCCCAGTACCAGGCCAGCGCAGTCGCGCAGGTCGTCGAGCGTGGCGTAGGGCGCGCCGTGTTCGGGAATGTCCGCCGCGACCGCTTCACAGTCACTGGACACGGCCGGCACAGTGCGCAGGCGCGCTTCCAGGCCGGTCAGTTCGATGCCTCGGGCGATGTGCCGGGCCATGTCGCGGGTCGCGCCGTGCCGGCTGTAGTACAGCACCAAAATGTACGGCGCGTTCATGGCAGGATCTCCAGCACCTGCTCGGGAGGACGACCGACGACGGCCCGGTCGCCCGCAACCAGGATGGGACGCTCGATCAGGATGGGGTGCGCGACCATGGCGTCGACCAGCTGGGCCTCGGTGAGGGCGGGGTCGGCCAGTCCCAAGGTCTTGTAGGCATCTTCGCCACTGCGCAGCAGCTGACGCGCCGGCAGGCCCAAGGCCTTCAACAGGGCACGCAGGGCCTCGGCATCCGGCGGTGTCTCCAGGTAGCGCACCACCGTCGGCGCCAGGCCGCGGGCTTCGAGCAGCGCCAGGGCCTCGCGGGATTTGGAGCAGCGCGGGTTATGATACAGCGTCAGATCGGTCATCACAGGTCGCATCCAGCAGGGTGTGGCGGCTATTCTAACCTCAGCGAATCGATCGTTCGCTTCAAACTTCAAGAAGGATGCACGCATGGCAAGGCGTTTCGCGGCAGCACTGGCCATTACCGCAGGCCTGCTGCTCGGTGGTTGCGGCGCGGACTACGGTGTCGATCAGCATGGCAAGGCCGTCGAGGCCAGCCAGGTGGACGGGCACTGGGTGATCCTCAACTACTGGGCCGAATGGTGCGGGCCATGCCGTCTGGAGGTTCCCGAGTTGAACACCGCCGCGCAGCGCTGGCAGGCCAGTGGCGTGAAGGTCATCGGGGTCAACTTCGACGGGCTGCAGGGCGATGAGCTCAAGCAGGCCAGCGAGACCCTCGGCATCCGGTTCACCGTGCTGGCCCAGGACCCGGCCGAGCACTACGACCTGCCGCGCAGCGAGGCACTGCCGGTCACCTACATCATCGACGACAAGGGCAAGGTGCGCGAGCAACTGGTCGGCGAGCAGACCCTGGAAAGCCTCAAGGCACGCCTGAAGGCACTGAAGGGGCCGGAGGTCTGAGCGGGGGTTGCATAAAGCAGGTAAGCGCCCGTGGATTCTATCTTGTGCGGGCTTGCCCGCGATGCAGGCGGTGACGGACCGGACGCTATCGCGGGCAAGCCCGCTCCCACAGGGGCCTGCGCCGGCCTGCTAGATCAGCCAGACGAGCCGAATCTCACCCGTCGAACACCGCCGGCCTCTACCCCCTCAACCCTCGTCCGGCCACAACCGTAGCGGCTGGCCCACGCCCGTCCACAGGCGCAACTGCCCCTCGGCGGAGGTGTCCCAGCGCTGGACCTTGGGCAGGGCGTCGAGGAAGCGCTGCTCCTGCTCCATGATCGCCGGTGCGCACAGCTTGCGCGTGCTGCCCGGCGGGCCGAACGTCAGCCGATCGCCGTCGAGCGTGTAGGGTGCGAACCAGTGGTTGCAGCCGGCGTTGCCATAGGCGCGATTGTCCGAGCCCAGGGTCAGGGTCAGGTGGCTGTTGTCCATCAGCGGACGCTCGCCGATCCATTCCAGTGCGTAGCTGCGCTCCTTTTGCAGAGGCGGTGCCTCGGTGGCGCAGCCCGTCAACCCGAGGACCACGAGCGAGGGGGCAAGCAGATGTTTCATGCAGACGTCTCCTGACAGGTAGGGCAGAGGTGGCCCTGGCCATGCGTCACCCAGCCCAGTTCGGCGACACGGGCATTGGCCGCAGGCTTGCGGGCCTTGGCACCGAGCTTGGCGTCCACCGCGAACTCGACCTCCAGCACCGCCTGGCACTGATCGCAGGTCACCTGCCACTGCAGGATTTCCAGTTCGGTGAACGCCGGCCCGCTGGCCACCGCCACCCACTGGCCCTGGGGGTTGATCAGGTGGCGCACGCTTTCGACGGTCAGGCGCATGGACAGGCTCTTGCTGCCCTTGAGCGTCACCAGCAGCACATCGCCACGCTGAATCGAGCCACCGTTGCCGGTGACCTGGTAACGGCCGGGCACCAGGGCGCGGCATTCGATCAAGGTGTGCTGTGGATTGAACAGGGTGTAGCGGAAATCGTGTTCGACCATGGGTCCTCCAGAAATGCCGCCTAGTGTAAGGGCAGATGCGCTTTTAATCACGACCGTACGCCCCGTCGACGCCTGGCTGCCTCATTCGAGCACGGTATGGCAGGGACGGCCCTCCGACCAGGCGATGAGGGTGTCCAGGGTCGTGCGGGCAATGGCATCCAGCGCCTCGCGGGTCAGAAAGGCCTGGTGGGCGGTGATGATCACGTTGGGGAAGGTCAGCAGGCGCGCCAGCACGTCGTCCTGCAGCGGCAGGTCCGAACGGTTCTCGAAGAACAGCTGCGCCTCCTCTTCGTAGACATCCAGGCCCAGGTAGCCCAGCTGTCCGCACTTGAGCGCGTCGATCAGGGCCGGCGTATCGACCAGCGCACCCCTTCCGGTGTTGATCAGCATGGCGCCAGGTCGCAGGTGGGCCAGGCTCTGGGCATCGATCAGGTGGCGGGTCTGATCGGTCAACGGGCAATGCAGGCTGATGATGCGTGATTCGCGCAGAAGCGTCGGCAAGGCCACGTAACGGGCGCCCAAGGCCAGGACGGCGGGGTTGGGGAAGGGGTCGTGGGCCAGCAGCTGGCAACCGAACCCGGCCATGATCCGGGCGAAGGCTTCGCCGATCTGACCGGTGCCGACGATGCCGACCGTCTTGCCATGCAGGTCGAACCCGGTCAGCCCATGCAGGGTGAAGTCTCCGTCGCGGGTGCGGTTGTAGGCGCGGTGCACATGGCGGTTGAGTGCCATGACCAGGGCGACGGCGTGTTCGGCCACGGCATGAGGCGAATAGGCCGGTACCCGTGTCACCACCAGGCCAAGGCGCTTGGCTGCCGCCAGGTCGACATGGTTGTAGCCGGCCGAGCGCAGGGCGATCAGGCGAGTCCCGCCGGCGGCCAGGCGCTCGAGCACGGGCGCATCGAGTTGGTCGTTGATGAAGGCGCAGACCACCTCGAACCCCTGGGCCAGCAACGCGGTATCGAGCGTCAGGCGGGCAGGCTGGTGGTGCAGGACCAGCGCTCGATCCGCCGCGGCGCGATCGAAGCTGTGCTGGTCGTAGGGCTGGCTGCTGAACAAGAGAACGCGCATGGCCATCTTCCGGCAGAAGAAAGCTCAAGTGTAGCCAGGCGGCCGACGCCTGCATTGACCTGTGTCGACGCCTGACTCGCCCCGTGTCAGGCGCTGGATCTGGCCTGCTGCGCCACGCGGGTGATGGCGCGGTCCAGTTCATCCAGCGCGTGGGGCGCTTCGACATGGTCCTGCTTGAGCAGGGTCTCGCTGTGCTGGCAGGCGGCGCGCAGCTGAGGCACGCCGCAATAGCGGGTGGCGCCGTTGAGCCGATGTACCTGGGCGATCAACGCTTCGCGGTCGTTGGCCGCGCGTGCCGCGCGGATGGCTTCGCGGTCGCTGTCGAGCGACGCCAGCAGCATCGCCAGCATGTCTGCGGCCAAGTCCGGCTTGCCGGCGGCCAGGCGCAAGCCTTCCTCGGCGTCCAGCACCTTGAGTTCATGACTGTGCGGTGTACGCTCGGGGCGTGACAGGGAAGTGTCCAGGGTCAGCCTGGTCCACTTCAGCACCACTTGGGCCAATTGCCGCTCGCTGATGGGTTTGGTCAGGTAGTCA
Source organism: Pseudomonas entomophila (assembly GCF_013523125.1). Classification (GTDB taxonomy): domain Bacteria; phylum Pseudomonadota; class Gammaproteobacteria; order Pseudomonadales; family Pseudomonadaceae; genus Aquipseudomonas; species Aquipseudomonas entomophila_B. The sequence continues at coordinate 15,896 of NZ_JAAMQJ010000041.1, read as the reverse complement.
TCCATGCCCCCGAGCAGCAGTGCACGCTTTTCGTTGGCCATGGCGTGGGCGGTCAGTGCGACGATCGGCAGGCGCGGCGCCTCGCGTCCCGCCTCCCACTGGCGAATCCGCTGCGTGCAGGTCGGGCCGTCCATGCCGGGCATCTGCACATCCATCAGCACCAGGTCGAACGGACGGTCACGCACCGTGTCGATCGCGGCCTGGCCATTGTCGACGGCCATGACCTCGGCACCCATGTCTTCGAGCAATGTCTGCACCAGCAACAGGTTGGCCGGATTGTCGTCCACGCATAACAGGCGAGGGGCACGCGTGTCGCTGCTCAGCGGTTCGCGTACCGGACGGCGTGGCTGCACCAGTTCCAGCAAGGTGCGGCGCAGCTTGCGCGTGCAGGTCGGCTTGGCCAGCAACTGTGTCTGCCCGTCGCTCAGGTAGGCATGGTACGGGGTCTGCTGGGTGGTCGGGCAGAGCACCACGCATTGGCATCCGACGCGCTCGAGCCCGTGTGCAAGCTCACCCAGTTGCCCGGGCGAGAGCACCCCCAGATGGATGCCCAGGACCGCGAAATCGAACGGTCGACCGGCCTGGCTCGCAGCCTGGACAGCCTCGAGCAGGGTCTCGAAAGAGGCGAAGACGGTGCTCTCGAGCCCACAATCGGCCACCTGGTGTTCCAGCGCCTGGCAAGCCAGGACGTGCGGGTCGGCGAGCGCGACGCGACGGCCGACCAGGGCAGAGGGTGGCAAGGTCTCCACATCGTCGTGGGCCTTGGGCAGGCTCAGGGTGATCCAGAACTGCGAGCCTTCGCCCGGCGTGCTGTCGACGCCGATCTCACCGCCCATCTGCTCGACCAGGCGCTTGGAGATCACCAGCCCCAGCCCGGTACCGCCGGTCTGACGCGACAGCGAGTTGTCGGCCTGGCTGAACGCCTGGAACAGCGAGCGGACATCGTCCGGCGACAGGCCGATGCCGGTGTCCTGCACGCTGATGCGCAACTGCGCCTGGTCCTTGTGCTCGTCTTCGAGCATGGCCCGCACGACGATGGTGCCTTCGTGGGTGAACTTGATGGCGTTGCTGACCAGGTTGGTGAGGATCTGCCGCAGACGCAGCGGGTCGCCGATCAGCGACAGCGGCGTGTCGCGGTAGATCAGGCTGACCAGCTCCAGCTGCTTGGCATGGGCCGAAGGCGCCATGATGGTCAGGGTGTCCTGCAGTACGTCGCGCAGGTTGAACGGCACGCTGTCGAGCACCAGCTTGCCGGCCTCGATCTTCGAGAAGTCGAGCACCTCGTTGATGATGCCCAGCAGGTTGTCGGCCGAGTTCTCGATGGTGTTCAGGTAATCGAGCTGGCGTGGCGCCAGTTCGCTCTTCTGCAACAGGTGCGTGAACCCCAGGATGCCGTTGAGCGGCGTGCGGATCTCGTGGCTCATGTTGGTCAGGAATTCGGACTTGATGCGGCTGGCTTCGAGCGCCTCCTTGCGCGCCATGTCCAGCTCGATGTTCTGGATCTCGATGGTCTCCAGGTTCTGGCGCACGTCTTCGGTGGCCTGGTCGATGCTGTGCTGCAACTCCTCGCGTGCGGTGTGCAGCGTCTCGGCCATGCGGTTGATGCCCGAGGCCAGCTCGTCCAGCTCGCGACTGCCCAGCGCCGGCAGGCGCTCGTCGAGGTGGCCGTCCTTGAGCAGGCCCACGGCATGCTTGATCCGGCTGATCGGCGTGTTGATCGCGCGGCTCATGCGCAAGGCCAGCAGGACGGTGAAGGCCAGACAGGCGAGAATCAGCAGCACGCTGGCGAACGCGTTACGGTAGCCGCGCAGCAGGGTGTTGCCATGGGACAGTTCGATTTCGACCCAGCCCAGCAGCCGCTGCGATTCGGCAGGCACCGCATGGGTCGCCAGGTCGCGGTGATGGCCCAGCACGGGCAGCAGGTAGCGGGTGGCATCGTTGCCGGTGCGTTGCAACAGGCGCGTACCGGCCCCGGCCTCGCTGGGCGACGGGTTGAGCATGCTCGGCCCGGCATGGGCCAGGCGCTTGCGGTCGGCGTTCAGAAAGGTCACGGCGCGTACGTCTTCCTGCTCCAGGGATTCGACGGCGATGCGCTCGAGCTGGGCCGTGGCGCCTTGGGCCAGGGCGGGTGCGGCCAGGGGCGCCAGGTGTTCGGCCAGCATCTGGCCGCGCTGCAGCAGTTGCGTGCGCAGTTCGTTCTGCTGCAACCAGGTGAAATAACTGCCCAGTACCACCGCCATCAGGCCGGCAGGTACCAGCGCCAGCAGCAGCACCCGGCTCCTGATTCCCAGTCGATCGAACACGACGCTCTCCTGTCTCGTGGCTGTCTTGTTGTGGTCCAGGCGAACCCAGCCCCGCACGTTACTCCGCCCGTGGCGGCAATGCACTTGTTGTGTGATGACGAGCCTGCCGATCGAGGTGCGGCCTCGACAGTGCGCTTGCCAAGCCGGTGTCGGGGTGGCGTGGGATCGGAGGGCTGTTCGACTCGGTTCATGGCTGAGGCGTGCAAGGGCGGGTTTTGCGGCCCCTGCGGGGCCGATCGCGGCCGGTCCGGCGCCCCGGCAGGGGCCGCTCACACCCGGCCGGCGCGACACGATCTCCTGTAGAGCGGCCCCCGCGCTGCGATCGGGCCCGCAGGGCCCGCAACACCCGTCGCCGCGATGGCCCAGGATGGACACGAAAAACCAACCCCCGGGCACCGGCAATGACCACTTAGAACCCCTGGCTATGACGACCATCGATTGCGTGATATGGCCTGTACGGGTTTGTCGGTATGATGGTCGCCTTTGTCGTCTCGATTGCGAACTCCACCATGACCCTGCAGTTTCCAACCATCGCCGACTGCGTCGGCAACACGCCGCTGGTGCGCCTGCAACGCCTTGCCGGGGAAACCAGCAACACCCTGTTGCTCAAGCTCGAGGGCAACAACCCGGCCGGTTCGGTGAAAGACCGTCCGGCGCTGTCGATGATCGCCCGCGCCGAACTGCGTGGCCAGATCACGCCAGGCGACACGCTCATCGAGGCGACCTCCGGCAACACCGGCATCGCCCTGGCCATGGCGGCGGCGATCAAGGGCTACAAGATGATCCTGATCATGCCCGACAACTCCACCGCCGAGCGCAAGGCGGCCATGGCCGCCTATGGCGCCGAGCTGATCGTGGTGAGCAAGGACGAGGGCATGGAAGGCGCGCGCGATCTGGCCGAGCGGCTGCAGGCCGAAGGCCGTGGCCTGGTGCTGGACCAGTTCGGCAACGGCGACAACCCCGAGGCGCATTACGCCAGCACCGGGCCGGAGATCTGGCAGCAGACCCAGGGCCAGGTCACCCACTTCATCAGTTCGATGGGCACGACCGGCACCATCATGGGCTGCTCGCGCTACCTCAAGGAACAGAATCCGGCGGTGCAGGTGGTCGGCCTGCAACCGATGGAAGGCGCGGCGATCCCAGGGATCCGGCGCTGGCCGGAGGCCTACCTGCCGAAGATCTTCGATGCCACGCGCATCGACCGGGTGGTCGACATGTCCCAGGAGGAGGCCGAGGTCACCATGCGTCGGCTTGCCCGAGAGGAGGGCATTTTCTGCGGCGTGTCGTCCGGTGGTGCGGTGGCGGCCATGTTGCGCCTGTCCCGTGAAGTCGAAAACGCCGTGATGGTCGCGATCATCTGCGACCGCGGCGATCGCTACCTGTCCACCGGCCTGTTCGACGCGCCGTGATGTCCAGACAAAAACGCAATGGCGGGCTGCGCTTCCAGCCCGCCGGCGGCGAACGTGCCGCCCAGGTGCCCGTGGGCAAGAAGCAGCGCCTGGTCATCGAGCGCCTGTCCGGCGACGGTCGCGGCATCGCGTTCGAGGGCGGGCGCACCTGGTTCGTCAGCGGCGCGCTGGCAGGCGAAACCGTCGAGGCTCGCGTACTCGCAGCCCGTGGCAAGGTGGTCGAGGCGCGCCTGGAGCGCGTCCAGCAGGCCAGCCCCGAGCGGCGCCCGGCGCCGTGTCGGCACTATGACCGCTGTGGCGGTTGCAACCTTCAGCACCTGCCCCACGCCGACCAGCTGGCGCTCAAGCAGCGCACCCTGGCCGAGCAGTTGCAACGGGTCGCCGGCGTGACCCCGGAGCACTGGGCCGCTCCCTTGAGCGGACCGGAGTTCGGTTATCGCCGTCGTGCCCGGGTTGCCGTGCGCTGGGACCCGAAGCGCCGTGAACTCGACGTGGGTTTGCGTGCCGAAGCCAGCCAGGACATCGTCGCCATCGAGGACTGCCCGGTGCTGGTACAGCCCTTGCAGACGATCCTGCGGCACCTGCCGACGGTCTTGCGCAGCTTCGACAAACCCCAGGTGCTGGGCCATGTCGAACTGTTCAGCGCCACGGCCGAGGCCGTGCTGGTCCGTCATGTCGCGCCCCTGGCCGAGCAGGACCTGGCGCGACTGCGCGCGTTCTGTCAGCAGAGCGACGCTCAGTTGTGGCTGCAGGGGGAGGGTGAGCCGATGCCGGACCAGCCCGGACAGACCCTGGGCTTCGAGCTGGCGCCCTGGGACCTGACCCTGGCCTGGCGACCGGGCGATTTCGTCCAGGTCAACGCCGCCGTCAACCTGGCGATGATCGAGCAGGCCCTGGCCTGGCTCGCGCCCCAGGCCGACGAGCGCGTCCTGGACCTGTTCTGCGGCCTGGGCAACTTCGCCCTGCCGCTGGCCCGGTCGGCTGCTGAAGTGGTGGCGGTCGAAGGCGTGCAGGCCATGGTCGAGCGTGCCGCGGCCAATGCGCAGGCCAACGGTCTCGTCAACGCCAGCTTCCATCAGGCTGACTTGTCGCAGCCCCTGGGGGATGCTGGGTGGGCCGCGAAAGGGTTTTCTGCGGTACTCTTGGACCCCCCTCGGGACGGTGCCCAGGAAGTGGTGAAAAATATTGTGCGCCTGGGCGCCCGTCGACTGGTCTATGTCTCCTGTAACCCAGCTACGCTGGCAAGAGACACCCAGACCTTGGTGGCCCAGGGGTACCGGTTAAAGAGGGCCGGGATTCTCGACATGTTTCCTCAGACGGCGCATGTCGAAGCCATGGCGTTATTCGAAGTGGGCTAGCCAGGCTGGCCCCTTGGTGCGACTTCCATGGATGGGAGGTCGCACGGTGATTGCCAGCGCGTCCTGCGAGGCGCGCTGTATGGAAAGGTAGAACAAAGATGGTACAGGTGAGAGTGCACCAGCCGGTCAACACCGACGGCAGTATCAATCTCGATGCATGGCTCGACCATGTGGTGAGCGTCGATTCGGCGCTCGATCGTGCGGCCCTCAAGGAGGCCTGCGATTTCGCCCAGGAGGTCGAGAAGAACGGCAACCCGGCCAAGCATTCCTGGGCCGATGGCACCTCCAGCTTCCAGGCGGGCCTGGAGATCGCCGAGATCCTCGCCGACCTCAAGCTCGACCAGGACTCGCTGGTCGCCGCGGTGGTCTACCGCGCCGTGCGCGAAGGCAAGGCCACCCTGGCCGACGTCGGCCAGCGCTTCGGCCCGGTGGTGTCCAAGCTGATCGACGGCGTGCTGCGCATGGCCGCCATCAGCGCCAGCCTCAACCCCCGCCAGTCCCTGGTGCTCGGCTCCCAGGCGCAGGTCGAGAACCTGCGCAAGATGCTCGTGGCCATGGTCGACGACGTGCGCGTGGCGCTGATCAAGCTGGCCGAACGGACCTGCGCCATCCGCGCGGTGAAGGTCGCCGACGACGACAAACGCCTGCGCGTGGCGCGCGAAGTGTTCGACATCTATGCGCCCCTGGCGCACCGGCTGGGCATCGGTCACATCAAGTGGGAGCTGGAGGACCTGTCTTTCCGCTACCTGGAGCCTGAGCAGTACAAGCAGATCGCCAAGCTGCTGCACGAGCGCCGGCTGGACCGCGAACGTTTCATCAACGATGTGATGAACCAGCTGCAGAACGAGCTGCTGGCCACCGGCGTCAACGCCGACATCAGCGGCCGGGCGAAACACATCTACTCGATCTGGCGCAAGATGAAGCGCAAAGGGCTGGAGTTCAGCCAGATCTACGACGTGCGCGCCGTGCGCGTGCTGGTGCCCGAAGTTCGCGACTGCTACACCGCGCTGGGCATAGTGCACACCCTGTGGCGGCACATCCCCAAGGAATTCGACGACTACATCGCCAACCCCAAGGAAAACGGCTATCGCTCGCTGCACACGGCGGTGATCGGCCCCGAGGGCAAGGTGCTGGAAGTGCAGATCCGTACCCACGGCATGCACGAGGAAGCCGAGCTGGGCGTCTGTGCCCACTGGCGCTACAAAGGGACCGACGTCAAGCCCAGCTCCAACCACTACGAAGAGAAGATCTCCTGGCTGCGTCAGGTGCTCGAGTGGCACGAGGAACTGGGCGACATCGGCGGCCTGGCCGAGCAGCTGCGCGTCGACATCGAGCCTGACCGGGTCTACGTGTTCACCCCCGACGGCCACGCCATCGACCTGCCCAAGGGCGCCACGCCGCTGGACTTCGCCTACCGGGTGCACACCGAGATCGGCCACAACTGCCGGGGCGCCAAGATCAACGGGCGCATCGTGCCGCTGAACTACAGCCTGCAGACCGGCGAGCAGGTCGAGATCATCACCAGCAAGCACGGCAACCCCAGCCGCGACTGGCTGAACTCCAACCTCGGCTACGTCACCACCTCGCGCGCCCGGGCCAAGATCGTGCACTGGTTCAAGCTGCAGGCCCGTGACCAGAACGTCGCCGCCGGCAAGAGCCTGTTCGAGCGCGAGCTGAGCCGGCTGGGTCTGCCACAGGTGGACTTCGAGAAGCTGGCCGAGAAAGCCAACGTCAAGACCGCCGAGGACATGTTCGCCGCGCTCGGGGCCGGCGACCTGCGTCTGGCGCAGATGGTCAATGCCGCCCAGCAACTGCTCGAGCCCGACCGTAACGAGCAGATCGAGCTGATCGCGCGCAAACCCACCAGTCCACGCAACGGCAAGCGTGGCGACATCCAGATCCAGGGGGTCGGCAACCTGCTGACGCAGATCGCCGGGTGCTGCCAGCCGCTGCCCGGCGACCCCATCGTCGGCTACATCACCCAGGGCCGCGGCGTGACCATCCACCGCCAGGACTGCGCCTCGGTGCTGCAGCTCGGTGGCCGGGAGCCGGAGCGCATGATCCAGGTGAACTGGGGGCCGGTGCCGGTGCAGACGTACCCGGTGGACATCATCGTCCGCGCCTACGACCGGCCCGGCTTGCTGCGCGACGTCTCGCAGGTGCTGCTCAACGAGCGGATCAACGTGCTGGCGGTCAACACCCGCTCCAACAAGGAAGACAACAGCGCGCTGATGTCGTTGACCATCGAGATCCCGGGGATCGACGCCCTGGGCCGGCTGCTGGGCAGGATTTCCCAGCTGCCCAACATCATCGAGACCCGACGCAACCGCACGCCTTGACCCTCGCGATCGTCCGACCGCTGCCTGCCCAGGCAGTGCCGTCGGGCGATGAAGGACACACGTATGACCTACACGCTAGACGACCTGCTCGCCCTGATGGCGCGCCTGCGCCATCCGCAACACGGTTGCCCCTGGGACCTGAAGCAGGATTACGCCAGTATCGTGAAGCACACCCTCGAGGAAGCCTACGAGGTCGCCGACACCATCGAACGAGGTGATTTCGCCCACCTGCAAGGTGAGCTGGGTGACCTGCTGTTCCAGGTGGTCTACTACAGCCAGCTGGCCCGCGAAGAGGGGCGCTTCGCCTTCGCCGACGTGGTCGATGGCATCACCCGCAAACTGATCCGGCGTCATCCCCACGTCTTCCCCACGGGCGACCTGCATGCCCCCCTGGACAGCCCACGCCTGAGCGAAGACCAGGTCAAGGCGCGCTGGGAGGCGATCAAGGCCGAGGAACGTGCCGAGAAAGGCGTGCCTGAGCAATTGTCGCTGCTCGACGACGTGCCCGCCGCCTTGCCGGCGCTGTCGCGGGCGACCAAGCTGCAAAAGCGCGCTGCCCAGGTCGGCTTCGACTGGCCTGACGCGCTGCCGGTGCTCGACAAGGTGCGCGAGGAACTCGACGAAGTCCTGCAGGCCATGGCCGAGGGCGACGCCGACGCGATCGAGGACGAGCTGGGCGACCTGCTGTTCGCCACGGCCAACCTGGCCCGTCACCTGAAGCAGGACCCTGAAAACGCCCTGCGCCGCGCCAACCGCAAGTTCGAGCGGCGCTTCCGATTCATCGAACAGGCATTGCGCGACAGCGCCCGTCCGTTCGAAGATTGCACCCTCGACGAACTGGACGCCCTGTGGGGCGAAGCCAAGCGTCAGGAAAAGAACCTGCCCAGCTGCGGCTGAGCCGATGCATAAGTGAGTGAACACCATGAGTCTTTCCCTTCGCGACCAGTTGCTCAAGGCCGGTCTGGTCAACCAGAAGCAGGTCAAGCAGGTCAACAAATCCGAGAAGAAGCAAAAGCGCCTGGAGCAGAAAGGCCAGGTCGAGGTCGACGACACCCAGCAGCGTCTGGCCAAGGAGGCCATGGCCGAAAAGGTCAAGCGCGACAATGAGCTGAACCGACAGCAGCAGGAAAAGGCCGAGCAGAAGGCCCGTGCCGCCCAGGTCAAGCAGTTGATCGAAGCGACGCGTCTGCCGAAGCTGACGACGGAAGATTATTTCAATTTCGTCGACGACAAGAAGGTCAAGCGTATCGCCGTCAATGCCCTGATGCGCAGCAAGCTGAGCAACGGCGCCTTGGCGATCGTATCGCATGGGGGCGGGTACGAAGTGATTCCGCGCGAGGCAGCGCTGAAGATCCAGGAGCGCGATGCGCACCGCATCCTGTTGCTCAACACCCACGTGGAAGAGGCGGACGAGGACGATCCATACGCGGCCTACAAGATCCCGGACGACCTGATGTGGTAACCACCGCTCGTTGAATCGCCCGGCGGCGCCGAGGGCCGTGAACGACGGCCCTCAGGCACCCTCATCCGTGCTGCAACCGCCCCTCGTGTTCCAACCCTTCGAGTTCCTGCCGGTAGGCATTGGCGTCCTGCTCGGTGTGGAACATACCGACCAGCAAGCCTTGCTGATGCACGTCCCAGATCCGCACACCGGCGGCCAGACCTTCGTGGGACAGTTTCGATTCATCGCGTTCGGTCACTTGAACAGTCATCGTCAAACTCCACTTTCAGTAGGCTGCGACACCATGTCGCACGCTTCTGTTATAGGGTTCGATAGCCGCCTAAGTAAATAAAACGACGGTGAAACATGTTTCATGCAGCGTTCCGAGAGGACCGGCTGTTCGCGGTGTCCGCCGGTCTGGGTGCTATCGGTACACGTCGGGCTGGGCGGGGAATGACTGACTTCATGGCCCTTGCGGACCGATCGTGGCACCGGTCTGGGTGGGAGCTGGCTTGCCAGCGATAGCGTCGGCCCCACCAACGCCGATCGGAAAAGCCACCTTGCCATGGAAACAAAAATCCCGGCACATGCCTCAGCACGAACCGGGATCCTTGATGGTCGATCAACAGGGCTTTTTCACGCCCCGATCACCTCAACTGCCTTTGACCGCCTTGCCGTCCACCGTGCCATCCTGCAGCACGATCACGTATTCCTTGCCATCGGTCTCCACCTGGCGCAGTTGCACCAGCAGGTAGTCCCAATCCTTGGCGAACCACAGCTCGGTCACCCGCTTGCTCTGGCTCGGATCGCGCACACGCTCGACCTTGACCGCCTCGACCTGGCCGGTCTTGGTGGTGACCTTCTCGGTCCCCAGCACGCGGAAGTCGTAGGTGTCGATCTCGTCGCCATCGACCACCTGGTAGGTCATGCTCTTCTTGCCGGCCGCCACATCATGCTGCAGCGCCAACTGATAGGACGACTTGTCCAGCACGCCCCGGTTCAGCGGCAGACTCACCGCATCGCCACGGTCGCTGCCGGTGATCTTCTTGGCCGACCAGTCGAAGGTCAGGTCGACTTTCTTGGCCTTGCCCAGGCCACCGCGTTCGAAATGGTACTGCTGCGGCAGTAGCAGGTCCTTGTCCATCCGCACGGTGCTTTGCTCGGTCAGGCTGGCGATCATCATCGACGCCTTGAAGTCGAGCGCCCAGTTGCCGTCGGCGCCTTTGGTCAGGCTGCGTTCGGCGGTGCCGCTCATGGGCAGTTGCTTCCAGTCGGCCGTGTAGCTGGCCGAGAACGGCTTCAGTTCAGCCGCGTGCACGGGCAGGGCAAGCACGGCAAGAGCCAGGAAAAGGGCACGGCGCATAGGTTCTCCTAGGATCGGATCAAGTGACCGCAGGCAGGCAGCGGTTGGGCATCCAGTAAGGCACCCTCTGCACCCAGACGCAAGCGTCCTTCGGCAAACCAGCGTACCGCCAGCGGGTAGATCTGGTGTTCGTGGTGGTGCACGCGCTGGGCGAGGGACTCGACGGTATCGCCCGGCTCGACCGGCAGCACAGCCTGTACGACCAAGGGCCCGCCATCGAGTTCCTCGGTCACGAAGTGCACGCTGCAGCCATGCTCGGCATCCCCGGCTTCCAGCGCGCGGCGATGCGTGTGCAGGCCCTTGTACTTCGGTAGCAGGGACGGGTGGATGTTCAGCAGGCGGCCCTGGTAGTGCCGGACGAAGCCGGCACTGAGGATACGCATGAAGCCTGCCAGCACCACCAGGTCCGGCGAGAACCCGTCGATCAGCTCGGTCAGCGCGGCATCGAAGGCTTCGCGACCTTCGAAGCCGGGGTGCTCCAGCACGGCGGTGGGAATCCCGGCCGCCTGGGCGCGCTGCAGGCCGTAGGCATCGGCGCGGTTGGCGATCACCGCGCAGATCCGGGCGGGGCCCGGCACTGCGCGCGTGCTGTCGATCAGGGCTTGCAGGTTGCTGCCGCTACCGGACAGCAGGACCACGACATTGCAGGGCTCGCTCGGCATCAGTGTGCCTTGAGGTTCTTCAGCTCGACCTGGGCGGCACCGGCCGGTGCCTGGGCGATGTGACCGATCACCCAAGGCTGCTCGCCGGCGTCGGTGAGCACGCGCAGGGCGTTGTCCACCTGGTCCTGGGCCACACAGATGACCATGCCGACGCCGCAGTTGAGCACGCGGTGCATCTCGTGTTCATCGACGTTGCCTTTGGCCTGGAGGAAATTGAACACCGCCGGACGCTGCCAGCTGGCCACGTCGACCACCGCCTGGGCGCCTTCGGGCAGGACGCGCGGGATGTTGTCCAGCAGACCGCCGCCGGTGATGTGGGCCATGGCCTTGACCGCGCCGGTATCCTTGATCAGCTTGAGCAGCGGCTTGACGTAGATGCGTGTCGGTGCCATCAGCAGGTCGGCCAACGGCGTACCGTCGAGCTGGGTGCTGTCGATGTCGGTGCCGGACACTTCGAGGATCTTGCGGATCAGCGAGTAGCCGTTGGAGTGCGGGCCGGAGGAGGGCAGGGCGATCAGCGCGTCGCCCGTGGCGACCTTGGAGCCGTCGATGATCTCGGCCTTTTCCACCACGCCGACGCAGAAGCCGGCCAGGTCGTAGTCTTCGCCTTCGTACATGCCCGGCATCTCGGCGGTCTCGCCGCCCACCAGCGAGCAGCCGGCCAGTTCGCAGCCCGCGCCGATGCCGGTGACCACAGTGGCGGCCACATCGACGTTCAGCTTGCCGGTGGCGTAGTAGTCGAGGAAGAACAGCGGTTCGGCGCCGCAGACCACCAGGTCGTTGACGCACATGGCGACCAGGTCCTGGCCGATGCTGTCGTGCTTGTTCAGGTTCAGTGCCAGACGCAGCTTGGTGCCTACGCCGTCGGTTCCCGAGACCAGCACCGGCTGCTTGTAGCCGGCCGGGATCTCGCAGAGGGCGCCGAAGCCGCCCAGGCCACCCATGACTTCAGGGCGCGCGGTGCGCTTGGCCACGCCCTTGATGCGTTCGACCAGTGCTTCGCCGGCGTCGATGTCTACACCGGCGTCCTTGTAGCTCAGGGAGGGTTGCTTGCTCATTGATCCAGGCCTTTAGAGGGAGGGATTCAGGGGAAACGACCGCGACGGCCACGGCCGGTCCTGAGGACGGCGGGGCATGAACGCCAATGGTCTGCGAAGGCGCGCGATTTTATCAGGGTTGCCCGGCAGCGGCCATCCTCAAGCCGTCGGCCGGCGAGGCCGAGCGACAAAAAATCCCTGCGCGGTCACCGGCCCCTGGTTGTCGCGGCAAGGCCTGTAATAAGGTAGGCGCCAGCCTCGCCCTGTCCAGACCGACAAGACGGGGCCCCATGTCATCAGGACAGGATTCATTCATGCGATTGTTCAACTACCTGCTCGCCGGCTGCCTCGTCAGCGTTGGCGCCATCGCGCAGGCCGCGTCCGTTCCCGGACTCTACCAGGTGCGCGAAACCGTCCAGGGCCAGGGGGCCGACGCGCGCGCCATCGCCACCGACAAGGCCCTGCAGACCCTGGTGCTACGCCTGACCGGCGACCCCAAGGCCGCACAGGAGCCTGCCCTGAGTGCCTTGCGCAAGGACCCGCAGCGCATCATCAGCCAGTTCGGCTACGAAGCCGGTCCACCTGAAACCCTGGTCGTCGAGTTCGACCCAGGCAGCACCGAGCGCACGCTGCGCCAGGCAGGCTTGGCCTTGTGGGGCAGCAACCGCCCATCGATCATCGGCTGGTGGCTCGACGAGACGGTCGAGGGCAGCCACCTGGTGGGCGATGGCCAGGCCGAAGCCGGCGTCCTGCGTCAGGCCGCGCAGCACCGCGGCTTGCCGCTGCGCCTGCCACTGGCCGACCTGCAGGAGCAACTGGTCGCCGACGGCGCGCAGCTCGACAGCCAGGCGCCCGATGCGCTGCGAGACGCGTCGCAGCGCTATGCCACCGATGCCGTACTGGCCGTGCATGCACGCCAGGGCGAAGGTGGCTGGCAGGCGGGCTGGCAGCTGTGGCTGGGCGATACCCATGAACAGGGGCGTGCCGAGGGCGCCGACCCGGCCAGCCTGGCCGATGCGGTGATGCGGGCGGTCAGCCAGCGTCTGGCCCCACGTTTCGTCACTCGCCCTGGCAGCGGCAGCGATCTGCGGATACAGGTCGAAGGCATGAACCTGCCGCGTTACGCCGAGCTGAGCCGGACGCTCGAGCCCTATGGGGCACAGTTGCGACAAGTGGACGGCGACACGCTGACCTATGCCGTTACTGGCAGCCGTGACCAGCTGCGTGCGCAACTGGGCCTGGCCAGGCTGCGCGAGTTGCCGGTCGAAGCGGAACCGGCGCCGGTGCCTCAGGCCGAGGGCCGCGAAGTCGGTGCCACGGCGCCATCAGCTGAGCCATTCGACGGTTTGCGCTTCGGGTGGTGAGCGTCGGTCGCTCGACCGGTGAAGGCGGTGACCCCAAGCGGTTGCTGCCTTCCTTATAGGCCGCGCGCCGGAGCGCCCACCGGGCGACACCGCCCTGGGCGCGTCACGCAAGCCGTTGATTTACTTCGCCCTCGGCGCCTCGCCGATTGTGCGCTCGGCATTGCGGGTATAGACTTCGCGCACCGTTCTCCAAAGGCCCCCCGTGGTCCTCGCGACCGTCAGTCAGCATGAAACCGATCCAGTTGCCCCTGGGTGTGCGCTTGCGCGACGACGCCACCTTCATCAACTACTACCCGGGCGCCAATGCCGCGGCGCTGGGCTATGTCGAACGGTTATGCGAAGCCGACGCCGGCTGGACCGAAAGCCTCATCTATCTGTGGGGCAAGCAAGGCGTCGGGCGCACCCACCTGTTGCAGGCCGCCACCCACCGCTTCCAGCAATTGGGCGAACCTGCGGTCTACCTGCCCCTGGCACAGCTGCTCGACCGTGGCGTTGAACTGCTCGATCACCTTGAACAGTACGAACTGGTCTGCATCGACGACCTGCACGCGATCGCCGGCAAGGCCGATTGGGAAGAGGCCATGTTCCACCTGTTCAATCGCCTGCGCGACAGCGGCCGGCGTCTGCTGCTGGCTGCGGCCAGCTCTCCGCGCGAACTGCCGATCCGCCTGCCGGACCTCAAGTCCCGGCTGACCTTGGCGCTGATTTTTCAGATGCGGGGATTGAGCGACGAAGACAAGCTGCGGGCCTTGCAACTGCGCGCCTCGCGCCGTGGCCTGCAGATGACCGACGAAGTGGGACACTTCATCCTGACCCGGGGTACTCGCAGCATGGCTGCGCTGTTCGATCTGCTCGAACGTCTTGATCAGGCGTCGTTACAGGCGCAACGCAAATTGACCATTCCGTTTCTCAAGGAAACCCTGGGTTGGTAAGCATCGATCGATCTATGCGAAACCCTTCGAACGCGCCGAAACGTAAAAGTCACATTTTTCTCGATAAAATTTGCAAATAGATTTGACGGAAGGCATAGTGCCAACCTTCCCAACAATCAGTCACGGTCGTGCCCATGCTGCTTCGCTTCGCACCCCTCGTGCCACTTGCACTGGTGACCCTGCTTTTTGGCTGCGCCGCTCAAGGCCCCGTTTCCCAGCCCCAGGATCACGCCCCCGTTACCGTTCAGGTTCAACACAAGGCGCCAGCACCGGTCGCTTCGGTGTTCGACGCAGAACCGGCGGAAGACGAAGACACCCAGCCCTTCGCCCACGGCAGCCAGCCTTATCGCCTGCCCGTGCTGGCCGACAGCATCCTCGAGCGCGGCAAAGAGCTGATCGGGACGCGCTATCGGTTCGGCGGCACCACGGAAAAATCCGGGTTCGATTGCAGTGGCTTCATCGGCTACCTGTTCCGTGAAGAAGCCGGCATGAATCTGCCACGCTCGACGCGCGAAATGATCAACGTCGACGCACCGACCGTGTCGCGCAGCAAGCTCAAGCCAGGTGACCTGCTGTTCTTCAGCACCAATGGCCGCGGTCGTGTCAGCCACGCCGGCATCTACCTCGGCGACAACCAGTTCATCCACTCCAGCAGCCGCCGCAGCGGTGGTGTGCGCATCGACAGCCTGGGCGATCGCTACTGGAGCAAGACCTTCATGGAAGCCAAGCGCGCCTTGGCCATGGCACCGACCACGATCGCGCGCAACTGACGCGAAACGGTGTGGTCGAACACGGCGGCTCAGCTGAAAAGCGAGCCGCCGTGCGTATTTACAGAAAGCGTCTAATCTAATTTCTCAACTCTTTTCGGCAATTGCCCGAACGACTCAGACAGGAAGCTCTGGCTCATGGCGATGTTGGCGCGCTTCGCATTCTTCTCTCTGGCAGCCCTGTTGACTGCCTGTTCCAGTCAGGCACCTGCGCCGGCACCGGTCGTGCCCAAGCAACGTCCGCTGGTGATCAACTACGCGCAACCCTCCTTCTCGCCGGTCGCCGAGGACGTGCTGTTCCGTGCCATCGGTCTGGTCGGCACCCCCTATCGCTGGGGCGGCAACACGCCGGATTCCGGGTTCGATTGCAGTGGGTTGATCAAGTACGTGTACCAGGATGCGGCCGGGATCCGCCTGCCACGCTCCACCCGCGAGATGATCGTCATGCGCGCGCCCAACGTCGACATCAACGCGCTGCAGTCGGGCGACGTGGTGTTCTTCGCCACCGGCGGCGGTTCGCAGGTCAGCCATGCGGGGATCTATGTCGGGGAAGGGCGCTTCGTCCATGCACCGTCCACGGGCGGCACCGTACGTCTGGATCATCTGTCGAACAGCTACTGGCACAAGGCCTATTTGCAGGCCAAGCGCATCATCCCGGCCGGGCACCTGGCGCAGAACCCGTGACATTGGCTTGAGGTATTTGTGGGCCCTGGCGGGCCCAATCGCGGCCGGTCCAGCGCCCTGGCGGGGGCCGCACACAGGGAATCGCGACAGCCTGCAACGCTGCGGTGGTGCTACGGGTGTAGATACCGTCTTGATCCTCACTTCGCAAGCGCGATCTGAGGGTCGAATGGTTTGTCGGATTTCACCACGCCATACACCAGGTGCAGCAGCTTGCGCATGGCCGCGCAGACGATCTGC
>NZ_JAAMQJ010000040.1 GCF_013523125.1 Pseudomonas entomophila | reverse complement strand
GTGGAAGAATGGATGGCAGCTTTGCTCCCACTCGTGCTCGGGGCACCTCGGACAGACAGCTTGCCATCCATTCCTCTCACCTTTGATTCTAGCGATCCTCAAAGACACAAGCGGGCTTGCCCGCGATAGCGTCCTGTCCCTCGCCGCGCCTTGAACCGCCAGCCCCCGTGGCAAAAGCACCTTTCCTGCGTCATACACTTCCACTGGCGACCGCAATCTCGACGAAACGTCTGATTTTCATCGAGAAAATGCCTACCGCGTTGACGCTCTCCGTAACCTGGGGGTATACAATGCGCCGCGTTTTACCTGTGACCTCCCTCGCATATCGCGCTTTCCCGTCACGCTCGTCTTCATGCCGCCCGGCCCTGGCCTGGGCCAGTCGACGGGTCCGGGAACCCAAGGTGCCTCACCTTGCCCATTCCGCCACGCCCTGCGCGCGGTGGGTCCGATTTCGTCACAGCTAGCAACAGGCAGGTGACCTCGTTCATGAGTGGACCACACACATCCTCCGGTGAATTCAAGCGCGGCTTGAAGAATCGCCACATCCAGCTCATCGCCCTGGGCGGCGCCATCGGCACGGGCCTGTTTCTCGGTTCGGCCGGCGTGATGAAGTCCGCCGGGCCGTCGATGATCCTCGGCTATGCCCTGTGCGGTTTCATCGCCTTCATGATCATGCGCCAGCTGGGTGAAATGATCGTCGAGGAACCGGTAGCCGGCTCCTTCAGCCATTTCGCCCACCAGTACTGGGGCGGCTTCGCCGGTTTCCTGTCGGGCTGGAACTGCTGGGTGCTGTACATCCTGGTGGGCATGTCCGAGCTGTCCGCCGTCGGCAAGTACGTGCACTACTGGTGGCCGGAGATCCCGACCTGGGCCACGGCCGCAGCCTTCTTCGTGCTGATCAACGCGATCAACCTGACCAACGTCAAGGTCTTCGGCGAGACCGAATTCTGGTTCGCCATCATCAAGGTCATGGCCATCGTCGGCATGATCGCCCTGGGCAGCTACCTGCTGGTCAGCGGCAACGGCGGGCCCGACGCCTCGGTCAGCAACCTCTGGAGCCATGGCGGGTTCTTCCCCAATGGTGTCAGCGGGCTGGTGATGGCCTTGGCGATCATCATGTTCTCCTTCGGCGGGCTGGAGATGCTCGGGTTCACGGCGGCCGAAGCCGATCAACCGAAGACGGTGATCCCCAAGGCCATCAACCAGGTCATCTACCGGATCCTGATCTTCTACATCGGCGCCTTGGTGATCCTGCTGTCGCTGACGCCCTGGGACGGGCTGGTCAAGAGCATCGACGCCGCCGGCGGCAGCTATGGCAGCAGCCCATTCGTGCAGGTGTTCTCGCTGCTGGGCAGCGACGTGGCGGCGCACCTGCTCAACTTCGTCGTGCTCACCGCCGCGCTGTCGGTGTACAACAGCGGCACCTACTGCAACGCACGCATGCTCTACGGCATGGCCGAGCAGGGGGATGCCCCGGCCGGGCTGGCCAAGGTCGATCGACGCGGCGTGCCGGTACGGGCGATCCTGGTGTCGGCGGCCGTCACGGTGGTGGCGGTGCTGCTCAACTACCTGATGCCGCAGAATGCCCTGGAGCTGCTGATGTCGCTGGTGGTCGCGGCGTTGGTGATCAACTGGGCGATGATCAGCTACTCGCACCTGAAATTCCGCCAGCACCTGAACCGCACCGGCCAGACGCCGTTGTTCAAGGCGCTGTGGTACCCCTACGGCAACTACCTCTGCCTGGCCTTCGTGGTGCTCATCCTGGGGATCATGCTGCAGATTCCGGGCATCAACGTATCGGTGTATGCCATCCCGGTCTGGCTGGGGGTGATGTTCGTGCTCTACCGGCTCAAGACGCGCCGCTGACTGAAGGGGGCTTTGCCCCCTGCTTCAGATCTGCTCCAGCAGCCAGCCGCGAAACGCCCGTAGCGACGGCAACCCCTCGTTGCGCGGCGGATAGATCAGGTAATAGCTGCGCTGACTGGCGAACGCCGCCCCCGCGCTGACCAGTTCCCCGCTGGCCAGTTCGTCTTCCACCAGTACCCTCGGCACCAACCCCACCCCGATCCCGGCGCGCACCGCCTGGATCAGGTGCGACGTCAGCTCGAAACTCGGCCCCAGGCGCATGCTGCGATGGGGCAGGGCGTGGTGCGAGAACCATTCGCCCCAGGCATGGGGGTTGTTGGCCACGTTGAGCAGCAGGGACTCGCTGATATGTGTCGGCGTCCAGGCGTCACCGGTGGTCTGGGCCGAAGGCGGCAGGATCACCACCAGCTCCTCGGCCTGCAGACGGTGGCAGACCAACCCTGGCAGGTCATGGTGGGCGACGCCGATCGCCGCGTCGATCTCGCTGGTCTCGAAGTCGATCGTCTCGATACGTGAATGGATGTGGACCAGCATGCCCGGGTGCGCCGTGTAGAACGCATGCAGCCGCGGCAGTAGCCATTTCGAGCCGAAGGTGGGCAAGGTGGCCAACCGCAGGGTGCCGACGCCGGACTGGTAGGCCAGCGCCTGCAAAGTGGCGCTGCGGATGCGCCCGAGCGCCTCGTTCAGCTCGCGCTGGTACAGGCGGCCGACGTCGGTCAGCTGCACCTGGCGGCCTTCGCGACGAAACAGGGTCAGGCCCAGTTGATGCTCCAAGGCTTGTACCTGGCGGCTGACCGCGCTCTGGGTCAGCGACAGTTCCACCGCCGCACGGGTGAAGCTTTCATGCCGAGCGGCTGCCTCGAAGGCCAGCAGCAGCGACATGGACGGTGTCAGGTGACGGTAATTCATTCATGAAAGTCATCGATAGCGGCAGGATTATCCGTTTGCCCCTGCCGTGAAACTACAGGAACATGGGCCCATTCGTCACTTCGTCCGGATCGATCCATGCCGAGGTGGCACCAACGAGAGCAGGCCCTGCACATTGCCGCCTGCCATGTGACCGTGAATTCGCCGACAAGAGGCCATCCGTCGATGATCGCCCCGCTGCAGCCCCAGCCCTCCGCCGCCCGTTACACAGACTTCCTCGACGCCCTGCGCGGCAGTGGCTTCCGTGGGCAGATCAGTGCCGACTACGGCACTCGCACGGTGCTCGCCACCGACAACTCGATCTACCAGCGCCTGCCCCAGGCCGCCGTGTTCCCGATGGACGCCGACGACGTCGCGCGCATCGCCACGCTCATGGGCGAGGCGCGCTTTCGTCAGGTCGTGCTCACGCCCCGCGGTGGTGGCACAGGCACCAACGGCCAGTCGCTGACCGACGGCATCGTCGTCGACCTGTCGCGGCACATGAACACGATCCTCGAAATCAACGTCGAGCAGCGTTGGGTCAGGGTCCAGGCCGGTGTGGTCAAGGACCAGCTCAACGCCGCGCTCAAGCCCTACGGCCTGTTCTTCGCGCCTGAGCTGTCCACCTCCAACCGCGCCACGATCGGTGGCATGATCAACACCGATGCCAGCGGTCAGGGCAGTTGCACCTACGGCAAGACCCGCGACCATGTGCTGGAGCTGCACAGCGTGCTGTTGGGCGGCGAGCGGCTGCACAGCCTGCCGATCGACGACGCGGCCCTCGACCAGGCCTGCGCCGCGCCAGGACGCGTGGGCGAGGTCTACCGCACGGCCCGCGACATCCAGCAGCACCAGGCCGAGCTGATCGAGCGCACCTTTCCCAAGCTCAACCGCTGCCTGACCGGTTATGACCTGGCGCACCTGCGCGACGAGCAAGGTCGCTTCAACCTCAACAGCGTGCTGTGCGGCGCCGAAGGGTCGCTCGGCTATGTGGTCGAGGCCAAGCTCAACGTGCTGCCGATCCCGCGCTACGCGGTGCTGGTCAACGTGCGCTACGCCAGCTTCATGGAGGCGCTACGCGACGCCAACGCCCTGATGGCGCTCAAGCCGTTGTCGATCGAGACGGTCGATTCCAAGGTGCTGAGGCTGGCGATGCAGGACATCGTCTGGGACAGCGTCGCCGAGTACTTCCCGGCCGATGCCGCGCGTCCGACCCTGGGGATCAACCTGGTGGAGTTCTGTGGCGATTCGCCCGAAGAGGTCAACGCTCGGGTGCTGGCCTTCATCGAGCACCTGCAGGCCGACACCAGCGTCGAGCGGCTCGGCCATACCTTGGCCGAGGGCGCGGCGGCCGTGAGCCGGGTCTATGCCATGCGCAAGCGCTCGGTGGGGCTGCTGGGCAACGTGGAGGGCGAAGTCCGGCCCCAGCCGTTCGTGGAGGACACCGCCGTCCCGCCAGAGCGCCTGGCCGACTACATCGCCGAGTTCCGTGCCCTGCTCGATGGCCATGGCCTGGCCTACGGCATGTTCGGGCACGTCGATGCCGGTGTCCTGCACGTGCGCCCTGCGCTGGACATGAAGGATCCGGCCCAGGCGGCGCTGGTCAAGCCGATTTCCGACGCGGTGGCCGAACTGACGCAGCGTTATGGCGGCCTGTTGTGGGGTGAGCATGGCAAGGGCCTGCGTTCGGAGTACGTGCCCGGCTACTTCGGTGAGCTGTACCCGGCGCTGCAGCGCATCAAGGGCGCGTTCGATCCGCACAATCAGCTCAATCCCGGCAAGATCTGCACGCCGCCCGACAGCGCCGACGGCCTGACCCCGGTCGACGGGGTGACCCTGCGTGGCGAACTGGACCGCACGATCGACGAGCGGGTCTGGCAGCGCTTCGGCAGTGCGGTGCACTGCAACGGCAATGGCGCCTGCTACAACTACGACCCGGACGATGCCATGTGTCCGTCCTGGAAAGCCACCCGTGAGCGCCGTCACTCCCCCAAGGGGCGAGCTTCGCTGATCCGTGAATGGCTGCGTCTGCAGGGGGCTGCCGATATCGATGTGCTGGATGCTGCACGTACACCGACGTCCTGGCTCAAGGGGTTGCCGGCCCGGCTGCGCAACCGTCGCGCGCAACGCCAGGGCCAGGAAGACTTCTCCCATGAGGTCTATGACGCCATGGCCGGTTGCCTGGCGTGCAAGTCGTGCGCCGGGCAGTGCCCGATCAAGGTCAACGTGCCGGATTTCCGCTCGCGCTTCCTCGAGCTGTACCACGGCCGCTACCAGCGTCCGTTGCGTGATTACCTGATCGGCTCGCTGGAGTTCAGCTTGCCGTACCTGGCCCATGCGCCAGGGCTGTATAACGCCGTCATGGGGTCGCGTTGGGTCAACCGCCTGCTGGCGGACCAGGTCGGCATGGTCGACAGCCCGCTGATCAGTCGCTTCGACCTGCAGCGCACGTTGACACGCTGCCGGGTCGGCACCGCCAGCGTACCGGCCTTGCGCGAGCTGACGCCTGCCCAGCGTGAACGCAGCCTCGTGCTGGTACAGGATGCCTTCACCCGCTACTTCGAGACACCGCTGCTGGCCGCGTTCATCGACCTCGCGCACCGGTTGGGCTATCGCGTGTTCCTGGCGCCCTACAGCGCCAACGGCAAGCCTCTGCACGTGCAAGGGTTCCTCGGGGCCTTCGCCAAGGCAGCGATTCGCAACGCTCGCCAGCTCAAGGCGCTCGCCGACTGTGGCGTGCCGCTGGTGGGGCTGGACCCGGCGATGACCCTAGTGTATCGCCAGGAATACCTGAAAGTGCCTGGCCTGGAAGAGGGTCCCAAGGTCCTGCTGCCGCAGGAATGGCTGATCGATGCATTGCCTGCGCGCTCAGGCGAGGCAGCGGGGACGTTCCGGTTGCTGGCGCATTGCACCGAGAAGACCAACGTGCCGGCCAGCACCCGCCAGTGGGAGCAGGTGTTCCAGCGTCTCGGGCTGACCTTGGTGACCGAGGCGACCGGTTGCTGCGGCATGTCGGGCACCTACGGCCACGAAGCGCGCAACCAGCAGACCTCGCGGACGATCTTCGAGCAGTCCTGGGCGACCAAGATGGACAAGGCGGGCGAGCCGCTGGCGACCGGGTATTCGTGCCGCAGCCAGGTGAAGCGGCTGGCGGAGCGTCGCCTGCGGCATCCGTTGGAGGTGGTGTTGGAGCAGGTCGCGCGGTAGGCGGAAGACAGATCGTGGAGCCGCGGCCCTAGTCAGCACGCTGACCGTTCCGCTTGTAAGAGCGGGCTTGCCTGCGATGCGGGCGGCACCTGATCGGGCGCTATCGCTGGCAAGCCAGCTCCCACAGGTCCCGGTTCCACACAGGCATCGGCGTGATGATCGCCCTCCTGTGGGCTTGCCCGCGATGAGGGCGGGACAGGCATCACAGCTCTCAAGTCCGAATGAGCTCAAGTTGCGGAGGGCTTAATACTTCGCTTCCTGAGTCGGCAGCCGGCAACGGCTCACCAGGAAGCAACCACCGTCAGCCCTGATCGGCCTCGGCAGCGCACTCATCTTCCTGCTCGGCATTCGGTGTCGGCTCTGGCGTGGTGTCCAGGGGCGTGTCCGGCGTGAGGCGGGGGAAGGGGAAGTTGGGGTTCTCATGCATCGCATCGTTCCTCGTGAAGGGAAGGGAAGCCTGCGCCTGGCGCAGCTCGAACAAGCCTGGCCAGGGTACAGGAACGCGGATGACAGTTTGACAACGGCTCGCCCCAGCGCCCTGTAAGCGTTCGATCGGCGAGCCGTTTCGGCTTAGGGTTTGAGGCCTTCGGCCTCCTGGGCCACGGTGTCCGTGCGCGCAGCCATGACGAAGTCGTTGCGGTGCAGGCCCTTGATCGAATGGCTCCACCAGGTCACCGTGACCTTGCCCCACTCGGTCAGCAAGCCAGGGTGATGACCCTCTTGCTCGGCGATCGCTCCGACGGCATTGGTGAACGCCAGGGCGTGCCGGAAGTTGCCGAAGCGGAAGACACGCTCCAGTTGCAGGACGCCGTCCCGCGTTTCGATGTTCCACTCCGGGATCTGGCGGATCAGTGTCGCCAGCTCTTCATCGCTGACCTTCGGGGCATCGGCGCGGCAGGCCTCGCAGTGGGCTTGGTTCAGGGTGGTCATGGTCAGGCTCCATTGACTGAAAAGGGCAGGGAAAGGCCGCTCAGGCGGCCTTGGGCGGGAACTTCGGTGCATGCAGCCCCAGGGCCATGGCCTGGTGCACCATCGCCATGATGTCCTCGTGGGCCAGGTCGAACAGGCGCTTGAGCCGCGGCAGCACGAAATACACCGGCTGCAGGATGTCGATGCGGTACGGCGTGCGCATGGCCTCGATGGGGTCGAAGACCTGGTGCTCAGGTGCGTTCGACAGGCTGTAGAGGGTTTCCTTCGGTGAAGACAGTATGCCGCCGCCATAGACGCGACGCCCAGTGGGCGTGTCCAGCAGGCCGAACTCGATGGTCATCCAGTACAGGCGTGCCAGGTAGACCCGCTCCTGCTTGTTGGCCGCCAGGCCCAGCTTGCCATAGGTATGGGTGAACGCGGCGAACCAGGGGTTGGTCAGCAAGGGGCAGTGGCCGAAGATCTCGTGGAAGATGTCCGGCTCCTGAAGGTAGTCCAGTTCTTCGGGCGTGCGGATGAAGGTGGCCACGGGGAAGCGCTTGCTCGCCAGCAGCTCGAAGAAGGTCTGGAAGGGGATCAGCGCCGGCACCCGCGCGACCTGCCAGCCGGTGGTCGCGTCCAGGACCTTGTTGATCTCGCCCAGCTGTGGCACCCGGTCGTGGGGCAGTGCCAGCTGCTCGATGCCGTCGAGGTACTCCTGGCAGGCGCGACCTTCGATGACCTTCAGCTGCCGCTCGATCAAGGTCTGCCACACCTCATGGTCCTGCGCCGGGTAGTCGATGAAACCGCGCGCGTCAGGGGTGCGCGCCACGTAGTGCGTCTGTGTCATGGTGCTCTCCAAGGGATGAGCCTGTTCTTGTTGTCGATGACTGTCGGGTCAGTAGACCGCAAGAGGGGAGACTGTTTCCAGTGGATTCGGCCAGGCAGGGCAAAGCGCCGTGCACTCTGACGGAAGCATCGCCTAGGGGGAGCGATGAACGGTTCGCAGGACCATGGCTGATGAACACATCGGGTCGTGTTGCAGAAGCCCATGAAGAAACATGACCTTGCCCCGTGGGCAAGGTCATGAGATCGGAGAACGTTCTATATGAAGTATCAGCGCTAACGAACGTGCCTAACTTTCATTGGGCAGGCAACTTCCCTATCCAGGGCATTAACCGTTGGAACATCCATTGCCCATGACTTGATATTCGAGAACATGCCGATGGCCACCGGAATCTTCATAGGTCATGCGCGTCGGGACGACGGCGCAGACGTTCGGGATCGGGCTCATCGACAGCACGCGTGCGATGTCCAAGGGCTCGTTGTAATGATAATGCTCGACCGGAATCTGCCCGGTGGCCATCGGTGCTTCATCGGCCATCGCCGTGCCGCACAAGCCACCCAGCATCAACACCAGTAACGCTTTCATCGTCGTTTCACCTGTTCGAGGTCGAAGGAGGGCGCGCGATCGCCAAGGCGTCGCGTCTCAAACCCAGTCTGTCTATAAGTCATCTGTTCGCCGTCACGACTGCCCGCGTGGAGGCGAGTGCACGGTCGTAGAAAACGAGAACAACTAGAAGAGTGTCGACGGCATTGCAGGCCGTCGAGGGAAAGTCTACGGACGCCTCCGGTGAAGAAACAGCGCCACTTTTGATAAAGACTTTTGCAACTTTGCGCAGGTTCGCGCTGTGTGTGGACCGCTGTGCCCTGGTCGAGTGACAGGGCGACCCGGTGGGCGCCAGGTTACTACCAATGTCGAATGGCCGGCCACGCTGCGCTACAGTTACAAACGGTCCCATACAAAAACAACGATGACACCGAGGTAACAAGATGAGTGCGGCGCCCCTGTATCCCGTTCGTCCCGAGGTCATGGAACGTACCCTGACCGACGAGGCCACCTACAAGGCCATGTACCAGCAATCGGTGATCAACCCCGACGGCTTCTGGCGCGAGCAGGCCCAGCGGCTGGACTGGATCAAGCCGTTCACCAAGGTCAAGCAGACCTCCTTCGACGATCATCACGTCGATATCAAGTGGTTCGCCGACGGCACCCTGAACGTCTCCTACAATTGCCTGGATCGTCATCTGGAAGAACGTGGCGACCAGGTGGCGATCATCTGGGAAGGCGACGACCCGGCCGACCATCGCAACATCACCTATCGCGAACTGCACGAAGACGTCTGCAAGTTCGCCAACGCCCTGCGTGGTCAGGACGTGCACCGCGGCGACGTAGTGACCATCTACATGCCGATGATCCCCGAGGCCGTGGTCGCCATGCTGGCATGCGCCCGCATTGGCGCGATCCATTCGGTGGTGTTCGGTGGTTTCTCGCCCGAGGCCTTGGCCGGGCGCATCATCGACTGCAGATCCAAGGTGGTGATCACTGCCGACGAAGGTGTACGCGGTGGTCGTCGTACGGCGCTGAAGGCCAACGTCGACCTGGCGCTGACCAACCCGGAAACCTCGACCGTACAGAAGATCATCGTCTGCAAGCGCACCGGTGGCGACATCGCCTGGCACCAGCATCGCGACATCTGGTACGAAGACCTGATGAAGGTCGCCTCGAGCCACTGCGCACCCAAGGAGATGGGCGCCGAGGAAACGCTGTTCATCCTTTACACCTCCGGTTCCACCGGCAAGCCCAAGGGCGTGCAGCACACCACCGGCGGCTACCTGGTCTACACCGCACTGACCCATGAGCGGGTCTTCGACTACCGGCCGGGCGACGTGTACTGGTGCACGGCCGATGTGGGCTGGGTCACCGGGCACAGCTACATCGTCTACGGGCCCCTGGCCAACGGCGCGACCACGCTGCTGTTCGAAGGTGTACCGAACTACCCGGACATCACCCGCGTGTCGAAGATCATCGACAAGCACAAGGTCAACATCCTCTACACCGCGCCGACCGCCATCCGCGCCATGATGGCCGAAGGGCAGGCCGCCGTGGCCGGTGCCGACGGCTCCAGCCTGCGCCTGCTCGGTTCGGTCGGTGAGCCGATCAACCCGGAAGCCTGGAGCTGGTACTACTCCACCGTGGGCAAGGAGCGCTGCCCGGTGGTCGACACCTGGTGGCAGACCGAGACCGGCGGCATCCTGATCAGCCCGCTGCCAGGCGCCACCGCGCTCAAGCCGGGCTCGGCGACGCGCCCCTTCTTTGGCGTAGTGCCGGCGCTGGTGGACAACCTGGGCAACATCATCGAAGGCGCCGCCGAGGGCAACCTGGTGATCCTCGACTCCTGGCCCGGCCAGTCGCGCTCGTTGTACGGCGATCATGACCGCTTCGTCGATACCTACTTCAAGACCTTCCGCGGCATGTACTTCACCGGTGACGGTGCACGCCGCGACGAGGACGGCTACTACTGGATCACCGGTCGCGTGGATGACGTACTCAACGTGTCCGGGCACCGCATGGGCACCGCCGAGATCGAGAGCGCCATGGTTGCCCACGCCAAGGTCGCCGAGGCGGCGGTGGTCGGGGTTCCCCACGACCTCAAGGGTCAGGGCATCTACGTCTACGTCACCCTCAACGCCGGCGAGGAGCCGAGCGAGGCACTGCGTCTGGAGCTGAAGAACTGGGTGCGCAAGGAGATCGGGCCGATCGCTTCGCCGGACGTCATCCAGTGGGCGCCGGGCCTGCCCAAGACGCGCTCGGGCAAGATCATGCGGCGGATCCTGCGCAAGATCGCCACGGGTGAATACGACGCCCTGGGTGACATTTCCACGCTGGCCGATCCGGGTGTGGTCCAGCACCTGATCGACACGCACAAGACCATGAAAGTGGCCTGACCGCCCTGGTCCTGTGCGCTGAGAAGCCGGACACCCCGTCCGGCTCTCCAGGGCACAGGGCACCGTATCACCTCCATTGCGAAGGGTTGCAGCCCCCCGTCTCCTGGCCCGAGCAGTCACCCAGCCGTTGTCACCGACCTGCGCACCTAGGCGAGGCTTTTGGAAACGTCCAGGCGCCAGACGGGCGCACGTTCTCGCGATCTGACCTCCAATCACATCTCAGACTTGCCGTAGCACAAGGGTTTGCGAATAATAGGCCCGCTTATTGCTTTAGTACTGGGTTGGATTCCGTCGCTTCTGCACATGTGTTCGAAGTTGTCAATAGAGCTGGATGCCGTTTTTGGTGCTTTTGTAAGTAGTTGTCGCTTTGAAGAAATATCGACGACTCACCTGCCGTTAGAATGCCAGCCACGCGCTCGTGACCCAGGATTCGCTCCTGACGCCGAGTGGCTCGCATTGTCACCCTTCGCCTAGCGGGCAGTAGTACCCCTGCCTTTTATTGCCTGTACCGATGGAGCTACCCGATGAAGAAACTCGCACTGCTTGGCGCCCTGGCGCTGTCCGCGTTTTCCCTGGTATCGCTGGCCGATGAAAAACCGTTGAAGATCGGCATCGAGGCCGCTTACCCCCCGTTCGCCTTCAAGCAGCCCGACGGCAGCCTGGCGGGCTTCGACTACGACATTGGCAACGCCCTGTGCGAGCAACTCAAGGCCAAGTGCACCTGGGTCGAGCAGGAGTTCGACGGCCTGATTCCGGCGCTCAAGGTGCGCAAGATCGACGCCATCCTGTCGTCGATGTCCATCACCGAAGACCGCAAGAAGTCCGTGGACTTCACCAAGCGCTATTACCTCACCCCAGCGCGCCTGGTGATGAAGGACGGCGTGACCGTGAGCGAAGACCTGCACGAGCTGTCGGGCAAGAAGATCGGCGTGCAGCGCGGCTCCATCCACGACCGCTTCGCCAAGGAAGTGCTCGCGGCCAAGGGCGCGACCGTGGTGCCGTACGGCACTCAGAACGAAATCTACCTGGACGTGGCCGCTGGCCGGCTCGACGGTACCGTGGCCGATGCCACCCTACTGGAAGATGGTTTCCTCAAGACCGAGGCGGGCAAGGGCTACGCCTTCGTCGGTCCGGCCTTCACCGACGCCAAGTACTTCGGTGACGGTATCGGCATCGCCGTGCGCAAGGGCGACGACGCCAACCGTGAACGCCTGAACGGCGCCATCGACGCCATTCGCGCCAGCGGCAAGTACAAGGAAATCCAGGACAAGTACTTCAACTTCGACATCTACGGTCCGGACGACAAGGCCCAGGCCGCGCAATAACCACTCGCTACACCCTGCAATGGTGCAAACGGCGGCGCGCTGCGGTTTGCACCATTTTTCATTTTCAAGGTCGAGGACCTCATCATGTTGAAAGGCTACGGGGCAGTCATCCTCGACGGAGCCTGGCTGACGCTGCAGCTTGCGCTGTCCTCCATGGCCCTGGCCATCGTGCTGGGCCTCATCGGCGTCGCCCTGCGGCTGTCGCCGGTGCGTTGGCTCGCCTGGCTGGGCGATGTGTATTCCACGGTGGTGCGCGGCATCCCGGACCTGGTCCTGATCCTGCTGATCTTCTACGGTGGGCAGGACGTGATCAATCGCGTGGCACCCCTGGTGGGCTACGACGACTACATCGACATCAATCCCATGGTCGCCGGCATCGGCACCCTGGGCTTCATCTTCGGCGCCTACCTGTCGGAGACCTTCCGCGGGGCGTTCCTTGGCATTCCCAAGGGGCAGGCCGAGGCGGGCGCGGCCTATGGCATGAGCGCGCGCCAGGTATTCTTCCGCATCATGGTGCCGCAGATGGTGCGCCTGGCCATCCCAGGCTTCACCAACAACTGGCTGGTCCTGACCAAGGCCACCGCGCTGATCTCGATCGTCGGGCTGCAGGACATGATGTTCAAGGCCAAGCAGGCGGCCGACGCCACGCGCGAGCCGTTCACCTTCTTCCTGGCCGTGGCGGGGCTGTACCTGGTGATCACCAGCGTCTCGCTGCTGGCCCTCAAGCGACTGGAGAAACGTTACTCGGTGGGCATCAAGGTGGCTGAACTATGATCTTCGACTACGCCACGGTCTGGGACGCCATGCCGCTCTACCTCGGCGGGCTGCTGACCACGCTCAAGCTGCTGGGCATTTCGCTGTTCTTCGGCTTGCTGGCGGCGATTCCGCTGGGCCTGATGCGGGTATCCAGGCGTCCTCTGGTCAACGCGCCCGCCTGGCTCTACACCTACGTGATCCGCGGTACGCCGATGCTGGTGCAGCTGTTTCTGATCTACTACGGCCTGGCCCAGTTCGAAGCGGTGCGCAACAGCCTGTTCTGGCCTTGGCTGTCGAGCGCGACCTTCTGCGCCTGCCTGGCCTTCGCCATCAATACCAGCGCCTACACCGCCGAGATCATCGCCGGCAGCCTGAAGGCCACGCCCGCCGGCGAGATCGAGGCGGCCAAGGCCATGGGCATGTCGCGCGCCAAGATGTACCGTCGCATCCTGCTGCCCTCGGCGCTGCGCCGGGCATTGCCGCAGTACAGCAACGAAGTGATCATGATGCTGCAGACTACCAGCCTGGCGTCCATCGTCACGCTGATCGACATCACCGGCGCGGCCCGTACGGTCAACGCCCAGTACTACCTGCCTTTCGAGGCCTACATCACGGCGGGCGTGTTCTACCTGTGCCTGACCTTCATCCTGGTACGCCTGTTCAAGCTGGCCGAACGCCGTTGGCTCGGCTACCTGGCGCCACGCAAGCACTGACGCTCTGTGAGATCCGAACGCATGTACAAACTCCAAGTCCAAGACCTGCACAAGCGCTATGGCAGCCACGAGGTGCTCAAGGGCGTATCGCTGGCCGCCAAGGCCGGGGACGTGATCAGCATCATCGGCTCCAGCGGCTCGGGCAAGTCGACCTTCCTGCGCTGCATCAACCTGCTCGAGCAGCCCCACGCCGGGCAGATCCTGCTCAATGGCGAACAGCTCAAGTTGATACCAGGCAAGGACGGCGCCCTGCGCGCGGCCGAGCCCAGGCAGTTGCAACGTCTGCGCTCGCGCCTGGCGATGGTGTTCCAGCATTTCAACCTCTGGGCGCACATGACCGCGCTGGAAAACATCATCGAAGCGCCGGTGCACGTGCTGGGCGTCAGCCGCAAGGAAGCGCTGGAAAAGGCCGAGCATTACCTGGCCAAGGTCGGTGTCGCACACCGCAAGGACGCCTACCCCGGGCACATGTCCGGTGGCGAGCAGCAGCGGGTGGCGATCGCCCGGGCGCTGGCGATGGAGCCGGAGGTCATGCTGTTCGACGAGCCGACCTCGGCGCTCGACCCCGAGCTGGTCGGCGATGTGCTCAAGGTCATGCAGTCGCTGGCCCAGGAAGGCCGCACCATGGTCGTGGTCACCCACGAAATGGGCTTCGCGCGCGAGGTGTCCAATCAGCTGATCTTCCTGCACAAAGGCTTGGTGGAAGAGACCGGCCACCCGCGTGAGGTGCTGGCCAATCCGCGGTCCGAGCGCCTCAAGCAGTTTCTTTCTGGCAGCTTGAAGTAGATACTGCCAACGTGCACCATCCCAGGGCATGGCGCGTTGCCGTGCGTGTCTGGCGCCGCCATCGCGGCGCCATTGACTCGATCGACCTCAGGTTTCGGACCTCCCTATGACCCACCCGCGAATCGGCTTTCTGACCTGGCCCAGCACCCGGGCATCGACCCTGGCCCTGGCAGAGGACGTCTTGCTCGGAGCGCGCCGTCTGCAACCGGAGCTGGCTTACGAACTGGTGTTTCTTCAGGCCGAGCCGCCGGAGGAGGGCGCTTGGCGTCTGCCAGGTACCTCCTGGGCCGGGCGCCTGGAAGGGTTGCAGAAGCTGTTTCTGGTGGCCGACGAGCCCCCTTTGAACGTCAGTACGGCGCTGGCGGGCGCGCTGCGCCAGGTCGCCCGGGGCGGGTGCCTGGTCGGCGGTTTGTCTGCGGGCGTGTATCCCTTGGCATCTTTGGGCTTGCTCGATGGCTACCGGGCCGCGGTGCATTGGCGTTGGCAGGATGACTTCGCCGAGCGCTTCCCCAAGGTGATCGCCACCAGTCACCTGTTCGATTGGGATCGCGACCGGTTGACTGCCTGTGGCGGCCTGTCGGTAGTCGACCTGATGCTGGCGGTGCTGGCGCGCGACCATGGCGCCGAGCTGGCCGGCGCAGTGTCCGAAGAGCTGGTGGTCGAGCGCATCCGCGAAGGGGGCGAGCGTCAACGCATCCCGCTGCAGAATCGCTTGGGCTCGAGCCACCCCAAGCTGACCCAGGCGGTGGTGCTGATGGAGGCCAACATCGAAGAGCCGCTGACCACCGACGAGATCGCCCAGCACGTCTGCGTGTCCCGGCGCCAGCTCGAGCGCATCTTCAAGCAGTACCTGAACCGCGTGCCCAGCCAGTACTACCTGGAGCTGCGCCTGAACAAGGCGCGGCAGATGCTGCTGCAGACCAGCAAGTCCATCATCCAGATCGGCCTGTCCTGTGGCTTCTCCTCCGGGCCGCACTTCTCCAGCGCCTACCGCAACTTCTTCGGCGCCACACCGCGTGAAGACCGCAACCAGCGTCGCAGCGCCAGCCCTTTCGAGTTGAGCGCGGCCCCTGGCGAGCGCCACTGACGGCATCGCGTTTGAACGCCCTGCGGGGACGCCGGTCTGCCTATAATGCGCGCTTTTCTTCTGGTGAACGCTGATGACCTCCCTTGCTGATGCCCTGCACGACTGTGACATGCTGCTGATCGATGGCCTGCATGCCTTCGATTTCACCTTCGACGATCAGGGGTTGATGATCGAGTGCATGGACGGTCGCGAACGCAAGCATTGGCATTTCACGCCCGAACAGGTCCAGGCGGCGACTGGGCAGGGCACCGACTGGCGGCTGTCCGATGCGCATGGCGAGCACAGCCTGATCTGCATGAGCGCCTTGCGCGCCTGGGAAGACGATGAAGATGAACCGCACCCTCATGACCTTTCTGACGGTGAGCCTGATGAGCCTGAATCTGCAAGCGAACGCCGCGACCCTGCTGGTCGGCGGCTACACCCAGGGCACGAATGAAGGCCTCTATCGTTATGCCTTCGACAGCCGCACGGGCCTGATCGACCCCCAGGCCTTGCAAGTGATCAAGACGCACAGCCCCTCTTGGCTGGTGCTGTCCGAAGACCAGCGACTGCTGTTCGCGGTCAACGAAGTGGGCGATGGACAGGGCAGTGTCAGCAGCTTCTCCGTTGATGAGCGCGGTGTGCTCGCGCCGCTCAACGGTGTGCCCAGCCTGGGCGACGAACCGACCCACGCCAGCCTGAGCCAGGATCAGCGCTACCTGCTGGTGGCCAACTATTCGGCGGACCATGTGCCAGGCGGCAGTCTGGTGGCTGTGCCCGTCGGCCGTGACGGCACGCTGGCGCCGGTGATCCAGCAGCACCGCCACGCACCGAGCCGGGTGGACCGGGAGCGACAGCTCGGGCCTCACGTGCATTCGGCGGTATTCTCTCCGGACGGGCTCTACCTGTATGCCAGTGACCTGGGCGCCGACAAGGTCTTCATCTACCACTACGACAGCGCCAACCCCGGGCAGCCGTTGCGTCCTGCCCAGCCTGCCGCCGTCAGCCTGCCGCCTGGCAGTGGCCCGCGCCACCTGGCCTTCGATGCCACGGGCGAGCATGCCTACCTGACCCTGGAGATGAGTGGCGAAGTGGTGACGTTCGACGTGTCCGACGGGCAACTGGTCGAGCGCCAGCGTCTGCCACTGACGCCTCGACACGAACCAGAGGCCAAGGCGGCAGGTGGGCTGCATCTGTCGCCGGATGGGCGCTTTCTGTATGTGAGCAACCGCGGCACCAGCAACGAGATCGTGGTGTTCGCCGTGGCACCGGACACGGGCCAGCTGAAGGCGCTTCAGCACCGCGACAGCGAAGGGCGCGAACCGCGGGAGTTCCGTATCGACCCGAGCGGCGATTTCCTGCTGGTGGCCAACCAGAAAAGCGACCGCATCGTGGTGATGAGGCGCGATCCGCGCAGCGGGTTGCTGGGTGAGACGGTGCAGGTGTTGGAACATGGCGCGCCGTCGGACTTTGCATTCATTCGGTAACGTTGACCACGGTGTCGCTCCCCTATGAGCACGCCGCTGTAAGACCCGCTGTCACGGGCCTTGTGAGAGCGGGTTTGCCCGCGATGCAGGCGGCGACGGACCGGACGCTATCGCGGGCAAGCCCCACAAGCTGCTTGAGCAGCCATGCCTACATCGAAGGTTACAGAGGTCTGGGTGGGAGCTGGCTTGCCAGCGATAGACCGCACTAGGGTGTTGCAGGCTATCGCGGTCATCTGAGCGGCCCCCGCCGGGGCGCCGGACCGACCGCGATTGGGTCCGCAGGGCCCACAAAACCCTGAAATCATTTCCTTTGAGATCAACGAGATCTCTCGAGCGAGCGCCCATTGCTGATGGGCGCATCAGGTGATGCTGTCTCCTGACCTAACCCACCACCTCCACCTTGCTCAACCCATTCCCCTGCCGCTGCACCTGGATCTGCACCGGGATCCGCTCGTGCATCTCCTGCACATGGGAAATCACCGCCACCTTGCGGCCCTGGGCCTGCAGCCCGTCCAGCGCATCCATGGCCAGTTGCAGCGATTCGGGGTCGAGGCTGCCGAAGCCCTCGTCGATGAACAGCGACTCGATGCGCAAGGTGCTCGACGCCATGGACGCCAGTCCCAAGGCCAAGGCCAGGGAAACCAGGAAGGTCTCGCCGCCGGACAGAGAATGCACCGAACGCAGTTCGTCCCCCATCTCGGTATCCAGCACCAGCAAGCCCAGCGCGCTGCCGCCCCGCTTGAGGCGATAGCGGCGGGCCAGCTGACGCAACTGGCTGTTGGCATGGTGCAATAGCAGATCGAGGTTGTAGCCCTGGGCGAACTTGCGGAAGGTGTCGCCCGTGGCCGAACCGATGAGCGCGTTCACCCGGGCCCAGCGCTGCCACTGCTGATAGGCGGCCTCGATGTCGGCCGCCAAGGCACGGTAGGCGTCACGACGGCGATCGTCGTCGGCCTGGCGTGCGCGCAGCTCGGCGCAGTGCTGTTCGTGTTGTTCGATCTGCGCCCGCAGGGTTTCAAGCGTCTGCTCCAGTGCGTCGGCAGGCAAGGCGGCTTCATCGGACAGCGCCGCGTGCTGCTGCACCCGCGCCTCGCGTTCGGTCAGCAGGATGCGCGCCTGGTTCAGGCGCGTGTCTGCCGCCAGGAGTGCCTGGCGCCAGTGATCCCGTTGCGCGTCGTCCACCGCCAGCAAACGCTCGAGCTGATCGTCGCCCACGGACGGATGAGCCGCACGCCAGTGCTCGACTTGGGTCTGAAGTGCCTGGCGCTCTTCGGCCAAGGCAGCTTCGCGCGCGCCCCCAGCCTTGATTTCACCTGCCAGCGCCACCTGCTGTTCGCGCAGTCGCTGTGCCTGCTGGTTGGCCTCGGCCTCGGCCAGGCGCGCCTGTTCCAGCGCGCCTTCCACTTGGGTCTGCCACTGCTCGGCGCTGGCATGCGGGCCCAGCAGCTCGGTCAGCCCCGCCTGTGCCTGGTGCGCCTGCGCCTTGAGCGCCGTGAACTGTTCACGCACCTCGTGCAGACGCGCCTGACTGGCGTGCTGTTCGTTGCGCAGCGGGTCGAGCCGCGCTTGCCGGGCCTGCTGCTCCTGCTGTTCTTCGCGGTACTGCGCCTGTTGCTGTACACGCAGGCTGACCTGTTGATCGAGCGTCAGGAAGGCCTGGGCGGCATCGTCCTTGAGCGCCTGCAACAGCGCCGTCGGCATGACTGCCATGAACGCTTCCAGGGCCTGATCCAGGCGCTGCTGGTCATCCTTCAACGCCTGCCGCTGCTGCTCGAGCTGACGCTCGGCCTGTTGACGCGCCTCGAGCGCGGCCTGCACCTGCTCGTTCAGGACGACGGCTTGGCGTTGCACGTCATGCAACACGGCCTGGCGCGCTTCGTCGCGGGCGATGTCCTGCTCCAGACGGCGCTGCTGCAGGGCCAGCCAGGCGCTGCGGGCGGGCGCGTCCTGGGCTTCCAGGGTCGGCCAGAGCGGGTCGGCGGCCAACTGTTCGATCAGCGGCTGTAGCTGGTCGCGCAACTGTTCCTGCTGGTGTTGATAGGCCTTGATCTGCCCGTTGAGCACGCCGACGCTCAGGCGCAGGTCGTCTAGCCGCGTCTTGAGCCGATCGACTTGATCCTGGGCGTGTTGCTCCTCGGCCTGGTCATGCGCGCCGAGACTTTCCAGCAGCGCTTCGGGGCGATGGTAAGGGTGTTCGGTGCTGCCGCAGACCGGGCACGGCTGGTCGTCCTGCAGCTGCGTCCGCAGCTGTTCGACGCTGGCCGTGCGGGCCAGGCGTTGACGTTCCAGCAGCTGGCGCGTCAATGTCAGGGCCTGTTCGGCCGTGTCCAGCTCGGCCTTGGCGGCAAGGCCTTCGGTGATCTGTCGCTGGCGCGTCTGGCGTGCTTCGGCCTGACGCTGCTGCAGCGCGGTGAGGTCTTGTTCCAGCTCCTGCTGGCGCGCGTGAATGCGTGCCGCGGCTTCGACCGTGCGCAACTGTCGACGGTTGTCCTGCAACAAAGGGCCCAGCAAGCTCAGTTGTTCACCCAGTGCCTGGGGTTCGACATCCGCTTCGCTGAACAGCAACGCCCGGGCCTGCTGGCGTGCACTGACATTCTGGGTGGCGTGCTCGACGTTGCGTTGCAGGGCTGGAAGTTCGGCACGCCCCTGGGTCAGGCGAGCGTCGATCTGCAACAACTGCTGAAGCTGGGCGCGGTAGGCCTGCCAGGCCGTGCTCAGCCCGTCCAGCTCGGCGCTGTGTGCCAGGGCGGCCTCGATTGTCGCCAACTGGTCGAGGCTGCGTTGTTGTTGCGCCTGCAACTGATCGAGCTGTTGCTGCCCCTGGCGGACGGCCTGGTCGGCCTGTTCGACGACCGTGGCCATGCGAGCCTGCTCCTCGGCCAGGCGCTGCAGGTGATCGTGTGCTGCGTAGGCGCGGCGCAAGGCGGGCCCTGCCTCCGTCACCTGGGCCTGGGCCTGTTGCACGGCCAGATGGGCCGTCTGAACACGCTCGTGCTGCTGAGCGACACGCGCTTCCAACGCCTGCTGTTCCTGATGCTGGGCGGTCGAGGCCGCCTGCAGCGACGCCAATTCGGTCTGGACCGCCTGCTGGCGCTGGAACAGATGACGCTGGGGCGCGAGCTGCTCGAGCCACAGCACGTCCTGGCGTTGCGCATCCAGGGCATGAGCGGCCTGTTCGGCTTCGCGCCATGCCTCGGCTGCGCTCGC
The DNA here is from genome assembly GCF_013523125.1 of Pseudomonas entomophila. Taxonomy (GTDB): domain Bacteria; phylum Pseudomonadota; class Gammaproteobacteria; order Pseudomonadales; family Pseudomonadaceae; genus Aquipseudomonas; species Aquipseudomonas entomophila_B. The sequence continues at coordinate 25,856 of NZ_JAAMQJ010000040.1, read as the reverse complement.
GCATTGGTCACGCAGGCGTTGCTGCTCGGCCAGCCAGGCGCGCTGCGCTTCCAGTTGCCGTTGCCGGGCCTGGTGAGCCCGCAGGTCCTGGCGGGCCTGGATGAGCTGCTGGTCGAGCGCCTGGCGCAGGTCGTCGGCCAATGGCAGCACATGGGCGGCTTCGGCCTCGAGCTGGGCATGCCGCTCGCCGGCCTCGCGCGCCTTGCTGAAGGCCCGCTGCCCCAGGCGCGTGTAGATCGAGGTGTTGGTGAGCTTCTCCAGCAGCTCGCTGCGTTCCTTGTCGTCAGCCTTGAGAAAGGCGCTGAACTCGCTCTGGGCCAGCATCACCGCACGGGTGAACTGTTCGAAGTTCAGTCCCAGGCGCGCCTCGATCAGCTGCTTGTACTCGGTCTTGCTCTGGTTGCTCAACAGCTGCTCGCTGTCCAGATCGTGCAGGCTCTGGCGGCTGTGCTGCAATTTGCCGCTGGCCTTGTCACGGGCCCGATTGGCCTCCCAGCGCGCACGATACCGGTGCCCGTCGGTGCCGACGAAATCGACTTCGGCGTGACCACTGCCAGTGCCGCGGCGCAGCAGGTTGCGCGGGTCCCAGGTAGCGATGTCGCCGTCGCCGTCTGGCACCTTGGCCTCGCGCGATACCGCACCCAGCCGCGGGACACTGCCGAACAGCGCCAGGCACAGCGCATCGAGCAGGGTGCTCTTGCCGGCGCCGGTCGGGCCGGTGATGGCGAACAGACCCGCGCTGGCCAGCGGTTCGGCGGTGAAGTCGATGTCCACCGGCCCGGCGATCGACGCCAGGTTCTTCAGGCGGATGGCGAGAATCTTCATGGCTGCGCCTCCTCGTGCTGCACCTCGTGCAGCAGCATGGCGAAGTCGGCCAGGGCCTGCTCGTCCACCGGGCTGCCGTAGGCCTGGGTCCAGGCCCGACCGAACAGGTCCTGGGGCGTCAGCTCGCCCAGCTCCACCAGCGGCGTGTCTGGGTCATCGGCCGGGCCGCTGCCAGCGTACTCCGCGTAGATGCGTACCAGGCGCACGGCCTTGCCTTGCAGCGCCGTCTCGAGCTGCTGGCGCAGGTCGGGGCGTGGGGCGTCGAGCCGGACCCGTACCTCGAGCCAGGGCTGCTGCCGAGGATCGTCCAGCAGGTCGACCGCCGGCAGCTCGGCCAGGGTCTCGAGCAAGGCCTCCAACGGCGCCGGGCCAACGCGCCTGAGCGAGACCGCGCGTGGCACCAGGCGCGGCTCGACGCTGGCGAGCGTGGCGCCGTCGAAGCGCACGTCGAGGATCTGGTGCGGGTAGTCGACCTCGGCGAACGACAGCGGCAGGGGTGAGCCGCTGTAGCGAATGCGTGCTTCGCGGTTGACCTGCTGGGGCTTGTGCAGGTGACCCAGGGCCACATAGCCGACGCAGGGATCGAACAGCCGTGCGGGCAGGGCCTCGGTGTTGCCGATGATCAGGCTGCGCTCGGAGTCCTCGGACACGCTGCCGCCGGCCATGTGCGCATGGCTGATGGCGATCAGCGCCTGGCTTGGCTCGCGTTTGTCCTGCGCGGCGGCGATCAGTTGCCGGTGCACCTGGGCGACGCCGTGGAGGTAGTCGTCACCCAGGTGCAGGCCGGTGACCTCGGCCGGGCGCATGAACGGCAGCGCCAGGCACCAGGCGCCGACCGTGCCGTGCGCGTCGGTCAACGGGATCAACAAACGCTCGGCGTCGAGCTGGCCATCGTCGAGCCAGTGCACCCGTCCCAAGGCATGGGTGCGCAGCCGACGCATCAGGGGCGCCGGCAGCTCGATGCGCGAGCCGGAGTCGTGGTTGCCGGCGATCATCACGATGTCCAGGGTGGGCTGTTGCGCGTGGGCCTGGACGATGAAATCGTAGAGGCGCTCTTGCGCCTTGATCGGTGGGTTGACCGTGTCGAAGACGTCGCCCGCGATCAACAGGGCGTCGGGCTGCTCCTGGCGCAGTTGCTCGAGCAGCCAGGTGAGGAAGCAGGCATGCTCGTAGTCGCGTTCCTGGCCATGCAGGCTCTGGCCCAGGTGCCAGTCGGACGTGTGAAACAGGCGCATCGAAAGGTCCATGCAGTACGGGCGCGACGCCAGGCGTCACACCAGGATTATTTGGGGTACAACGGCGGCAGGCTGCCAGCGTCGCCCATGGGCGGACGCAGGTGCTCGGCCGAGGGGATGGTGCCGATGGCGCGCCACAGCTCGTCACCTTGCCAGGTCTGGCCGATTTCGCTGTAGAGCGCGCCATTGAGCCCATCCAGCGCGTCGGACAAGGGTACGAAACGGGCGGCCATGTCGGCCAGGGTTTCCGGCTGCTGGCGTGCCCAGGCGTCGAGCGCCTGACGGGTGGCCTGCGGATCGTTGGCCTGACAGGCGCGCTTGAGGTCGTCGAGCAGGCTGCGTGGGCTCGGTCCGCTCTGCACCGGGCGCGCCACGGCCGGCCGCGAGCGCGCCCGCCACCATAGGGCGCCGACCAGCAGGTTGCTCAGGGTCAGCACTACGGTCGCCAGTTGCCAGGGCCACAGGCGCACCGGCGTACCGGCGCTGTTGACAGGGGCGTCGCCGGTCAGCGCCGGGTTATCGAGCACGGTCAGGGTCCGCGCTGGCAACTGGCTGTGCTCCAGGTGATCCTCGCGGGTGTTCCACCACACGACGTCCTGGGCGGGCAGCGCCAGCTCCCCCGCACGTACCGGCACCAGTGCCTCGCGTTCTTCGCGGTTGGCGACCATGCCGCGCTCGCCGACGTCGTTGCGCAACTGCGGCTGGTCCGGGTACCGGCGCAACCCGGCCACTTCGGTGGCCGGCAGCGCAGGCAACTGGGCGCTCGACAGGCCTTCGGCGCGCAGGCTGATGCTGCGCGTCAGCGAGTCGCCGACCTGGGTCCGCTGCAGGGTCGGGTCGGGGCTCCAATGTTCTTCCAGGGTCAGGTTGCGCGCCGGCAGCCAGGGCGTGTCGGCGGGGTAGCTGGCGGGAATCGGCCGCACCTGCAGGCGCAGCGGCAGCGAGCGCGCCTGCACCTGACGGCCGCCACGGGGGCTGCCAGTGGCTGTGCCGTCGGCGGCGGTGGCGGTGAAGGTCAGGGGGGCGATGTCCAGCAGGCCGCTGCGCTGCGGGTAGAGGGCATAGCGGGTTTCGATCACGCCGTGGCGGATCCCGTTGATGTCCTTCTCGAAGGTCCGCGAGTCGCCCAGCGGCTCGAGCTTGGCGTCCTCCACCTGAGGCGGGCTCAGGGTGCTGTCGTCGTACAGCGAGACCGAATGGTAGACCCGCACGGTCAGCACGGTCTGCGCCTGGACATAGACGTCGTCGCTGTCCAGCGTGGCGTCGAGGAACACCGGGGCGGCGCCACCGGCATGGCTGGGGTCGGCCGACAGCACCTGCAGCGCGATCGGCTGGGTGCTGGCCTGGCCCAGGTGCAGGGCGGGGATCTGCAGGCTGCCACTGCGGCGTGGCAGCAGGGTGATGATCCAGCGGGTGCTGGCGCGTGTCTCGCCGTCCAGGGTGTGCAGGCTGTTGAGCTGGCGCGTGCTGCGCACGTCGAACTCGGCGTCCAGCGCGCTCAGGTCGGGCTTGCCGAACTGGGTGACGTCCTGGCTCTCGAGGGTCAGCTCGAGCGTTTCGCCCGCGTCCACACGGGTGCGGTCGACCGACGCTTGGAAGAGAGACTGCGCCTGAACCGTCAGGCAGATGCACAGGCAGGCAAACACGACGCCAAGGCGGCTCATGGGGTGGGTTCCTGATTCAGTTGCTGCTCGTACCAGAACTTGCGCCGCAGCAGCTCTGCCGGATTGTCGGGAATCTCGCGCAACCATTGCTCGAGGGCCTGGCGCTGTTCGGCATCCAGGGCCGTGTCGGCGGGGCGTGGGGGCGGTTGCAGGGTGTCGTCTGCAGCGGAAGGCTGGTCGGGGCCCGTGTCGGCCTGGGGATCGCCCGTGGCCGTGGCTTGCCGGTTGGCCGGGTCGCCTTCGGCAGGCGTCGCCTCGGCGGCATCGCTGGGCGAACCGCTGTTGCCCGGGTTGTCACGGTCCGGGGGCGTATGCTGCTGCGCCGCCTGAGCGTCGGCCTGGACCTGGGCGTCGCGGGCCTGGAGCGCCTCTTGCACCATGGCCTGGTTGCTCAGTGCCGCCGGCAGGTCCGGTTGCAGCTCCAATGCCTGATCGTAGGCATCGAGCGCGCCCTCCAGGTCGCCCGCACGGGCCAGTGCGTTGCCGCGGTTGTAGTGAGCCTGTGCCGTCTGCCCCTTGGCGAACTCACGCGCGGCGCCAGCGAAGTCACCGGCCCGGTACAAGGCCACACCGCGCCAGGCCGGGTCACGGAAATGCCGTGCGGCTTCGCCGGGACGACCGGCCTCCAGCAGGTGCTGGCCTTGCTGGTCCGGACGCGCCCAGAGGTCATCGAAACCGAAGGCGTGGCTGGGTTGGGGCAGGGCCAGCAGCAGCGGCAGGCAGAACAACCAGCCGCGCCGACCGGCACAGGCCATCAACCCCAGCAGCGGCAGCAGCAACCAGTGACCCTGGTCGGCCCAGCTGTCGAGCTGGAGCAGCTGACCTTCGCTGTGCAGGGCACGAGGGTCGTCGAACAACCCCAGGCCGCGCAGGTCCAGGTCGTCGATGCGCGCATGCCGGTAGCGCCCGCCGGTAGCGTTGACGAACGCCTTCAGGCTCCGGCCGTCCAGGCGTGGTACGAGAATCGCGCCCTGGGCATCCTTGAGGTACTCGCCATTGGCCTGGCGCACTGGCGCACCGGCGCTGCTGCCGATGCCCAGCATCAGCAGGCTCGGGCCTTGACGCCCCAGGGCGCGCAGGATGCCGCGACGCTCGTGGTCATCGAGGGAGGAGCCGACCAGCAGCAGCCGTCCTTGCCCGAGCCCGCTCTGCGCCAGCAGCGCCAGCCCCTTGCGCACTGCCAGGTCGGCCCGCTGCCCGGCCTGCGGCATGATCGACGGGTCGACCGCCTCGAGCAGGTTGCGCGTCGTGGCCACGTCGTCGGACAGCGGCACCAGCACGTGCGCGCTGCCGGCGTAGACGATCAGCGCAGTCTGGCTGTCACGGCGATGCTCGAGTACGTCGAGGATCTTGCGCCGGGCCTGTTGCAGACGATTGGGCGCGGTGTCTTCGGCGAGCATCTGCGGCGTCAGTTCGAGCAGGATCACCAGCGGGTCGGCCGGACGCTGATGGGTGTCTTCCACACGTTGCCAGCTGGGCCCGAGCAGGGCCAGCAGGGTCAGCAGCCAGGCCAGGCCCAGCACCACCCAGGGCAGTTTGCTGGTGCTGCCATCGCCGCCGCCGAGCAGCACGGCATGGAAACGCGCCGGCACGATCATCTGCCAGCGACCGGCACGCTTGCGTCGGTGCCACAGCTTGACCAGCAGCCAGACGAGCGCCGGCAGCGCCAATAACCACAGCGGACGCAGCCATTGCGGCCAGACCTCGATCATGGGCGTTTCCTCGTGACCAGGCGTGCGTAGGCACGGGCCAACGGCGCAGGCAGGCGACCCTGGCGCAGCAGGCGTTGCAGCAGCGGCTCGGGCCACAGGCTGCTGCCGACCAGCAGTACGCTCAACAGCAACGCCAATGCCAGAGGCCAGGCATACAGAGGCTTGGCCACCCGAGTCTGGGTTGGTTGCTGGGCCACGGGTTCGAGACGATCGAGAGTCTCGCCGATCGCATCGAGTTCGACGCCATCGTGGGCCCGGAAGTAACTGCCCTGGGTCAGCGTGGCGATTTCACGCAAGGTGGCTTCGTCCAGGTCCAGGCTCGGGTTCAGCCCGATCAGGCCGGGCTGACCGGTGGTTTCAGGGTTGGCGCCGATACCGATGGTGTAGATGCGCACGCCTTCCTGGGCCGCCAGGCGCGCAGCGGTCAATGGGTGGATCTGGCCCCCGTTGTTGGCGCCGTCGGTGATCAAGATCAGCACCCGGCTGGTCGCAGGACGCTCGCGCAAGCGCTTGACCGCCAGACCGATGGCGTCGCCGATGGCCGTGTTCTTGCCCGCGATACCGATCCGTGCCTCATCCAGAAACGCTCGCACGGTCCGTCGATCGAAGGTCAAGGGCGCTTGCAGGTAAGCCTGGCTGCCGAACAGGATCAAGCCGACGCGATCGCCTTCACGGTCCTGGAGAAAATCGCCCAGCAGTGCCTTGACCAGGTCCAGGCGACTGACGTCTTCGTCCTGCCACTGCATGTCGGGGAAATCCATCGAACCGGACACATCGACGGCCACTAGCAGGTCGCGGCCGCTGGCGGCCACCGGGACCGGTTCGCCCAGCCACTGGGGCCGCGCCGTGGCCAGCAGCACCAGCAGCCAGATGATCACGAACGGCGCCTGCTGGCGCCAGGTCGGCAGGCTCAGGCGCGCACGACGGCCGGCCAGGCGTTCGAGCTCGGGCAGGAAGCCGACCTTGAGCACCGGCTCACCGCTCTCGGCAGGCGGCAGCAGCCACCGTGCCAGCCAAGGCAGCGGTGCCAGCAGCAGGATCCACGGCCAGGCCAGGTCAAACATGCTTGCGGATCCAGGTATCGACGGCGTTGCCCAACCCGGCGATGGCCTTGTCGTCGAGCTTGCATTCCGGCTTGTAGGCGCCTTCGACCAGGATCATCCAGCGGGTCAGCCCGGCGGCGGGGCAGCGGTTGTCGAGGAAGGCCAGCCATTGGCGACCGTTGAGCGTATGGCTGTTGGCATCCGGGTAGTGGTTGCGGCACAGGCGCTTGAGCAGTGCGTTGATCTGCTGCAGCCAGGCGCCGGCCGGCGCGCCGTCGTAGGGGCGCGGCAGGCGCGCCAGCTCGGCGAGCGCTTCCACACGGATCGGGTCAAGAGGCTGCTCGGCCTGCGCGAGCGGGCGTGATGTCAGGCGCCGGACCCGTCTGTGGTACACGCGCCATGCCGTCCACACCAGTACCGGCATCAGCGCCGATAGCACCCACCAGCCTGGTGCAGGTGGCCAGGCGCTGACCGGTGCAGGGTCGATCAGCGGCTGCAATTGCTCCAGTGGGCTCATGGTGCACGCCTCGGGCGCTGTTCGGAGAGGTAGTCGCGCAACTGGTCGAGCATCTCGCGCTGTGTACTCAGGGGCATCAGCACCACGCGCAGCTTCTGCGCCAGTGTGTCCCAGCGTTCGACGCGTGCTTCGGCCTGTTGTCGATAGGTCTGGCGCAGGTGCGCGTCGAGGGTGTCGAGCTCCAGCTGAGCCGAGCGCTGGGCGAAGCGCAGCAGGCCGGCGGCAGGAAGCGCATGGTCCAAGGGGTCGGAAATCGGCATCAACAGCAGGTCGCAGTGCCGCGACAGCAGGCTCAGGTGCTGTTCGGCCGCCGGGCTCAGGGCGCGCTCGTCGCAGACCACGATGGCCAGGCTGCCAGGGCGCAACACTTCGCGCGCGCGACGCAGGGCCAGGCCCAGGTTGTCCGGGTGCGGCACGGCTTCGGTGTGCAGCGACTGGTTGACCCGCGCCAGTCGGTTGAGCAGCTGCAACAGGCTCTGCTTGCTGCGGCGCGGCTTGATTTCATAATGCTCGGTGTCACCGAACACCAGGCCGCCGACCCGGTCATTGTGGTCCAGCGCGGCCCAGCCGAACAGCGCCGCCGCCTGGGCGGCCAGGACCGACTTGAAGTTGAGCCCCGAGCTGAAGAACAGCCGTTGGCTCTGCTCGACCAGGATGAAGATGGGCCGTTCGCGCTCTTCATGGAACAGCTTGGTGTGCGGCTCCTGGGTACGCGCCGTGACTCGCCAGTCGATGTTGCGCACGTCATCGCCGGCCTGGTAGACCCGCACCTGGTCGAAGTCCACGCCACGCCCACGCAGTCGCGAATGGTGCAGGCCGACCAGCGGGCTGCGCTGGCCGGCCCGGGCGAACAGCTGTATCTCGCGCACGCGATGGCGCATGTCGATCAGCTCGGCAAGGCCGATGCGGATGCCGGGTTCGGCTGGCGGTGAGGTGGGCATGGGCTCAGGCGACGGCCACGACGTCGAGGATGCGCTGTACCACGCGGTCCTGATCGACACCGGCCGCCTCGGCCTCGAAAGACAGGATGACGCGGTGGCGCAAGACGTCGAACAGCACCGCCTGAATGTCCTCGGGGCTGACGAAATCGCGCCCGGCCAGCCAGGCATGGGCTCGCGCGCACCGGTCCAAGGCAATGGAACCGCGGGGGCTGGCGCCGTAGGCGATCCAGTCGGCCAGGTCGGCATCGAATTTGGCCGGGGTGCGCGTGGCCATGACCAGCTGCACCAGGTACTCCTCCACGGCATCGGCCATGTACAGGCCGAGGATGTCCTTGCGTGCTGCGAAGATCGCCTGCTGGCTGACCCGGCGCTCCGGCTTGGTCTCGCCATTGAGCGCCTCGCCCCGCGCCTGCTGCAGGATGCGGCGCTCGACCGCCGAATCGGGAAAGCCGATCTTCACGTGCATCAGGAAGCGGTCGAGCTGCGCCTCGGGCAATGGGTAGGTGCCTTCCTGCTCGATCGGGTTCTGCGTGGCCATGACCAGAAACAGCGGCGACAGGTCGTAGGTGCTGCGCCCGACGCTGACCTGGCGTTCGGCCATGGCCTCGAGCAGCGCCGATTGCACCTTGGCCGGCGCACGGTTGATTTCGTCGGCCAGTACCAGGTTGTGAAAGATCGGCCCTTGCTGGAACACGAAGCTGCCGGTTTCCGGCCGATAGATCTCGGTGCCGGTGATGTCGGCCGGCAGCAGGTCGGGGGTGAACTGGATGCGGTGGAACTGCGCCTCGACGCCTTCGGCCAGTTCCTTGATCGCCTTGGTCTTGGCCAACCCCGGTGCCCCTTCGACCAGCATGTGGCCGTCGGCCAGCAACACGATCAGGAGGCGCTCGACGAGCTTTTCCTGACCGAGGATCTGGGTGGAAAGAAAGGTGCGCAGCGCCACGAGCGCTTCACGGTGTTCCATCGTCGAGACTTCCTGGTTGAGCGCCGGGATGGGTTGGCGAACCACCGCACAGGCAAGGGTGGCTACTTTAATGCATCCGCCCCCCTGCCGACCAATGGCGACAGACAAATAACACCTGGCCATGCAGGCGTCGCGTCCATTTTTCCAGCCTTCGCATGCTCATGCGCCGATTCACACAGGACGCGACGCTGCCTTCCATGGCGTTTTAGTCCAAGGAAGCATGAGCATGAACCGACCATCAGGTCATCCTGAAACGCTGCGCATCGGCGTATTCTTCGATGGCACGGGCAACAATCGCATCAACAGTCTCGAGGCAGTCGAAGGGCTGCCTGTCGAGAGACAAGGCAACAGTTACGCCAATGCGTTGACCAATGTCGCGCTGCTGTACGACCTGTACCGGTCCACGCCCCAGCCACTCGCTGGGGCGCAGAGGGTCGAGCGGTTGTACGTAGAGGGCGTCGGCACGACCCAGCGGCAGGCGGATTCGTTCTGGAGTCAGGCCACCGGACGCGGGCGCACCGGGGTTGTCGAACGCGTCGAACAGGCCAGCCAGGCGCTGGCCGGTCAGGTGGCGCGGCACTCTCGGGTACCGGCCGCCGGCCAGCCTCTCCGGTTGCAGGTCGACCTGTTCGGCTTCAGTCGGGGCGCGGCTGCCGCCCGGCACCTGGCCAACGACCTGCACCGTGGCCAGCAGAGCCGGTTCGCACGCACCCTGTTCGAGCAGGTCGGCGTGGCCTGTACGGTCTCGATCGGCTTCATCGGACTGTTCGACACGGTCGTGGCTGTCCTGGCGCCCTTCGACGATGACCGGGGCGGCCTGGACCTGACGCTCGCACCAGGCGTGGCGGAGCAGGTGGTGCACTTGGTCGCCGGCGATGAGCATCGCTACCACTTTCCGCTGGTGCCGACGGCGAACGACATCGTGCTGCCGGGCGCGCATTCGGACGTCGGGGGTGGATATCCGCCGTCACTGCAAGAGCGCGTGCTGATGTGCAAGCCGCGGTCGAACCGTGTGCCTGTGACCACCCCCGTGGAACAGACCGCTGCGTATCGCGAAGTGGCCGCACTGCTCGAGACGATGCCTGGCACCCGCCTGGTGACGTGGGAGCGCGCCTTGACGTCGCGGCGTGGACGGGGCGACGAGCCGGCGGAAAAACAGGTTTACGCAGCCGTGCTGCGCGAGCGCGAGGTGCAAGGGCACCTGTCCCGTGTCGCGCTACGCATCATGCATGCCAGGGCGCGGCGTGCTGGGGTGCCCATGATGGCGATCGATGAGCAGGACACGCGCCTGACGCTGCCGGAGGAGGTGCGCCCGCTTGCCGACAAGCTCCACGCGTTCGCCTTGGGGGAGCGCCAAGCAGCGGCGTTGACGCTGGAGGAGCGGCAGTTGCTGGCCTCGCGCTACATCCACACCTCGGCGAACTGGAACCCGGCCAAGGGGCTGCGTCATAGCGAGCTCGACGCCGTCTACCTCAACCGACCGGCGCCGGCGGGGCGGCGGCAGGTCTGAGCCTGGCCGGCGCTCGGCGGGCGCGCCAGGGTGTCTCAGGGAATCAGGCGTTGCGCACGCAACTGATCGAACACGTCGAAGAACGCTTGGTCGCTGGCCTGGTAGGCCGTGAAGCCCAGGCGTCGACTCTTGGACATGTCGGTCACCACCTCGATCGGGCGCCCCAGGTCGGCATCGGTGTGCCAGGGCGACACCAGTCGATTCATGTCAGGCTCCTGCAGGCCGTTCGTTTCGGCGATCTGACGCCAGGTCGGCGCATCGTCGGCCATCTGCGTTTCCAGGGGCGACAGTTGCGCGGGATAGTCGGCTGCCTCCAGGCCGAAGTACTCGGCGATCCTGCTCCACATCCATTTCCAACGGAATACATCGCCGTTGGTGACGTTGAACGCCTGGTCGAAGGCCGCTGGCGTGGTGGCGGCCCAGAGCTGTTGCTGCGCCAGCTGGCGAGCGTCGGTCATGTCGGTGAGGCTGTCCCATTGGACGCGCGAGCCTGGGAAGACGAAGGGGCGGCCCAGGTGCTTGCACACGGTGGCGTAGACGGCGAGGGTGGTCGCCATGTTCATGGCGTTGCCGACCGCGACACCGGTGACCGTGTGCGGACGGTGCACGTTCCAGGTGAAGCCGTCACGCTCGGCAGCGCTGAACAGTTCGTCTTCCTGGGCGTAGTAGAAGTTCTCGACGTCCAGGCGACCTTGGTCTTCGCGGAACGGCGTGTGGGGCAACTGGCCTTTGCCGTAGGCATCAAAGGGCCCGAGGTAGTGTTTCAGGCCCGTGACCAAGGTGACGTGACGCACGCTCTTGGTGGGGCGCAGCGCGTCGAGCAGGTTGCGCACCATGGCGGCGTTGACCTGGATGTTCAGGGCTTCGGTGGCCTGCCGCGACCAGGTCGTGATGAACACATGGGTCGGCTGCTGGCCGGCCAGGGCGGTTGCCAGGGAAGCCGGGTCCTGTAGGTCGGCGGCCAACGGGGTCACGCCAGGTTGCTGGCCCGGATGGCGCGACAGGGCGGTGACGGGCCACCCTTGCTCGACCAGCAGGTGGGTGAGGGCGCTGCCGACGATACCGCTGGCACCGACGACCAAGGCTGTCTGATTCATGCTGTTCTCCTGTGGGTATGGTCGTCTGAGGACGCAGAGGCCGCCGTGTTCCATCGCATCGACCGTTGGGCCGATCCCGGTGCGAGGCGTGGAAACTTGCGCCCTGCCAGCGGGCCGAACGCTTCTCCAGGGCGCAAGGCTGGCACGCACCCTCAACCGCAGGTTACTGCCAGCGCAGGGCGCCGGCCAAGGAAACCCGATGACGTCTCCCACGCTCGTTCACCGTGGTGGTCACGAAGGCGTGACCGGTTCCTGCCACCAGCTCTGGCTCGATGCCGAGCACAGTGTGCTGATCGACTGCGGTGCCTTCCAGGGGGCAGACCACGGCGATGACGAGGAGGATCGCCTGGCTCTGGGCTTTCCCGTCGACGGGATCAAGGCACTGATCGTGACCCATGTGCACCTCGACCATGTCGGGCGCATCCCCAACCTGTTGGCGGCTGGCTTCGACGGGCCCATCTTGTGCAGCGAACCGTCGGCCCGTTTGCTGCCGATCGTGCTGGAAGACGCGTTTCGCCTGGCGATCAGCCGTGATCCCGAGGCGCTGGAGCGCTACCTGAAGGTCATCGAACAGCGCATCATCGCCTTGCCCTACGGCACCTGGTTCACCTTGCACGACGCCCCGACAAAGGGCTGCCAGCTGCGTCTGCAACCGGCCGGCCATGTGCTGGGGTCGGCCTACGTGGAACTGCAGTTCACCGACCCGGACGCGCAGCAGCGGGTGGTCTTCAGCGGCGACCTGGGCGCCTCGCATTCGCCGCTTCTGCCGGACCTGGAAGCGCCCGAACAGGCCGACCTGCTGATCCTGGAAAGCACCTATGGCGACCGCTGCCACGAAGACCGCCGCCATCGGCGCGAGCGCTTGCAGACGGTCATCGAACGCGCCTTGGCCGACCAAGGCACGGTGCTGATCCCGTCGTTCTGCATCGGCCGCACCCAGGACCTGCTCTACGAACTGGAAGCCATCCTGCACGAACGCTGTGCGGCCGCCGAGGCACCGGGTCCGGCCCGCGACACGGCGAGCACGGCGCCGGACATCGACTGGCCGGAGATCCCGATCATCCTCGATTCCCCTCTGGCCGGACGCTTCACCCAGGTCTACAAAGAACTGCGCGACTTCTGGGATGAACCGGCCCGTCAGCGGGTGGAGCAGGAAGGCCGCAGGCCGTTTTCGTTCAGGCAGCTGGTGATCGTGGATGACCACGCCGAGCATGAACGCATCGTCCGGCACCTGGCCGATAGCGCGCGCCCGGCCATCGTCATCGCCGGCAACGGCATGTGTGCCGGGGGGGCGGATCGTGCGCTACCTGAAGACCTTGCTGGGCGATCCACGGCACAACGTGGTGTTCGTCGGGCATCAGGTCAAGGGCACGCCAGGGCATGACATCCAGACCTATGGTCCCGAGGGCGGTTACGTGTTGCTGGACGGCGAGCGCGTCGACATCCGGGCGGGCATCGACAGCGTCGGGGGCTATTCGGCCCATGCCGACCAGGCGGACCTGGTCGGGTGGGTGACGCGCATGGCACAGTGGCCGACGGAAATCCGCTTGATCCATGGGGAATTGCAGGCCAAGCAGTGCCTGGCCGAGCTGTTGCACCGGCATTACCAGCAGGCGGGCCGGCAGGTGCGAATCGAGATTCCCCACGGGTGACCCGAGTCGGTGGGGCAGGTCGCCGGCTAGCTCACTTGCAGTTGCCGGCCTTGCGGTAGCCAGCGGCCTGGGCCTGGGCCTCGGTGATGAAGCGGGTCAGGTTCTTTTCGGCCACCTTGCCATAGCTCGGGCAACCCGACGGCAGGTGATAGAGCAGGCTCTTGCGGTTGCCTTGGATGTCGCCCGAGCCAGTCGCGGCCGCAGGCGCGCCGTCGGCCTTGGCCGGACGCGCAGCCGGGGTCGAAGCGTCCACCAGGCCATCGCCGACCGGCTTGTAGCCCAGCGTCCAGTGCCGCTCACCGGTCACGAAGGGGTTGGCGTGGCCCATGATCGCGGCGATGCGCTGGTTACGCTGCTTTTCCCAGGCGCTGACCGGGTACTGCGTGTCCCAGGCCATCAACAGCTGCTGCTGCTGGCGCGACATGTTCAGCTTGTAGCGATCGAACATGTAGAACGTGGTGCGTGCCACCAGCCCTTTGACCGCATCGCGGGGTTCGGCGGCGCGCTGCTGGAAGTCCACCTTGGTGGGGCATTGCCCATACTGCGATGCGGCGCCGGCGACCATGCCGTAGTTGAAGTTGCTGCGATCACCGTTCACCTCGCCCACGGCGGGGTACAGGTTGAACAGGTTGGCTTCCATGGCACGGAACACCGGGTCGGCGTCGACGCAGTGCGCACGGCCGCCGTTCTGCCAGCACTGGCGTTGATGGCCGAAGGTCCAGGCCGGGACGATGTGTTCCCACTCGGTGCGTTCGGCACGGTTCTGCTGTTTGCGGGTCTGATAGCCACACGACTGCGCGTCGATCCGGCCCCCCGACTTGCCGACCCAGGTCCACTTGCAGCCACAGTACAGCTCGCCGGTGGCGCTGTTGCCCTGGTCGAAGTAGATCTTCTGCTTGGCCACGACCTTGGCTTCGGCAAAGGTGGCAGGAGGCGCGGCATGCGCGCTGGTGACGAGGGACAGGAGCAGCGTCAGGGCGTACAGCAATCGGGTCATGGTCACGGGCAAGGGCAGGGAATGGAGCGCGGATTATACGCACAAACCGTTTCCCCCAAGGCTGTCAGAGCAGGTGAGGCACAGGGGGAGCATTTTCCCTGAAGGGATATCCAACGTCGGCGGCTTTTCAGGGTCTGACCTGTTTCGCCATTTCATTGACCAGGAGGGTTCATGAGTCGCTTCGAACACGCAGAGCCTGCCGTGCCCAGGCAGGCAGACGATACCGTGGGCGCGCGTGCGGTCCAGGGCGGCAAGCGCGCGACACGCCTGTCGTTCTTCATCGCCGGGTTCGCCTTGTCCTGCTGGGCGCCGTTGGTGCCCTTCGTCCAGGCCCGCATCGGGGCCGATGCGGCGACGCTGGGGCACATCCTGCTGTGCCTGGGGCTGGGGGCGGTGATCGGCATGCCTGCCTCGGGAGCGTGCTGTGCGCGGGTCGGCGCCAAGCCGGTGATCGTGACCGGTGCACTGTGCCTGCTGCTGATCCTGCCGCTGCTTTCGGTGTTGTCCACGCCCCTGGCCTTGGGGGTGTGCCTGCTGGTGTTCGGCGCTGCCGTGGGCGCCATCGATGTCGCTGCCAACATTCATGGGATGGCGGTGCAGGATGCGGCCGGTGTACCACTGATGTCGGGTTTCCATGGGCTCTACAGTGTCGGCGGGCTGGTCGGCGCGAGCAGCATGGCGGGCCTGATCGCCAGTGGCGTGGGGCTGGGTGCCTCGACGTTGAGTGCCGCTGCCGTCGTGCTGGTGTGCCTGGCGGTGGCCGTGCCGGGGTTCCTGCGCACGGCTGCCAGCCCAGGCGGCGTGTTGCTGGCTGTGCCCAGGGGCATCGTGCTGACGTTGGGCGTGCTGATCTT
Source organism: Pseudomonas entomophila (assembly GCF_013523125.1). GTDB lineage: Bacteria > Pseudomonadota > Gammaproteobacteria > Pseudomonadales > Pseudomonadaceae > Aquipseudomonas > Aquipseudomonas entomophila_B. The sequence continues at coordinate 10,845 of NZ_JAAMQJ010000040.1, read as the reverse complement.
GATCTGCTTTCTCAGCGAGGGCGCCATGCTGGACTGGGGGGCGGTGCTGCTGACCCAGGAAAAGCAGGTCGACGTCTCGCTGTCAGGGGTCGGTTACGCCGTGTTCGCCCTGGCCATGACGGCGATCCGCCTGGTGGGCGACCGACTGGTGGCGCGTTTCGGCGAACTCAGGATACTGGTGGTCGGCTTCGTCTTCACCGCCTTGGGCGTGGCGGTCACCGCTTTGTGCGAGAGCTTGGTCGGCGTGTTGCTGGGGCTGTTCATCGCAGGCCTGGCGGTCGGCAACGTGGTGCCGGCGCTGTTCACCCTGGTCGGCCGCCAGCAGGTGATGCCGGTGCAGTCGGCCGTGGCTGCCGTCAGCATCTGCGGTTACCTCGGCGTGCTGCTCGGCCCTGCACTGATCGGTTACGTGGCGCACTGGACCGGGCTGGTCGAGGCGTTCTGCGGAGTGTCGGTGCTGTTGCTGCTGGCTATGTGCGCGGTACCGCGTCTGCGCACGCTACGGGCCGGCTGACAGCCAGTCCGGTGGCCTGGAGACCCGGCCACCGGGTCGTGCTCGTTACGGTGTGTACGCGTGGCCCAGGGCTTGACTCAAGGTACGATACAGCGCCGCTTCATCTGCGGCGCGACTGGTCAACAACAGCTGCGCCGCCTGCTGGTAGATCGCGCCTTCGCTGGCGAAGCGTCCGGACACCAGATCCACGTTCTGCACGGCGCCATCCTGGCGCCAGGCCAGGCCTGGAACCTCTGCGAAGGCCTGTTCCAGGGCCGCGATGTAGGCATCGGGCACCTCCGGCCCTGCATAGCGACCGGTGCCTGGCCCTGCTTCGCTGAGGTGGTCGAAGTACACCGAGGCGCCTTCCCAGCGGTGGGCGAATTGCGTGAAGCGCTGGGGGTACAGTCGGCGCAGCCAGGCCTGCCAGAACCGTTGGGTGGCGGCCCATTCGGCCACGCGTTCGCCAGTGGCCAGGTCTTGCACGGCACGCGTCAGGCGCTCCAGGGTCGGCTCGCTCAACCGGGCCAGGTAACCGAAGCTCATCTCGCGGGGCTGCGGGGGCAGGCGCAAGCGCGTTTGCAGGTGTATGCGTGCATAGAGGGCCATTTCCAACTCGTCGAGCAGGTAGTCCGGTTCGCTCAGTGCGGCGTCGTCCAGGTCGTCGTCAGGGTGCAGGGCCGGCGCCGCTGCTCGGCCTGTCTCGTCGGTCGCGTCTGCCAGCGCGTGGCGCCGTGCCACGCGGGCCTGGTAGAGCGCACCGATCCGCTCCTCGAGCAGGCGTTGACGGTACAGGGCGCCCGCACTGTCGATCGCGATTCGTTCATGGTTCGCATCGGCCTGCGCCCGATTGACCACTTCCCAGGTCGTGACCTCGGTCTCGATGTCCTGGAACAACAGGCTGCCCTGGTCGACGCACGCCTGCCCCGCATCGACCAGCCGTTCGTTGATGTCCTGGTGCAATTGCGCGAGCCCCCAGGCCGGTGCGTCGACAGTGGCTTCGCGGGAAAGGGTCTGCACGATGTGCGACATCCTGATACGCATGGCGATGGGGTTGTGCTGGTAGTCGTGGGTGTAGGTCAGCCGTTCGAACAGGGCGTACAACGGCTGCCACTGCGCATCGGCCAGGGTGCCGATGACATGCTGGCGCAGCGGCTCGGGCCAGTCGCTGTACCAGTCGCCGTGCGCAGGCACGGCGGGGGGCGCCTCCAGTCCCGCTTCCCTCAGGAATATCAGCGCCTGTTCGCTCCAGGGATTGGGGCCCGTGGCGACATAGAGGTCGGGGTCATTGGCATGCATGGCTTCGGCCAGTGCCGTATGCGCCAATGGAGGCACTTCGGTCAGGCCGTTGCGGCCGATGTCCAGCACGCGCAGCACCAAAGGGCGTTGATCGAGCAAGCCGAGCAAGCCGGGTGGCCATTCGACGATACCTGTCTGTTCAAGGTCGAGTTGACGAAGGCGTGTCCAGCCGGTCAGGTCGGGTGGCAGGTCGAGGGGGTTTTCGTACAGCGAAAGGCGTGTCAGGCGGTTGAGGCCTGCCAGGGCTTGACGGGTCGGGGGGTCGAGCGTGATCTGGTTCTGTCCCAGGTGCAACTCTTCCAGCGCAGGCCATTGTTGCAGCGCCTGGAAGTGGGCCGGGCCCAGCACCAGTTCGTTGAGGTCGGCGTTCAGCAGGCGCAAGGCCGGCAGCCGAGCCAGCCGCTGCAGGGTGGTCGGCGACAGGTCCGACAGCGCGTCGGTCAGGCCAAGGCTCTGGAGCGACTGCAGATTCAGAAGAATGCCCAGGTCACGCTCGTTATCGAGCACAAGGTTGTTTTCCGACAGGTTCAGGCTCTCCAGCTCACGCAGCTCGCCCAGGCGCTGTGGAAGCGCCCTGAGCGCGTTGCCGCTCAGATCGAGCAACCGAAGCCGTGGAAAGGCCTGGAGGAAGTCGTTCAGGTGGGCAGTGGTCGTGTCGATCAGGCCGGTCAGCTCCAGATACCTCACCCAAGGTAGCGGATCGGGGAGCGTCGGCAGTCCGCCGGCAGCGTACGCATTGAGCTGCATCCGTACCTGCTGCTGCGACCCCAGGCCATAGCCGACCGACTCGCGACGCCAGGCACCTCGAATACTCTGTGCAACGCTGTCGCGCGCGGCCTGTCGCTGCGCCAGCGCCTCGGGTTCTACCCCTGTCTCTTCGGAGGTCCAGGTCTGTAGCGCCTCGTCCAGTCGCTGGTATTCGCCTTGCAAGCGCACCATCAAACGCGTGAAGGCGCCTGCCTGCGGGCCGGCTTCATGCTGCAGGATCGCCCGAAGCGTGGCACGGTCGGTCTCGGGGTTGGCGGGAAACAGTTGCTCGAACAGTTCGTCGCCCGTCAGCCAGCCGTGTGTCCCGCGACCGCTGAGGACGTAGCCTGTGCCTGGATGGCCGGGTAGCCTCGACGGCGAACGGAACCAAGGTCGGACCGTGGCCATGCCCAAGTCTTGCGCGCTGCGTTCCCGGTGACTCGCGGCCTGGTCGAACAGGCGCTCGCGCAACCCGTCGGCCTCGTGGATCTGCACGCCCAGGGCATCACGCGCACTGTCTGGCAGTGCGTGCAACACTGCCTGGAACAGATCGGTCGGGCCGAGCAGGGGTTGGCCGTGCTCATCGTAGGGTTGATACCGTGCGTCGCGACGGATCAGCGTCTTGGTGGGGCCTGAGGACGCCGCCGTGGTTTCCAGGACCTGGCCGTCCTCCACCAGCCGCAGTTGGACATCCGAGCGCCAGCCTGGCAAGCGGGGTAGCGTGGCGAAGACCAAGGTATCGCGATCGGCCATGGCGGTTTCCAGGTAGAACCCGGTCAAGGCGCGGCTCAGGCGCCCTTCGCGCAGGTGCAGTCGTGCGGCCTCGGCCAAGGCCAGGGGGACGCGCTGAGTGTCGTGCAGACGGGCCAGGTCGGCGGGCCGGGCCTGGGCGAGAAGGGCCTGGCGCGCCCGCGGCGTCAGGCCAGAGAAGGCGCGTGCCAAAGGCGCTTCGTCAGCGCGAGGCAGCGGCTCGGGCAGTGTCGCCCCAAACGCCTCGAGCGTGTCGAGCAACAAGGCGGGCAAGGGCTGATGATCCGTGATTGCTTGGCGAACCTGGGCGGCATCGTAGCCGCTGCAGCGCAGGGCGCGCAGTCGAGCGGACGGTTCGAGCTCGAGGGGCAAGGGCGCGGCCCTGCGCAGCAGCTGTGGGTCTTTCCAGCCCAGGGGGCGCTCATGGGCCAGTAGCCAATACCCGTCTCTGTGCTGGCGCAGCACAGGTCGATGGCCCGGGTCTTGCGGATGCCCCAGGCGCCAGCTGCCCTCTGGCGCAGGCGCTGCCCGGTAGGCCTGGCCGTCGATCCCGATCCACTGCTGGCCTTCCCAGTGCACGGGGCTAGGCGACAAGGGCGGGGCCTCGCTTGGCCAGCCCCCAGGGTAGGTGAACGGCTCGAGGTTGCCAGGCCAGAGTTTCGTCGACGAGGCCCTGCCGACCGGTACCCAGTCATGTAGCAGCCCGATCGGTTCGCTGACAGTGGATGCAGCGCCCAGTGTGGCGATCAGGGCCAGGTTTTCGAGCACGTCGAACAGATGCGACAGCGCCGCTTCGGCATCCTGATCGCTGGCCGCTTCGACGCCTTCGAGGAATTCGTCGACCAACTGGGCACCACCGGTTACCAGCATCACCTCGCCCAATCCAGGCACCACCAGCGCGGCCAGGTTGAGGATCGACAGTCCGAGGCCTAGCCAACGCTCGATCAATGCCCATTGCGCATCTGCATCGCGCTGTGCGACCGGCACTGCGACGCTCGCCGCATCCAGGATCAAGCCTTCCACCTGAGTACGCGCCCTGGCGTCGAAGCAGTCTCCCCGCCAAGGGGTCGCCTGCATCGACAGGCGGGCGTTCTTGTCCAGCGTGGCCTGATAGAGCGCGCCAGGTGCGGGAAACAGACGCTTCATCCAGCTGATGCGCTGGCCCTGCTCCAGCACGGGGGGATGGCTCAGCAAGCGGTCGTAGGGGTAAAGCGGATAGAGCGCTGTACGCAGGTTGTCGGCAAACCGTACACGCTCGGCCTGGGTCACGTAGCGGCAGAAGAACTCGCGCTCCTTGGCGCGCCACATCAATCGGGTCAGGGCAGTCGCCGCTGCCTGGTGCGAGGCGTACTGGCGCAGAGGCGCGCTGGGGTGGCCTGGCAGATAGAGCAGACAAGGCTCGACCGTATCCTGGGGTGCCAGCGACACCAGCAACGGACCCCGCAAGTCAGTGTCGGCCAGGGTCAGACGGCTGCAGACCAGGCTGCGTCGGTTGCCATTGGCCTGCTCCACGGTCGACGAGCCGGACAGCAGGGCCTCGGCCATGGCCACGCCGGTCGCATCGAGGCGCTGCTGCAAGGTGGCCACGGTCACGTCGGCGGCGAACGCCGCGTGGTCCTGGGCGCGCAACAGCCCCCGGAAAGCGTCGTGATCGACGATGTCCGTCAGGTGGTATCGATAGCGCTGGCCCAGGTCCAGGTTGCGCAGGCCACTGATGAAGCGCCGGGTATCCAGTGGCAGGGGATCGCTGGCCTGTTCGTTGGCATACAGGGTGAGACGGGCATCGGCCTCGACAGCTTGCAGGGCCGTTTCGAACCACGAGCGGGCAACCTTGCGGTCGTGGTGCCACACCTTGCCTTCGTCCAGCGGGGGCAAGGACACGTCTGGGAACCACCGTACGAGGGCGTCCTGCAGCAGGGGGCGACAGAACCTGTCGATGCTTTGAAGTGGCGACAAGGCGGCCGAAACGGCCCTTGTCGCACGATGGCTCGCCAGCGTGCGTTCACGCAGTTGGCGGCGTTGTGCGGGCGTGGCGGCCTGCAACCAGGTAGGGAGGCGCTGTTCGATGAACGCAAGGTGCGACGTACTGATCATGACGCGATGCTCCTGAGAGAGAAGCAGCGAGGCTAATCAGCGTCGAGGGACCAGACGAAGGATGTATCTACCACACCTACGAGAGCCGGATGGAGCCGGCCCTCGTGACCCGTGCGTCAGGCGTGCAGCGTTTCGGCCGCGTACAGCGTGTTCTCGAGCAGGCAGGCGCGCGTCATCGGGCCGACGCCCCCAGGGACGGGCGTGATCCAGCCCGCGCGAGGCAAGGCCGTTTCGTAGACCACGTCACCGACCAGACGACCGTCCGCCTGGCGATTGATGCCCACGTCGATGACGATGGCGCCTTCCTTGATCCACTCACCTTTGACCAGCCCTGGCTTACCGGCGGCCACGACCACCAGGTCGGCACGACTGACATGGCCAGCCAGGTCCTGGGTGAAGCGGTGCGCGACGGTGACGGTGCACCCGGCCAGCAGCAGCTCCATGGCCATGGGCCGGCCGACGATGTTCGAGGCGCCGACCACCACGGCTTCCAGGCCGTACAGATTCTGGCCGGTGCTTTCCAGCAGGGCCATGATGCCTTTCGGCGTGCAGGGGCGCAGCAGCGGGATACGCTGCGCCAGACGGCCGGCATTATAAGGGTGGAAGCCGTCCACATCCTTGTCCGGGCGAATCCGCTCGAGCAACAGCGACGCATCCAGATGCTCAGGCAGCGGCAGCTGCAGCAGGATGCCGTCGACCGCCGGGTCATCGTTCAGGCGATCGATCAGCTCGGTCAGCGTCTGCTGGGTGGTGGTGCTCGGCAGGTCGTAGGCTTGGGAAAGGAAGCCCACTTCTTCGCAGTCCTTGCGCTTGTGCGAAACATAGACTTGCGAGGCGGGGTCGGTACCGACCAGGATCACTGCCAGGCCCGGTACGCGCAGGCCCTGTTGAAGACGCTCTTCGACACGGTGGGCGATCTGCTTGCGCAAGCTGGCGGCGATCGCCTTGCCATCGATTAGGTGTGCAGTCATAGACGGGTGATTAACCATCGAGAAAGGAACATGAAAGAGCGCGCATTCTCGCATGCCCAGGCCCGAGGGCAAAGGCAGATGGTCGAGCAAATCCTCTAAGCCCTTCAAACGGCTAAATTTTTTTTTAAAAAAGTGTTGACGCCTTGGGAGGTCGTCTATAACATTCGTCGCACTTGTCGGGCAGGGCCTAGCACTGGTTAGCGAGGTCGGGCAGAATGAGCGGATTTTTAGCTCGTTCGGTACGGACTAGACGTTGATTTGCAATCGTATCAGAAAGCAGATTGAATAAGCGCCCGTAGCTCAGCTGGATAGAGCATCCGCCTTCTAAGCGGATGGTCGCAGGTTCGAGTCCTGCCGGGTGCGCCATTAGGCAGCTTGGGCAAGGTTCATAGCAGTACCGCAATATGGTGGGCGTAGCTCAGTTGGTAGAGCGCTGGATTGTGATTCCAGTTGTCGTGGGTTCGATTCCCATCGTCCACCCCATATTCGAGAAAGGCGCCCGATTGTACGATCTGGCGCCTTTGCTTTAAGTGCTTTATGCGGACGTGGTGGAATTGGTAGACACACTGGATTTAGGTTCCAGCGGCGCAAGCTGTAAGAGTTCGAGTCTCTTCGTCCGCACCACCTTATAAATCAAGGGGTTACGAGCTTAAGCAGTGCTCCCCCTTGAACCACTGGATTATCAGCGTGAACAGAACGTGAACTCGAGCGTTCACGGCCCTGGTCCAGCACCCTTACCGCATCTCTTACTCTGGCCGGCGCCAAGTGCGCATACCGCTCCGTCATCATGACGGTTGAGTGGCCGAGTAGATCCCTGACTTCTGCCAGTGCAACGCCGGCACTGATCAAATGCGCAGCACACGTGTGCCGCAGATCGTGAATCTTGAAGTCTTCAATCCCCACCTTCTTGCAAGCCCTGGCAAACCCCGTTCGCATGCACAGCACACGTTCGCCGTTGCCCCTGGCGAAGACCCAAGGCGTAGACGGGCAGTGCTCAGCCCGGAACGCCATCATCTGCTTGAGGGCGTCGATCGCTCCCTCGTTCAGTGGGATGCTCCGGCGCTTCCCTGCTTTGGTGTGCACGCCTTCCAGGTAGATCAGGCCATTGGCGAAGTCCACGCGCCGCCACTCGAGGCCCAGCATCTCCTCCTTCCGGCAACCCGTGTTCACCGCCAGGCGAATGAACGACTCCAGCAGCAGGCCAAACTTCTGCGCTCGAGCGGCTCGGCACAGGCTTTCCACCTCGGCCCGCGTCAGCCAGCGCACCCTGCCTTCGGGTTCCTTCAACTTCCGGCCTTTCACCGGATTCGGCAGACCCCATTCATATTCGACGTTGCACCAATTGATCGCCGCCGACAGCGCCGCGAGTTCCCGGTTGATCGTCGCGGCCGATACGCCGTCCGCCATCCGTCTGTCCATGTATGCGCGGATGTCTCCCGCTAGGTCATTCATCGTGGCGTCTGTAAAATGTTCCCGCAGCGCCTTTACCCTATTGGTCGTTGTCTCGTAGCTGCGCTGATGCTGGCTGGCGTTGCGCAGATACGGGAGCATTACTTCGTTGAAGGACCGGGGCGGATTCACGCCCCATTCCTTTTCCTTCCAGGCATCCGCCCGGGCCTGTTGCTCTAGTGCTTTCGCCGCCGCGAAGTCGGCAGTGCCAGAAGAGCGTCTAACTCGTTTTCCATCTGCTTGGGTGACAAAGATCCACCAATAGGGCGAATCGTCTCTTTTGTAGGGCATTCGGGTTCCTCCGACATGCCGCCCGCGGCGCGAATACTAGCAGTGGCGGCTTCATCGATCATCTGTTGCAGTTTCTCGGCATGCACCCTGACTCCGCGCTTCATCCAGCGCACGGTCGGGATGCGACCCTCGGTGGCCATCCGGTAGGCGGTGGCCCGGCTGACACAGAGCAGGCCGGCAGCTTGCTCGACGGATATCAGGGACATGAGTGCTCCAGGCCCGCGCTGGACGGCAGGCAAGATTAGTAGGGGTAGGGGTTACAGCGCGTGGGCGCCGCCTTCGAGCAGGCCGTCGCGGTCTTCACGTATGCGATCTGCCAGGTGCCAGGGCGTCCAATAGCCATCGTCCATGGGCACTGCGATAGGCTGTTGTGAGCCGTTCCATCGAAGACCGTAGCGAGGTAGGCCATCGCCTGCTGGTGGTCGCGGTGGCCATTCGGGCTTCAAGCCGCTCAAGCGTTCATTTTCGGCGCGTAGCTGCTCAACCTCGGCAGGGTCGGTAGCGCTGGCGAAGACCGGCCGAATCTCGCGTATGATCCCGTGCTGGTTGAAACGGCCTACTTCATGGCCGTGCAAGGCCCGCTCGTTATCGCAGCACTCACGCCACGGCTTCCACTGTGATCCAGGCCGATCGGTCTTGCTGCGGATCTGGTAGGCCACTGGCTTGCCCTGGCCCTGCAGAGCTGTTCGAGCACGGTTCCACAGAGCAAGCGTGGGAGCAGTTGCGCTGCAGTTCTCGCATTCCGGTCCGCGCACGCCATCGCCACGCAACCAGCCCAATGGGTCAACTTGGCCTCCGCAGAACGGGCATGCAGCGTTCTCTGTATTGCTGGATTGATTTTCTGTGGGCATTATGTTCGCCTTTTAATAAAATCTGATAAAGAGCGCTTTGAATGAATTATCTATTTTGGTTTTCGAGGATTTTTTTGAAGATCTATGTCGCTGCTGTTCTTATCTTGATTTTCTTGATTGGCAGTAAGATGATTTCGCTTGCAGATCTTACTTCTTCAGAAGCGGCCAGTTGGGTTCAAGCTATCGGGTCAATAGTTTCTATATGGGGGGCTTTTGTAATCTCGCGCAAACAGTTCAAGCATGCTGAGGTAAGAGAAAATAAAATAAAGAAGGAAAAGGAGCAGGCATACATCTCTGTCAGGGAGGCTGCAGCGGCTGCTGCAAGAGATCTCACTAAAGTAGTAAAGGAAAAACCTAGCGCAGAAGAATTTAGAGACGCATGGGGAGCACATTACGAACACTTCATTTCCTCCCATATCACTGCGCTCGGAATGGTGCCTATGCATGAGCTAGGCGAAGCGGGCCAAATTACTGCTCATATCCACGTGGCATCGGTGTTGAAAAATATGCACACTAGTACGCAGGAGTATTTGAGCGATGGTAAATGGTTTGAAGATAATCCCAGTGCTCTTTATGAGAATATAGAAATGCTATATAAATGGCAGGGTCTCCAGGTCGAGTTGGCAACTAGTAGTTTTAAGAAAGATTAAGATGGCGTAATTTTAAAACCTCTGATAAATGCTCCTGGCTCATGACGCACACCAGATCGACAGCGGCAGCCAGAACAGCGCCATGCAGCCGAGAACGCACTAGGTGATCATGGCTTGCGCTCCGTGGCGACCGGGCAAACGTCGCCGAGAAGACGGGCGTTCAAGTAGCCCTCGGCGTCGCGGACGCGCACGAAGACGCGGTGCACATTTTGGTCCAGCCCGTGGTTTCCCCAGACGTAGTAGCCGACCACGGTACGCTCTACCCACGCATCCTCGCGGCCCAGGCGAATCAGCACCTTGCTGCCGATCGGCGGGAGCAGGTCGCCGTCTACGGGCGGCAGCGGTTCGACTGGCTTGCGCTCCAGGGCGGCGCTGGCCTTGCAGCGGCTGCACTTACCGCACGCAGCGCCCAGCTCCCAGGCGCCTTTGCACACACGCTCGTCGATCTCAACCGGCACGCTCGGCTCTGCGCTGATTTTGCGGAGATGCGCTTCGTACCATGCGACCAGATCGGCACCCTGTTGAATCCCCGTGCAATTGCAGGCCGTGCAATCGACTCCTGGCGAGCGAGGCTCATGGCGGTATCCGTCACCACCGCAGAACTTGCACTTCGGCGCGCTCGGCCCTACAGGCAGGCGTTCAATTCCAAGGGACGCCTCCGCTTGCAATGCTTGCTTCTTCCCGGCGCTCGGCTCTGCGCTGGCGGATAGCATGCGCTCTATATCGGACTTGACTCCTTCGCCAGTCCGATCGAGGTCGTCTACGTTTTTCAGGACGTCCAGAGCGTTCTCCAAGTGCCCGTCCCGTTCGGCCAACTGGGCGTGCAGTGCAATGCTCTCCAGCTGCTCTTCTCGCAGCCACTCATGCAGTCGCTCGCGGGATTCTTTGTAGGCGCTCACCTCTTCGTGCAGCCGCTTAACCTCGGCAGGGTCGGTGACCGTGGCGCATGGGTTACGATCATCGCGGGAGTTGCGCGCCACCCGCACGAAAAGGTGTGCGTTCCATGAGGTGCTGATCTTCTTCCAACTCTCCAGCGCCGCCCAGCGAGCGCCAGCGCCAGCAAACATCAGGCTTTCCACCTCGGTGTCGTCGAATACGATCAGATGTGGGCACTCGTCCGGTAGTAAGCGCTCCATGAACCCCACATTCAAAACGTTCAGCTGATCACCGATGCTGTGCTCCCGATTTCCTTCTGGAGCCCGCACACCATGATGCGTCCCGACGCCAAAGTCGAAAAGGTTTACCTCTAT